>DAITOA010000003.1:0-160143 GCA_036834365.1 Thermodesulfobacteriota bacterium | reverse complement strand
CTCCCGCACGTGGCCCACGATCTGCTCGATGTTGTCCATGAACTCGTTGAACCAGTGGGCAAGCTCGCCCACCTCGTCGGCCCCCATGACCTCGAGCCGTCTGGTGAGGTCACCCTCCCCCCTGGCCATGTCCTTGAGCATATGGGACATCCTGCCCACCGAGCCCGTCATCCCCTTCATGAGCAGGATCCCGTTGAGGAAGGTCATGATCACGGTCTGCAGGAGGATGAAGACGAACCCGAGCTGGATGGACGACAGGTCCATGCCGGTGAAGATAGAGAGGTAGATGATGCCCAGCAGGTCTCCGATGGGCGGGATGGCGATGAGCAGGATGATGGCCAGGAGCTTCTGGTTGAGGCTGAACCCGAAGGCCCGGCTCTCCCCTCCGAACACCCCCCGGGAACTGCACCATGCATGGAAGGGCGCAAGGCTGTTCTCTGCGATGAGGTAATACATGGCCATGCCGGACACGCCCGTCATGCCCAGGATGTTTCCCCCGAAGATGAGGAGCTCGAAGGACAGGATGCCCTTGAGGTACAGGGTGACCACCACCGAGCACCATGCGATGCCGGCCCATCTGATGTAGATGAGGATCGCCTCGGCGAAGGGGACGATGGAGGCCGACCGCAGGGCACACCGGATCTCCGGTACGGAGCCCTCTCCCTTTTCCATCAGGTCGATGGCCGGCTTGACGTAGTGGAACTTGACCCAGGCCCCCAGGGTTACGGAGAACACGGTCTGGATGAAGACGAGGACAAGGCCTTCCACAAGATGCGCCCTGAACTCGGGGGAGATCTTGAGGAAGAAGAAGATCACATGGGGCACGAGGATGAGGTAGGTGACGGCTTCCTGGAGCAGGAACGGGCGGAGGAACAGGATCTTGGTGTGTTTGTTCACGTTGTCATCTCCTTGGGCGCAAAACTGAATCTCCCATCGGAATATTATATAATTTCAAGCCGAATGAAAACCGTTTCCTCCCTTTTTCCCGGCCAGTATCATGGCCAACCGCGGCGGGAGGATGTCGGAAAGCCTCATGGTGAGCACCCGGGAGGCCCTGGACAGGAGGCTGTGGGGCATGAACTTGGAAAACACCAGGAACACGAACTTGTTCTGGATGCCCGGAACGTAGCGCCCCTTGCCCTGCATGAAGGCCCGAACGCCCGAAGAGGTAACCTCGTCGACGTCCATGAAGGACATCCTCACCGGGATGTAGTCCAGGGGGACGCCGGCATCCTCGATGAGGTGGGTTTTCGTGAAGGGAGGGTTCAGGGTGGAGACCACCACGCGGCTCCCCTTGGGGAGCTCAGCCTGGATGGCCTCGGTGAGGCTCTGGGTGAAGGCCTTGGTGGCCGCATACAGCCCGAGCCTCGGCACGGGCTGGAATGCCGAGACCGACGAGACGTTGAGGATGCCCCCTTCTCCGAGCTCCACCATGGCGGGCAGGAAGAGGCGGCTCATCTTGGCGTACGCGGTACAGTTGAGCAGGATCATGGTATACAGGCGTTCCAGGGGCATGTCCTGGAAGGTCCCGAACCAGCAGATGCCCGCGTTGTTCACGAGCACATGGACCCCGGGTACGGTCTCGGACACCTGTGCGTGGAGCCGCTCCGGGCCGTCAGGCTCCGTGAGGTCCACGGAGAAGGTCCAGGTCCGGACCCCGTAGGTCCGCTCGAGCTCTTGGGCCCACGCATCGAGCCGGCCCCGCTGGGCCTCCAGATCAGCCAGGACGAGGTTGGCCCCCTGCCTGGCGAAACACTCGGACAGCCCCTTGCCGATGCCCATGGCGGACCCCGTGACGAGTACGTTCTTCCCTGCAACATGCAGCCGCATCAACACTCACCTCCCTTTTATGTTCTCCATCCGCATCAGGATTCCATACCCAGTGACGCCTCCCCGGGCACCTTCAACCCCATCTTCCTGCAGGCGCTCGCGACAATGGTCTTGACGAGCGCCTCCTTCGGACCGGCGGGGTCTGTCAGCGCCCTTCCCATGCCTGCGACAAGACCAGGCAGGCTCGACAGCCCGAGCTCCTTCATGAACAGGGCTTCCAGCTCCTTCTCCAGTTCGGCATAGGTCCGTTTCCTTGCAGGAAGCCTGAAGACCTGCGCCGAGAGATCAATGGCAACCTGCACCGGATCGGCGGGATTCCTTCTGAACGCCTCCATCTGCATGAGGCAGGTGGAGTTCGCCATCACAATGGCTTCGACGAGTTTGCTCGATGTCATCTCTCTCCCCCTATGCTTCTTCGTCCGCACCCAGACGACGCGCCGCGTGGAAGCCCTCATGGATCGCATCCATGATCCTGCGCGGGGAGTTGACATCCCCGACGGACACGACCCTGACCCCGATGCCGTCCAATGCGTGCAGGAGAGACCGGTCGGGCCGATACCCCGCCGCGATGACGACATCATCCGCCTCCACGGACTGCTCCCGGTTCTCCCTGTCGCGATAGATAACGGTGCCTTGTCCTATCTCCTTCACCACGGCACCGGTGATGAAAGTGATCGTGTCTTCGCGCATACGGGAGACGAACTCCAGGTATACGAACAGGCCCATGTCCGGAGCGATGGCATCACGCATCTCCAGGACCGTTACCTCCTTGCCCGTCTTCCTGAGCATCTCCGCCGTCTCAGCACCCACCGTACCTCCGCCGATCACTACGACCTGGCGCCCACGGATGCATGACGGGTCGGCAAGGACATCCCGGGCGGCATGTACGTTCTGTTTGTCCATGCCCAGAATGTCGGGCCTCACGGGGAGGGCACCCGTGGCCGCGATCACGACGTCCGGCGAGATCTTCTCGATAGAGGCACGGTCCACCTCGGTGTTCAGTCGAACGTCCACCCCCAGGATCTCCATCTGGGCCTTCTGAAAGTCGAGCAGCGTCTGAAGTTCTTCCTTGTGGGGCGGAACCTTTGCGATGGGGATCTGTCCCCCGAGTTCGGAGCCTTTCTCGCACAGGACAACCTGATGACCGGCCAGGGAAGCCGCCCTGGCCGCCTCCATGCCTGCCGGTCCTCCCCCTGCCACCAGCACCTTCACGGGTCGTGCCGCTTTTCTGATGCGGTACTCCCGTTCGAACCCTACGGCGGCGTTCAGGGCGCACCTGACGGGCTTGTTCAGCGCCAGCTGATCGACGCACGTGTTGCAGGCGATGCAGTGCCTGATCTCGCGGACCTTCCCGGCCATGACCTTCCTCGGGAAGTACGGATCGCAGAGAAGGGCCCTGCCCAGGAGCACGACATCGCAGGCACCTTCCTGAAGCAGCCTCTCCGCCAGCGCAGGGGTGTTGATCCTCTGGCCGAGCATGACCTTCGCCCTTACGAGGCCTTTCTTGAGGGCCGCTCCGAGAGGGGCGTTGAGCCCCCGGGGCGAGGACATGGTGGGGAACATCCGGTTATAGGTTTCCATGAGCACCCCGTGGACCCTGAAGGCGTCAATGCCCGCATCCTCCAGCACCCTGGCCATGCGCAGGCCGTCATCGGGCGCGATGCCCCCCTCCACGTACTCATCCATGGGGAGGTCGAAGATCAGGGGGTAGCCGCCCCCCACCACTTCCCGGACCCGGGAGACGACCTCCAGGGCGAAGCGCATACGCTTTTCGAACGAGCCTCCCCAGGCATCGCTGCGCCTGTTCGTACGGGGGGACAGGAACTGCTGGATCAGGTAGCCGGCGCCGCCGTCGATATCCACCGAGTCAAACCCCGCGCATTTTGCGCGGCTCGCGGCGAGGGCGAACGAACGGAGCGCCTCCTCGATATCCGTTCCGGTCATCTCCACGGCATCGGGAAACGGTATCAGCCCCAGCATGGCGGTGGAGCAGGCCGAAGGGGCGACAGGCTCCCTGCCGCCTGTCTTGCTGAGCTTGGTCTGGCGGCCCGCCTGATAGAGCTGGATGCACGTCTTTGCGCCCTCGTTGCGCAGGGCATCCACAAACCGGGTGTAGACGGATATCTGCCCGTCGTTGTCCAGGTAAGGCAGGGGCGCATCCACACTGAGTTGCCGGTTGCGGTCCGTGGCCACCCCGTCCGTGAAGAGGAGCGCGGCCCCACCCCTCGCCCTTTCCACCATGTATTCGATCTCCACATTGGTGAAGCATCCGCCCGATGCCCCGAAGGCGGTCGTGATGGGAGGAAATGCCATCCGGTTTTTCAGTTCCATGCCTCCGATGCGGGTCGGCTCGAGCAGCTTCATCTTTTGACCTCCCTTCAGTGACCCATGATTCAGTTCACTCAGAACATCCCTCAGTGTCGGGGCACGATGTCAAGAAATCCACGCCGTCAACCCCTGCCTTTGACATATGCAGCGAAGGACTCGAAGGCCGTCTTCGTGGTGTATCTGAACCGGTAGCCCAGCTCCCTCTTGACCTTCTCGTTGCTCGCGATCCAGGGGTACCTGGTGAGGTTCAGGCTCGGGCTCGGGAACTCGGTGATGAAGCTCAGGCGCAGCTTCCATGCAAGGTCGTTCAGGGGCCACAGGAGCCACGCCGGCACCCTGAGCGGTAAGTTGCCGAGGATGGAAAGCATCTCGCCGAAGGTCATGGTGCCATCGGCGGCCAGGTTGTAGACCCCGGCCTTCTCACGCATCAGGAGGAGGTACATGATCTCGACGAGGTCGTCCTCGTGGATGTACTGGAAATCGGCAGTGGTCAGGGGAAGGATGCAGAGCTTCTTGCACAGGTGGCGCGCCAGAGGGTTGGTGAATCCGGGACCCACCACGAAGCACGGGCGGATGACCGTGAGCCCGATCTCCGGGTGGTCCTTTTCGAACCCGCCCATCCACCCCTCGATCTCTCGCTTGTTCTTGGCATAGGTGAAGTCCTCGTTTCCCCTCAGCTCGCTCTCTTCGGTCAGGACAGCCGGGTTGTCCGGGTGGAAGCCGTATGCCGTGGTGGACGAACAGTCCATGATCCACCTCACCCCGGAGGCTGCGGCCGCGGACAGGACGTTCTTCGTCCCATTGATGTTGATATCCTCCATGAGGGCCGTGTCGTGGATGGGCGGCAGGATATAGGCGGTATGGATGACGCAGTCGATGGACCTTCCCGTGAAGACCTTCTCCAGGTCGTCCCTCACGTCGCACCGGATGAACTCGAGCTTCCCGTCGCCGGAGGCGGGGGGTCTGATGTCGATCCCCGTGATTCGTTCCACATCCGGCTTGTCCTTGAAGTGGCCCACGAGCTTCTGTCCGAAATAGCCTGAAACCCCGGTAATAAGGATATGCTTCATGAAATCCCCCTCATTCAACAGCCGGCGGTGCCGGTAATGGTATCAAGTGCACAACGGAACCATCCCCGGGTCTGCAGGGCAGGAGGCAAACCCTTTCTGCAGGCCCGGGGATGAAACATAGGGCTTTCAGCACATCATGATCCGCACATTCACATCACTCCACCCAGACGATCCGGGGGAATTCCCGGTTCACGGGCTTGTCCACCTGAACCGCCGGGTATCCGAGGGTCAGCACGGTGCACGGGATGTCGTATGGCCATGAAATGCCGAGCTTCGGCCAGAATTTCTTGGTGGCGGGGTCCATCTTGAGCGCCGTGGAGACGAAACCCACGTAGCAGGTGCCGAGCCCCAGGGAGTGTGCGGCCATGACCATGTTCTGGGCACAGATGCCGATCCCCAGCGAGGCGTCGGAGATGTGCATGTGGTGGGCCAGCAGGAGGATGGCGCACGGCGCATCGAAGAAGACACTCAGGGGCTTGTCCCCGAACTTCGGGGTGAGCAGCGCCTGCATGGCCACCATGGGCCGCTGATCGCAGCCCGAGGGTTTGGCAAAGGCCAGTGTCTTCTTGATCGCGGTGCGCATGGGCCCCTTACCCTGGTAGAGCTTGGTGAACATGTTCAGGAATTTGAGCACCGAGGTGCTCATCTGGGCCATGAGAGTCTTATCCGTGAGCACCACGAACTTCCATCCCTGGCAGTTCCCGGCCGACGGCGCGAACCTGCCCGCTTCCAGCACCCGGTTGATGATCTCCTTCGGTACTGCATCCGGCTTGTAGACCCGGGTGGATCTGCGGTTGTAGATCACCTTCTCCGTCCCGGTGAGCCGGTCCTCTATGTCGGAGAGCGGGGCGGGTTTGTCCAGCATGAGGGGATTCGGATACCCGTATCCTTTCTGCGGGAAGTCGAAGTCGTAAGCGAACCTGCCCTTTTCCACCTGATAGAAGTGGGGGAAGGCCAGGGCGCCCTGTGGGCAGACCGCCTCGCAGTTGTGGCACGCGATGCAGATCTTGCCGAAATAGGGCAGGCCCGTGAACTTGGGCTCCTCCAGGCCGCAGCCCAGGCAGCGCTTTGCCTCGGAGGATGCCTTACCTGCGTCAAGGGCCAGGTTGACCTCGGCATCCGCCCTGCGCATTCTTTCTTCAACGGCGAGACCTCCGGCCTCGTTCCGCTCCGCCTTCTTCCGGTCGGTCAGCGGGACGTCCCGGTAGGAGATCTCCTTGTAGACGGGCAGCTCGGCCTTTCTTCCATCGAAGGAGGCGTCGATGGCCATGGCCGCCTTCCTTCCCGCTCCGATGGCCTCTGAGACCAGGCCCGGTCCGCTGGCCGCATCACCGCCTGAAAAGATTCCCTTCTGGCCGGTCCGGCCGAGGGCATCGATGCCGATCCAGCTCGATCCCAGCAGGGGCTCGAATCCCTCGGACTTCATGGACTGCCCTACGGCGGCGATGAGGGTGTCATAGCCCAGCTCGAATTCGCTCCCCTTGACGGGCACGGGCCTGGGCCTACCGGACTCATCCGGTGTGCCGAGCTCCATCCTCTGGCAGGTCAGCTTCCCCTTGCCGTTCGCCGGGATCTTCACCGGGGCGCACAGGAACTCGATGGCAACCCCTTCCTCCTGTGCCGCTGCGACCTCTTCGGCATGGGCAGGCATCTCGGCGGCGGTGCGACGGTAGAGAACCGTCACCTCGGAACCCATCCTGCGGGCGGTGCGCGCCGCATCGATGGCCGTGTTGCCGCCACCGACCACGATGACCTTCTTCCCCAGCGCCAGGGGCTTGTTCTCCTTGACGGACCGCAGGAAGGCAAGTCCCGTACGGACACTGTCGCCGTCCTCACCCTTGACGCCCAGGGCAGCGCTCGCCTGGGCTCCCAGGGCGATGTAGACCGCCTTGAACTCCTTCTTCAGGTCGTCCAGTGAAACATCTTTCCCCACCGTGGTGTTGTACCTCATGGTGATGCCCAGGGCGATTATCCGGTCCAGTTCGGCGTCCACCACCGCCTGGGGCAGGCGGTAGAGCGGGATGGCCCAACTCAGCATACCGCCGGCCTTTCCCGATGCCTCAAAGACCGTGACCTGGTAGCCCATCATGGCCAACTGGTAGGCGCAGGACATGCCCGACGGCCCCGATCCCACCACCGCGACCTTCTCCTTCCTGGTCTGCGCCGGCTTGTCGAAGGCCAGGGAACGCTCGAGGGCATAGTCCCCCACGGAGCGTTCCAGGGAGTGGATGTTCACCGCCGAGTCCACTCCGGCCCTGTTGCAGGATGACTCGCACGGGTGGGGGCACACCCGGCCGGTGACGGCGGGCATGGGATTGGTCTTCACGATGATCCTCCAGGCGTCCTCAAGGGACCCGCCGTCCGCAATGACCTTGAGGTATCCCCTTATGTCGGTTCCCGCCGGACAGCGGAACTGGCAGGCAGGCTGCTGGCTCGCCGCCGGCTCCTTCCTCGGCACCATCTCCACGGTCTGGCATGGGCACTGCTTGATGCACACCCCGCACCCGATGCACTTCTCGCCGTCCACCACCACGGAAAACGGCCGGCTGGTCACCGGCGGATCGTTCAGAAATTGGAATTTGCTCGGTTCATACGAACTGGACATTGTCGATACCCCCTTTTCATGCATATGCATCATGCAGGTCGAGTCGCCCCTGCGTCTACGCCTTTTTCATCGCATAACCCCTGCCCCCTCTGAAATGGAGGGCGGCTGCCCGGCGCCGTCTCTCCGATGCGCACCTGGGGGTTGCCGCTTTCTCCGGCCCCGGGCAGCCTCATGAATCGAGGGCGTGTCATGGGTAAACCGTCTCGTGCATGCGTGTCACACCCTCTCCAGAACATGGATGGTCATGGAGGCCTCTTCCACGCCGAGGTTACCTCCGCCGTTTTCCGTCAGTCCGATGCGCGCACCCTCCACCTGGCGTTTGCCCGCCTCCCAGCGGAGCTGCTGAACCACCTCGTGGATCTGGGCCAGACCGGAGGCCCCGATGGGGTGACCCCTGCACTCCAGCCCACCGCTCGTGTTCACCGGGATCCTGCCGCCCAAGGTGGTGGCCCCTGACTCGGCCAGGATGCCGCCCTCTCCCGCCGCACAGAAGCCCATGGCCTCGCACTGGTGGAGCTCGCCGTAGGCCGTGGCGTCGTGGAGCTCGGCCAGGTCGATGTCGTCGGGCCCGAACCCGGAGATCTCATAGGCCTTCTTGGACAGGCGCTCACCTATGTCCACCCCTTCCAGACCGCGGTCGGTGCCCGAGCCGAGCACGGACGCCCTGATCCTCACCGGCCTCACGCCGTTGAGCTTTTTCAGGAAGCTCTCGGAGCACAGGATGGCCGCGGCCGCACCGTCGCCCACCGGTGCGCACATGGGCACCGTGAGGGGGTAGGTGACCGGACGGGCGTTGAAGACCTCGTCCACTGTCATGGCCTCCTGGAACTGGGACTTGGGGTTGAGCGACCCGTGGTAGTGGTTCTTGGAGCAGATCACCGAGAGCTGTCGCTTGGTGGACCCGTAGTTCTTCATGTGCCAGCGGGCGCCCATGGCGTAGGCGTCCATGAAGATGCTCCTGCCTTCGCCCGGGGGGGTCTCCCCCTCCGGCATCTTGAAATCGATCTTCTTGCTGATGTCCATGATCATGTTGATGTGGGACTCGAAGTTCTCCACGTCCATGCACGTGGCGTACGCGCTTAAGGACATGGCCTTGTTCTGGTGGGTGATCTTCTCAGAGCCCAGAGCCATCACCACGTCGTACATGCCGGCCCGTATGGCGGTGTAGCCCAGGTGAAAGGCCGTGGAGGCCCCGGCGCAGGCGTTCTCACAGTTCACGATGGGAATGCCCTGGATCCCGGTATCCCAGAGCATGACCTCGCCCCTGATGGAGTGCTGGTTGGCGAACATTCCCCAGAAGGTGTTCGAAACGAATGCCGCCTGGATGTCGGACTTCTTGATCCCGGCATCCGCCAGAACCAGGTCCACGGCCTCGCCGGCCATGGCCCGTACCGATCCGTCCAGGTACTTGCCGAAGCGGATCATGCCGACGCCGATCACATACACGCTGTCCATTGCTGTCTCCTTTTCATTGGTGTGTGCACTGGTAATGAGGGGTCAACGCATCACGTCTCTCAATACGGCTTCTCGCCGAAGAGGATCTCGTTGCCGATGGCGAGCGTCAGACTCTCGTTGGACCCGTCCTCGATCCTTGTGGAGGTGATGTCCCTGAAGAGCTTCTCGATGAAGTACTCCTTGGTCAGCCCATTGCCGCCGAAGATCTGGACGGCGTTCTGGGCCACGTCGAAGGCGATCCTCGAACAGAACACCTTGGAGGTCATGGAATAGGTGGTGTGCGGAGGGAAGCTCCAGAGATTGTAGCTCATGACGTTCCGGGAGAGCTGCCTGCCCGCCTCGATGCTGATGAACATCTCCGCGAGCCTGCGCTGGACGTCCTGGTGCTCGCACAGCAGCTTGCCGCCCTGGATGCGCTCCTTGGTGTAGGAGAGCGTCTCCTCGAAGGCGGAACGCGCGCCGCCCAGGCACATGATGGCCATGTGGGCGTTGGCCGCGCCCAGGACCAGGTCGGTCATCTGTTCGTAGGAATCGGAGAGCGAGAAGATGCGCTCCTTGGGGACACGCACGTCGTCGAAGTAGATCTCGCCCTGGGGGAGGTCCCTCTGGCCGATCTTCTCTAAGGGCTTGCCCCGGGTGACTCCCTTGTCCGTGAGGTCCGCGATGGCTATGCCGCCGCCGGCCAGCCCCATGGAGGGGTCGGTGCCGAAGAACAGCAGCGCCATGGAGGCCACTGTCCCGTTGGAGACCCACGCGGCCTTCTGACCGTTCAGGATCCAGTCGTCGCCGTCCTTCTTGCCCACGAGCTGGTGGGTGATCTTGGGGTTGTGAAAATGGGGCTGGAAGGGGGTGAGGATGTCGGAGCCGTGCTCGGGCTCGGTGATGGCCCAGCAGCCGAGCAGCGAGCAGTCCGTGTCCGCGACGTACGGCTTCAGGACTATGTCCTCGAGCTGCGGGTATTCGGCGAGGATCATGTTGGCGAAGAAGGTGGGGAACACATCCACCCCGCAGGAGACCGCCAGCCCGATGCTGGCCGCGGCCATCTCCTCGAAGAAGATGTGCAGGCCGAGCGGGTCGAGGCCGATGCCGCCCATCTCTTCGGGGATGAAGATGGTGTGGTACCCGAGTTCGTGGGCCTTCTTCATGACGGTCCAGTAGGGCGACCCTTTCTTCGCCACGTCTTCCGCGCTCATCTTGTCGAGCTCGATGGAGGCCGGCTTCACCACCTCGGTGGCGAACTTCCGCACGGCCTTCTTGAGGGCCTCGTGGTCGTCGTTCAGCTGGATCGTGTCTGCCTGCTGTAGATCAAGAAAATCATATGCCATAATATCCGCTCCTTATTGAAGAATATGGTTCGTTACGAAATGCGGTGCACGTTCGGCGCATCCTTGCGGAACTCGTCCCGCAGGACCCGGTCCAGGTTCTTCTCGGATGCGGTCTTGGGTATCTCGGCGACCATCTGGAGGAACTGCGGGATGGAGCTCTTCTCCAGGGTCGCACCCAGGGCCTTGGCGATCTTCTTCGGGTCGAGGGCCTTCCCGTCGGCGGGCACCACAGCGGCCACGATGTCGCTCTCGCCGGGCGCCCCGGACTCGGCCGGGATGCCGTACACACACACGTCCGTGATCTCCGGCAGGTCGGCCAGCGCCTTCTCCACGTACTCGGGCAGGATGAAGTCACCCTGGCGGCGGAGTCCGCCTCCCTTGCGGAAGTCGAAGAAGAGCCACCCGTCCTTGTCCATGTGGCACATGTCGCCGGTTCTGAGCACGCCGCCCCGGGTCTTCTCCTCGGAGGCCTTCTTCTTGCCCAGATACTCCACCTCCACCGGGCCCTGCTTCTGGGCCACCACGAGCTCGCCGATCTCGCCGGGGGCGCACTCGGAGTCGTCCTCGCGGATGATCTTCATCTCCATGACCCCCTCGATGGGCTTGCCGAAGGACCCGATGGGACCCGTGCCCGGGAGGTTGTGGGCGAACCCGCCCTCCACGGCCCCGTACCACTCGTGGATCTTGACGTCGAAGCGCTTCTCGAAGTCCTCCCAGATGCTGCGCGGGGTGCCTGCGCTGAGCACCTTTCGCACAGGGTTGTCCGCGTCATTGTCCTTGCGCGGCTCGGAGTAGATGCCCATCATCATGCCGCCGAGCAGCGAGAACGAGGTGCAGCCGTGCTTCCGGCAGATGTCCCACAGCCTGCTCTTGGTGAACCTGCGGCTGATGACCGAGGGGATGTTCATCATGAGAGACGGCACCAGGGTGACGGACTGGGCGTTGCCGTGGGTCAGCGACAGGCCGGTGTAGAGCTTGTCGTCCGCGGCATACTGCCAGATGAACTGGGCCAGCATGGTGAACATGGGCAGCCGGTGGGCCTTGATGACCACGCCCTTGGGATCGCCCGTGGTGCCCGAGGTGTAGATGACCTCGAAGGCGGACTTGGGGTCCGCGTTCCGGTTGTCGGGCAGCCCGACCTCGGGTCCCTCGAGGATCTCGTTGAGGGAGGGGTAGTCACCCGGGCTCTTCTTGTCGAAGCCTTCCTTGTACAAGGCGCCCACGACCTTGACATCCTTCAGGTCGGCGATGGCGGACTGAACGTCCGGGGCGAACTCGGAGGTGAAGATGATACCCCTGGAGTTGGAGTCCTTGATCTGGTAGCTCAGCTTGCTCCCCTTGGACCGCGGGTCGATGGGCACGACCACGGCTCCGGTCATGGAGGCGGCCAGCATGGTGTAGAGAAATTCCGGGTGGTTGCGCATGACCAGGCTGAAGCGGTCACCCTTGCCGATGCCCGCCTTCCTGAGCGCCCTGGCCACCTTGCAGCCGCCCCGAAAGAGATCGGCATAGGTGACGGCCTCGTCGGCCATCCCTTCACCGTTCTCGAAGGTGACCACCTTGAAGTCCGGCATCTTCTCACATTTCTGGGCCAATTCATCCGCAAACAGTCCGGCCACATAGTCTTGCGACATAGTTCCTCCTCGCTTCGTGTTGTTGGGAATGCAAAGGTGCCTGAAGCGGCCTTGACGCCTTACAGGCCGTGCTGCTTCATGTATTCCGGGTAAAGCTCGTATGCGGGCTTGAGCACCGGCAGGAGCTTCATGACCTTGGCGATGTTGCCCTTGGACTTGATCTGCCGTTTGGCAAGGGCCACCGGGAGGCTCAGATCCTTTTTCCAGAAGGCATGGCAGGTGTCGCCCGCCAGCTGCATGGTGACGTCGGCCTTGAGGTTCTGATCCCCGAACTCGACGCCGTCGGGACCCACCCAGAGCACGGCAGCGGGATCAGAGATCTCGAACTTGAGCTGGATGTCCGCCGACTTGATGGCCTGGTTGAACTCGTTCTTTTCGTACAGGGCCTTCCAGAACCCCCCGAGGACTTCGTACAGGTATTCCGTGTTCCTGAAAACCGCCATAAAACCCTCCCTTCGTTTGATAATCACAGGTGGTGCACGGGTATTTCACAAATATCATCTTATTGACATACATTCTTATCAGCAATGGTCGTGCCAGCGGCAGGGGCGTGTTCGATATCCGTTGGGAATCAGTTGGTTAGGGGGAAGCCCCCGTCCCACACCCCGCTGCCGGGCCTGCACTTTTTTGCCCGGATGCAAACAGGGTCTCCGGAGCAGGGCATATGGGCGAGTGATTTCTATATGTTATGCAGTTTTTGCACAAGCACACCGGCGTTTGCACCGGTGCAAACGATCAGGCGATGATCTTGTTCTTCCTACGGTAGAGCGTGGAGAGATCAAGGCCGGAGAGCGCAGAGGCCTTCTTGAGATCACCCTCGGCCGCCTCGAGCAGTCTCCTCAGGTAGTCCTCCTCGAACCGTGCCTTTGCCTGCTCGTAGGGCAGCGGGGTCCCGTCCGCCGGAGCCGCCTTCCTGCACCCGGACACATATTCCTCGGGGAGGTCCTTCCTGGCCACGCCCCCCCGCCCCGGGGACACCACGAGGCGCTCCACCAGGTTCCTGAGCTCACGCACGTTTCCCTCCCAGGGCTGGGCCATAAGGCAGTCCATGGCGTCGCGGGCGAACCGCCGGGGCCTGAGGTTGTTCCGTCGGCATACCTGGCCCATGAAGTGCTCCAGCAGGACCGGTATGTCGTCGGGCCGCTCGCGCAGGGGCGGGATCTCGATCCTCACCACGTTGATGCGATAGAAGAGGTCCTTCCTGAACCCCCCCGTCCGGATAAGGGCGTCGAGGTCGGAGTTGGTGGCTGAGATGAGCCGGAAGTCCACCCTGATGGTCTTTGTCCCGCCCACCCGCATGATCTCGCCATCCTGGAGCACGCGCAGGAGCTTGACCTGGAAGGAGGGTGCGGTCTCCCCGATCTCGTCGAGCAGGATGGTGCCCCCGTGGGCCGCCTCGAAATAGCCCGGCGTGGTGGCAACGGCACCCGTGAAAGCGCCCTTCTCGTAGCCGAACAGCGTGGGCTCCAGAAGGGACTCGGCCAGCGCCCCGCAGTTCACGGCGAAGAACGGCGCCTGGGCCCGGGGGCTCCGTGCGTGGATGAACCTCGCGAGGACCTCCTTGCCCGTGCCCGACTCCCCGAGGACGAGCACCGGCATGTCGAGGCCGGAGGCCCTGGCGGCCAGTCCCACCACGTTCTCCATCTCCCTGGAGGCGAAGACCAGGTCGCCCGTGGAGAGCTCGGCTGCCACCTGCTGCCTGAGCTGGGAGTTCTCCCGGAGCAGGGCGCGCTTCTCCAGGCATTTCCTGATGTCGAGCCGGATCTTGTCGATGCTGCTGAAGGGTTTGGCGAAGAAGTCGTTGGCACCGAGCCTCATGGCGTCGATGACCGAGTCCATGTCCCCGAAGGCGGAGACCATGATGACCATGGTGTCGGTGTCCATGGCCCTGATCCTCCGGAGCGCCTCCATGCCGTCGAGGACCGGCATGCGGATGTCCATGATGATGAGGTCGAACGCCTCCCCTGCCCAGAGATTCAGGGCCTCGCTCCCGTCGTGGGCGAAGCTCACGGCATATTCCCGGGCGGGAAGGATCCCCTTGAAATAGGCCCTCGTGTACTCCTCGTCATCCACCACGAGGATCTTCGGCCGCTCGTCATGCATGGTCATCTCAGCTCCTCACCGGCAGGTAGGTGGTGAAGGTCGTCCCGCTTCCCGGGACGCTCTCCACGCTGATCCTTCCGCCGTGGTCCTGGATGATCCAGTATGCAAGGCTCAGGCCGATGCCGGTCCCCTCGTCGGCGTCCTTGGTGCTGAAGAACGGTTCGAAGACCCGCGGGAGGTCCTCCTCGGCAATGCCGCAGCCGTTGTCCGCGATGGTGACCATGACCTGGCGGGACGACCGGCCCTCGGGGCGGCACTCCACCCGGATGATCCCGCCGTCGTCGCCGGCCTGGGCCCCGTTGATGAGCATGTTCATGAAAGCCTGCTGGAGGAGCACCGGGTCGCCGCGGATGAGGGGGACCGGCTCGAAGCGTTTCTCCACCCGCACGCCCCTGAACCCGGGGTGCCTGCGGAGTAGATCGATGCCGGCATCGAGCACGGAGGCGAGGTCGATGTCGGCCAGCGGGGTTTCCTCCTGCCTCCGGGAAAACCGCAGGAGCCGGGCGATGACCTCCCTGCAGCTCTCACCGGCCTCCTTGATCATCCTGACATAGGACAGCCTGTCGTCGTCCTCCTCCATGGCCCTCATGAGCACGTCCGCGATATTGACCACGCCCACCAGGGGGTTGTTGAGCTGGTGGGCCAGGCCGCTCACCAGCTCGCCGATGAAGGTCATCTTCTGCGACTGGATGAGGTTCTTCCTGAGCCTGCTGCGCTCCCGGATGTCGACGCCGAGGAGCAAGGTGGCGATGTCCCTACCGGTCTTCTCGTCCGTGATCTTGGTGCTGGAGATCTCCACGGGGAAGCTCGTCTTGTCGGCGTGGAGGATGTGGAAGGTGCCGAACCACGGCACCTGGGCGGACACCGCGAGCATGAGCTTGGGTAGCTCCTCCTTGGGAAAGAACCGGTCCACCGGGGTGTTGTAGACCTCCTCGGCCCTGATGCCCAGGAGCTGCTCGGAGGTCCGGTTGAAGCTGAGGATGGTTCTCCTGCCGTCCACGGAGATGACCATGTTCGGGGAGGCGTCCAGGAGCCGGGTGAGGTAGGTCTGGGAGAGCCTGAGGTCCTCGCCCGCCTTCTCGGCCCTGCGCGTCTGCCGGTAGAGCTCCTCCTCGATCTCCACGAACACGGCGACCTTCCTGTGCTCCTTGAGCCTGCTCCCGAGGAACTTGATGATCATGTCCCGGCGGTAGAACTGGGGGTTGTAATGGTCCACAAAGGCCCTCAGGTTGCGGTCCGTGCCGGTGACGAGCCGGTCGAACAGGGCGATGACCTCCGGATGCTCGAAGGTCTTCCGGTACACCTCCCTGATGTCGTGCTGGTAGAGCTGCTCCCGCTTCTTGCGGGTGTTCTGCTCCTGCTTCTTGTTCAGGTACTCGATGATGCCGTCCTCGTTGGCGAGGATGATACCCACGGGCGCCTCCTCGATGATGGCCTGGAGGAGCCTGTTGTGCTTCCTGAGCTCTTCCGCCTCGTCTTCGAGGTCTCCGGCAGCGGTGAAGACGAAGTGAAGCAGGTCCCCTGCGTTCACGAGGCTCACCCTCTGGCCGTCCAGGCGGACCTCCGTCTCTCCGGAGAGCAGGGGGCCAAGGAATGGGAAGTGGGTCAGGAGGGCGTCGCCCGGCCGTATCCCGCCGAGGGCCGAGAAAGTCGCCGCCCCGTCGGAGGCGGAGACGACGTGCAGGTCCTTGGTGGCGGTGACGACCTCGTGCTGCATGGGCGGATCATAGCACAAGGTGGAGCACTGTGGCAAAGGCATGCCTGACAGTAAGGCAACCGGCCCGCGCAGGGGCCTGATTGCATGTTGACACCCCATCGACGGGCGTGTCATAGTGCGCGATCATTGATCGAGGTTTCCGGCATGGACATGGGCGGGATAAAGAGCAATGCGAAGATCATCGGCATCGCCGTGGGCGTGGTGTTCGGCTTCATCTTCATCCTGCAGAACTTCGAGCAGACCTCCTTCCAGTTCCTCATCTGGACACTCTTCTCCGCACCCAAGTGGATCGTGGTGAGCGGTACCTTCGCCATCGGCCTGGCCTTCGGGTTTTTGCTGGGGAAGAAGAAGAGCTGATAAGAGAGCCTGGAATTCCAGAGAACAAGATACTCAATCACGCATTTTCTGCATCATCCTATAAATGCGAGTTCCATTGCCCGTAAGTTGATAACTGCACCGGAACTGATGAGATAGTCCATCCCAAGAATTCCATTGACCTCAAACCCATAGTCCATTCCACCGATCTCAACTTCAAAATCAGTGATACGTTGCTCACCAACACAGAGTGCCTCCACCCGACGCGAAAAGACCACTTCATTGCCGCCGACACCCCGTATGGTGAAAAGGGTATCTTCAGGAGAGGGTGCAATGTTTATAACCGATACGATATCGGCTGCCAGAATGGTCGTCCCGGAACCTGTATCGATCAGGATGTTTGGGATATTAATTGTCTTCCCTTCGTATGAAACGGATACGGTGGTGAAAGGAAGATTATCTTTCAAGAACAGACGCATGGCTTCTCCGAATACCAAGCCATTGCTGTTCGCGGATATCGAGTTCTTCTCGGCTTGTATGGACAAAATAAAATTCACGAGCAGGATGGTGCTGGTGAATACGGCGGTAGCTAGAAAAAGCAGAGCTGCCGTCAAAACAATGCTCGATAACGGCAATCTTGTCGAGAAGGCGCTTGTTGTCAGGAGTCGTGTGGGCCTGTAAGGCTTCTATAACAAGCCACTGATCAGGATATGCTGCTCGGATTTCTGACCATTGCATAGCGGTGTTCCTTTGTTTGAACATATTATAACAGAAGCCTTGATCAGGGTGTAGCTTTCTTTCTTGAGATGGATGCGGATGATTTTGACTGTTCTGATGTCATCAAGTATCTGATAAACCAACCGGTGTTGGATATTGATTCTTCTGGAGCATGCCCCGGACAGGTCTCCCAGAAGTCTTACTTCTGGCGGGGAAGACTGGCAGGGATCTCCTTTGCGTACGCTATGTCGTACGACAGAAGAAGATCTATGTTAAGCTGTTTGAAGGTATTCTTACTTTCTACATCCTCTCCACAATCGCCTTCCCGAACTCCGAGCACTTCAGCAGTGTCGCACCGTCCATCTGCCGCTCCAGGTCATAGGTGACCTGCTTATCCGATATCGCCCCTGCAATGCCCTTCCTCACCAGCGCCGCCGCCTCGTCCCATCCCATGTACTCGAACATCATGGCACCGGACAGTATCAGCGACCCCGGGTTGATCTTGTCCTGCCCCGCATACTTCGGCGCAGTCCCGTGCGTGGCCTCGAACACGGCGAACGGTATCCCGATGTTCGCCCCGGGCGCCATGCCCAGTCCGCCCACCTGCGCAGCCAGCGCATCGGAAATGAAGTCGCCGATCAGATTCGGCACGGCCAGCACATCATACTCCGCAGGCCTCAGCAGCACCTGCTGGAACATGGAGTCGGCGATTCTGTCATTTATTAAAATCTTCCCCTCGGGCAGCTTGCCATCATACGTCTTGTTCAGGTCCGTCTCACTTACCACCACGTCCCCGAACTCGTCCCTCGCCAGCTCATAGCCCCAGTCCCTGAACGCACCCTCGGTGAACTTCATGATGTTGCCCTTGTGCACCAGGGTTACGGTCTTCTTGCCATGCTTCATCGCATACTCGATGGCCATTCTCACAAGTCTCTTGGTACCCGTCACGGAAATAGGCTTTATCCCGATCCCCGAGTCTTCCCTGATATGCGTGCCCATCTGTTTGTTCAGGAAATCAATGATCTTCTCCCCGTCCGGACTGCCCTTGGACCACTCAATGCCCGCATACAGATCCTCGGTGTTCTCCCGGAAGACCGTTATGTCCACGAGGTCGGGCCGCTTCACCGGCGCAGGCGTGCCCGTGTAGTACTTCACCGGCCTTATGCACGCGAACAGGTCCAGGATCTGCCTCAAGGCCACGTTCAGGCTCCGCATGCCCCCGCCCACGGGCGTGGTGAGCGGGCCCTTGATGCCCACGATATACTCTTTGAAGGCGGCAATAGTCTCGTCCGGCAGGTAGGTTCCGAACTTCCCGTTGGCCTTTTCGCCCGCATAGATCTCTTTCCAGACTATCTTCCTCTTGCCCTTGTATGCCTTCTCCAAGGCGGCATCAAAGACCGCCTGGGACGCCTTCCAGATGTCCGGCCCCACGCCGTCCCCCTCGATGTAGGGGATGATGGGGTCAACGGGCACATTCAGCTTGTTGTCGACATAGGTGATCCTTGTTCCTTCCATGGTAGTCCTTTCTCTGTGGCAGTTTTCTCTAGTGCGAACGCCGGTGGATCTCCTCCCACAGGAGCCGCTGGTAGTGCTGAAGGTCCTTGGAGCTCATGCTCATGCCCCACGACTCGTACATGCTCTGGATGGCCTTCACCACGTCCTCGAACCGGATGTCCAGCCCAAGGACCCCCACCATGTCCTCGGCGTCGTTGATAATGGGGGCGGAGACCGTGATGATCAGCGCCCCGGTGATGCGCGAGGTGGTCACCGCGCTCACGTGCAGCCTGCCCGTCTCCACGGCCCGCACAAACCACTCGCGGTCCGAGCAGTCCTCGTTCTCCTTCATCTTGTGGAGGAACTGGCCCTTGTACTCGGGCTGGGTGATGTTCTTCGTGATCTTGATGCCGTGCAGGTCCGTTGCGTAGGCGAACTGGATGAAAGGGTACTCCTTGATGAACTCCGCCATGATGGACTCCTGCCGCTTGGGCTTCATGGCCTTCATGTCGTCGTTCTCCAGGAGCTTCTCGATGAGCTGCCCGGCGTACTCCTGAGCCTCGTGCCGGATGAGGTCGAACCCGGAGAGGAAGAGGTGCGGGATGAACCGGGTGGCGAGCTTCTCCAGCTCCTCGTCGGACATGGAGGTGTTCCTCCCGTCCTCGAATTCCTTCACGATGTGCTTGTACATCCGGGCGATGCCCGGGTGGCGCTTCTCCACGGTTTCCGTGTCCTTGAGCTTGAAGTAGGCGTTGACCCAGTGGGCCAGGCCAGCCTTGCCGGACTTGTCCGTGATGGCGATCTCGATGGGGCGGTTCAGGATCTTTCCCGTGTTGAAGATATTGTAGATCTCCTCGTTCTTCACCAGGCCGTCCGCGTGGATGCCGGCCCTGGTCACGTTGAAGTTCTTGCCCACGAAGGGGTAGTTGTGCGGGATGTGGTAGTCCATCTCGTTGATCACGTAATCCGCAAGCTCGGTGATGGCCCGGGTGTCCACGGTGTCGTCATGGCCGCGCAGCGACAGGTACTCGAAGACCATGGCCTCCACCGGGGTGTTTCCCGTGCGCTCGCCGAACCCGAAGATGGCGCAGTTCACGGAGCTGCACCCGTAGAGCCAGGCATACGTCGCATTGACCACCACCTTGTGGAAGTCGTTGTGGCCGTGCCACTCCAGCAGGTGCGGAGGCACGCCCGCGTCGTCGATGAAGGCCCGCACGAGCTTGTCCACGGCCCGGGGCAGCGCCGCTCCCGGGAAGGTCACCGCGTAGCCCATGGTGTCGCACAGCCTGACCTTCACGTCGACGCCCGAGTCCTCCCGGAGCTCCATGAGCTCTCGGGCGAAGGGGATGCAGAACCCGTAGATGTCGGCCCTTGTCACGTCTTCGAAGTGGCACCGCGGGACGATGCCGTTGGCCAGGGCCTCCTTGACGATGCCCAGGTAGTCGTCCATGGCCTTGCGCCTGGTCGAGCCGAGCTTGAGGAAGATGTGGTAGTCGGAGACCGAGGTAAGGATGCCCGTCTCGTCGATGCCCATGGCCTTGACGAGCTTGAGGTCGTCCTTGTTGGCCCGTATCCAGGAGGTGACCTTCGGGAAGTTGTACCCCTTGTCCAGGCAGGCCTCCACGGCGGCCTTGTCCTTCCCGGTGTAGAGGAAGAATTCGCTCGCCCTGATGAGTCCGCCGGCCCCGCCGATGCGGTGGAGGAAGTCGTAGATGCGCTCGATCTGCTCCACCGTGAAGGGGGTCATGGACTGCTGGCCGTCCCGGAAGGTGGTGTCGGTGATGAAGATGTCCTCCGGGGGCTGGATGGGGATAAGCCGCATGTCGAAGTCGATCTTGGGGACCTCGTCGTAGTTGAAGAGCTTCCGGTAGTAGTTCCCCTTCTCGATCTCGTGGACCCCGGTCTCGTAGTTCCTGCCCGGCGTGTAATAGAATACCCTCTTTTCGGGATCCCACCTGCCCATGCTACTTCTTCCTCCCTTTCGGCGTGTACGCATCCTTGGGGATCTTCTCCGGGTCGGGCGCACCGGCCTCTCTGCGTGCCTCGATGATCTCCTCGAGTGTCACCTCGCGGGGGACCTTGAGATCCTGCCCGGTGTAGAGCACCTTGGGGTCTTTGATCTGGTCGCGGTTGGCCTTGTAGATGAGCGGCCACATGAAGGAGTCGTTGTAGATCTCGTGGCGGGCCGCGATGCTCGGCAGGGTGTCGCCCTTTTTCACCACGTAGATGGTGGGGTAGACCTCCAGGACCGAGGGCTCGGAGGTCTTCTGGATCTCCTCGCGCTTCACCGCGATTTCGGCGCCGATCTCCTCGAGCTTCTTCTGCTTCTCCTCGGCTGTCTTCTGCACGGCCTCCTGGTAGGCCCCGTTGAACTTCACCGTCAGGGACTGCAGCCCTGCGGCATCCCGGTCGGCATAGGCGGTCTGCATGTCGAGGTAGATGAGCAGGAGCGCGAAGGACTCCTTCTTGGCATACTCGAATCCCGCTATGTCCACGACCTTGGCGAGCTGCTCGGAGGCGCCCTTCATGACGGCGCGCATCTCCCGGTCGGGGGGATCGAACTGCTCCAGCGCCCGGGAAAAGGCCTGGGCCGCGGCCTCGTCTTCCTCGTCCTCCAGGGCTTCGAGGGCCTGCCTGAGGCTCTGCACCCCCTGCTTCATGGCCTCCTTCCTGGGGTCGGGAACATCCGATGCTCCCTTCGTCGTGGCGCAGCCCAGCAGGAGCAGTGCGACAAGGCAGGCTGCGAGGATCTTCTTCATCCCTTGTCCTCGATCCTCTTGAGCCCGAGCTCGGTGAGCTGGGCATCGTCGACCTCGGACGGCGCCTCGGTCATGGTGCAGAACGCCTTCTGTGTCTTGGGGAAGGCGATGACGTCGCGGATGCTCGAGCTCCCGGTGAGCAGCATGATGAGCCGGTCGAGCCCGAAGGCGATGCCTCCGTGGGGCGGCGCCCCGTACCTGAGGGCCTCCAGCAGATAACCGAACTTGACCCTGGCCTGCTCCTGGCTCAGCCCGATCACCTTGAAGACCTTCTCCTGGATGTCCTGGGTGTGGATCCTGATGCTGCCGCCGCCCACCTCGTTGCCATTGATGACCATGTCGTAGGCCTGGCTCTTCACCTTCGCAGGGTCGGTCTCCAGGAGGTCCAGGTCCTCGGGGCTCGGCGCGGTGAAGGGGTGGTGGACCGAGACCAGCCTGCCCTGCTCCTCGCTCCATTCGAGCAGCGGGAAGTCCGTGACCCACAGGGCGCTGAAGGACCCCTCGGGGATGAGCTTCAGCCGCTCCGCGAGGTGAAGCCTCAGGGCGGAGAGGCTGGCGTTCACCACGGGTTTCCTGTCCGCGATGAACAGCGCCACGTCTCCCGGGACCATGTCGAGCCGCTGCATGATGCCTGCCCACTGGCCCTCCTTGAAGAATTTGGTCAGCGTGGACTTCCACCCGTCCGTATCGAGTCGGGCCCAGAGCACGCCCTTGGCGCCGTAGTCCGCTATGGCCCCCTGGAGCGAGTCCAGGTCCTTCCTGCTGAGGCCGTGCGGGCCCTTGACGCAGATGGCCTTGACCGCACCGCCTTCGGAGACCGTCTGGGTGAACACGCGGAACTCGCTGGTGGCGGCGATGTCGGAGACGTCCACGAGCTTCATGTCGAAGCGGGTGTCAGGCCGGTCGTTCCCGTACTCCGCCATGGACTGCTCATAGCTCATGCGCGGGAAGGGCTGTGGCAGGTCCACGCCGATGGTCTCCCTGAAGAGGGTCACGATGGCCCCCTCGTTGATGTTCAGCACCTCGTCCATGGTCAAAAACGACATCTCGAGGTCGATCTGGGTGAACTCGGGCTGGCGGTCCGCCCTGAGGTCCTCGTCGCGGAAGCACTTGACGATCTGGTAGTAGCGGTCAAAGCCCGAGACCATGAGAAGCTGCTTGAAGAGCTGGGGCGACTGGGGCAGGGCGTAGAACTTCCCGGGGAAGACCCTGCTCGGGACCAGGTAGTCGCGCGCACCCTCCGGGGTGCTCTTGGCGAGCACCGGGGTCTCCACCTCGAGGAACCCATGGGCGTCGTAGTACCGCCTGATGCTCTGGGCGGCCTTGTGCCTGAGGATGATGTTGCGCTGGAGGCTCGGCCTGCGCAGATCGAGGTAGCGGTACTTGAGCCGCAGCGTGTCGCTGATGTCGGCGCCGTCCTCGATGACGAAGGGCGGGGTCGCCGCGTCGTTGAACACGGTCACGCCATGGGCCGCCACCTCCACGTCGCCCGTGGCCATGGCGGGGTTGCGCATCTCCTCGGGCCTCCTGGTCAGCTCGCCGGTCACCGCGATGCAGTACTCGGGCCGCAGCGTGTGGGCAACGGCATGGGCCCTGGGCTGGTCCTCGGGGTTGCAGACCACCTGGGCAATGCCGGTTCGGTCCCTTATGTCGATGAAGATGAGGCCGCCCAGGTCCCTCCTGCGCTGCACCCATCCGAACAGGGTCACCTCGGTGCCCTCGGGGACATGGTTGATCTCGCCGCAATAGTGGGTCCGCTTCCGATTGTTCACGCCGCTCGTCACGCTCGTTCTCCTTTGTCGTCCGCAAGCATTGATGTGATCTCCTCCAGGACCGCCGCCCTGTTCACCTTCACCTGGGAGGCCTTCCTCATGTCCCGTACGGTCAGCGTGGCGGTCTTGACCTCGTCCTCGCCGAGGATGACGCACAGAGGGTAGCCCGCCTTGTCGGCTCGGCGCATCTGGGCCTTGAAGCTCCTGCCGAAGGCCGCCTCTGCACGGATCCCCGCGGTCCTCAGCTCGGCCATGAAGGCAAGGGCCTCCCGCTCGATGTCGGGCCGGCCCTGGGCCACCACGAAACACCCCGAGGCGGTCTCCTGCCTCTCACCCATGAGCATGATCATGCGCTCCATGCCGAAGGCAAAACCGATGCCGCCCACCGCGGGCCCTCCCAGGATGCTCAGCAGGTCGTCGTACCTGCCCCCGCCGGCCACGGCGTTCTGCGAGCCGAGGCCCGTGGCCGTGATCTCGAAGGTTGTCCTGGTGTAGTAGTCGAGCCCCCGGACCAGCCTCGGGTTCTGCTCGTAGCGCACGCCGAGGGCGTCGAGGCCGGCCAGGACCATGCCGTGGTGCTCCCTGCAGCTCTCGCAAAGGAGCGCGTCCATGAGCGGGGCGTCCTGCACCGCCTCCCTGCAGGACTCCACCTTGCAGTCGAGGACCCTTAAGGGGTTGGTGTGCATCCGGCGCCGGCAGTCGGCGCAGAGCCGATCCTGGCGCGACTCGAGGAAATCCTTAAGGGCCGCCGTGAAGGCGGGCCTGCAGGCCTTGCAGCCCAGGGAGTTCACCTCCATGAGCAGAGCTTCCCGGCCCAGGATCGAGCTCGCGAGGTCATAGGCCATGGCCAGGGTCTCGGCGTCGGCAAGGGGGCCGTCCTCGCCGAGGCGCTCGGCATTGATCTGGTGGAACTGGCGGTACCTGCCCTTCTGGGGCCTCTCGTAGCGGAACATGGGCCCGAGGGTGTAGAGCTTGGCGATGGGGTCCTTTCCCAGCAGGCCGTGCTCGATGACGGCGCGGAGCACGCAGGCCGTAGCCTCGGGCCTCAGCGTCACCGATTCGCCGCCCTTGTCCGTGAAGGTGTACATCTGCTTCTCCACCACGTCGGTTTCGTCGCCGATGCCGCGCAGGAAGAGGTCGGTCCGCTCCATCACGGGCGGCCTGAGCTCGGCGAACCCGTAGAGAGAGAAGATCCTCCTCGTGGTGTCCTCCACGAACCGCCACCTCATAGCCTCGTCGGGCAGGATGTCATTCATGCCCCGGATGGCCTTGACCTCCATCATAGCCCCCTGGCCCAGTCGGGCCTGAGCATCTTCGACGACAGGTCGGTCAGCGCCATGTCGACAAGGCGCAGGATCTCCGCCTTGTCGCGGGGCAGGGTACCGCTGATGGGCAGGTAGTTGGAGGCGTGCTCGGAGCCGAACTTGCAGTTGGTGAGCTCCAGGTCCTCCACGAACCACCGGACCTCCTGCAGGGACTGCCGCTTGTCGATGAGCTTGAAGCCTTCGCCCATGAGCTCCTGCTCGTAGATTTTCTCGTAGGGGCCCAGCATGAGGGTGAGCGTGGCGAGGAAGCTGGGGTCGATGGCGTTGGCCACCCGGGCGGAGTCCTTGGCGTGGTCATAGCTGCCGTCCACGCCGCCCAGGCCCAGGATGATGAAGGTGGACATGCGCAGTCCCGCATCGATGGCCTTGCGGCACACCTCGATGATCTGCTTTGCGGTGGCGCCCTTCTTGATCTTCTTGAGGAGCCTGTCGTTGCCCGTCTCGATGCCCAGGTAGAGCACATCGAGCTTGCGGGCTTTGAGCTCTCTGAGCTCGTCGACGGTCTTCACCTTCAGGTTCGTGGGCCCGGCATAGGAGCTGATGCGCTCGAGCCTGGGAAACCGCTTGTTCATGAGGTCGAGGACCCGGATGAGGTAGTCCGTGGGCGCTGCCAGGGGATCGCCGTCGGCCAGGAAGATCTTCCGGGTATTGGGGTAGCGCCACGACATCTCCACGATGTCCCGCTCCACCTCCTCGAAGGGCCTGACCAGGAAGTTCTTGGTCTTGTACATGGCGCAGAACAGGCAGCGGTTCCACGAGCAGCCGAGCGTCACCTGGAAGATGAGCGAGCGGGCCTCGGAGGGCGGCCTGAACAGGGGCATGTCGTATTCCATGGGTATTCTCCTTCAGATGCCTTTCATGGTGTACGTTCTCTTGCCGGAGGATTATCCCGGGCTCTTACCGAGGGCCGCCGGTTCCGTGACGGCATCATGAGGGCGCACCTCGAGAGTGTGGTATCCTCACCAGGCTCCCTAGAAAACCATATCAGGGGAAAAATTTCAATGCATATTAAGGACTGGCCCCTACGGACGCTCTTTTCCCCGGGGATAATCCTGCGGCTTGTAGGGCTTGATGTCCAGGATGGGCGTGCCGTCGAGCATGTCCACGTTCTCGACATGGAGCATGGGCCCCTCCACCCGGAGAAGCTTCAGGACGGACAGGCCGATGCCGTTGGGCCGGTTCGGCGAGCACAGGCTGAACACGCCGCGCAGTTCTCCCACGCCCCGGCGCTTCTGCATGAGGTCGCAGCCCTCGGAACGGTGGAAGTGGAAGAGGACCACGATATGGGAGTATTCCTCGAGGTTGGCGAGCCCCTTTGCATAAGGGGCATGGACCTCGATGATCCCCTGCACGTCGGACTCGGTATAGAACTTCGGCGCGGTCTCCGGGTCAGTGAGGCCGCAGTGCATGACCCCGATGGGGGTGAAGGTGATGTCCATGGATTCCTTGTACCTCATTTCACCGCAGGGAGAAAAGGGGGGGATTCCCGGGAAGGCGCATTCATCGGCACATGCGGCGAAAGAGAAAGGGGAGGGTCCGGGAACCCTCCCCTTTCGTTCCTGCCGGACGTATGCCCGGTTCGTTCAGCCGAAGACAGCCTACTTGCAGTCCGACAGGGGCACGCCGAATATGCCAGCCCCGACGAACACCTTCACGCCGTCCATGGTCGCCGTCTTGATATAGGAGCATTTCGTCTCGATCTTTTTGGTCTCCTGGTTCTCCCAGGTATAGGCCACCCAGCCGACACCGTCCTTCTCGGCCTTCGCCTTCATCTCGGCACCGAAGAATTCCCCCTTCGCCCCCTGGAGCATGGACATATCCTTGCCCTCAAGCTTCTGAATGGGGTGCATGACGTTCTTTCCGTTCATCTCCACGACAAAGACATACCCCTCCTCGCCGCAGAACCGAAACTTCTTGAGCTCAGGCAGGGCGGACTTGCCCTTTGCATTGATCAGGGCCGCCGCCTGATCCACCGCCTTGACCAGCTCCGCCTTTGAACAGGTCCCGGCAAAGGCCGGCAAAACACACAGAGACAGCGTGAGGAGTGTTGCTGCAACTATTCTTGATGCCTTCATATGGTCCTCCTTCATAAATAATGAATTTCAGGTGAAAATAGTATTGATCAGACTTGAGCGTCAATATAAATTGACAGGATCCGGTCCTCGGCCGATCTTGTTCAATGTATCCCATACCCCGGTAGCGTTTGTGCTGCACCATTCTCCTTGACCCCCTGACCGCCGCCACCTATAAAAGTCCCATGCACGTACCCGAACATCTCGTCATCAGGCCGCCATCCGAGGCGCGGAGCCTGCTGGTGCGTACGATCCGCGGCTGCAACTGGAACCGGTGCCTGTTCTGCGGTATCTACGACTTCTTCGACACCCCGTTCTCCGAGCGGGGCCTTCAGGACGTGCTCCAGGACATCGACGCCCTGGCCGCCATGTACGGCGACATCTTCAGGACCGCCTTCCTGGGGGACGCCAACCCGCTGCACCTGCCTACGGACTTCCTCGTCGCAGTCCTTACGCACCTGAGGAAGACCTTTCCCGCGCTCGAGCGGGTGACCTCCTATGCCCGGGCCTCGTCCCTGGCGAAGAAGACGGGCGACGACCTCAAGGCCATCCGGGAGGCGGGTCTCGACCGGGTGCACGTGGGCATGGAGAGCGGCTCGGACAGGGTGCTCAGGCTCCAGAAGAAGGGCACCAGCCAGGCCCAGCTCATCGATGCGGGGAAGAAGGCCATGGCCTCGGGTATGGAGCTCAGCTACTACTTCCTCCTGGGACTGGGCGGCCGGGAGCTGTGGGAGGAGCACGCCAGGGAGTCGGCCCTGGTGCTCAACGAGGTGAAGCCGCACTTCGCCAGGGTGAGGCGCCTGTGGATCCACCCCATGTCCCGCCTCATGGAGAAGATCCGCGCCGGTGAGTTCACCGAGCAGACCGCCGAGGGCACGGTGGAGGAGCTTCGCATGCTCATCGCCGACCTGGAGCCTTCGCCTCTGTTCTTCACCTGCGACCATGCCAACAACTACATCCAGGTCCACGGCCGCATGGACGAGCACAGGGACGACATGCTCCGCCTCATCGACACGTTCCTGGCCCTGCCCGAGGATCAGCGCCAAGAGCACTACCGGTCCATCCCGTCGGTTATCTGACCAGGGATCAGTCCTTTCCCTGGCCTGCCTGTTTTGACACGTTTCTTTTCGAACGTGTCAAAACAGGCAGGTAAGCCCTCCCCCGATCGTCATTGGACCTGCTCCGCCGAACCATCCCGGCCCTTCCTTAAGTCTTTTTCCCTTGACTTCCCTGCAATATTTCTTTAAAGCCCCTATCCTATGACAACAAGACATCTGACAACTTCTTTCGGGTTCTTCTTTTTTGATTAGGTCTGCCTGCGTTTAAGCTTTTCAGGACTTAGTCAAAAAAAGCCGCAGGTAGACCGGTTCCGTCTACCTGCGGCTTTTTTTTTATGTCCAGAGGTCAAAGGGTCCATTGCAGGTGTGGTGGACGGTTGTTGAGGAAAAACGAAGGGAGGAGATGAAATGAAAATGAAGAGAATCATGAAACACATTCTCATTACGGGAGGGTTGCTGCTGGCGGCCTGCATCGTCATGGCCCCGGCGCTCCAGGCGAAGGACATCAAGGTTGGCGCCGCCATCAACCTCACCGGCCCGGCATCCACCTGGGGCCAGTACCATGCCAAGGGCACCCAGGACTATTTCCGGTATGTCAACGAGGTCAAGGGCGGCATAAAGGGCGCCAAGATCAACATGATCACCGTGGATACCGCATACAAGCCCGCTGAGGCCGTAGCGGCGGTGCGCAAGTTCGCCATGCAGGAGAAGACGGACATGATCGCCACCTGGGGTGCGGGTGAGGGCATCCAGGCAAAGCCTATCCTGCAGCAGTTCAAGATACCGGCGCTCAACTACTCCACGGCCTGGGAGCTCCTCCAGCCGCCGGTGGACTACATGTTCCTCCCCTTCGGCACCTACAAGCTCGACTGCGCCGTGATCATGGAGTACATCGCCGCCGTGCACAAAGGCCCGGGCCCCGCCAGGGTCGGCCTGCTGACCTACAACAATGCATACGGTCGGTCCATCCACGAACCGAGCAAGGAGTACGTCAAGGGCAAGAACATCGAGATCGTGTCCATCGAGGAGTTCCCGCCCCAGACCGTGGACCTCACCACCGAGCTGCTGCGCCTCAAGCAGAAAGGTGCCCAGTACGTGTTCATGCAGATGCTGCCCGCGGCCATCATCAGCACGCTCAAGGGGGCGGACCGCATCGGCTACAACCCCATGTTCATCGGCACGTGGACGTCCACCGATCCCGACTTCTTCAAGAACGGCAAGGGTCTCATCCGCGACCGCGTGAAGATGCAGTTCTGCGGCGGCCTGCCGTCTGACAATGTCCCCGGCATGAAGGTCATGGAAGAGCTCTGGAAGCGCTATAAGACCGTGGACTCCTTCGACACCGCCTACTGGGAGGGCGTGGTCATAGGCATGATCATGGAGCGCGCCTTCGTCAGGGCTCAGGAGAAATCCGGCCAGGTAAACCCGGAGACCATCAACAAGGCCATGGAATCCTTCAAGGACGAGGACTTCGGTGGACTGGTGCCGGCCATCACCTACACCAGGGAAGACCACGGCGCATCGTTCACCGGCAGGATCGTGCAGATCCACGAGAACGGCACCTTCACGCCGCTGACCGGCTTCGTCACCCCCGGCAAGGATAAGATCAAGCTCCTGAAGGTGAAATAACCCTAAAAGGCAGACATACGTGAGGGCATTCCGAGGACATCCACGAATATTCTCCGCCGAGAAGATGGCGAGCAGGCAGGCCGAGCTCGAGGTCAAAGGCCTGTCTCTCGCCTTCGGCGGCATCCAGGCCGTCAAAGACGTGAGCCTGTCCGTCCATACCGGCGAGCTGGTGGCCGTCATCGGCCCCAACGGCGCCGGCAAGACGAGCCTCCTGAACTGCATCACCGGATTCTACAAGGCCACATCCGGCGACATTGTGTTCAACGGCCGGAGCATCGCCAGGATGCATACGCACAGGCTCACCTCGCTCGGCATCGGCAGGACCTTCCAGAACATCGAGCTGTTCCCGGGCATGACCGTGCTCCAGAACATGCTGCTGGCCCGCCATACACGCTCGTCCTACAACTTCGGCCTGGCGTGTCTGTACTCTCCCTCGGTGAAGAGGGAGGAGGTGAGGCACCACGAGATCCTGGAGGAGATCATCGACTTCCTGGAGATGCAGTCCATCCGCAAGGAGCTCGTGGGGTCGCTGCCCTACGGCATGCGCAAACGGGTGGAGCTGGGCCGGGCCTTGGCTTCCGAGCCAAGCCTGCTGGTCCTGGACGAGCCCTTCGCCGGCATGACGCTCGAAGAGAAGGAGGACATGGTGCGCTTCCTTCTGGAGCTGCACGAAGGCTGGGGACAGACCATGATCCTGGTAGAGCACGACATGTCCATCGTCATGAGCATATCCCAGCGGGTCATCGTGCTCAACTTCGGGGAGAAGCTCGCCGAGGGCGTTCCCGAGGAGATCCAGGACCACCCCGAGGTCATAAGGGCCTACCTCGGGGACACCGCCGACCTGGGGCTTGACGAACCGGAGGGGGCATAGGGGCGGATCATGGGCATGCAGGCATCAGTGAACAAGATCGGCCCCGAGCACCTCGAGCGCTTCGCGTCGTGGACCCTGCCGCAAATCCTGGCCCACCAGGCCCGCCATCTCGGCCGCGACCACATCGCCATCAGGGAGAAGTCCTACGGCGTCTGGCAGACCCATACCTGGGAAGACTATCTGGAGAACGTCAAGTACACCGGCCTCGGCCTCAAGGCGCTCGGCCTGACCCGGCACGACCATGTGGGCATGATCGTGAACAACCACCCGGAGTGGCTGTTCTCCCAGCTCGGCGCCCAGGCCTTCGGCGCCGTGACCCTCAACCTCTTCACCTCCGCCGTGGCGAGCGAGCTGGCCTCCGCCCTGACGCGCATCCAGGCGGCCTACGTTGTCGCCCAGGACCAGGAGCAGGTGGACAAGCTCCTGGAGCAGACCGGCAATCTGCCCCACGTCAAGACCATCATCTATGTGGATCCCACGGGCATGCGGGGATATGCGGGCAACAAGCTCCTCCTGAGCTTCCGCGATCTCCTGGAGCTCGGGAAGAAGCACGAGGCCAGGCATCCCGGCCTGTTCGCCGAGGAGCTCGCCAAGGGCAAGGCCGACGAGACGGCCCACATGATCCTCACCTCGGGTACTACGGGCATATCCAAGCTCGCCATGCTGTCCCACCGCAACTACGCGGCCATGGGGAGGAAGTGGATCGACTCCGTCCCGGTGGGCGTCGGGGGTAACTGGCTCTCCATGACCCCGCCCGCCTGGATCGTGGACCAGATGTGGGGCTTCGGCGTGGCGCTGCTGGGCGGCATGACCATGAACTTCCCCGAGACGCCCGAGACCGTGACCGCCGATTTCCGCGAGATCGGTCCGTCGCTGCTCATCTCCTCGTCCCGTTTCTGGGAGGACCTGGCTTCGAAGATCCGGGTCAAGATCGACGACGCGGGCTTCGTCAACCGGAAGGCCTTCGCCCTGGCGGAGCGGATCGGCACGGCCTGCGTGGACCGGCAGGCGCGGAAGGAGGCGGTGCCCTTCATCCTGCGGTTCCTCCACGGCCTCGCAAAGCTGCTGGTGTTCGATCCCCTGCTCGACCGGGTCGGCTGCTCAGGGTTCCTCAGCGCCTTCACCGGAGGCCACCCCATCAGCCCCGACGTGATCAGGTTCTTCCGGGCGTGCGGGCTGAACCTCAAGCAGTGCTACGGCCTCACGGAGACCTGCGGCATCTTCCAGGTCCAGCCCGACGACGAGGTGAAACCCGAGACCGTGGGCAAGGCCCTGCAGCACACGGAGGTGAAGATCTCCCGCGACCAGGAGGTCATGGTGCTGAGCGGATCGGTATTCACCGGGTACTACAACGACTTCGAGTCCACGGAGAAGGCATTCGAGAACGGATGGCTCTTGACCGGCGACGCTGGATACTTCGACGACGATGGCCACCTCGTGATCATCGGCCGCAAGCAGGACATCATCCGCGACAAGGAAGGCAACGCCTTCTCGCCGGACTTCATCGAGACGAGGCTCAAGTTTTCCCTGTACATCAAGGAGGCGGTCATCTTCGGCGAAGGCAGGCCCTTCATCACGGCGCTCATCAACATCGACCAGGGCAACGTGGGGAACTGGGCCGAGGACCGGATGATCCCGTACACCACCTATACGGATCTGTCCCAGCGGCCCGAGGTGGAGCAGCTCATCCTCCAGGAGGTGAACAGGGTCAACGACCAGCTCCCCCCGCCCATGAAGATCAAGCGGTTCATCCTGCTCTACAAGCTGCTGGACGCCGACGACGAGGAGCTCACGAGGACGGGAAAGGTGCGCAGGCGATTCGTCTACGGGCTGTACCTGCCCATGATCGAGGCCATGTACTCGGGCGTCCGGGAGGTCAACGTCAAGGGAAAGATCCGCTACCGCGACGGTCAGGTGGGCATGATCGAGACCACTGCCAGGGTCATCACGGTATTCTGAAGGACACGGAGACACAGGAGAAACGGCATGGACTTCTTTCTACAGCTGCTCATCAACGGCCTGAGCATCGGGCTGCTCTACGGGCTCTCGGCGCTGGGCTTCGTCATGATCTTCAAGGCGTCGTCGGTCCTGAACTTCGCCCACGGCCAACTGCTGGCCATCGGGGCCTTCCTCTTCCTCGTCCTGGTCTCCTGGCTGAAGGTGCCGGTGGTCCTGGCCTTCCTCATCACCCTTGCCGGGAGCTTCGTACTGGGGTTCGTGGTGGAACGCATCTTCCTGCGGCCGCTCATCGGCGAGTCGCTCATCTTCGTCATCATGCTCACCGTGGGTCTTTCCTCCATGTTCAAGGGGCTGCTCCTGTTCTTCTTCGGCGGCAACCTCCAGATGTACCCGGACTTCCTGCCGGCGGGCATGGCCGTACAGATGGGGAACATCTACATCCCCCCGGTCTATGTGGCGTCGTCGCTCATGGGCGTCGTCTTCCTCCTGCTCTTCGGGCTCTTCTTCAAGTATTCGCCCCAGGGCATCTTCATGCGGTCCGTGGCGGACAACCAGACCGCGGCCATGTCGCTGGGTGTCCACGTGAAGAAGGTCTTCGCCCTGTCCTGGGCCATCGCGGCCATGGTGGCGGGCATGAGCGGCATCGTGCTGGGCATCATCAACGGCATCAACGTGCACGAGATCTCGTCCATCGGCCTGAAGGTCTTCCCGGTGGTGATCCTCGGCGGGCTCGACAGCATCGGCGGGGCGATCATCGGCGGCATCATCATCGGGCTGCTGGAGACCTTCACCAGCGGGTACATCTCGCCATCGCTGCGCGACGTGATCCCGTACATCGTCCTGGTGGTGATCCTGCTCATCAAACCCTACGGGCTCTTCGGGCTCGTGGAGATCGAGCGGGTATAGGGGGCTTGCGATGAGGCGGCTGCACTTCCACCCCTGCGGGAATTACAAGGAGCACTACGGGGCCGAGCTCACCATCTTCGAGACCGACTTCGGCCGTACGTGGGCGCTCGTCGGGACCGCCCTGCTCTTTGCCGTGGTACCCTTCATGAGCTCGTCCTACTTCCTCTACGTGCTGAACATAACGGGCATCGCGGCCATCGCGGCCCTTGGGCTCAACATCCTCATCGGGTTCACGGGCCAGATATCGCTCGGCCACGGCGCCTTCTTCGGCGTGGGGGCCTACGCCGGGGCCATCATCGCCACCAGGCTGGGCATGCCCTTCTGGGTCTCCGTGCCGGCGGCCGGATTCGTCACGGCCCTGGTCGGCATGATCTTCGGCATCCCCTCGGGCAGGCTCAAGGGGCTCTACCTCACCATCGCGACGCTCGCCGGCCAGTTCATCATCGAGTATATCCTGGTGCACTGGGACAGCCTCACCCAGGGGACCATGGGGATCATGCTGCCTGGAGCAGGCCTGTTCGGCCTGGCCATCGACACGGACCGGAAATTCTTCTACGTCATCTTCGCGTGCCTTACGGGCATGACGCTGGCAGCGTCCAACCTCATGCGCACCCGTTACGGCAGGGCCTTCATCGCCATTAGAGACAACGACCGGGCCGCCGAGGGCATGGGCATCCCCATCTTCCGCTACAAGCTGCTGTCCTTTGCGGTGAGCTCGTTCTACGCAGGGTTTGCCGGGGCCCTGTGGGCCTACTACATGCGGACCATCTCCACCGAGCCCTTCAACCTGGGGCTGTCCGTGGAGTACATAGCCATGGTCATCATCGGCGGGCTCGGCAGCATCCCGGGCGCCATCTTCGGTGCGGTCTTCATCACGGGCCTCAACGAGATCCTGCGGTTCGCCACGGACGCCATGATGAACCTCGGGTCCCTGGCCGGCTTCGGGCTCAACATGGCGTCGCTGCGGGAGTTCGCCTTCGGCCTGGCCATCGTCCTGTTCATCCTCTTCGAGCCCAAAGGGCTCGCCGAGCTCTGGAGGATCGTCCGCTCCACGTTCAGGCTCTGGCCGTTCTCCTATTGAGGTGAGACCATGGAATCCACTGTCAACGACACCCTGCTCCAGCTCAACAACATATCCGTGGTGTACTCGGATGTCATCCAGGTGCTCAAGGGCGTGTCGCTGAACGTGCCGGGGGGCCGCATCGTTTCCCTGCTCGGCAGCAACGGCGCAGGCAAGACCACGACCTTGAAGGCCGTCTCGGGCCTGCTCAAGCCGGAGAACGGCAAGGTCACCGACGGGGAGATCGTCTTCGACGGCAACGGCGTGCAGAACATGTCCCCCGAGGAGATCACCCGGCTCGGTATCATCCAGGTCCTCGAGGGCAGGCAGCCCTTCAAGTACCTCACCATCGAGGAGAACCTCAAGGTGGGTACGGCCACCCGGTGGACCAAGCCCTGGAAGAAGGACCTGGAGCTCGTGTACCACTACTTCCCGGCGCTGACCAAGCGCCGGAAGACCCTGGCCGGGTACTGCAGCGGCGGCGAGATGCAGATGCTCGTCATGGGCAGGGCGCTCATGGCCCACCCGCGGCTCCTCCTCCTGGACGAGCCGTCGCTTGGTCTGGCTCCGCTCGTGGTCAGGGAGATCTTCCGGATCATCCGCCGCATCAACGAGGAGCAGGGCACCACCATCGTGCTGGTGGAGCAGAACGCCAACATGGCCCTTCAGATCGCCCACTACGGCTACGTCATGGAGAACGGCCGCGTGGTCATGGAGGGCGAGGCGGCGAACCTCAGGGAGAATCCGGACGTCAAGGAGTTCTACCTGGGCGTGAGCGCCGGCGGGGCGGCACGGTCGTACAGGGACGTGAAGTCATACAAGAGAAGGAAGCGCTGGCTGTAACTGCCGCACCATACCAAGGAGGGCCCCATGGGCACGTATCTCGACGAACTCGAAACCATGCCCCGCACGGAGCGGGAGTCATACCAGGGCAGAAGGCTTGCCGAGATGGTCCGGCTCGGCTATGAACGGTCTTCCCGGGTGAGGAAGATCTTCGACGAACGGGGCCTTGCACCCGGCGATATCAGGACCGTCGGAGACCTCCCGAAGCTGCCGGTCATCAACCGTGAGCAGCTCGTGGAGCTCGAGGCGAGCGAGCCCCCCTACGGGGGACTGGAAGATCCGACCGCGCCGGTGGAGCGCATCTTCACCTCTCCCGGTCCGGTCTACGAGCCCCACCTGGGGTCCGACGATCCGCTCTGGGCCAGGGCCTACAAGGCGGCCGGGTTCGGTCCCGGCGATGTCGCGCTGAACGCCTTCTCCTACCACATGGTGGCGGCAGGGCTCACCTTCCACGGCGGCCTGAACAGGGTGGGCGCCACGGTGGTGCCGTCCGGGGCCTCCACCACCCAGCAGCAGGTGCAGCTCATCAGGGACCTCAGGGTCACGGGCTACACCGGCACCCCGAGCTTCCTCATGGCCATCATCGAGAAGGCAAAGGAGTTGGGGCATGACTTCGCCCGGGACTTCCGTGTCAAACGTGCGAGCTTCGGCGCCGAGCCGCTGCAGCCCTCCCTGCGTCAGCGCTTCGAGACCGAGTTCGGCATCGACACCTACCAGATGTACGGCGCCACCGAGGTGGGGGACGTGGCCTACGAGTGCTCCGCCAAGAAGGGCTGGCACGTCTGCGAAGAGGTCATCGTTGAGATCGTCGACCCGGCCACGGGGGCGTGCATGAAGCCCGGCGAGCTGGGCGAGGTGGTGGTGACCAGGCTCAACTCCATCTTCTTCCTGTTCCGGTTCGGCACCGGGGACCTGTCGAGCGTCATCGAGGAGCCCTGTCCATGCGGCAGGACCGCGCTCAGGCTCGCGGGCGTCGCGGGCCGCGTGGGCGACGCCGTGAAGGTGCGCGGCATGTTCGTGGCGCCCAGCCAGGTGAAGAGGGTCTCCGAGTCCTTCCCGGGCATGGGCATCCAGCTCGTGATCTCGCGGTCCGGCCACCGGGACTCCCTCACGGCGCGCATTGAAGCGCACTCCGACGCAGACAGCGCATCTCTTGGAAGGCGTTTCGAGAAGGTCTTCCAGGAGGTCTGCACGGTCAGGGTGGACCGTGTCGAGTTCGTGAGCCCCGGCACGATAGCGCCGGATGCCAAGCTCCTCGTGGACGAGCGGGAGTGGAAGTAGAGGACGGCCCCCGAACGTTATTCTTCCATTGAATGACCTTGCCCTCGGGATTCTCTCCGTTTATACTTATACCCGAAGCATATTCCGGGAGGTCACTGCATGTCCGATGTCATCATCTACGGCAAGGCGGGCTGACCCTACACCGACCAGGCCAGGTCGGCCTTCGGGGACAAGGCGGCATACTTTGACGTGAAAAAGGACCAGGCCAGGCTGGACGAGATGCTCAAGCTCACGGGCGGCCGGCGGCAGGTGCCGGTCATCATGGAGTCCGGCAAGGTCAAGGTGGGCTACGGCGGGTCCTGAGGGGTGTAGACAGGCCCATCGGGTATGGGCACGAAGCAGTACTCATCCTTCTCAGACCATCCTCGGCACGAACAGCTCGTGGAAGACCCGCAGGAATGCCGAGTCGGTGAGCCCGGCGATGTAGTCGCGGACCATCTCGAAGGGGTTGTGGGTGTTCCGGTACCGGTCTCCCAGCCGGTCCAGAAAACCGGTGAAGACCGGGGAGGTTTTTTCGCGCTCGGAGATGTCCTCCACCAGGCGTGAGAACACGAGGCCGTACATATCCCTGATCTTGTTCGATTCCCGTTTGACCTCGGTGTTGGTGTAGATCTCCTCGTAATTGAACCTCTTGAGCGCCATCAGGGCGTCGAAGACCCGGGGCGAATACCCGATGGAGCCGGTGGTGGAGTGGGCGATGAGGTCCTCTACCAGGGCATAGACGATCTTGCCGTTCGTGTCTCCCAGCAGGGCCACGACCTCCCGGGGAAGATCGCCTCGGGAGATGATCCCGAGGGAAATGGCATCCTCGATGTCGCGGCCGATGTAGCTCACCGTGTCCGCGGCGCGCACCAGGCAGCCTTCCATGGTCATGGGGAGAGGGCTCTCTCCCGCAAGGGCCAGAGCCCTCTTAGCGTCGAAGTCCTTGAACGTCTCCCCCTTCTCGGGGCCGACCCTCTGCTCGGTCGTCTCGCCGTTGTGGCACAGGATGCCGTCCAGGACCTGCAATGTCAGGTTCAGGCCCAGGCCCGACTTCTCGATGCGCTCCAGGGCCTGGATTGCCTGGAGGTTGTGCCTGAATGGGCCGATCCCCGCCTTGACGCAGAGCTCGTGGAGGTACTTCTCTCCGTCGTGGCCGAAGGGCGGGTGGCCGATGTCGTGGCCGATGGCGATGGCCTCGATGAGGTCGTCGTTCAGCCCCAGCTTCCTGCCGATGGTCCGGGCTATGCGCGAAAGCAGCTGCACGTGGATGACCCGATGGGAGATGCCCTGGTGCCCCACGAGGTAGAAGACCTGGGTCTTGTCGATGTAGGAGGTATAGGCCTGGGAGTGCAGGATGCGGTCCACATCGATGGAGAACGCATCCCTCATGTCGGCCTTGGAAGATTCCTCAGGCCGCCTCCTGACACCCTGGGCTGGGTGGGACCTTGTCATGTCCGTTACTGGGTCGATATCTTGGAAAACTTCGCGACCTTGTCGAACAGCGATACGAGAGCCTTGAGCAGGGCTATGCGGTTCTCGCGCACCGCCGTATCCTCGCTCATGACCAGCACCTTGTCGAAGAAGCTGTCGATGGGCTCTTTCAGTCCTGCGAGCAGCTTGAGCGCCGACGTGTATTCACCTTTTGCGGTATGGGCGATGAAGGGCTGCTCCATGGCCGCAAAGGCCTTGTGCAGGGCCTTCTCCTCGTCCTGGTCGAAGAGGCTCGGATCGACCGCCGCCCGGGTTGCCGCCTTCTTGAGGATATTCTCCACGCGCTTGGATGCCGCGCAGATGGGCTCGAACCAGGATTCCTTCCGCACGGAAGCCAGGGCCTGGGCCCGCTGGAACGTGTCCACCGGGTCGTCGAAGGTGCCGATGACCGACTCGATGACATCTCCAGGGATGCCTTTCGCCTGGAGGATGGACACGAAACGGTTCGCGAAGAAGGCCACCACCTCCTGCCTCACCTCGGAGACCGGCCTCTTCAGCTTCGCCGTGAGCTGCGCCAGAGACTCGTCCACGAGCCAGGGGATGGAGATGCGGTAGCCCTTGCCCAGCAGGATGTTCTCTATGGCGATGGTCTGCCTGCGGAGCGCATAGGGGTCAGAGGTGCCCGAAGGGATCATGCCCACGCCGAAGCAGCCGCAGATGGTGTCCACGCGGTCGGCCATGCCGATGATGTCCCCCACCACGCCGGACGGGAGCACGTCGTCGGCGGAGGCCGGCAGGTAGTGCTCACAGATGGCGACGGCCACCTCAGGGTCGATGCCCTGCTGCAGGGCGTACTCCCTGCCCATGATGCCCTGGAGTTCCGGGAGCTCGCAGACCATGAGGCTGTTGAGGTCGCCCTTGCACAGCGAGGCGGCCTCCCCGACCTTGTCCTTCTTCTCCGGGGCGATCTTCCCGGCCAGCGCCAGGGCCACCTTGCCGAACCGCTGGACCTTCTCCCAGGATGTCCCCAGGTCCTTGTGGAAGATGACGTCCTTGAGCCGGTCGGCATAGACCTTCAGCGGGACCTTGAGGTCCTCCACGAAGAAGTACCGCCCGTCGTCGAGCCTGGCCTTGAGCACCCGCTCGTTGCCCGCGCGGACCACTGCGTCGTCCTTCGGCACGATGTTGCTGAAGGCTCCGAAGCAGGCCTTGAGCTTCGCATGGTCGCCTGCGACGTACATGGGGAAGTACCGCTGGTGATGCTTCATCACCGTGACCAGGACCTCCCGGGGAAGCCGGAGGTAGTCCTCATCGAAGGTGCCGATGACGGGATGCGGGTATTCCAGGAGGTTCGCCACCTCGTCGAGCAGGTCTTTGTCCATGACCTCGGCCCCGATCTTCGCCGCCTGGTCTTCAAGGGCCTTCCATATGGCCTGCTTCCGCTTGCCCAGGTCCGGGATGACGTAGGCCTTTTCCAGTATCAGTTCATATGCCTCCGGGTCATTGACCTCCAGGGGCTCCCGGGCCATGAACCGGTTGCCGAAGGTGATCCTGCCGGAGACGATGTTGCCGAACCTCACGGGCAGAACGTCGCTGCCGAAGAGCGCCAGGATCCAGTGGACGGGCCTGGCGAAACGCACGTCGGGATTCGACCAGCGCATGGTCTTGTTGAACGGAATCTTCGGGATCATCTCCTCGAGGAGGGCCGGCAGGGCGTCTCGGGAAGGTCTCCCCGGGGTCGTCCTGGTGACGCTCAGGTACTCGCCCTTGGGGGTCCTGGCGATGGTAACCTCGGCTATGTCCACCCCGCAGGTCTGGGCGAAGCCGAGTCCCGCTTTGGTGGGGTTGCCGTCCTTGTCGAAGGCTATGTTCTTGGGCGGGCCCATCTTGGTCTCGGTCGCGTCCGGCAGGGTCTCCGCGATGCCTGCGACCATCAGGGCGAGCCTCCTGGGGGTGGAAAACACCCGCACCTCGTCGTGCTCAACCTTCAGTGCATCCAGCCTGTCGCCCATGTAGCCCTTCATGAAGTTCAGGGCAGGGACGATGAAGCCCGAGGGGATCTCCTCGGTTCCGATCTCGAAGAGCAGGGTCCGTGCCATCATGCCACCTCGCCACGGGCCTGGATGCCGTCCAGGTAGAGTTTCGCGGACATGCGCGCCAGCTCCCTGACGCGGAGTACGTAGGACTGGCGTTCGGTGGTGCTGATGGCACCCCGGGCGTTGAGCAGGTTAAAGACATGCGAGCACTTGAGGCACATGTCGTACACCGGTAGGCACAGCCCTTCCTTATAGACCCTCCGGCCCTCCTCTTCGAAGAGCCTGAAGAGCTCCAGGAGCATCTTGACGTCGGCGAGCTCGAAGTTGTACTTCGACCACTGCACCTCGCCCGCATGGTGAACGTACCCGTAGTTCCAGTCATCCTTCCACTGGATGTCGTAGACCGAGTTCTTGTTCTGGAGGTACATGGCGATGCGCTCCAACCCGTAGGTGATCTCGGTGCATACCGGATCGAGGTCGAAGCCTCCCACCTGCTGGAAGTAGGTGAACTGGGTGATCTCCATGCCGTCCAGCCACACCTCCCAGCCCAGCCCCCATGCCCCCAGCGTGGGAGATTCCCAGTCATCCTCCACGAAGCGGATATCGTGCTCGAGGGTGTCGATGCCGAGCCGGCGCAGGCTGTCGAGGTAGAGCTCCTGGACATCGAGCGGCGAGGGCTTCAGGATGACCTGGTACTGGTAGTAGTGCTGGAGCCTGTTGGGGTTCTCGCCGTACCGGCCGTCCGTGGGCCTCCGGGAAGGCTCCACATAGGCGACGTTCCAGGGGTCGGGACCCAGGGCCCGCAGGAAGGTTGAGGGGTTGAAGGTGCCGGCGCCCACCTCGAGGTCATAGGGCTGGGCGATGAGGCACCCGCGACGGGACCAGTAATCGTGCAGGTTCAGTATCAATTCTTGGAAGTCCATGGCTACCTCGGCTACCTCATGTAGCATTGGTTCATAGTGAGGTCAAGCAGCTTCGCCAGGAAGGCCACGGTCTTGAGCGGCCTGGCGGAAGCCCTCGAGCATGCCCCGAGGAGAAACAGGGTGATCTCCCTCCTGGCCTGGGTGCTCACATTGACCCTGCACAGCACCTCATGGCCCATCTTCGACCCCTTTTCCAGAAAGATGCACGACTCCGCCGAGAGTTCCCTTCGCTGGCCGTTCCCTTGGGAATCCCCGGCGCGGGAGAGGCCATCGATGTCGATGCCGTAGCCGAGCAGGCGCAGGATGTTTACCATGGCCATGCTCCAGAGCGGGAACCATTGCCTGCCCGCATCCAGGACGGCCAGCGAACTCCTCAGGCATTCATAGGTGCCGGGTACCGGGTCGTAGGGCCCAAGGTTCTCCTTGACCACCTCCAGCAGGACCGCTGAGTAACCGAGGAGGGTGATGTCCTCCCGGATGCTCAGGTTGGCGTTGATGAGAAGGGCCGACTCGATGCGCTGCAGGTCGGACCCGCGGCCCTTGTGCACCTCCAGGCACACCTCGCAGAAAGGTTCCAGCGTCCCGGGGAACCTCTTCCTGCTTCGGTGGGCCCCCTTGGCGATGGCGGTGATGAGTCCCTGTTCCCTGGTCAGCGCATGGACGATCTTGTCCGATTCCAGAAAATCAGCCGTATGGAGGATGATGGCCTCGGTGGAATAGCGCGGCATTCAGGTCCTGAGGGATGATCCCCTAGGTGTCCGATCTGCTCATAAAAAAACACTGCGGCCGGGCTCGGGCCGGTCGTCCACATAGACCTGACTCAGGGACCCCGTCTTGATGTCCTCATTGGGCGCCTGTTGGCACTGTCTGAGAGAGAAGACGAAGATGGCGATGACGATCAGGACGGCGGCTGCGATGATGAGAAGCATGGGGAGTACGGGTTTGGCGCGGTATGAAGGGATCTTTACCTGCTTGTTCATGTTCTCATGGGAGGAAAGCGTCTCTTCCAGGTGTGCGAGGATCTCTTCCTCGTCGAAGTCGAACTCCTTGCTTATCACGCGCAGGAACCCCCGGAGAAAGGTCCTGGGCGGGAGCATGTCGAGCTGGTTTTCCTCGAGGAATATGAGGGTCTGGGCCGGGATCTTGGTCCTTTCCTCGATCTCCTTCAGATCGAGCCCTTTCTTTTCCCGTTCCCTCCTGAAATATTCCCCCAGGGTAAGCTTCTCTTCCGACATACCTCCCTCCTGCACCCCCTCAATATCACGACCAGTCTGACCAGGCAAGGAGGAATGCGCCTGAATGGATGATTCCGCATCGGTGAAGACGTTCGTGGTGACGATAATACCTCAGGCGGGGTGTGCAGAATAAAGGGGGTTTTTCCCTGCTCCCATCCGAGAGAGATGCATGATTGACTCTTTGACTCAACTGTGGCTAACCTAGGGGACTCTCGAGGAGACAGCTAAGGGAAAAGCGCAACGCTACCAGACCATGAAGACCATCCGCGACCTCATAGAATCCGTCTCCAAGCCTGCCCGCTACATCGGCGGCGAGGTGAACCAGACCATCAAGCCTGACGGCGGGGTGAGGGTGCGTTTTGCGCTGGCCTTCCCTGACGTCTACGAGATCGGAATGTCGCACGCCGGCATCAAGATCCTCTACCACCTCCTCAATGCCATGGAGGGCGTGTGGGCCCAGCGGGTCTTCGCCCCATGGCACGACCTGGCCGGCCTGATGACACGGGAGGAGGTCCCTCTGGCGAGCCTGGAAGAAGGAAGACCCCTGTCAGGGTTCGACGTTGTGGGCTTCTCGCTGCTCTACGAGCTCTCGTACACCACCATGCTGGGCATGTTGAGGCTCTCCGGCATCCCCCTGCGGGCCGACGAGCGGACCGATAGCGATCCCATCGTCATCGCCGGCGGGACGTTCTGCGCCAACCCGTCGCCGGTCATGGATTTCCTCGACCTCGTGGTCATCGGCGACGGCGAGGAGATCGTCCAGGAAATGGCTCGGATATGCCTCGAGACGAAGGACCGCTCCGAGCGGATCCAGGCCTTTTCCGAGATCCCGGGGGTATACCGTCCCGGCGACGAACGGAAGCCAAGGAGGCGGATCCTGCCCGATCTCGACCGGTACCCCTTCCCGGGGACCACGGTGCTGCCGCACATCGGCATCGTCCACGATCGCATCGGCGTGGAGGTGGCGAGAGGCTGCACCCGCGGGTGCAGATTCTGCCAGGCGGGCATGATCTACCGGCCATACCGCGAGCGCTCATACGGTTCGGTGATGGAGTCCTTCCGCCGGGGGCTGGAAAGCACGGGCTATGATACCCTGTCCATGATGGCGCTCTCGGCCACCGACCTGACCTACCTGAATGAGCTCATGGAATCCATCCACTGCCCCTCCCGGGAGATCTCGGTGAGCATACCGTCTCTGAGGGTGGAAGGAATAACCCGGAAGGTGGCGGACCTCATCGCATCGGTGAGGAAACCCGGTTTCACCATGGCCCCCGAGGCCGCTACGGAAAGGCTGCGGTCGGTCATTAACAAGGGCAACACCGAGGAGGACCTCTTCCGCAGCGCCGCCATCATCAAGGAACTCGGGTGGCGGTCGCTCAAACTCTACTTCATGGTGGGCCTGCCCACTGAGGAAGACGCCGACATCGATGCCCTCTGCACGCTCTCGCGGAACCTGTCCCGGGCATTCAGGGGCAACCTCACCATCAGCATCTCCTGCTTTGTGCCCAAAGCCTTCACCCCGTTCCAGTGGGAACCCCAGGCATCCCTCGAGCGTTACCAGGACATCATCCGCACCCTCCAGGGTACGCTGAGGCACCGGAACATCACCCTGAAATGGCACGACCCCATGCTCTCGTTCCTGGAGGGCGTATTCTCCCGGGGGGACCACCGGCTCTCGCAGGTTCTCCTCGAGGCCCACAGGCGCGGGGCCTACCTGGACGGATGGGGCGACACTCTCAACGCTCACGCATGGGAAGAGGCCTTTTCCTCTTGCGGCATTGACCCGGCGGCCTTCCTTGCCTCCAGGACAAGAGAAGAGACCCTGCCCTGGGATTTCATCGACATGGGAGTCCTCAAGGGATACCTCCTCGACGAACAGGCCAGAGCCCATGCCGGCAGGTCGACTCCCGACTGCCGGGAAGGAGACTGTACGGGCTGCGGCGTGTGCACGACCGGCATAGCGAACACTCAGAAGCCCATGTCCGAGGCGACCCCACTCTTTTTCGAGCCCTCGGCCCATGGGGCGTATGCCTATGTCCTCGGCCTCACCAAGGAAGAGGGCCTTCGGTTCCTTACGCCCCGCGAATATCAGGAGATGCTCAGAAGGGCCATCCGGCGTGCCGGACTGGAGGTGGTCTACAGCCAGGGATACAGCCCGGCCATGAAGCTCAGCACAACGCCGCCCACATCCTACGGCATAGCGTCGAAGTGCGAGTACGTCCAGATCGAGCTGAAACACCCGATGCGCCCCGATGAAATCATGTCCCGGATCAATGTCTCCCTGCCCCGGGGATCGACGGTCTTCTCCTGCACCGAAGGCCGACTGAAACAGGTAGTATCCTGCACCTATACCATTTCACGCCCCTTCTGCCTCGCCATGGGACCCGATGCCGTCATCATGAAGGAGGGAAAGGAGCTCAAGGTGGCAGAATTCCTGGAGCATGCCGATCCCTCCACCCTGCGCATCGCCTTCAGGGACGGCAGGACCATCTCCCCGGTACTGCTCCTGGAGTCCTTCTCTCAAGACGGGATCCGGCTCGAGGAGATCACGAAGACTGGGACATCTTTTTCCTGAAAGGTGTCTCCTGCAGGGAGTGCGTCTCCCGAACACACTTGATATCTCCTCCGGCAGCCCTTATGTAAATGGCAGCCGATACATATGGCCTTTTCCCGAAAGGGGGTTTCCCTATGAGCGGCAACGAAGGTAAACCCTTGCAGCTCTTGGGCAAGGGGATGAAGATTCTCGGTTCAGTGAAATCATGTTCGAGCTGTACTCCCGACAACACCGAAGGTGTCTACATTGATCCGGTATGCGGGATGCGCACCACGGACAAGGCTGCGTATATCCCCCATGAATACAAGGGAACAACGTATTACTTCTGCAACCCGAAGTGCCTTGAGACGTTCAGGAACGACCCGGAAAGGTATCTGAGGAGTGAAACCCAGAAAGGGTCACTCCCCGCCGAGGTGATGGAGGAATTTGTCGATCCGGTGTGCGGGATGCGCACCACGGACAAGGATGCCTACATCCCTTACGAGCACGAGGGGAAGACATACTATTTCTGCAATCCGAAGTGCCTGGACAGGTTCAGGCAGGACCCGGGGCGTTATCTCTCCAGGGCCGTGCACCCCGGCATGTATGTCGAACCGCCCGCCATGGCGCAGGGTGAAACGCCGGTGAGATACACCTGCCCCATGGACCCGGAAATCATAACAGATGGACCCGGGATCTGCCCCAAGTGCGGCATGGCCCTGGAGCCCATGGCCCCTTCCCTGGAAGAGGCGGTGAATCCTGAATACCTCGACATGAAGAGGCGGTTTGTCTTCAGCCTGACCCTTACGGTGCCGCTCATGCTCGTCGCCATGAGGCATCTGCTGCCCGGGAACCCGCTGGAAGGACTGGCTGCCGGGAAGACATTCGGATGGCTGGAGCTCGTCCTGGCCACACCGGTGGTGCTCTGGGCAGGATGGCCGTTCTTCGTCCGGGCATGGCATTCGCTGGAGAGCCGGAACCTCAACATGTTCACCCTCATCGGCTTCGGCGTCCTGGTTTCCTATACCTACAGCCTTGTCGCAACGCTCGTGCCTGACATATTCCCTGCAACGATGCGTGGGCGTGGAGGCGTGGTCGGGGTGTACTTCGAGGCCTCCGCCATGATCGTGACCCTGGTCCTGTTGGGCCAGGTCCTCGAGCTCAAAGCAAGGTCCAGCACGGGGGAAGCCATCAGGTCCCTGCTCAGGCTCGCCCCCAAGAACGCCCGCATCATCAGGGGCGACGGGAACGAAGAGGACATCCCCATCGACCTGATCCATCCCGGGGACCGGCTGCGCGTCCGTCCCGGAGAAAAGGTTCCCACCGACGGCGTGATCCTTGAAGGGGCCAGTGCCATCGACGAGGCTATGATCACGGGAGAGCCCATTCCCGCCGAAAAGGGACCCGGAGACAAGGTGGTGGGGGCCACGGTGAACGGTATGGGATCCTTTGTCATGAAGGCCGAGAAGGTCGGCAGCGAGACCCTGCTGTCCCAGATTGTACGCCTCACCGTTGAGGCGAGCAGGAGCAGGGCGCCCATCCAGCAGCTCGCGGATGTGGTTTCAGGCTACTTCGTGCCGGCCGTCGTGGCCGTCGCCGCACTGGCCTTTGCCCTTTGGATGCTCCTGGGGCCGGAGCCCAGACTTCCCCATGCCATCGTGTCCGCGGTATCGGTGCTCATCATCGCCTGTCCCTGCGCCCTGGGGCTTGCCACACCCATGTCCATCCTGGTGGCCACGGGAAAGGGGGCACACATCGGGGTCCTTTTCAGGGATGCCGAGGCGATCCAGTCCCTGGAAAAGGTGGATACCCTGGTGGTGGACAAGACGGGGACGCTCACCGAGGGCAAGCCGACCCTGAGCGCCATCGTTTCCAAGGATGGCATCGATGAACACCGGCTTCTCTCCCTGGCAGCAGGACTCGAGAAGGGCAGCGAGCACCCTCTGTCGAGCGCCATCGTGCGAGCCGCCCTTTCCCGGGGCATCAGCCCTGCCCCCCACACCCACTTCGAGTCCCGTACCGGCAAGGGCATCCTCGGGACCGTGGCCGGCCATGAGGTCGCCCTGGGTAACGAGCGCCTGCTCCAGGACCTCGGGATCGAGCCGGGATGGCTCCAGCCGCAGGCCCGGCAGCTATCCGGCCAAGGTGCGACGGTGATGTTCATCGTCGTGGACGGACAGGCCGCCGGTCTCATCGCGGTATCCGATGCCGTCAAGGAAACCTCCCATGCGGCTGTACACATGCTCCACAGGGAAGGACTCCACCTCGTCATGCTGACGGGAGACCGCAGGGAGGCTGCCGAGGCCATCGCAGGCAGGCTGGGGATCCATGACATCCAGGCACAGGTGCTCCCCACCGAAAAGGCTCGTGCCATAGAACGGCTCCAGGCCGAGGGTCACCGGGTGGCAATGGCCGGCGACGGCATCAACGATGCCCCTGCGCTGGCCCGGGCCGACGTGGGCATCGCCATGGGAGGCGGTACGGATATCGCCATCTCCAGCGCCCACGTAACACTCATCAAGGGTGATCTGCGGTCCATAGCAAAGGCTCGCCTCCTGAGCAGGGCCGCCATGCGCAACATCAAACAGAATCTCTTCTTCGCCTTCTTCTACAACCTGCTGTGCGTGCCCATAGCGGCAGGGGCCCTCTACCCGGTCTTCGGGATCGTGCTCTCACCCATGATCGCAGCAGCGGCCATGAGTTTCAGTTCGGTGTCCGTCATCACCAATGCCATGAGGCTCCGCAACACCGCCGTGTGAGCCTCCTCAGCTTCGGGAAAGGCCCTGGTGCGGGCATTCCCCAGCCCGAAACCCGGACAGAGCTGTCGATCCTTGGCCAAGGACGAACGATTTCCATTACAACATGTTTAATTTATACAATAAATTATTGCCCAATCCATCCGGAAATTATTCGCTTTTCTTTTATTGATAAGTATGTCATTAGGATAATCACAACAAGTGTTGTTCTGACCTCCTTTACGCCAGAAGAGGGGACAAGTCCTCTCGTGCTTTGTCCTTAAAACCCAAACTTCTTCTGGCTATTTTTTTGTCAACTACCCAAGAAACTCCACAATTCATCAGAGCCAGGCTCGATAACTTTACCCTTGGATACCAGGTACCCCCATGCTACTATATCTATCCAAAGGAGCCTTCCATGCCCAGCCCAGACCTGTCCGGCATCCCCCGCGAGGCAGCCGAAACATTCCGGCCCTTTGCAGAGGAGTGCGCTGCCCGCTTCGTCGCCTCTTTCAGATCTCTGAGTGTCACGGGCAGCTGTCTGACCGGGGACTACCTCCCCGGGATCTCGGACATCAACTCGGCACTCGTGCTGACCAGGACAGACGTGGCCGATCTCGATATTCTGGCGGCCATGGGCGGTCATTTCAGAAAGAAGCGCATCCGTGCTCCTCTGGTCATGACCGAAGATTATATCGGGCGCTCCCTGGATGTATTCCCCATCGAATTTCTCGATATGAAGCTCTTCCACAGGACCGTGCTGGGAGAAGATCCCTTCCGGGGGCTCGACATTCAAAAGCAGCCTCTGCGCCTGCAGTGCGAGCACGACCTCAAGGGCAAGCTCATCAACCTGCAGCGGGGGTATATCTCGTGTGAGGGCCGGGCAAAAGATTTAAAGGGCCTGCTGGTGGAGGCGTTTCCGGGTTATTTCCCCCTGCTCAGGGCCATGCTGTACCTCATGCAGATCCCCAAGGAGCCTCCTGCCCATAAGGCAGACGTACTGACCGAGGCGGAATCGGTCTTCGATATTCCCCTGAAGGGACTGAGGGATATCATGACACTGAAGACCGGCGGCACTATCCCCCATGACCGGGCGAGCATCATTGCCCTCTTCCAGGATGTATGCAGGATCACCCATGATCTCTCCGCGGCGATGGACACTTTTCCCCTGTAACCTTTTCTGCATTCTCTGCATCCTCCTTCCGTGCATCGTCGATGCGGCTGTGGTGGATCAGCCGCGCACCTACGTTGAAGACCAGGCAGGGGTCATGGAGGCGGGGACCAAGGCAAAGCTTTCCGGAATCCTGCAGGAGCTGGAGCAGAAGACCGGTGCCCAGTTCGTCATCCTCACAGTGCCGACCACGGAAGGTGTCCCCATCGAGCAGTATTCTCTCGAGCGGGCAGAGAAGTGGGGCCTCGGCCGCAAGGGCAAGGACGACGGCCTGCTCATGGTCATAGCCGTTCAGGACAGGAAGTACCGGTTCGAGACCGGGTACGGCCTGGAACAGATCCTTCCCGACAGTCTCCTGGGAAGCATTGGCAGGAGGTCCTTGGTCCCCCGGTTCAAACAGGGCGATTATGCGGGAGGGATCATGGCAGCGACCACCGTGATCGCCCGGACCATTGCCGACAGCAAGGGGGTGAAGCTCTCCGGCCTGCCCGAGGTGAAAAGCCCCGGGCGCTCAAAGGGCATCCCCTTCGGCCCCTTCATCATCTTCCTCCTCGCATTCTTCATCCTCTCCTCACTCTCCCGTTCGCGGCATGCCGGAGGGCTGGCCCAGGCCATCCTCATCGGTTCCCTGCTCGGAGGGCGGGGGGGCCGGGGCTCGGGGGGGTTCGGGTCCTTCGGCGGAGGCGGCTTCGGGTCCTTCGGCGGAGGCGGCGGGGGCGGCTTCGGCGGGGGCGGCGCATCCGGGGGTTGGTGAATGCACCGTGTGAGTGAATCCGCGAAGGGGGTACCCTTTGCACTGCAATTCATGTATAGAACCAACCATTGAGCACTCATACAGGAGGACCTATGGGCAGAACGGCTCGGGTGATCATCGGTATTGTTGTCGTTGCCATCCTCATCGCAGGATTCGTCATATCGGGATTCAACAAGGCTCGACGTATGAACGAGGGTGTGACCGCCCAGTGGGCCCAGGTTGAAAACCAGCTGAAGCGGCGATTCGACCTCATTCCGAACCTGGTGGAAACGGTCAAGGGGTATGCGGCGCAGGAAAAGACCATCTTCCTCGGGGTCGCCGAGGCGAGGAAGGCTTATTTCCAGGCCCAGAACGTGGCGGGCAAAGCGAAGGCCGCCGGTGAGCTCGAAGGAGCCCTGTCCCGGCTGCTGCTGCTTCAGGAGCGCTACCCCGAGCTCAAGTCCAACGAAAACTTCATGAAGCTGCAGGATTCCCTGGAAGGCACGGAAAACCGCATCGCAGTGGAGCGGAAGAGGTACAACGATATGGTCCGTGAGCTCAATACCTATATCAAGACATTCCCGGGCATGTTCTTCGCGCCGTGGGCCGGAGTGAAGGAGGCCCAGTACTTCGATGTGCCCGAGGCGGAAAAGGCGGTCCCCCAGGTGAAGTTCTAGTCCCGGCCGATCTCCCGGAGGAAGCCCGAGGGCATCTGGTAGCTTTCCCGGCCGTACAGCGCCCTTACCCGGGACCAGGAAAGCACCACCTGCCTGCGGGCCCTGGTGATGCCCACATACATGAGCCGCCGCTCCTCCTCGATGTTCATAGCCTCGTCGAAGGATCGGGAATGGGGCAGCAATCCCTCCTCACACCCCGCGATGAAGACGTAATCGAACTCGAGCCCCTTGGACATGTGCAGGGTCATCACGCTCACGGTCTCACCGCCTTTCATGTCCATGGTGGTGAGCAGGGCCTTTTCCTGGAGATATCCGGCCAGATCGGTGATGCCTTCCGCACTGGCAATGAGCTCGCGCACATTCAGGAGCCGGTCCGCGCCATCGACCTCCTGAAGGAGATAGTCCCGGTACCCTGCCCTTTCAACGAGAGCGGAGAGAACCTCTGATACATCGGCCCTGGCCGCGGTCTTCATGAGGCCATCCATGAGGGGCAGGAATGCGCTCACCCCCTTTGCCGCAGCCCCCTTGACGACCTTCTCTTTCAGGGCCTGCTCCAGGGCTGCAAAGGTCGGAAGGCCCTGTCTGCGGGCAAAGGCATGCAGTGCCTCCAGGCTCTTCTCTCCGATGCCCCTGGGGGGAAGGTTGATGATTCTCGCCAGGGCCTCATCATCGGCCGGGTTGACGATGAGGCGCAGGTACGCGAGCAGGTCCTTGACTTCCCTTCGTTCGTAGAAACGAATACCGCCATAGACCGCATACGGGATGGAGAGCCTCACGAAGGCCTCCTCGAGAACCCGGGACAGCGCGTTGACCCGGTAGAACACTCCGATGTCCGCAGGGCTCACGCCGCCATCGATGAGCCGGGATATGCTGTACGCGATCTGCCGCGCCTCTTCCCCGTCGTCGCGCATCTCCATGACAGCCACATCGCTGCCTGGCCCGCAGGCCGACCGCAGGCTCTTGGGTGCCCGGTAGCGGTTGTTGGCGATCAGGCTGGAAGCGGCCTTGAGGATGTCCTCGGTGGAGCGGTAGTTCTGCTCCAGGATCACCACCTCGGTCTCCGGGAAGTCGTCCCGGAACCGCAGGATATTGCCCACATCCGCACCCCGCCAGCCATAGATGGACTGGTCGTCGTCGCCCACCACGCAGATATTCTTCGAAGGCCCCACCAGTTGCATGAGGAGACGGTACTGGGCCATGTTGGTATCCTGGTACTCATCCACGAGGATATGGGTGAAGCGGGCGTGGTACCCTTCCCGCATGTCGGGCATGGTCTCGAGCATCCGGCCGGGCACAGAGATGAGGTCGGCGAAATCAAAGGCGCCCGAGGCTTTCTTCTTCTGTTCGTACAGGTCTATCACCGGTACCGGATCAAGGTGCAGATCAAAGGGGATATCATCGATGGGCCGCAGCGTGTCCTTGCTGAGGTTGATGAGCCATGCGATGCGGCCGTCCCTGCCCCGCTCCCGCTCGATGTTCAGTTCCTTGAGACACCTGCCGATGAGTGAGCGCTGGTCTGCTTCGTCATAGATGGCAAACCCGGCCGGATAGCCGATCCGTCGTGCCTCGCGGCGGAGCAGCCAGGCGCCGAATGAATGGAAGGTACCGGCCCAGACCGGAAGATCATGGGTCTTCATCAGGCCCTTCAGGCGTTCCTTCATCTCGCCTGCGGCCTTGTTCGTGAAGGTGAGGCAGAGGATCCTGTTCGCATCCACGCCCTGGGAGATGAGGCGGGCCACCCGGTGCACGATGACCCGGGTCTTCCCGGAACCTGCACCGGCGAAGATGAGCAGCGGACCGTCGCTGTGTCGCACGGCGCGAACCTGTTCCGGGTTCAGGGTTTCAAGGAGGGGGCTTCTCATCCCTCCCTCCCCGGCACGACCTTGTCGCCTTCGCTGAAGGACTTTCGGATAAGCTCACCCGGTTGGGGCACAAAGAGGGTCTTCACCGAAAAGACCTGGTTCGGCTTGATGTGTGTGACCGTATTGTCCTCGAAAATCGCCCCCTCCAGGGGAAACACCTGTCTCTCTCCGGAAGGAGCCATCCTCTCGAGCTCCATGCCCTCGATGAGCGGATTGCGCGCCTCCAGGATCGTCATACCGTCCGTCGCTCCGATGACCCGGGCCGCCAGGTGATGGGATTGATCATACCTTGTGAAGTCGTAGTTGATGCCTTCCTGGTCCGGCTTTTCCTCAAAGAACCCCGTGAAGTACTGCCGGTTGCTCACCTTGCCGATCTCCTCCATCCATCGGGGACTAACTGAGAACGTTTCCGGGTTCATTATATAGGCATCCCGTGCCTGCCGGTAGACCGACACCACGGTGGCCACATACAATGAAGCCTTGTTCCTGCCCTCGATCTTGAGGCCATCCAGACCGAGGGCCATCACCTTCCCGAAGACCGGCAGGAGGCAGAGATCCCTTGAGTTATAGAGGAAGGTGAACCCGTCTTCCTCTTCAAGGGGCATATACTGTCCCTCCCGGGTGCGCTCCATCATCGCATAATCCCACCGGCAGGGTTGGGTGCACTGGCCCTGGTTCGCCCCGCGGTGGGCCAGGTAATCGCTGATGAGGCACCTGCCCGAGACGGATATGCACACGCTGCCGTGGATGAAGATCTCCAGCTCGCAACGAGTGCTTCTGCGGATATCTGCGATCTCTTCACAGGAGAGCTCCCGGGCCAGGATCGCCCTGCTCACCCCGAGCCCTGCCCAGGCATTGACCGCATGGCTGCTCACGGCATTGGCCTGGGTGCTCAGGTGGATGGGCAGCGATGGCGCCAGCTGCCTGACCATGTTCATGACCCCGATATCCGAAACGATGACGGCATCGACTCCCGCATTTTTTGCCGTATCGATGAGAGCGGGAATTTCCTCATACTGACAGTTATGGGGGTAAGTGTTCAAGGCGAGATAAACCTTCACCCCCTTCCCGTGAGCATAGGTAACACCCTGGACAAGTTCTTCATGGGAGAAATTCCGCGCAAAGGCCCTCAGGTTCGATTCGCCCCGCAGACCGAGGTACACGGCATCGGCCCCGTAGATGCAGGCGGTCTCCAGGATTTCCATATTCCCCGCCGGTGCGAGGATCTCGGGTCGTTTCATGGCAACCAAGGCTATAGCGCAACCAGGCCCCGGGCACAAGGACTCAAACACCGATGTGCAGCCGATCAGGAGTGCCGGATGCACCGATTTTCCCCTTGACTCACGCAGGCCGTGCGGTTAAGAAAACCGCATTGCCCCCGTAGCTCAGTGGATAGAGCACAGGATTCCTAATCCTGGTGTCGCAAGTTCGATCCTTGCCGGGGGCACTTGTTCGCAACGGCATGTTCCGGAACAGCTTCGATTCTACTCATATCATCGAAATCTCGCAGTCTTGACTTATTATAATCCCCAGGCCGTTTCATCCATACCATGAAGGTTCCGGCCCTATCAGGGTAGATAATAGCCCTTTCCCTCCCGGACGACGAGCCCGTCCTTTTCAAGTCCTGAGAGGATCCTCCCCAGTCGATCGAGATCGATCTCCAGGTGCGACGAGAGGTTCTTCGCCTGAAGGGTGCCATTTTCAAGAAGCCCCCGCAGAATCCTGCCCCGAACCTGCCGGTCGGACCCCTCGAAGGGCGTCTGCCTGGTATAGTGGGCACTCCTGAGGTTGGGGTTCGGCAATTGCCTCCCCAGCATGGCTCCGTAGTCCATGAGGGCATAGTACCAGCGGCGGGGGTTGTTACGGTCTAAGGTCGCCTCCACCAGGGGCATGAGCTCTCTGTCCCTTACCCCGGTCCTGTCCTGGAAAAAAGAATGGATGAAGACCCTGCGGATGTTGGTCTCGATGAAAACAACGGGTTTATTGAAGGCAAACGCCATAATGGCCCCGGCCGTGGCGGGTCCGATGCCGGGAAGCCGGACCAGTTCATCTTGAGCATCGGGAAGCTCTCCTTGATGCTCATCGACGACCCGCTGCGCCGTCTTCCACATGTTCATTGCCCTGCGGTTGTATCCGAGCCCCTGCCAGAGATCGAGTATATCTCTGAGCGATGCTTCGGCCAGTATATGGATATCGGGGAACCTTTGCAGGAAAAGGGAATACTTGCCCAGGACGCGCTCCACCTGGGTCTGCTGGAGCATGAACTCGGATACGAGGACACGATAGGGGGTAATGTCCTCACGCCATGGCAGGGATCTGCCATGGGAGGCATGGTGACCGAGGATGACCTTGATGAAACCCTGTGCCTCTTTTCTGTCCCTGGAGATTGTCCGGCATCGATGCCCCTGTGCCCCACCCTTCATCCCATGAGACTAGCATACTCTCGGGTCCTACAAAAGACATCGAGACAACATAATCACGCCTATATGATATCTTGGTGGTGACTAAAACAAGGCATATACTGCTGCTCTGCATGGACAACTCTGGCCTTCTTGGAAAGGGCAGAAGCACGATGAAACAAAAGGGCCCGCGGTCTTGCCGCGGGCCCTGGTTAGGCGTGGTTGATGTGTGCCAGGCCGTTAGTTCCTGGGGAGGTACTTCGTGTCGATGGTTCCGCCCCATGTCCTCGTCCCGCCGCCGCCGGCACGTACCTCAAGGGTGACATCTCCCGTTACACCCGGGATGTTCTGTACTGTACATGTCATCGTGGACTGTTCGTCAGCTGATGTGTTGTCATCAATTCCAACGGCCGAGATGTACTTGGTGGGCAGCTGTATGCCGGTGGTGTTTTCCACTGCTGTAGCATCATTCATGGCAGCGTTATCGCCACGATCGTTGATGTAGGCGTTGAGCCCGCTCATGGCAGCGCCCATGGCGTTCGTCACCTCGGAGAGCCTTGCCTTGCGCGTGTAGTCACTGTAGGCCGGGATGGCGATGGCAGCCAGAATACCGATGATCGCCACGACGATCATCAACTCGATCAGTGTGAAACCCTTCTTGGACTTTAACATTGCCTCATTCCTCCTTTGTTTTGTGGAATCGCGTTAAGATATAAAGAAGCCTTGTCGCCCGATATGAATCAATGCACGTATGTCATGAATTATCATTGCACTATATATATACGGTTAATTTTATAAATACTTGAGAGACAAATTATCCTGACTGATTCCAAGGTGTTGGATGATATTCTAGGAGTTACAACAATAATGTCCGCGCTGGAGGACGTTTCTTTTCCGAGGTGTCTGCCTCCATGATACGCTGGTGTTTTATATTTTCAAGCAGAAACTGCTGCCGTGGAGGGAATCCCCTGTCGGCCGCCAAGCCTACATCGTATGACGGGAATCAGTCCTCGTCAGTGCCCCCGCGCTGATTGACGAAGAGTATCCTCTGGCAGGAGGGGCAGATGATGAGCCTGTCGCCCCGGACAAGCTCGTTGAAGAGCTGGGGCTGGATGTGCATGTTGCACCCCCTACACACCCCTTCGGCGCATTCCACGACCGCGAGACCTTTTTTCCCCTGCTTGATGCGGTCATACTTTGACAACAAGGAAGGGTCGACGATCTTACGCAGGTTTTTATCCTTGCCCTGGTATTCAGCAACTACCGCCTCGAGATCATTCATCTGGGCTACAAGCCGTTCCCTCTTTTCTTCGAGGATCACCTTGTCGGTTTCGAATGATGTATGTATACGCTGCCTTTCGGAGCTCTTCTTCTCGATCTTGTCCATGATGGTCAGGATCTGCTCCTCGATATCCGCCTTCCTCTTCTTGGCCAGATCGATCTCTCGTTGCAGGGCAAGGAATTCCTTGTTGGTCTTGATCCTCTTTATCCTTGCATCCGCAGCGTCCAGAATGGCCTGGTTCTCTTTGAGCTCTACCTCCAGCGGAGTCTTTCTCTGCTCATATGAGGCGATCTCTTCATCCACCGCATCCAGCGATTTCCTGCGGGCGATCATGATGCTCTCAATCTCCGAGATATCCTTGGGAAGCTCCCTCAAGCCCTCCTGGGCCTTGAATATCTCGAGTTCCACATCCTGCAGTGCTATCAGATCTGCGAGTAAATCCTTCAACGTTGTTTCTCCTTAGGTATATGCTAGAGAGAGGAAAACACATCCCTGCCCCGGTGGGCACGGACCACCACCCTCTTCAGTTCCCTTCTCAGTCTTGCTGCAAGCGGCTTCACGATGATCTCCTCAGTGCCAAAGTGACCGAGATCCACCACGTTCATCCCCGCCTCCACCGCATCGAGTCCTGCATGATAGCGTACATCCCCGGTCACGAGGGTATCGCAGCCGAGGGCACTGGCCTGTCGCCAATAATCCATGCCGCTTCCCGGACAGGCCGCCACCCTGTATACGTCTCTTCCCGCATTGCAGATACGGGCACCGGAAAACGGCAACTCCCTGCACCAGTGATCCAGCGGGGTCGGCCTCCCGAGGGTTCCCACCCTCAAAGCCCCGTACGGGGTTATCCCATGGAGGTCCAGGCGTGAGGCCAGCTCGTCGGCAACCCCTCCCGGTGTCTTGTCAAGGTTTGTATGCATGCTCACAAGGCTGATCCCCCCCCGGATAAGCATGCCTATCTTCCTTGTCGTACCAGAACTCAGGTCCAGCCGGGGGATGGGCTTTATCATGAGCGGGTGGTGGGTGACGATAAGGTCGGTTTTAAGTCTCCCTGCCCTACTGATCACTTCGATGGAGGGATCCAAGGCCACGAGAACGGACGTCACCTCGACCGAGGGGTCTCCCACCTGGAGCCCTGCATTATCCCATTCTTCTGCCGTATCGAATGGGGCTATAGCGTCAAGAACCGTCATTACGTCTCTGAGCGTCATGAATAAAAAAGGGATGCTTCTGATGAGCACCCCTTTGTGACCCTTCGGTCGAGCAGTATTTTCAAACAGTGATCATGTACGGAACCCGTTCTCACCCTTGCTTCCTTGGCCCTTTTATGGGCCCACCTGGAATCGAACCAGGGACCTACCGGTTATGAGCCGGTGGCTCTACCAATTGAGCTATGGGCCCTCTCAAGGGTTCATAGTCTAAATAAAAATAGAGTGTCAAGGTCTATTTGCCCTCGGCTTTTTCGAGGATATCAACGATGTTGATGTTCTTCTCTATGGTCTTGATGCTGTCCTCTATCTTCTTGAGCTGTTCCGTCAGACCTTTCTTTTCCTGATCATCCTTCTCCGCCGAGATCTGCTCGGTCACTATGGCCTTGAGGCCCTTCAGGTAATCCTTCTCCCTCCCGGGCAGAGACAGCAGCTTGGGCACCTCCGTCTGGGAGCCCGAGGAGGTCTCACGCAGGAAATCGAGGACCTCCGGGGATTCGGAGCGGGTGAGTCCATGCTGCATGTCGGTATTGATATAGGAGACCTGATCGTAATAGAAGTTGAAGATCGTCTTGATCATGTGAGCCCTGCGGGAAAGGATCTTGTTCAGATAACCCTTGAACTCCGAGAACTTCTTCTCGATCTTCTCCTCGATCTTGGCCCTTTTCCCGGCGTCCGTGCAGGTATAATACTCCTTGACCGTATCCGCAAAGAAATCGAAATAGCAGTGCAGGGCTAGGATCATGATCGTGTCGCCCATGATATTGCCGTTGGTGGTACAGGAGCTCGTTGACATGGCGCCACCTCGCTTGACGATCTCTTCGGGTGCCTTGACCATCCAGTCCGTCCCGAAGAGGCCTGGAATATTGGTAACGGCCTCATACTTCAGGCCGTCGCCCCGGGACTTCTCCACCAGAGAAAGATCACGGTAGACGAGGCCCAGAGCCTTGAGATTGGGTATCAGGGCACCACATATGAACCCGTATTCATTATCCTCGTAAAAGCTGAAGATAAGATAGTTGGGAGAGGTAAGGGTAAGGAAGGACGGTGGAAGGTTCACCAGGATTTCCTGACCGTCTATCTCCCTGATGGTGGAGGGCGCCTTTGGGAGGATTTGAGCGAAATCCTTGAAGGTATCCGTTGCAATGATCTGCGTGGTGATCCGGGTGAAGATTTTCTTGAACCTGTCCGCGGCCTTTCCGAACTCAAAGCTGTTGTAGGTGAACAGCGGCTGTTTTAAAGCGATACCCGTCCTGAAAAGGGTCCCTGTGGGGCTGTAGTTCCTGGAACACAGCACGCTGATCTCGTCCTGACGCGAGAGCATCCTCTTCTCCCAACCCTTGGCGGGGGCAGACTCCAGGAAACCTATGGCGTATTTCTTGTCATGGATCTTGTCGAGCCATTTCTGCATCCTGTCTGCCTTCTTGGCAGTATCTCCCACACAGGACAGGAGTACGTTGGCTCCGAGATCCTTCGCCGTATCCAGGACCCTGTCCATGATGGCCTCGGCGGAAAGCTCTCCGAGCCGTACATTGGCGTGACGGATGACCGAGAGGACTTCCTGCTTGTCATGGGACAGGATCTTGATGGCAGGTAGACCCTCCGGCGAGTCGATAAGCTCCTGCCGGTCAAAGGGGATGATGTGGTCACGCTGTGGTTCTTCGTCAAGCGTCTGCTCGACATACTTGGTCCTAAGCTCGTGTTTTCCATCGGCCTTCAACCTGAAGATGGGGCTTCCCATCTTGTCATATCCTTCCAGAATCTTGGACTTCTCCGATCGCATGAGCCCTGCCAGGAGCTGCTGCACGGTGGGGATGTCCGCGGTAAATGCCCCGAATATGACATCGATCCAGACATCCTTATCGGTAAGCTCCTTGGTCTTTGCCCTGGCGAGGATATCCTCATTGTTCTCCATAGATGCATAGATGGCCTGCAGGCCCATCCTTCCGTTGGCACCCCTGATGGCTACCCTGATGACCGGAACCTTGTCTCTGATATCCATGGCCTCCTCCGCGAAAAGTGGTGTGTGGTGTGCGTGAACATAGATTGTATAGCAGATACGACCCCACCAGGCAAGGTGCTCCGCCACATGTCTGCCGGGCTGCAGAAAAAACTCGTGGGCCCGCATCCCGACCAGAACGAACAGGAAAGGAAGAAGCGGCCAACGAAGGCCCCTTTTTCCGTTTCTCGGCTGGTTGTTTCCTGTTATAGGGGCACCATGATCCACGTGGATGTCACCATCGTCGGCGCCGGAATCATCGGACTTTCTGCTGCATGCGCCATTTCAGGCAGGGGAAGGCAGGTGCTTCTCCTCGAAAAGGAGCCGGGCCCGGGGAGGGAGACAAGTTCCCGCAACTCCGAGGTTATCCACGCAGGAATCTATTACCCTACGGGATCCCTCAAGGCGACTCTCTGCGTTAAAGGCGCACGGATGCTCTATTCCTTCTGCGAGAAGCATCAAATCCCTTTCCAGAGGATCGGAAAGGTCATCGTGGCCGCAGGTGCCCATGAAGAACAGGCCGTGGAAGGTCTATGGAAGAAGGGGATGGAAAACGGCGCAGAAGGGCTGGTCATGCTCTCCAGGACCGAACTGCAGCGGCGGGAGCCGTATGTCAGCGGCGCCAGTGCCCTGTTATCGCCGAATACCGGCATCATCGATTCACACCGCCTCATCAGACACATGGAAGCCCATGCCTTGAGCAGGGGCTGCACCATCCTTTATAATACAAGGCTTACCGGCATCGACAGGAATCCCCAAGGATACACCTGCATGGTCGAGGGGCTTCCCCCTGATCGTTATTCATTCCAGACCACTGCCCTGGTCAATGCGGCTGGGCTGTATGCCGATTCGATCGCGTCTCTGGCCGGCATTGATGTAGACCGGGCTGCCTATCGCATCTTTCCGGTCAAGGGACAGTATTTCCGCGTGAGGGGGAAGAAGCAGGGCATGGTGAACGGGCTGGTGTATCCCAGCCCTGAAAGGAACCTCACCGGGCTCGGCATTCATGTGACCAAAGACCTTTCTGGTTCCGTACGGCTGGGGCCGGATGCACGGTATGTGGACACCCTCAACTATGAGGTCGACCCCGCCCATGCATCCGAATTTCTTACAAGCGTCCGCACATTGCTGCCTTTCCTCTCAGAAGGAGACCTACTTCCCGATATGGCAGGGGTTCGCCCCAAGATCCAGCCCCCCGGAGGAGAGGTCAGAGATTTTGTGATCCACCACGAGGCGGATAGAGGGCTTCCGGGGCTCATATCCCTCATTGGCATAGAATCCCCCGGGCTCACAAGCTGTCTGGCCATTGGGGAGATGGTGAGCGATCTGCTTAGGAGTTCGGGTCTTCTTTAAGCGGCCTGATAGACCGTATTCCCTTCGACAATTGTGCGTACAACCCTGCCGGTAAAGGTCCATCCGATGAAGGGGGTGTTCTTCGATTTCGATACGATCATATCCTCGGTGAGCGTCCAGACAGGCTTCGGGTCGAAGAGGGTGACATCCGCCCGGGATCCCTCCCCGAGGCTCCCTCCGTCAATACCCAGGATCTTGGCGGGGTTCTTGGTCACGCAGGCGAGAAGCTGGGAAAAATCTATGTCATAGTCGAGATGGATCTTCATGAGAGCTGGCAGCAGGGTCTGGAATCCGATGATGCCGAACGGAGCCAGATCGAAGTCCAGTGCCTTCTCATCCCTCGCATGGGGAGCATGGTCGGTGGCGATGCAATCGATGAGATTCATCCTGATTCCCTCGATGAGTGCATGCCGATCGTCTTCATGCCTCAGGGGGGGATTCATCTTATAGTTCGTATCATAGGTCCTTACGTCGTCTTCGGTGAGAAGAAGATGGTGGGGCGTGGTGTCACAGGTAGCCCTGATCCCCAGCTGTTTCGCCCCCCGGATGATCTCGAGACTTCCTTTTGTGGAGATGTGCGTGATATGGACCGGAACATCGGCATAATGGGCAACCAGTACATCACGGGATATCATGGTCTCTTCCGCGATGGATGGTATGCCTGAAAGCCCGAGCATGGATGAGAGCGCGCCCTCGTTCATCACCCCTTTTGCCGCAAGGTCCTTGTCCTCACAGTGCAGGATCACCGGCAGGGAAAACGTCGAGGCATACTCCAGGGCACGCTTCAGGAGAGCCGCACTCTCCACGGGCCTGCCATCGTCGGAGACAGCAACGATCCCGGAGAGCTTCATGAGGCCCATTTCCGAGAGCTCCCTGCCCTTGAGCCCTCGGGTAATGGCCCCCACGGGCAGGATTCTGACCATTCCGATGCTGGATGCCTTCTTTATGATGTACTGGGTCACGGCGGCATTGTCATTCACGGGGTCGGTATTGGCCATGCAGGCCACGGTGGTGATGCCGCCCGCAGCTGCGGCAAGGCTTCCGCTGGCGATATCCTCCTTGTACTCGTATCCGGGCTCCCTTAGGTGTGCATGCATATCGATGATGCCGGGAAGGACCCAGAGGCCCGTCGCATCGATCACGTCGTCATCTGGCGGCAAATCGTTCCCCGGGGAGAGTATCTCATGGATGCGTCCGTCTTTGATGGAGATGTCGGCAGAATCGTCCCGGTTCTTGGCTGGGTCGATGATGCGTCCGCCTTTAATCAACATTGATGTTCCCTCCCAGTGAAAGGTACAGCAGTGTCATCCTCACCGCCACGCCGTTTTCCACCTGGTTCAAGATAATAGAACGATTCCCGTCTGCGGCATCGTGGGTGATCTCGACCCCCCTGTTCATAGGACCTGGGTGCATGATGATGGCATCTGGCTTCATCATGTCCACTCTTCGTTTGTTCAGGCCGAAGAAGTGAGCATATTCCCTTTCGTTCGGGAAGCACTGCTCCTCGATCCGCTCCCGCTGGACTCGCAGCATCATGATCACATCGGCATCATTCACAACAGGGTCGAACTCGCACGAGACCTCCACGCCCCAGGTCTCCACGCCGGGAGGCAGGAGGGTTCTGGGGCCCACAACCGTGACCCTTGCTCCCATCTTTTTCAACCCATAGACATTGGACCGGGCAACCCTTGAGTGTGCAATATCACCCACGATCGCCACATGCAGGCCTTCGAGCCTTCCGAAATGCTCACGCATGGAGTACATGTCCAGCAGCGCCTGGGTGGGGTGTTCATGGGTCCCGTCGCCTGCATTGATAATGGAACAGGGCAGCTCCAAGGCCAACTTCCTGGGGAGCCCTGCATAGGGATAGCGGATCACGATGCAATCAGGGGCCATGGCCATGACGTTCAGGGCCGCATCCATGATGGTCTCGCCTTTCTGGAAGGACGATCCTGAGGCAGATAGCGCCGTGGTATCCGCACTGAGGCGTTTGGCGGCCAGCTCAAAAGACAGCCGTGTCCTGGTTGAGGCTTCATAGAAGAGCAGGACCACTGTTTTGCCTCGCAGCGTCGGGACCTTCTTGATATCCCGCCTGCTGATCTCCTTGAAGGATGTACTCATGTCCAGGATGGTGGTGATTTCCTCTCCGGAGAGGTCAGCAATGGAAATGAGGTCCTTGTGCGACCAGCTCATCGCTTCACCTCGCTGATGATCACCCCTGCGATGGAATCCTTGTCGGCACTCGGCTCTAGCTTTATGACCTGCTCATCGGGCAGGCTGATCTTCATGCCGGTAAAGTCCGCCTGTATAGGCAGCTCCCGCCCCCCCCTGTCAAACATGACGAGCAGGTAGATCCGTCCCGGACGGCCGAGGTCAACGATATGATCGATGGCCGCCCTGATCGACCGGCCCGTATAGAGGACGTCGTCCACGAGGATGATGTCCTTGTCGTCCACAGCAAAGGGGATGTCTGTGCTCTTGACTTCCGGATAAGCCTTTCTCCGCGTGATGTCATCCCTATACAGGGTGATGTCGAGCACCCCCATGGGTATCTGCTTCCCGGTGCGCTCCTCCAGAATCCTCACCAAACTTTTGGCGATGAGATCCCCCCCGGTTCGTATGCCGATAAAGGCTACAGCGTCCCACGACCGTATGGTTGCCAGGAGTTCTTCGGTGAGCGTGCTCAGCAGGGCCTGTATCTCTTCAGGGCCTCGGGGAATCTCCGCCATGGCAAGTCTCTCCTAGTGAATGAGCTTTCCTATACGCCAGTACCGTATCCAGGGCTTTTCTGCTGTCCAGGAGAAGTAGATCACGAAGGCCTTGCCTTTGATGTTTTCCAGAGGGACCTGTCCCCAGAAGCGGCTGTCATAGCTCTGATCCCGATTGTCGCCCATTACGAAGACATGACCCGGGCTGACCTTGACAGGGCCGAAAAAGTCCCTCACTTTTCCCTGCCCTTGAGTGAGAGAAAAGGGGTCGGTGTACTTCTCCTGCGGGATTTCATAGCGCTTCCCGTTGAGGTAGACCTTCTTATCCCTGACCTCGATGGTATCTCCGGGCAGACCGATGACACGCTTCACGAAATCCATGGAATGGTTCACCGGGAAGGTGAAGATGATGATGTCATTTCTCTGGGGAACCCTGTCCTTCCCCCACAGCTTTTTGGTGGTGAAGGGAACGGTGAGCCCATAGTTGAATTTCGTCGCAAGGATATGATCGCCTTTGAGGAGGGTGTCCTCCATGGAGGAGGACGGGATCCTGTACGCCTGGAGAATGAACGCCCTGATGATCATGGCAATCACGAATGCCACCACGAGGGCCTCTGCCCAATCTCTTGCTATGCTCTTCTTCCTGTCCCTCGTCAATTCTCCCTCCTTTACCGGAACCTGTTGCCTGCCTGGGCCGCTATCCGCTATGTTTTCCTCTCTGCACTCTTTAGCAGAATTGTGGATTTTCCTAAAGCCGTTTCTCGTCCGCCATGCATGCGTCCGTTCTCCTGATGTCTTTACCGGGCTCGCCCTGAAAGAAGGGTGCCCAACACCCCAACAAGAAGATCGCCTGTATCATGGCGCCTTCAGGCAGATCCTTTTGCATGCTGGAGATATTCTCTTACATGGTTTCCGAGTGATGTCTGCCACAACGGCATGACCTTGCCCGTCTTTTCGGTGAATTTCGTGGTGGAAAGGATCGAGTACCTTGGCCTCCGTGCCGGACGGGGGTACTCGGATGTCGCCACGGGGACCACCTTGGTTCCCAATCCGACAAACTCGATCGCCTTGCTGGCCAGATCATACCAGGTGGTCTTGCCCCTGTTGCACACGTGAAAGATGCCCCGCGCATCAATCTCCATGAGATGAGCCAGCGCCTTTGCAAGATCCGGGGCAAAGGTCGGGGATCCCCACTGGTCATTGACCACCTGAAGGGTCTCCTTCACCTGGGCCGCAGCGAGTATGGTGGAGATGAAATTCCTCCCATGGTGCCCGATGAGCCACTGTGTCCTCACAATGAGATATTCCGTCATCTGATGCCGCACGGCATTTTCTCCGGCAAGCTTGCTCACTCCATAGAAATTGATCGGGCCAGGCGGGTCATCTTCCGAATAGGGTGTGTCTTTTTCGCCGTCAAAGACATAATCCGTGCTGATGTGAAGAAGCTTCACCGAATGTCTCCTGCATGCACGAGAGAGCATCTCCGGTCCTTTGGCATTGAGCAGGATGGCAGTGTCCTCATGCTCTTCGGCGCCGTCGACGTTCGTGTATGCGGCGCAGTTGACGATCCATTCAGGACGGAAGGATGCTATGGCATATCTGATCTGATCAGGCTTGGTGATGTCGAGTTTTTCCTCTGAGGAGGCCACATCCGTTCCCCAAACCTCATGCCCCTGCATCTCCAAGGTCTGGACGACATCGTGGCCCAGCATACCGCCAGCACCCGTTACCAGGATCTTCATCGGTTTGCATACATCCTTTCATAGTAATGCCGATAATCACCTGATGTGATGCGCTCCCACCAGGATTTGTTGGCCAGATACCACTCGATGGTCTCTGAAAGTCCTTTGTCGAAGTCTGCACAAGGAACCCACCCGAGTTCCCTGGTGATCTTCGAATAGTCCATGGAATATCTGAAGTCATGCCCGGGTCTGTCCTTCACGAACCGGATCAGCGTCTCAGGCTTGCCAAGGCATCGGCAGATGGTGCGCACAATCTCGATATTCTCCTTTTCCGCACTACCGCCAAGGTTATAGACCTCCCCCTTGACTCCCTTTTCAGCCACCGTCACAATACCTCTGCAGTGGTCCTCGACATATATCCAGTCCCGCACGTTCCTGCCGTCTCCGTATACAGGAAGGTCCTTGTCATTCAATGCGTTCACCACCATGAGGGGGATAAGCTTCTCGGGAAACTGGTAGGGTCCGTAATTATTCGAACAACGGGTGATCACTGCATCCATGCCATGCGTGTGGATATAGGCCCGCACCAGCAGGTCCGCCGCCGCCTTTGACGCCGAATACGGGCTGTTGGGTACCAAGGGTAGTCCTTCATGAAAGCTGCCGGCGTTCCCAAGACTCCCATACACCTCATCGGTTGATACCTGGAGGAACCGCTTGATCCCGTATTTGAGAGCGGCATCGAGCAGCACCTGAACACCCATGACATTGGTACGGATGAATACCCCGGCCCCCTCGATACTTCTGTCCACATGGCTCTCGGCAGCGAGATTCATGACTAGATCAAAGCCATGGCGGCCAAAGAGTTCTTCGACGAACGGCGCGTCGGTAATATCACCTTTGACAAAGGTGTACCGTCCCGGGTACTGACCGGCAAGACCATCTGTGTTCTCCAGGTTCCCTGCATATGTGAGCAGGTCGAGGTTCACGACCTGCCAGTCCGGCCTTTGCTCAAGGATGTACCTCAGCAGGTTCGTGCCGATGAAGCCACACCCCCCCGTTATCAACACCTTTGTCATAGAGTTGCCCCTCTCTGTCCTTGCCCCAGGACGGTTTTGTCTGAAAGGAGATCCAGGCCGCATCACTGCGCTTTCGCCGGTGCGGTCATTCCAATTCTGGGGCCTCAGTATTCAACACCCATAAGGTAGAGTCCCTGCGGACGTGCAGTCGGCCCGGCATGACTCCTGTCGTGAAGATCCAGAATCCTTTTCATGTCTTCGGGTTTGAGCCTGCCCTTGCCCACCAGCACCAACGTTCCGACGATATTTCTTACCATATGCCGTAAAAAACCGCTACCTTGCATCCAGACATACACCTTGTGCCCACTGACGGCCACCTCTGAAACCGTGATGGTTCGCACCGTTGTCTTGACCTCGGATCCCGTTGCCTGGAACGATGAGAAGTCGTGTTCTCCGCATAGAACATGCACCGCATCCCTCATGGCAACGGTATCGAGAGTCTTCCCCACGTGGAGGGCATATCTATCCAGAAAGGGATTCCTCACAGGCGCCATATCCAAGACATAGACATACGTCTTGCTCCGGGCCATGGCGCGGGCATGGAAGTCAGAGCCTGCGTCCTCGGCGGAAAGAACGGCAACATCTCCGGGAAGCACTGAATTAAGGCCCCGGAGCAGTCCCTGTGTGGGGATGGATGAGTCGGTGAAAAAGTTCATCACCTGCCCCATGGCATGAACCCCTGTATCGGTGCGTCCCGATCCGATAACGCGGACAGGGTGACCCAGGACCTTCTGGATAGCCTGCTCCAGCACCCCTTGAACAGTCCTGACCCCGGTCTGAATCTGCCACCCCATGAAGCCTGATCCATCGTAAGCGATTACACTTCTGATATTTCTCATGGAAGACACCGTTCCTGCCGAAAGATATAGAAAATCTGCATCACAGAGGCAAGGAGTATCATGAATCTCTTGGGCTTGGCATCAAAAGAGGTCAGGGTTGAATCCATGGCTGCAGGCTGTAAGATTGGTGAGAGCTATGTTCAGAGCTCCATCTGCGAGGTGTCCCGCTGCTCCATTATCTGCACGATACCCTCAAGCCGCATCAAGGACAACCTTATGGAGATGCTTGACAGGGAGATCTCGATCAGCCTGGACAACATGCTCCTGGATGGAATCTTCTCATGGTATACCATTGAGGATTCCTTGTACCGCATCGGGATCACCATCGCGCCGAAGCACCGTTCGTCATGGAGAAAGATCCTCAGCGCTCGGTGCAGGGTCATGATGCAGGCATCGACAAGGACCGCTTCGGTATAAGCCTTTTATGAGACCGGCATCCACTGAAGATCCTGTTCGGAGATCCGTCCTAACGATACAAGGGTAATTTTTTCATCCACAAAGATATCACCGGCAAGGGCCACCACATCATCCATGCTCACGGCCTGAATCTTTTCAATGACCTCATCCACGGTCACTTCACGGCCATAGTAGATCTCATTCTTTGCCATGGACGACATCCTGTTCACCGAGCTTTCCCGGGCAAGGAGCAGATTTCCCTTGATCTGGGCCTTGATGTCTTCGATCCTGATGTCCCTGAGATCCCCGATCTTCAGGCGTTTCATCTGGGCCCCGACAACCTCCAGGGTCTTGTTCACGTTCTCGGGGGTGCATGCGGCATAAACAGCCAGAGCTCCGCAGTCGCGATAAGCGTTCAGGTATGAATAGATGGAATAAACAAGCCCGCGTTCCTCACGAGCCTCCTGGAACAGCATTGAGCTCATGCTGCCCCCGAGTATGGTGTTCAGCACGATATAGACCCAGCGCTGCTCATCGCTCATGGCCGATCCACGGGTCCCTAAGGTGAAGTGGACCTGCTCGATGTCCCTGTAGAAAATCTTCTTTACCCCACGGTACGTCTCGGGTGCAACCTCGTCGTATCGTCCCTTCCTCGGGGACATGTCGCCGAAAAGGGGCGCGCAGATCCCCACAAGTTCCTCATGGCCCAGATTCCCAGCACCTGCAATAATGATGGCCTCCGGGGAATAGGACGAGCCAAGAAACTCCATGACGCTTTCCCGCTGGAATGCACTCACATGCTCTATGGTCCCCAATATGGGGATGCCCAAGGTCGTTTCACGGAAAAAGGCCTCGGCAAAGAGATCGGTAATATAGTCATCCGGGGTATCTTCAGTCATCCGGAGCTCCTGGAGGACGACCTTTTTTTCCTTTTCCAACTCATTGGGATCGATCTGGGCATTCAGAAAGAGATCGAAGAGGATATCGGAAGCCTTTTCAAGATGCTCATCCAGCACCTTTGTATAATAGACGGTGTATTCCTTGGCAGTCTGTGCGTTCAGGTGCCCTCCCAGGGCATCGATCTCCTTTGCGATCTGCATGGCGGATCGCCTTTGCGTGCCCTTGAAAAGCATGTGCTCGGTGAAATGGGCCATCCCGCGCCCGCCAGGAGGATCGTTGCGGGAGCCCACATTCACCCAGACGCCTAGGGAGACGGACCGCACACCACTCAGGTGCTCGGAGAGGATCCGAACCCCATTGGGAAACACAGTGGATGTGATCATGGAGTTCTTATCGACTCGTATTGCCCAAGGCTTCTTTGCGGCTGAGGCGGATCTTTCCGGTCTTGCTGTCGATACCGATGACCTTGACGAGGATCTCATCCCCCTCCCGCACTACATCCCGAACATTCTGAACCCGTTCATGGGAGAGTTGGGAGATGTGCACAAGCCCGGATTCGCCGGTTGGAAAGTCCACAAAGGCTCCGAAATCCATTATCTTGGCAACCTTGCCGCTGTAAACCCTTCCTATTTCCAGTTCCTTGGTGAGAGACTGGATCATGTCCACCGCCATCTTGGCATGATCCTCGTCCGGGGAGAATATATCCACTCTGCCGGAATCATCGATCTCTATCTTGGTGTCGGTCTTGGAGGTGATGTCCTTGATCACCTTTCCGCCTGGACCTATTATATCCCGGATCTTCTCGGGATTAATATGCAGCGTGAATATCCTGGGGGCATACGGTGAAATGGTCGGTTTCGGCTGGCTTATGGCCTGGGTCATTTTGTCCAGGATGAAGAGCCGGCCCACTTTTGCCTTTTCGAGCGCATCCCTCAACACTTCCTCAGGAATTCCGGAGATCTTGATGTCCATCTGCAGGGCTGTAATGCCGTCGGCCGTTCCCGCTACCTTGAAGTCCATGTCGCCGATATGATCTTCATCACCCAGGATATCGGAGAGGACCATATACTCATCGCCTTCTTTGAGAAGCCCCATGGCTATGCCCGCCACCGGCTTTTTCACCGGGATGCCTGCATCCATGAGCGACAACGACCCGCCACAGACAGTCGCCATGGATGACGACCCGTTGGACTCGAGGATCTCGGAGACGAGGCGGATGGTATACGGGAAGCTTCCCTCCTCGGGGAGAACCTTGCTCAATGCCCGTTCGGCCAGATTGCCATGGCCGATCTCCCTCCTGCTTGGACCCCTGAGCATCCTTACCTCGCCCACGGAGAAGGGGGGAAATGAATAATGAAGCATGAACGATTTCGTTGTCTCGCCCAGCAGTGTTTCAACCCTCTGTTCATCGCGGGGAGTTCCCAGCGTCGTGGTAGCCAGGGCCTGCGTCTCCCCTCGGGTGAAGAGGGCGGAGCCGTGCGTCCGAGGCAGAATCCCCACCCTGCAGTCGATGGATCTGATATCACCGAAGCCCCTTCCATCAATGCGGGCTCGCTTTGCCTTCATCATGGAACGGATCGTCTTCTTCTCGACATCAGAGAAGGCCGCCTTGACGAAAGATTGCCTGTCTTCGCTCTCATCCGCAAAGGCCTTGAGCACATCATCGTGCAGCTGTTCGATGAGTTCGTTGCGGGTCTGTTTGGAGTGCGCCCCTGCGATGATCTGCTCAAAGCGTGGTGCCGCTATCTTGTAGATCTCGTCGAAAAGCCCCGTGTCCTCCTGTGGCGATGCGACCTTCATTTTCTCCTTGCCCACAGCCCTGCCGAGTTCTTCTATGGCATCCACCACCTCGATGATCCGCTTATGGGCAAAGGAAATCGCCTGGATGACCGTATCTTCCGAGACCTCGTTCGCCTCTCCCTCCACCATAACGATGGCGTTCCTTGTCCCCACGACAAGCAGATCGAGGGAACTGTTTTCCAGCTGTGCCACAGACGGGTCAATGACGAACTCTCCATTGATAAGGCCGACCCGTGCCCCGCCTACCGGCCCCTGGAAGGGGATGCTCGATATGTGCAGAGCGGCAGAAGCACCGTTGACGGCCATGACGTCCGGCGTGCAGGCAGGATCGGCAGAGAGCACCATGGCGATGATCTGGAGCTCGTTGTGAAAATTGTGGGGAAAGAGAGGACGGATAGGCCTGTCTATACACCTGGCCGTGAGGATTTCCTGGGCGCCCGGTCTGCCATCTCGTTTGATGAAGCCGCCTTTGATCCTTCCGGCAGCATAGCTCATCTCCTGGTACTCCACGACCAGGGGGAGAAAATCCACACCCTTGCGTTCTTCCTTGGCAACCGTCGCCGTGACGAGAACCACGCTGTCACCCTGGTGAACGAGTACGGCTCCATCTGCCTGTCTTGCAACGGTCCCCACCTCGAATATGAGGGGTATTCCTGTGCCTTTTGTCTGTATTTTCATCGTCTTGTGTACTTCCTAGGTTACTTTCTGAGGTTCAGCGTCTGAACCAGTTCTCGATAGCGCTTTATATCATGGTCTCGAAGGTAATTGAGCAGCCTTCTCCTCTGCCCGACGAGCATGAGGAGTCCGCGCCGGGAATGATGATCCTTCTTGTGGACCTTAAAATGCTCGGTGAGATCGTTGATCCTCTTGGTGAGGATGGCCACCTGGACATCGGGTGAGCCCGTATCCTGCTCATGCCGCTTGTACTGTTCGATGATCTGCTTCTTTTCCTCTGCATGTAAAGCCACTTCTTTTGTCCTCCTGGGTATATGTGCGTCCTATTTTATTATCGCTGTAAATTGGCACACGCGTGCCTTTAAACAAGAAGAGAAGCTTAGCATACCTTAATTTGTGCTGTAAATAGCTAAAAAGGCTTGAATCCCCTCTCGATATAGCCCCATATGCCGCCCTCCCGCTGGACCCGGGCAATGCTCAGGAGCGTTCCTTCGTTGCAGAGCAAGGCAACATGCGTGCCCTCCGGCGCCGTCACATCATCAAGGACCCACGAAAGCTGGATGGGCTGCCCGTCTCGGATGCCTGCCTCGCCTGCCTTGGTTACCCGCGCCTTTGGAATATGAAGCGCTTCCACCAGGGGAATGACGGCCTGATCCTTCAGTTCCGAAAGTTTCTCCAAAGAATGTGCCTGCTCGATCGTGAAGCCTTCGCTCTTGATCCGCTTCAGTTCCCGCAGATACCCCCCCACACCGAGGTGCCTGCCGAGGTCCCGGGCTATGGACCGGATATAGGTGCCTCGTGAACACACGATCCTTGCCTTGATCCAGTCCGGGCCGGTTTCAAGAATCTCTGTCTCTATGAGATGGACCTGTTTCGGCCTAGGAGAAACCTCCTTCTTGGCTCTCTTGAGCTTATAGAGCGGTTTCCCGTTCAGTTTCTGGGCGCAGTATTCAGGGGGAAGCTGATGGATCCACCCCCTGTTCTGCTCGAACCATTGCTCGATCTCTTCTCTGTCGATCACAACATGTTCAAACTGTTCCGTCACTTCTCCCGTGATGTCATCTGTGTCCGTTGATTTGTCGAATCCCACAACGGCGATATATTCCTTCTGTTGATCCTGGAGGAACGGAAGGAGCTTCGTCCCCTGCTCGATCCCGAGGCAAAGAAGTCCCGTGGCAAAGGGATCCAGGGACCCGAAGTGACCTGCTCTCTTCGCCTTCAAGATCGCCATAACCTTGTCTACGACCTTGCGGGAGGTTATGTGCATGGGCTTGTCGATGAGCACTATGCCCTGCATGCCCACTTGATACCCTCCTCCACCATGGCCAGGATAATGACTTCGGGGTTCCCCTTCATGGTACAGCCAGCAGCCAGACCATGCCCTCCCCCGCCGAAGGCGCTTGCGGTTCTCAGCGCTGCATCGGCCACCTTGCTCCTGATGGAGGCCTTCACCGTGCCTTGTTCCACCTCCTTGAGGAAGATGATGAGATCGGCTCCTGCGAGGGAGGCCATCTCCTCCACAATACCGGACGCATCCTCCGGTCGGGCATGAAAGGCCTGGATCTCTTCATGGGTGATATAACTCGCAAAGACGCCTTCCCTCATGACCATCCTGTTCATGGCGGCACAGAGTATCCGATAGAATGCCAGGGCCTTGGTTTTTTTAATCCGGTAGGCTATCGAATGGGGGTCTGCTCCACGTTGAACCAGCTCATGGGCTATATGGAACACCCTCGCGTTGGTGTTTGCATGCATGAACCCTCCAGTATCCCCGAAGAGTCCCATATAGAGGTTTGAAGCGATGGCCGGGGTGATTGCTGCTCCAAGCTCCTGAAGCAGATCATAGACCATCTCGGATGAAGAGGATTTTGCCGGGTCGATCCAAGAGGCTATCCCCAGTGAGCCATCGGTCCTGTGATGGTCGATGACCACAACGTCCCCTCGGGGCCTCACCCCCCGCAGCATGATTTCATCGGAAAGATCGACAAGGATCGAAATCTCCGGATCTCCCTTTTCCTGTACATCCGGGGTCTCGGTGAAGGACAGGGACTCCGGGATGGGAGTCGGGTAGACAAGGTTCACGGTCTTTCCCAAAGACACAAGGGCAAGGCCCAGCGCCTTGGAAGAACCTACCGCGTCTTCGTCCGGTCCTTCGTGGGTAATGATCTCGAAGGCGAGGTGATCCCGGATGATTTCTGCTATCCTGATTTTCATATCGTGGGTGTCATTTCTGGTCTTCATTCTTGCTGATCTGATCCAGTATCTCGTCTATTTTTGATCCGTAATCAAAGGATTCGTCATAGGCAAAGGAGAGAGTGGGAACGGTCTTCAGCCGGAGCACCTTCTTGAGCTCATGTCTGAGGAACCCCGCCGCACTCTGTAGACCTTCCTGGACTTCCTCCTTCCTGGATGGGTCCATGACGCAGAAAAAGATACGCCCAACCTTGAAGTCCATGCTCACATCCGCGCCGGTGATGGTGACTCCTTCAACCCGCGGGTCCTTGACCCTGCGCTGGAGAAGCTCCGCAATGGTTCTCCCGATGAGATCCCCCACCCGGGCCTGTCGTATGCTGACTATCTTCATACGTGTATGATCTCTGTTTTAACCGCCAGGATCTCGACCTCGTCCTCTGATTCTATGTCCAGGATGACCTTATCTATGACCGAATTCAGGAAAGCGGCATCATTGCTGACCATGGCCATACCGATGGTCGCGGCCTGCCATTTGTCGTTGTCTGCCACTTCGGAAACGGACAGGTTCAGTCTCAGGAGACGGTCTTTCAAGGATTTCAGTACCTTGCGCTTTTCTTTCAGGGATCGTGCCCCGAAAACCCGGAGCCTCACCTCGCAGGCACCTACTACCACTTGGACTCTGTCTCCACCTTCTCCTGCGTGAAGGCTTCGATGACATCACCGACCTTGATGTCGTTATAACTTCCGAGGCCGATGCCGCATTCAAAGCCAGAGGCGACTTCCTTGGCGTCGTCCTTAAACCTCCTGAGAGACTCGATCTTCCCCTCATGGATGACCACATTATCTCTGAGCAGCCGGGCCTGTGCCGCCCGTACCATAGTTCCATCGGTGACCATGCATCCGGCAATGATGCCCACCTTGGGTACCTTGAAGAGGTCCCTGACTTCCGCCCGCCCCTGGACGACCTCCCGGTATACCGGCTCAAGCATGCCCCGAAGGGCCTGCTTGATATCCTCAATGAGGTCATAGATGACCGTATAGAGCTTGATATCAATGTTGTTCTTCTTGGCAAGATCCCTCACCTTGGGTTCTGGCCTTACATTGAAGCCGAGAATAATGGCCGTTGAAGTGGATGCAAGAAGTACATCATTTTCCGTGATGCCGCCCACGGCGGAATGGATCACGTTGATCCTCATATCCGCTCCGGTATCGATGCCTTTCACCGAAGAGACGATGGCCTCTACCGTACCGTGCACATCACCCTTTATGATGAGATTGAGTTCCTTGAGTTTCCCTTCCTGAACCTGGCTGTAAAGGTCCTCCAGCGTTACCTGTACCTTCTGCTCCGGGGCCTGGAGCCGCGAGATCTTGTCCTTCTCCTGGAGATACTCTATGATCTCCTTGGCCTTCTTTTCTCCCGGAACGACGAACATGGTCTCCCCGGCAGACGGTGGTTCCGCAAGACCTATGATCTCCACAGGGGTGGCAGGGGTTGCACGGTCTATGGGCTCCCCCCGGAAATCATACATGGCGCGTGCCTTGCCCCATTTCGACCCGATGACAAAGACGTCCCCCTTTTTCAGTTCTCCCTGCTGGATGAGCAGTGTGCACATGGGTCCTTTATTCTTGTCCAACTTTGATTCCAGCACCACACCCCTGGCCGGGCCGTCAATCTGTGCCCTTATATCCATAACCTCGGCCTGGAGCAGGATCATCTCCAATAGATCTTCGATACCAATATGTTTCTTTGCTGAGACATCAACATAGATGGTGTCTCCTCCCCAGTCCTCGGGGACCAGGCCGAGTTCGGACAGCTGCTCCCGAACCCGCATGGGGTTGGCATTCGGTTTGTCTATCTTGTTCACGGCCACCAGAATCGGGATCTTTGCCGCCTTCGAATGGTTGATGGCTTCCCTCGTCTGGTCCATGACCCCATCATCGGCTGCCACCACCAGGACAACGAAGTCTGTGGCCTGAGCTCCACGGGATCTCATGGAGGTGAAGGCTTCGTGTCCGGGGGTATCGATGAAGGTAATGAGCTTGTCCTTGCAGTGAGCCTGGTAGGCCCCTATGTGCTGAGTGATGCCGCCGAACTCGCTGTCTATGACGTTGTCCGATCTGATTGCGTCGAGCAGCGATGTCTTGCCGTGATCCACGTGCCCCATCACGGTAACCACGGGCGGCCGCAGGACAAGGTTCTCCTCGGAATACACGGGCTCTGCAAAGAACGCCTCATGAATCATGTCCCGGGCCTCTTCAACCTCGAAGCCCAGTTCATTGGCCACAAGGATTGCTTCATCAGGAGAGATGTACTGATTCTGGTTTGCCATAACCCCAAGGTTCATGAGGATCTTGATGACCTCGGACACCTTGACGCCCATGTCCTTGGCGAGGTTTCCCACCGTGATGGTGGCTCCGACCTTGAGCTTTTTCTTTTTGGCGGGTTGAGCCTGCAGCATGGCCCGGCGGTCTTTCTTCTTCTTGAGTTTCTTCCCGGCGGCGCTTCTCCCTGACCCATAGAGGTCCGTCTGGGTATATACCTCCATTTCAGCGGGTTGTTGCGGCGGTGTCGTTTGATCAGTCTGCGTCTGCACAGGAGTCTTTACCTTTTTGGCAGCTGCTCGGGCGACTTCTGTCTCCTCTTCGATTCCCTCTTCCTCTTGGAGGATCTCTATTGCCTTGGGCGGCTTCTTGCCCTTCTTCTTTTCCTTCTTCTTGGTTTCCTTTTGCTCTTCCTTCTCAATTTCCAGAGGTTTCACCTTCACCCCGGCGGTTGCAGGCGCCTCTTCCTCTGCGGGGGCAGGCTTGGGTGTCTCCTCTGCGGAAACCTGTTCTCCAGGGGCCTCAACTCTGATCTCTTCAGGTTCTTCCTTGACCTCGGCCTCGGGAAGCTCTTGGGCTTCCTTTTCTACTGGTGGCTGAACCTGCTCCTCAACAGAGGGTTCTCCAGATGCTGCACCCTTCTTTTTAGCCGGCTTTTTCTTCTCCTCCTCGGTCTTTTCCAGGGGGGCTTGTTCGAGAGATCCCTCCTCTTCTGCTTTCAGCTGTGCTTCTTCGGGCTCCGGGATAGGCGCCGGCTTAGCCCTACGGCGAATGATGTTCGTGCTTACCCTCTTCTCTTCGTAGACCTCCTGGGCCGGGAGATCTTCCTTTTTCTGAGTGTCTTTTTCCAGCCGCTTTTTGATCCTGTCCACGTCATGGATATCCAGCACGCTCATGGTGTTTTCCGCCGATATGGCCAAGTCCTTGGCAATGCGGAGTAGCTCCTTTGCGTCGATGGAAAGCTCTTTGGCCAGTTCGAAAACCCTCATCTTTTTCATTGTGCTCGCCCCTTGGAAGACAACCTCTCATAAAACCGAAGATTTCTCAATATCGGCGAGATCTTCGGAGACTTCTTCGTGATGATTGCGTAATCTTCTCCTCGGAGAACCGTGCGGGGAACGATTAAGACGAGAACCCCTCTCTCCTGTGCCGCTTTTCTCAGCTCGACGAAAAGACGTCCTTCTTTTCCTTCTCTTGCCAGAAGGATTACGCCTGTCTCGGCATCGAGTTCCCCATTACGAACATTCGGGGAGATCCTGTGCACCTTTGACAACAAGGAATCCACTTCGTTGAGAAGCATAGTCGGCACGACCTTCGAAAGAAGCTCTCCTGCAGATTCATCTATCAAGATCGTTCTCGCCCGCTTGTTCTTCCACGCGCCGACAAAGCAACCCTGCGCTGGGCAGAGGTAATATCCCCTCCCGTCCATGGTCTGTCTCTCATCAAAGACGGTCCCGCCCGAATGGTCTTTCACAAAGCGCAGAAGTTTCCCCTTGGGAAAGATTCTCCTGCAGGTCATACACTGTCTGTATGGTTCGTCCCTATGCTTCACTTGCTCCTACCGTTGCCTTGGCTATAATCTTCTTAGCCAGGGCTTCATCGATACCCTCGAATTCGAGCAGATCTTCCTCCTTGGCTTTTGCCAAGTCATCCAAGGTCTTGTATCCGGCCTCTGTCAGGACTTCTACGACGCTCGGATCTATCTCTGAGAGGCTCTCCAAGGACCTTTTGTCCACAGAGGAGACCACCACCTCTGTGCCCTCAGCCCTTACATCGATCTTCCAACCCGTGAGTTTCGCCACCAGTCTCACATTCTGGCCTTTCCTGCCGATGGCAAGGCTCAACTGGTCATCCGACACCACCACATCCATGCTCCTGTCGGACTTGTCGACGATGACCTTTGATACCCGTGCCGGGGAGAGGGCATTACAGACGAACCGAACCGGGTCTTCCGACCAGACCACAATATCCTGCCGTTCACCCTTGAGCTCCTGAATCACATTCTGGACACGAGCCCCCTTGACTCCCACACAGGTCCCCACCGGGTCCACCTTGGGATCATGAGATCGGACGGCGATTTTTGCCCGTATGCCCGGCTCACGGGCGACGGCCACAATTTCCACGATCCCTTCGGCTACCTCGGGAACCTCCATCTCATAGAGCTTGAGCAGGAACCTCGGGTGGGTTCTGCTGAGCTCCACCTGGGGCATCTTGAGCGATTTCGTCACATCGAGAACCAATGCCTGCACCCGATCGCCCCTCCTGAGAATCTCGCCGGGAATCTGCTCCTTTTCTCGAAGGATGGCCTCGGCCTTGCCGAGATTCACGATAACGTCCTTGCGGTCGAATCGGTGAATGAAGCCGGAAACTATCTCCCCCTTAATATCGATGAAGTCGTTGTAGATAGCATCGCGCTCCACTTCTTTGACTTTCTGGACGATCACCTGTTTGGCGCTCTGCGCGGCGATCCTGCCCAGCTTGGATGCATCGAGCTTTTCGCCCAGCTCATCACCCATCTGACAGTTGGGATCGAGCTTTCTGGCTTGTTTGAGGGATATCTCTATATTCGTATCCTCTACGTCTTCCGTAACCACCTTGAACTGGAAGACCTCAACCTCGTCCAACTCCTGGTTGTAGTGGGCCTCGATATTGTCATAGTCTCCGTAGACTTTCTTTGCCGCACTCTGAACGGCAGCTTCTACAACCTGTACCAGGTCTTCCTGCCGGAGGCCCTTCTCCTTGACGATGAGCTCGATTACCTTTGAAAGATTCAGAACCATACCATCTCCCTAGAAATCAAGATTGGCCTTGACAATGTCTTTCATATTCATTGATACCTCCGATCCGTCCACATCGAGGATCACGGTATCCCCCTTCAGACCCCTGATTATTCCTCTCACCACCCCTCCAGAGGTCTTCACCTTTACTTTCCTTCCGGAAAAATATTCGAATTCCCGGGGGGCCTTCAGCCTCCTGGTCAATCCGGGTGAGGATACCTCCAGGCGGTAGGAGCCCTCTATGGGATCCTCCGCGTCGAGGAGAAGGCTGATGCGGCGAGTGACCGCCACGCAGTCATCCATCGACACGCCTCCCGGCCTGTCGATGGTGAGCCGCAGACTGCTTCCGGAGAAATCCAGCTCGATGAGCTCGAAGCCCATCATGGCGAGCTCGGGGTTCACCAGACCAAACAGTCTTTCCATCAGTTCCTTATTCACCATATGAAATAAAAAAGTGGGCAAGTGCCCACTTCATCGCCTCCCTCGTTCCTGTCTTAACGCTTCCCAAAATACTTTGGAGCGGGCAACGGGATTCGAACCCGCGACATTCAGCTTGGGAAGCTGACACTCTACCAACTGAGCTATGCCCGCATTGCCAACTCTAATAAGATATGACACCATTGCTTGTCAAGGAAGTCTTTGGATAGGCGCAGTTATGCCCTCCGGATCACCCGCTGGTCCGGATCTGGAGGTTGTGGATCATGTTTCATCGGCCGGGAAGGAACACCGGCCGGCATGGTGATACGCTTACCCGGGAATGATCTTGATAAGGACGGATCTCTTTCTCGGGCCGTCAAATTCAGCCAGATAAATCCCCTGCCATGTTCCCAAGATCAGAGAACCGCTCTCAAGTATTAGCGTGACGCTCGATCCAAGTAGGCTTGCCTTGATGTGGGCATCGGAATTCCCCTCGGCATGACGGTAGTTCTCATCTGCCGGGACCAGCTTTCCAAGGAGCGTGGTAATGTCCTCTTTCACGGAAGGGTCGGCGTTTTCATTGATGGTGATGCCACAGGTGGTATGAGGTACGTAGACAAGAACGATACCTGAAGGCATCTGCTCATTACGGAGCATTCCCTTCACCTGGGCCGTGATGTCGATGAGCTGAATCCGTGCCGTTGTCTGGAGTTCCAGCCTCTTGATCATCTTTCTCCCTCCCTTTTGTCATGGGCATATCAATGGGGAGACCTGCTTCCCCTGCAGAAACAGTCTACAGAAATTCTCAGTGGTCTTCCTGGCAACCATTTTTGGTTCGACAGCCTTGATTCTGGCGATCTGCTCGACCGTCCTGGTTGTGTAGTACGGCTCGTTTCGGTGCCCGCGATAAGGTTCCGGAGTCAGGTAAGGAGCATCGGTCTCCACCAGGAGGTGCTCCAGCGGAATCGTTCGCACGACCTCCCTGAGAGTGGCGGCATTCTTGAAGGTGACCACGCCGGGTATGGAAAGAAGAAATCCCTTGGATACGACGGTGCGCGCGAGAGCAGTATCACCGGAAAAACAGTGGAAAACACCACCAATACCCCAGGCATCCGTCTCGTCGAGCAGGGATATGGTCTGCTCATGCGCTGCTCGGTCATGGATGACGAGAGGGAGCTTGAGTTCTCGGGCCAGCTCTATGTGTGCCAGGAACAGGTCCCGTTGTGCCTCGTAACTGTCCGGCGTGCGGTACAGATCAAAACCGGTCTCTCCTACTGCCACCACATATTTCTTTATATTCATTCCCTTGAGACCCAGTACGTCGGTCTTGGTATACCGGCCTCCATTCTGGGGGTGAATGCCAATTGAAACATATACCCCCGGATAGGTACAGGCTACATTGAGGGCCGCTGCACAGTCCTTCGGGTCGATGCCCACGGTTAGCATGGCTCGTATCCCTCCTGCAGCCGCCCTTTCCATGACCTCCTGTAGATCTTTGCGGAATTCCCTGAAGTGGACATGGTTGTGAGAATCAATCATTATCGTGGTCCATACATCGTCTCAGCTCCTCATGGAGCTTTGCATTGCTTGCGATAATACCGCCCCTATACAGATCGAAAGGACCGCCGTCAAGACCGGTCACCATACCGCCCGCCTCCCTGATGATGACCTCACCTGCTGCCATATCCCAGGGTTTCAATCCCTCCTCCCAGAATGCATCAAAGGAACCTGCGGCCACATAGCACATATCCAGGGCAGCTGATCCGAGCCTCCTGATGCCACGGGCCTTTCTCAGGATGCAGGAAAACCTCTCCATGAGCCTGTCAATATCGTCATCGTCGTAGGGAAAACCTGTGGCGATCAATGAATCAATCATCCGTTCCGTACGGGATACATGCAGTCTTGATCCATTGCGATATGACCCCCGGCCTTTCTGTGCCCAAAATAGTTCCCTGCGCAGAGGGTTGCTGCACACACCGATATAGGGTTCGCGATCATTCAACACCGCAATGGAAACACAGAAGAATGGTATCCCATGAATAAAATTGTTGGTGCCGTCGAGGGGGTCGATGACCCAGGTAAACGGAGAGTTTCCCTTCTTCCGGAATCCTTCCTCGGCAAGTATGGCATGGTCAGGGAATGCACGTTCGATCTCTGAGACGATCATGCACTGTATCTGCCTGTCGATGCTTGTAACCAGATCGATGCGGCCCTTGTGCTCAATGATTATCTCATCATGGTGGTGTTCTTTGAGGTATTCTCCCGCCCTCTTCCCGAGACGGATGACATAATCCAGCATGGCTCCACTTGTCAAAAACACAGTTTTATGCAACATAAAAGACATGTACAAGGTTTACAAGATAAAAAACGCACTCAAGGCACCCATGATATTGGCAGTCATCCTCTCGATACCAGTGTTCGTGGATGTTTTCCAACGGGGATATGAGACAAAGATACTCATCATGGCATCGCTCCTGGTGATCCTTTTCTATCTCTTCACCCTGAACAATCTTATCAAACGGCTCACGGTGAGCGATTCAGAGATCGTTCTGAAAAGCCTGTTCGGGTCGAGCAGAACCCTATGGGAAGAGATCAAGCTTATAGACGGCATCAGTTTCGGATCGCGTCAGTTCATCGCCGTGACGGCAAAAAAGTACCTCCTCATACCCAATAACTTCGACGACTTTGCTGCCATCATCGACACCATCCGCGAGCTCGCCCGGGAAGAGACCATCGCTCCAGGTTTGATCCAGATGAGAGAAAAGATCGTGAATCGAAAGAGCGACATATCCATGGCATGGATTGTTGTTATCCTGCTCATCCTTTGTAATGTCCTCCTCTTCTTTCCACGGTTCTCTTTATAATGTATTGAAATATCACTTATCCTTTCCCAAAGAGAAACCCTCTATGCTGTGCGGTTTCACGTGAAACTTTTTTCATTCAAATTTGGATGTATTTATGGTAGTTCTCCTTCGTGCCTCATAGAATAATCAGCATTTCCAATCAAAAGGGTGGTGTCGGAAAGACCACGACCGCCATTAACCTCGGCGCTTCCCTGGCTCTTCTGGGCAAGCGCGCCCTTATCATTGATCTGGACCCCCAGGCCAATGCAACAACTGGCCTCGGATTCGATCCTTCCTCTCTTCCGGCCAATATCTACCATGTCATGCTGGGACAGTATCCTTTCGATTCCATCATCGTTCCTTCCAAGGTCGGCGGTCTCTTTCTCGCTCCAAGTCACACCGACCTCGTCGGCACCGATGTGGAGTTGATGGACGTTTCCATGCGAGAACGCATCATTGCCAACGCCATTGCAGACATCACAACTCCTTTCGACTTCCTTATCATCGACTGTCCTCCTTCTCTGGGTCTCCTTACACTCAACGCCTTGACCGCCTCTCACTCTCTTCTCATCCCGGTACAGTGTGAATACTATGCCCTTGAAGGGCTCAAGAGCCTGTTAAACACCTTTTCTCTGGTGAAGAAACGCCTGAACCCGTCGCTAAACATCGAGGGCTTTCTTCTAACCATGTTCGACTCGAGGACCAAACTCAGCCACGAGGTTGCCGGTAATATGCGCGATCACTTCGACTCTCAGGTATTCAGCACCGTCATCCCTCGCAACACACGGTTGTGCGAGGCTCCGAGTTATGGGCTGCCCATCTGTCTCTATGATATCTCTTCCAAGGGCGCCCAGCACTATCTAATGCTCGCCAAGGAGATATTGAGCAGGGAGGTTGTCAATGAAGACAAGGCCTCGTCTCGGTAAAGGTATCGACGCACTCATCCCCTTCGATGCCAGTGCTGCTTCTGCTTCACATGTGATCGAACTATCTCTCGATGAGATCCGTCCCAACCCCATTCAGCCTCGCAAGAACATCGACCAGGAGAAGCTCTCTGAATTAGCCCAGTCCATAAAGCTCCACGGCCTTATCTCCCCTATCCTAGTGAGAAAATTCGACTCAAGGTATGAGATCATTGCTGGTGAAAGACGTTTTCATGCTTGTCGTCTCGCCGGCTTGACGCAGGTGCCGGTGATTGTGAAAGACGCATCGGATGATGACTCATTCAAGCTTTCACTCATTGAGAACATCCAGCGGGAAGATCTGAACCCCATGGAAGAGTCCGAAGCCTATGCCACCTTGAAGGAACATTTCGGGCTTACCCATCAAGAGATCGCTGAATCCGTCATGAAAGATAGATCCACAATCACGAACGCCCTGAGGCTCTTGAGCCTTCCCGAAGAGATGAAAGCGGCGCTGAGAGATGGCTCCATTACCCCTGGGCATGCCCGCGCCATCCTCATGGTGAATACTGAAGATGGCCGCAATTCGCTCTTTCAGAAGGTCGTTACCAAGGGATTAAGTGTCCGTGAAACCGAATTGCGTGCTACCAAAACCAGGTCTGATTCCACCCCCCTGTCCCGGAACGACCCAGATCTTGACAAGTTCTCTGAACAACTTTCTGAACTATTATCCGCTCGTGTTTCGTGTTCCTGGTCAAAGCGTAAGGGGAAGATCACCATTGAAATATCTTCAAAGGAAGAACTCAGTAGAATTATTCGTGAGCTCTCGCGCACCGGCTCCCCACTATGAATCCCGCGAAAGGTTATGAACATATGGACAACATGACAGGTGATGTTTCAAAAACTAAGAAGTTGTTGACTCTCTAATAATTTGATTTAGTCAGTTATCAGAAAGGGTTGTAAGACATTTTGACATATTGACATGATCATTATTAATATAAGATTTATCCATATGAGGAGTATAGAGTGATGAAATGTACAATCTCAAAGAGCATTCTACAAAACATGCTTGGTAAGGTTCAGGGTTTTACCGAGAGGAAATCCACGTTGCCCATTTTAAGCCATGTACTTATGGAATCATCGAAGGGTGCGGTATCGATCAAGGCCACGGATCTCCATACATCCATTATGGTCAAGGCGGACTGTCCTGTAGATTCTCCAGGATCTTGCGCCATTAATGCAAAGAGTTTCTACGATATTATCCGGGAACTCCCTGACGATGATCTTCTCTTCTGGACAGATGACCATTCCCGGGCACACATTTCCCTGGGAAACAAGAATGTGAAGATGAATATTATGGATCCTGAAGAGTTTCCCACTATAGAGCTTTCCCTGCCTTCATCCGGGTTTGCCATCCCTGTTGATATCATGAAACCTCTCATAGAAAGGACCATATTCTCCATACCGAACACCGCGGAGAGCGATACAAAGTATTCCCTTGGGGGAGCCCTCTTGGTGGCACGTGAAGAAAAGCCCAAGCATATGGTCATCGAAATGGTCACAACAGACAGCAGGAGACTATCCCTTGCTCGATATAGGGTGGAGGGTAAGCTCGATATGGGTGAAGGGATCATTGTACCTCGAAAGGGGCTCCAGGAGATCAAGAGGCTCATGGATGGGAAGGAAGAGGCCGCAAGAGTTGTGCTGACAAAGGAATCTCTGTTCTACGCATCTGCAGAGACCACCGCAACGGTCAGGCTTTTTGACGGCAAGTTCCCCGATTATCGGAGCATTGTAGCCAACGAAACCTACCCTATCGTCACACGCATTAATGCACAGGAGCTTCTTAGCGTGCTTAAGGTATGCGTTGCCATGGTTTCAGAACTTGCCAGCTGCGTTCGCCTTTCGTTTATGAAAGACAGGACCGTCGTTTATGCAAACAACCCCGAGCAGGGTGAGGTGGATACCGCCATCGCTGCGGAACATACCGGTGAAGACGTGGAGATCTCTTTTAATCCCCGATACTTTGTCGATTGCCTGAACTTTATCGATGGCGATGTTGATATACTGCTCAAAGGACCTCAGGGCCCCTGCCTGTTGATGGACAGCGCCCATGAGGAATGCAAATGGGTCATCATGCCCATGAGGTTCTAAACAAATTGAAAAGGTAAAGGAAACCAATGCAGGAATATACAGCCGATGATATCAAAGTACTTGACGGTTTTGAGGCCGTGCGCCTAAGGCCGGCCATGTATATCGGTTCCACCTCAACCCAGGGCCTGCACCACCTGGTCTTCGAGGTTGTCGATAACAGCGTGGATGAGGCCATAGGTGGCTACTGCGACCATATCAAGGTCATTATACATATGGACGAAAGCATCACGGTCATTGACAACGGAAGAGGGGTCCCGGTGGACATCCACAAGGAGACGGGAAAATCTGCAGTTGAGGTGGTTCTTACCACCCTCCACGCAGGGGGGAAGTTCGATAATTCCATCTATAAAGTCTCCGGTGGGCTCCACGGTGTCGGGGTCTCAGTAGTGAACGCCCTTTCCGAGTCATTGGAGATCGATGTCTGTCGCGACGGATACCGTTACCAGCAGAAATACGAGAGAGGGGTACCTGTCAGCGAGCTGATAAGGATGGACCCCACGGAAAAAAGGGGCACCACGGTTCACTTCAAGCCAGATCCGGACATATTCGAGACAACGACCTTCGAGTTCGACATCCTGGCAAATAGGATCAGGGAACTCGCCTTCCTCAACAAGGGCCTCAAGATAGAGATCGAGGATGAGCGAACGGACACGGTCACTTCCTTCTTGTATAAAGAAGGGCTCAAGGATTTCATAGGATATCTGAACGCCAAAAAAAAGCCCATCCACAACCCCATCTATTTCAAGAGAAGCAAAGGAGAAATAGTGGTGGAATGTGTTCTGCAATACAACACATCCTACTCGGAGAGCCTATTCTCCTTCGCCAACAACATCAACACCCATGATGGGGGAACTCATGCAAGCGGCTTCCGCAAGGCACTGACACGAACCATCAATGCCTATGCCAGGGACAAGGGCATGCTGAAGAACGCGAAGATAGCCATCCAAGGAGATGATACCCGGGAGGGCCTGTGTGCGGTGATCAGCGTACTGCTTCCCCGACCTCAGTTCGAGGGCCAGACAAAGGGCAAGTTGGGCAACTCTGAGATCATGGGAATCACGGAGAGCGTAACCAACGAGGCAGTGGGCGCCTACTTGAATGAAAACCCTGCAGATGGAGCGGCCATAGTGAAAAAGATACTGGACAGCGCCCAAGCCAGGGAAGCAGCCCGTAAGGCCCGGGAGCTTACCAGGCGCAAGACCGCCATGGAAAACGCCCTCCTGCCCGGCAAGCTGGCGGATTGTCAGGAACGAGACCCCTCGCTCTGCGAACTCTACATCGTGGAAGGCGATTCGGCCGGCGGCAGCGCCAAGCAAGGGCGGGACCGGAAGAACCAGGCCATCCTCCCTCTTCGAGGCAAGATCCTGAACGTCGAGAAGGCCAGAGTGGACAAGATGCTCTCGAGCCAGGAGATCAAGAATCTGGTGACTGCGCTTGGGACTGGCATAGGTTCGGACAACTTCGACGTGAGCAGGCTCCGATACCATAAGATCGTCATTATGACCGATGCAGACGTAGACGGGGCCCACATCCGCACACTGCTCCTCACCTTCTTCTATCGACAGATGCCCGAGGTCATAGAGCGGGGCCACCTCTTCATCGCTCAACCACCTCTGTTCAAGCTCGCCAAGGGCAAGAAGGTGTCCTATGTGCTCAACGAGGAGGTGCTTGACGACTTCCTGCTGAAGAACATCACGAGGGATATCGTGTTGAAGGGTTCTTCAGAGATTACGGGCAGCGAGCTGGCTCGGTATCTCAAGCTCATCACGCGAAGGAAGAGTATCCTGGATAATTATGAGATGCGGCAGATGGACGAACGCATCGTTCAGTCCGTTTCCTACATCGATCCGGATCTCCTCCATGGCACCTTTATGCCTGAGGCGGTGAAGGACGCAATTTTTGTGGTGATCCACGAGTGGTTCCCCCACCTGGGCCCAGTGACCTGCGAGGACTTCGAAGACCACGTCGTGTTTCATTCGGTAAAGAATGGAATCCGCAAGCAGACCCTGGTGGACTGCCGCCTCATGGAGTCCAAGGGGTTCGAGGAGCTTCAGAAGATCCACAACCAGCTCCTGGCTGTAGGCAAGCCCCCCTTCAAGATCATTAAGGGAGAAACGGTCCATGAGGTGTCCAACCTCCGTGAAGCTGCGGCAAAGATCTTTGACGAGGCAAAAAGAGGGTATTCGATCCAGCGCTACAAAGGCTTGGGCGAGATGAACCCGGATCAGCTCTGGGAGACAACCATGAACCCGGAGAGCAGGACATTCCTCCAGGTAACCATTGATGACGCCCTAGAGACCGACCAGATCTTTTCCACTCTCATGGGTGACGATGTGGAGCCCAGGCGGGAGTTCATAGAGAAAAATGCGCTCAAGGCATCAAACCTAGACATCTGACGAAGAGCACCATGCGAGGAGTTTTGATGAAGACGACAACGGTTGCCATAGACCATGAAATGAGGCGCTCATACCTCGACTATTCCATGAGCGTCATTATCGGCAGGGCCATCCCGGATGCCAGGGACGGTCTCAAGCCGGTACACCGAAGGATCCTCTTTGCCATGCAGGATCTGGGCAACACCCACAACCGCGCCTACAAGAAGTCCGCCCGCATCGTGGGCGACGTCATCGGTAAGTACCACCCCCACGGCGACCAGGCTGTCTATGACGCCATCGTGCGCATGGCACAGCCGTTCTCCATGCGCTACCCCCTGGTGGACGGCCAGGGGAACTTCGGGTCCGTGGACGGAGATCCTCCTGCCGCCATGAGGTACACCGAGGTGCGCATGTCGCGCATCGCAGAAGAGATGCTCGCTGACATCGACAAGGAAACAGTGGACTTCCATCCCAATTACGACGAGTCCATGGTAGAGCCCGACGTCCTGCCGACGCGCATTCCCACTCTGCTGCTGAACGGATCTTCCGGCATCGCCGTGGGCATGGCCACGAGCATCCCACCTCACAATGCAGGCGAGCTCGTGACCGCGCTCATGGCGCTCATCGATAATCCGGTAATCAGTTTGGCCGAAATCATGCGCATCATCCCTGGACCGGATTTCCCCACGGGCGGCATAATTTTCGAAGGAGGCGAGATCGAAAAGGCCTACCGAACGGGCCGGGGCATTATCACGGTGCGTGGCAAGGTGGAGAAGGAGGAGGATGCCAACAAGAACCGCCTGGTCATCACCGAGCTCCCCTATACGGTGAACAAGGCCGACCTGGTGGAACGCATCGCCATCCTTACCCAGGAGAAGAAGATCGACGGTATCTCGACCATCAGGGACGAGTCAGACAAGGATGGTATGCGGGTGGTGGTGGAGTTGAAGAGGGGCACACCAAGCGAAGTCATCGAGAACCTTCTCTATAAGCTCACAACTCTCCAGACCTCATTCTCCATGAACATGCTCGCTATCCATAACGGCAGGCCTGCGGTCATGGGGCTTCTGCAGATGCTCCAGGCCTTCCTGGACTTCCGTGAGGAGGTGGTGACCCGCCGGAGCATCTTTGAGCTAGCCAAAGCAAAAGACCGGGTCCATATACTCGAGGGCCTGCTCAAGGCACTGGATCACATCGACGAGATCGTAGCCCTGATCAAGGCCTCCGCCAATGTGCAGGAGGCAAAGACAAACCTTATGGATCGCTTCGGCTTCTCTGAGGTACAGGCACAGGCCATCCTGGACATGAGGCTCCAGCGCCTCACAGGTCTAGAGCGCGAGAAGCTCGCTGATGAGCATGCCGCCCTGAGGAAAGAGATCCGACGACTTGAACTCATCCTGTCTGACCGCAGTGAACTTCTCAAGGTTATCAGGGCAGAGCTCGCGGAGATCAAGGGGGACTACTCCGATGAACGGCGTACCGTCATTCTCAAAGGGTCTATCGGCGACTTTAATGTAGAGGATCTCATCCCGGACGAGAAGATGGTTGTCACCATAACCAGGAAAGGCTACATGAAGCGCACCGAGATAGACAAGTACCGCACCCAGAAGAGAGGCGGCGTGGGGGTGAAGGGCGCTGCCATGGGGGAGGATGACTTCATTGAACACATCTTTGTGGCCAACAACCACACGTCCATCCTCTACTTCACATCTAAGGGCCGGGTCTATCACACCAAGGTCTATGAGGTCCCGGAAAGAGACCGGGTGCTCAAGGGCATACCCATCGTGAACATACGTCCCATCCAGAAAGACGAGCGTATCTGCGCCATTTTGGTGGCTACGGACATGGACATGGCCGCCGAGGTGGTCATGGTTACCGCTGCAGGGTCCATCAAGCGCACCGAATTGAAGAACTTCCGTAACATCGTGCGCACGGGCATCATCGCCTGCACCTTGGACCCAGACGATGAGGTGATCTCTGCCAGGCTCACCACAGGGTCAACGCGCATCGTCGTGGCGGCCAGATCGGGTAAAGCCATTATTTTCCCTGCCGACCAGGTTCGTGTTATGGGAAGGCAGGCAGCGGGCGTGCGAGCCATCAAACTGGACAAGGGAGATGCAGTGGTGGGGATGGATGTCATTACGAGTGATAATGACATGGTCATTAATCTCACCGAGTATGGATTCGGCAAGAAGACCCCCGTGGCCAAGTACCCGGTGCAGAACCGGGCAGGCAAGGGAGTGTATACGGTGCATATCACGAAAAAGACGGGAGACCTGGTCGGGGTTAGGGTTGTGAAGGATACGGACGAGCTCATGCTCATATCGAGCTCGGGCCAGATCATCCGCATGCCCGTGTCCCAGATCCGTACGACGAGAACACGCTCTGCCCAGGGTGTGCGCGCCATACGCATGAAGGAAGACGAGAAGATTGTGGATTTCACCAAATATATAAGCGAAGAAGATGCGGAGTAAGTATTATCCGCAGAGGAAAGGAACGGTTGTTGCTCGGGAATTCAGGGAGGTCTCCTTCCCTGGGTTGCAGGCATGAAGCCATGCTAGATGTGCATGGTGCCAGGAAAAATATCAAGGCGATAAATAGACGACATTGGCTGCAACCAAATGAAATTATATCTATAATAAAATATATGTTGTGGCCGTATTTAAATATAAAAATTACATAAGCATCTATTTGTTTATTAGGAAATATGTTATTTAGGCAATGAATATCAATAGGTTGTAATAATTCCAGCTCGGGCACTTGGGCGGAAGCGACTCTTCTCTCTATCCAACAGAGGATGGTTTATGGAAGACCTGAGCATCAGGCATGTGCTTCCCTCTGATTATCTCCCTGTCATCTCGGTTCTCAACGAATGGTGGGGAGGGCGAAATATGAGTGACATGCTCCCCCGTCTCTTCTTTGTGCACTTCCAGGATACAGGATTTGTGGTCGAGCATGAAGAAAGGATCGTGGGATTTCTCGTCGGATTCTTTTCCCAGACTTTTGCAGATCAGGCGTATATCCACTTTGCCGGAATACACCCCGGGTTTCGCAGGAAAGGTCTCGGCCGAATCCTCTACGAGAGCTTCTTCGATGCCGCGAAGGAGAATGGCCGTAGGGTGGTCAAGAGTGTTACCTCGCCGGCAAACAAGGCATCCATAGCCTTCCACCTCGCCATGGGCTTTCAGGTAGACAAGGCCGATACCGTGGTGGACGGGATTTCCGTATCGGGAGCGTATGACGGACCCGGCGGAGACCGGGTGCTGTTTTCAAGAAAACTGGAATGATGAGGAGGGGTTCTCAGGGGGGGGTGGCCCTACGAGAAAGGCTGTATCACCAGAGGGAATACAAACCTATTGATCAGGATGGAATTTTTCAATGGGGACGAAATGGTGAAGAATTTTTTCAGCACCGAGGAGAGCCTCCTTTTTGTCGCAAGGTAAAAAAGGGCATGCGCATAGAAACAGTGACCGCACCGGTGTAATTCAGAAAGGATAGAGGTGTCCTCTGGAAAAAACCCCTTTTCCCCTGGCACGGATGGGGTATAGTGATGATCGTTCATCCAGCTGCACAGCCTATGCGAAAGGATCATTTTCATGCGCACGAATATTGTGCTCACCTTGACCGGCACCGACCGGACCGGAATCGTGGAAGACATCACCAGGTTGCTCCTCAACCATGGCGGTAATGTGGAAACCAGCCGCATGGCCCGTCTGGGGGGGGAATTTGCCGTATTGATGCTGGTTTCTATGCCGGACGAACAGATGGTCAAACTTGAGAGAGGTATCAAGAACCTCAAGAACCAGGGCTTCAAGGTGACGACCACCAGGACCGGACAGACCTATGCAGAGGCGCATGCCGGATGGCAACCATACAGGATAGAGGTTCTTGGTGCCGACCACGAGGGCATCATTCACGAGGTAGCCCAAGCCCTCTCACAAAGCGGCATCAATATTGAATCCATGGACACCGTTACAACACATTCGCCGAACAGCGGGGCCCCATTGTTTTCCATGACGGCTCTCGTTGTCGTGCCGCCCAGCCTGTCCGACAAGAACTGGGAATCCGCCCTTGAAGAGGCAGGGCTTTCCCTGCATGTGGACATCAAGATATCCCCTGCACTATACTAATGAGAGCCAGCCTCCCGAAAACCCTAGGGAGCCGGGGTCTCTTCTTCGATCTTCATTTCCTGTGCTTGTGAAAAATAGGCGTCCATGTTGTCCAGGAGCAGTTTTGCCTTTCTCCTGGCCACCTCGTTCACAAAAGTCTTATCCGGGTATTTATCCGGAGGTGTATTCAAGACCTTTTGCAGAGTCTTCTGAAACAGCTCCCTGTCCTTGATCCTTGTCGCATAAAACTCGGCGTACAGGACATGGACGACAAGAATACTGTTCCCCGTGTAGAGGAAGGCATTCTCGAACTCCTGCCGAGCCTTGTCGGGATCACCTCCGTCATTTTCGGGCTGGAGCGCATAGACGGCACCGAGCACGGCGTGCACAATGCCGTTCTCATATGCCCTGTCGAGCGAGTTGACATACTCCAGCATAGCCTCGACTTTAGGTATGTCCGCACGGGCCTCCGGCATGTCCAGGTTGAGTCTGACCCAGCCGAACCAGTTCATGGCGGCCCAGAAGAGAGGCTGGATGTTCCGCTTGTCGAAATTATAAGGGAGTGCCTGTCTGAATTTCGTGATACTTTCATCAACGGCTTGGTCGAAGAAGCTGTAACGCCTGAGCTCACTCAGGGCGAGATCCCTTCCCTTGAGGTAGAGCTGGCCCGCCTCCTTCTTGTCGGTATCCTCCATACAACAGAAAGCATACCCGAAGTATGTACCTGATGACCGGAAAATTGCCTGAAGGTCATACTTATTTTTCTTCATGAGCCCTTCCATCTCATCAAGGTATCCGGGCATAGATCTGCAGAACATGGCTAAATCGGGATTGGTATTCACGGTGGTGAAGATGTCCTCTAAAAAAGATCCTGCAGGGGGCTCAGTCGGTGGCTTGTGCTTGCAGCCGTATGAAGCAGCAGTGATTATGAGGATTAAAAGCAATCCCGCAATCCGGAAAGGATGTATGGCCATGGTAAAAACCTCCTTGTTATAGTATGGGCGAGTAATGTCCCGTGCCCGAAATCATTCGGTTATAGTATCACCAAATGTAGAAAAATGGGATATCCATTCGGAGAAGAGGGGGGTCACTTTCGTATGCTCAAGGTTATTCTAAGAGCATACCCACGGAAGATCTGCATGGAGGAGGCGGTGGTGTTATGAAGATGCTCGTAATCGGCGGTGCCGGCGATATGGCCCGGGATGTCCTGGATGTGCTCCAGGCGGAAAAGAAGGTGAAGCACGTGACCATCTGTGACCTCAACCTGGACAGGGCATGTTCGGAAGCGGCAGGACGTGATGCACGGTTTACCGCAAGCAGGGTCGATGCAACCGAGCATGCGCAGCTCATGGCCCTGATGAAACAGCACGACATCACCCTCGGCTTTGCAGGTCCGTTCTATTCCTTTGAGAAGCCCCTTGCAGAGGCAGCCCTCGCGGCAGGGAAACCCTATGTATCCATTGCAGATGACTATGAGGCCTACCTTGATGTGATCACCCTCGAGGAGGGTGCCAAGCAAAAAGGGGTGCACATCCTGACCGGATGGGGGAACTCCCCGGGCATAACCCAGGCCCTGGCACGCAGGGGATACAACTCAATGGATGACCCCAGACGCATCAATGTGCATTGGGCTGCAGGGTCGAACGAGGCAGCCGGGCCAGCCAATCTCACCCACCTCTTCAACATATTTCATGGCACCACACTCCAGACCATGCGAAGCCGGGAGGTCCGGGTGCACACTGGCGGTGGAAGAAAGGTGGTGCGGTTCCCGTTCCCCATGGGAGAGCTGCCCGTCTACTATACGGGCCATGCCGAGAGTGTTTCCATCCCGCGGAACCTACCCGGCCTCACCGAGGTGACCCTTCATGGCGGAGTTCAGCCTGCGTATATCCCGCTTCTCATCATGCTCCTCGAGAAGACAGGCCTGTTCAGCACTCATGCCCGCAGGAAGAAGGCTGCGGATTTTTTTCATAAAATAGAAAAGATATTCGGAGCCGGCGGGCTGGACAAGTCAGTGGGGCGGGTGGACGTTTACGGATCCCATAAGGGGAAGACCGCCCACAGGACCTACTCCTACATAGGGCACATCGGCCTGATCACGTCCATTCCCTGTGCCGTGGCGGCCTTATGGGAGCTCGGCGGCAGGTTCGGAGATTCCCCGGGAGGAGTATATTCCCCGGAGAGGCTCCTTGCCGATCCTGAGCCGTTCCTTGAAGAACTCATGAGAAGGGGCGTGGAGATCTTTTTTCATGAGGAAGGACTGGATTGAGATACATATGGTACATGGGGACTCCATTGAGAGAGGAAGTGGACTGACTCCAGATGTAGGGAAGACCTGATGAGGGGAATCTGGTACGCCGTGGGCGCATATGTGCTATGGGGTCTGCTGCCCATATACTGGAAGTGGCTGCAGCAGGTGAGTGCTCTGCAGGTGCTCTGCCACCGGATTTCATGGTCGTTTCTGACGCTCTGTATCATCATCCTGCTCATGCGGCAGGCAAGGATCTTCATCGCCGCCATGGCCAATCCACGGTATGTCCGGGCATATGCGGCGGCATCCGCCCTCATCGGCATCAACTGGCTCACCTACATATGGGCGGTGAATGCAGCGTTCATCATAGAAACCAGTCTGGGCTACTTTATCAATCCGCTGTTCAGCGTTCTCCTTGGGGTGATCTTCTTTCGTGAGCGGCTCAGGCCATGGCAATGGGCAGCCATCGCTCTTGCGACGGGAGGGGTTGTATACCTGACAATGGCCCATGGAAAGCTGCCGTGGATCGCCCTGACCCTGGCCGTTACCTTCGGCCTGTATGGTCTGGTCAAGAAGACAGCCCCCCTCGGATCACTCCAGGGGCTGACCCTGGAGACAGGGATCCTGCTGGTCCCTGCCCTCGCATTCCTGTCTTATGTCGACCTGACCGGCAAAGGGGCGTTTCTTCATGAAGGATTGCGTATCGATGTGCTGTTAGCCGGGGCAGGACTGATAACCGTGGTACCGCTCCTGATGTTTGCATCGGCGGCCAGGAGGATCCCTCTTTCCCTCATCGGAATCCTGCAGTATATCGCCCCGACCCTCCAGTTTCTCATCGGAGTACTGGTCTATCAGGAGCCTTTCACCATGACGAAGTTTATCGGCTTTGGCATTGTCTGGACGGCCCTTGTTGTGTATGGCGTTGAAGGATATCTGGTTTACCGGTCACGGCCCTTCCCCGTGATATCTGAGTGAGAGGGGCTGGAAAGGATATGTGTATGAGCTCCCGCTACAACCCCATTTATGAGATCATCCGGCTTATACCCATTGGGAGGGTCGCCACCTATGGTCAGATCGCCCGTCTCGCAGGCATTCCCGGCCGTGCCCGGCAGGTGGGTTATGCCCTCCATTGTCTCCCGGAAGGGGCAGATGTACCGTGGCACAGGGTTGTCAATGAGAAGGGGTGCATCAGCCTTAGCCCCGAACGATCAGGGTTGCTCCAGCAGGCCATGCTTCAGGACGAGGGTGTAGGCTTTGATTCGGAAGGGGTAATTCCCTTGGAGATATTCCGATGGCAGGAATGACCGGTAGTGCATGCCAGGGATGGCTTTATACGATGCCCTTCAGGAAATTTACGGCGTTTTCGAATATGGCCAAGCCTTCCCCTTTGCCGACAGAGTTCTTCATTCGGGTCCAGGAGGGATGGTTGGTTGGGTGAGTATAAGCCTCGGGGTGAGGCATGAGGCCGAAGATACGCCCTGTACGGTCACAGATGCCGGCAATGGCGTATACCGAGCCATTGGGATTGGCAGGATATTCCATGGTCGGTCCCGAGTCTTCACCGGCATATTGTACGGCGATGAGGTTTTCTCGAGAGATCTCTGAAAGGGTCTCGTCACAGTCGCATACGAACTTTCCTTCACCATGACGGACAGGCACCGGGAGGAGATCAATCCCCCGGGTGAAGACGCACGGGCTAGCGGGATTCACCTTCAGATGGACCCAGCGGTCCTCGAACTTGGCCGAATCGTTGAACGTGAGAGAGACTCTCCGTTTTCCCAGCGGATTGCCGGGCAGGACGCCGGACTTCACCAAGGCCTGGAATCCGTTGCATACGCCGAGGATGAGCATGCCTCTCTCGATGAAGGTCTCGATCTCCTCGAAGATGGTTCTGCCTGTCGTCCGGATCCGGGCATACTTCAACCTCACGCTCTCCACCTGGGCCGAGCCCAGGTCATCACCGTCAAGAAAGCCGCCGGGCAGGTTCAGGAAGTGGTAGTCACCAATGGAATACGTCCCGCCAAGCACTTCGCTGATATGGGCAATATCGGCCGCGGCGCCGGCCTGACGGCATGCGTACGCCATTTCCATCTCGCAGTTGGTTCCAAAGCCGGTAATGACCAGTGCCTTGATCTGGGCCATATTATAAGTCCAATGTCTTCTTCCAGGCCGTTTTAAGATCGACCAGGGTCTGGCAGATGAGCGTATGTCCGGACTTGGCTCTGATGACGAGGCGGGGTTCGCCCGTGGTGGAGCCTATACAGACCGCATCCCTTCCCATAAGCTTGGTAAAAGTCTTTCTCTTGTCCGGGGACACCTCGATGACGATCCTGCTCTGCGACTCGGAGTAGAGGATCTCGGTATCGTTCATTCCCTTTTCAGCCTTAACCCTGCCCAGGTCAATGTCCATGCCGTATCCGCCTGCAAAGGCCATCTCGGCCAAACAGACGGCCAAGCCGCCGTCCGAGCAGTCGTGAGCCGACAGGATGAGGCCCTGGTTGATCCCCTCATGGATCAGACGGTATCTCCTGAGCGCCTTTTTCGCATCCACTGCAGGTAGCCTGAATCCTTTCTTTCCCCATGACGCCAGGTACTCGCTGCAGCCGAGCTCGTTCTTCGTGATCCCAAGCAGGAAGATGAAGCTGCCGGGCTGTTTGATGTCCATGGTTACGGCCTTCTTCGCATCCGCCATCTTTCCGATGACCGAGATGAGAATGGTGGGAGGGATGGATATCTTCACGTCTCCCCCGATGTAGTCATTCTTCATGCTGTCCTTACCCGAGATCATGGGGCAGGAATAGGCCAGGGCATAGTCATAGAGAGCCTTGTTGGCCCGTACGAGCTGAGCCAGCTTGTACTCTCCGTCCGGATTCCTCGGGCCGGCCACGGGGTCACACCAGCAGAAGTTGTCCAGAAAGGCCCAGTGATCGGGGTTGCCTCCCACGCAGACATAATTCCGGAGGGCCTCATCCAAGGCGCATGCCGCCATATGGTAGGCATCAAGGTCTGAATATCGGGGGATGATACCGTTGGACACGACCACCCCTTCGTCCGATTCCAGCAGAGGGCGTATGACAGCAGCATCCGATGGACCGTCGCATGTTTCACCCACTAGCGGTTTGACCACGGACCCACCCTGCACCTCGTGATCGTACTGCCTCACCACATACTCCTTGGAGCAGATGTTGAGCCTGCCCAGCATTTCCGATATCTTGGCGCCGTGGTCGTCCGGCACAGGCGTTACCGTGCCGTCTCCGGCTGGCGGTGACCAGATGGCCCTCAGCCTCATGGGGGGAAGGCCGTTGTGCAGGAAGTCGAGACTCAGGTATGCGACGGTTCTGCCTTCATACGTACAGTGGAAGAACCCGGAATCCGTGAAGGTCCCGATCACCGTGGATTCAACATCCATCCTCCCTGAGAGGGCCAGGAACTCCTCAATGCGGTCGGGTGAAACCGCCAGGGTCATGCGTTCCTGGGCCTCGGACAACAGGACCTCCCATGGTCTCAGGCCGTGGTATTTGAGCAGGGGTTTATCCAGCTCGATACGACAGCCGCCGCATGCGGTGGCCATCTCGCCCACGGATGACGATAGGCCCCCTGCGCCGTTGTCCGTAATGGCATGATAAAGGCCTCTGTCCCTGGCCACGAGGAGGAAGTCCGTAAGTTTCTTCTGGGTGATGGGGTCACCGATCTGCACTGCAGATGTGGGCGATTCCTCGTGCAACTCTTCCGAGGAGAAGGTAGCGCCGTGGATACCGTCCTTGCCGATCCTGCCGCCTGACATGACGATGAGATCGCCGGGGATGATCTTTTTGATATGAGAAGGCTCTCCGTTGATCTCCCCGGGCATGATGCCAGCGGTTCCGCAATAGACGAGCGGCTTGCCGAGGTAACGCTCGTCAAAGACGATGCAGCCGTTCACCGTGGGTATTCCCGATTTGTTGCCGCCATGCTCCACTCCCTCCCGGACACCCTCGAAGATCCGCAACGGGTGGAGGATCTTCGGGGGGAGCTTGGCGGAGAAGAACGGGCTGGCAAAGCAGAATACATCCGTGTTGAAGATGAGCTTCGACCCCATGCCCGTGCCGAAGGGGTCGCGGTTCACTCCCACGATGCCGGTGAGCGCCCCGCCATAGGGGTCCAGGGCCGAGGGCGAGTTATGGGTCTCCACCTTGAAGACCAGGTTGTATTCGTCGTTGAAGCGTATCACCCCTGCATTGTCCGAGAAGACGCTTACGCAGACGTCACGATGCCCCTGCGCCTTGCGTATCCTCGCGGTGGCTCCCCGGATATAACTGGCAAAGAGCGAGGAGATCTTTTTCGTCTTGCCGTTCTCCTCATAGGAGATGGTTGCGTTGAAGATTTTGTGCTTGCAGTGCTCAGACCAAGTCTGCGCCAGGCATTCGAGCTCCACGTCGGTGATTTTTCCGGAAAGGCCCAGGGAGGCACGGGCTTTTATGGTCTTCGGGGCCTTGACATACCGGGCGATGGTCTTCATTTCATCAACGGTCAGGGCAAGGGTACGGGTCTGTGAAAGGCGGAGGAGTTCCTCGTCGCTCATATCCAGGGAAAGCTCCTCCACAATGGGTTTGTGGAGGCCGGTGATCCTGGGGATGAAAGGATCGATCCTGCGGAACTCGGGGAAATGGAAAACCCTTATGGTATGGATCAGCAAGTTGGCAAGACACTCGGAGGCAATGGCCTCGATCATGTCAGGGGCATAGTCACCCTGGATAAGGTATCCCCTGGCGGAATAGACCGGAATCCTTGATCCGGTGATGAGCTCCAGGGCATATTGGGCGCTATGACCTACATTGTCCGTGACGCCTGGTTTGAACCCGACCTCAATGTACCAGCCCCGTACTGAACGGAGGACCTCCCCCACGGCAATGTCCTGGATGACCGGGTCACAGAAGGCCTCTTCGAGGGGTGCCTGAGCCATGTCCTCGTCAACGTGATAGATGTCGAAACAAGAGATCCTCTCTGGTGGTGTCAGATGGGGGAAGGCATGGAGTATCTGCCTTTTGATCCTTGCTCCACGGGCGTCGAAGAGGTGCTCTTTGAGCCCGACTTCGACCCGTACAGCCATATGATTAGCCTTTTTCCTCTATATACAGGGTGGCGGGGCCTTCAACACTCTCGCGTTCGGACTTGCACTTCACGCACAGTGTGGCAAAAGGCATGGCCTTGAGTCTTCCGGCGGGGATGTTCTCGCCGCAATCTTCACAGAACCCGTATTCACCCTTTTCCATGCGTGACAGGGCGCTTTCGATCTGGTCAAGCTTCTGCCTCTCTCTAGTGCCCAGCAGGAGATTGAACTCGCGGGTTTGTTCGAGGTCGGCATCGTCAAAGATATCTCCGATCTCCCTCTGTGATGTAATATCATTGGACTTGATCCGTTCTGCCAGGGTCTTAAGGATGTCCTTCTTCATCTGGAGAAGGATCTCTCTGATTTCAAGAAGCTCGTTTTTTCGTAACATCCTGTCCTCCGCTGGAAATTGAAAGTAGGCTTCTTATACTTATTACAACCGCGCTGTCAACCATCAAATCTCTTTACACCTTTTCGATGCGTTTCCAGGGTCATGGATTCATGTACCACAGCGGCATCCGTTGCAAAAAACAGCTCAGGCCAGAGTGAAACCACCCCCGAAGACCTCGCATTCCACCAGAGATCCTTCTTCAAGGGAGGTGATCCCCTTGGGCAACACGATGAAACAGTTGCCTCTGGCCATGGAAGAGAGAATGCCCGAGCCCTGGGGGCCCGTGGTGCTTACTACGAGCTCATCACCTATACGCTCAAGGATGGCCCTGATGTAATGGGGCCGGTCGCCCTTGTTCTCCAACCCTTCTTTGAGCCGCGCCCGTAACCGTGGCAGGAGGATTTCGCGGGCGCCCTGCATCTTGAGGATGGCCGGCCTGGCGAACTGGTAGAACGAGGTCATGGTGGACACCGGGTTGCCGGGCAGGCCGATGGCCGGTATGCCGCTGAGTGACCCGAAGGCGAGAGGTTTCCCGGGCTTCATGTCCACGGTCCAGAAATCCAGGGCATTGCCTTCCTCCTTCATGATTTCCCTGACCATGTCATAATCCCCCATGGATACACCGCCGGAAGTGAGGAGTAGGTCGCACCTGCGGGCATGGGAAAGCCTGGCCTTGAGGTCCGAACGCTGATCCCTTGCGATTCCGAGATAGAGCGGCAACGCCCCCAGGGATCGGATGAGGCTGATCAATGTGTACGAGTTGGATGAAATGATGGCCTTGGGACCGGACTCTTCCCCGAGCTCCACGATCTCGTCGCCGGTGGCCAGCACGGCCACCACCGGGCGCTGTCCGACCTGTACGTACGGCCTCCGCAGCGAGGCCAGGAGGCCGATCTGGGCAGGTCCTAGGTGGTCGCCGGCAAAGAGGATCTTCTTCCCTGCCGGGATGTCCTCTCCCCTGAAGCGGATATTCTCGTGTCTGGCAGGGATTATGTTTATCTTGACCCGGGCTTTTTCTTCAACAGTATCTTCCCGCCTGACCACGGTATCTGCACCCTCCGGGATCGGGGCGCCGGTCATGATCTTGACGGCCTGGCCCGTGGTGACGGGCTGGCCGGGGAATGACCCGGCAGGCAGCACGGATGCGATTTCAAGGGTCACACCGGCGATCCTCGCATCCTCTGTACGGACCGCATACCCGTCCATGGCCGAGTTGTCGAAGGGCGGTATATCCAGGGTGGAGATGATATCCTCAGCCAGATACCTTCCCAGGGCGGACTCCAAGGTTACCCGTTCCGCCGGCAGGACCGGCATCTTATCCAGGATGATCTCCCGTGCTTTTTCTACCGGTATCATGATCCCTTCCTTATCTAATTATAGGGGCGGCTTTGGGTGTGAAAATACATGATCAGTCAGCTCGCTGTTTCCCATGAGCCGCACGGGTCTCCTTATAGGATACAGTATCCTAAGGGAGCGACTGTTCCAAGTCAAGATTTGATCTCACGATGTCGATGAACATAGCTATGGACCTCAAGGATAACCTTGCGCCTCTGGACATTGAGCTCAAGAAGGTTTCCATGTTGGGCGGGAGCATGGCCATCGTGGTGGTGCCGTACGAGAATATGGACATGGCCCTGCGGGCAAAAAGGGAGATGGACACGGCCATCAGACATGGAGACTATCTCGTGCTTGGGGTATTCGGCTTGGGTGCGGACGAGGCCTCCACACAATTCCTTTCCATTCCGAAGGGGATCGCGGTCTTTCCCAAGGATGGCGGTGATATCCAGGCATTGTTCTTCGAGGCGGTGGAGCGCCTGAACCTGAACAAGGGGAGCTCTCCCTGGGTCAAGAGTCTGTGGGACAGCATTAAGGAGACCTCCGGGCATGGTGGCGACGGAGACGGTGAGGGAAAGCTCCTCACGAATGCCTTCTACCAGTTCTATGCATTCCTGGCCTCACATCCTACAGAAATTAATCTAATCGTTGCCAACATGAGCCTCTCCGACCGACACTGGATTGAAGACCTCCTGCCCTTCGACATGGTGAAGTCTTTCACGGATACTGCAACCGTCCCGGATGAGGCTTTGTCGCAGCTCATCGAGGGCTGGAACTATAAGGAGAAGCTTGAGAGAAAGAGGGACCTTGGGAAGACCACCCTCCGTAAATTCCGTACTATTGAGCATCTCTTTACCCTGCCGTCCATTTCCCGGGAGATCATAGAACTGGCCGGCGATCCCATGGCGGCGTCCTCGAAGATGGCGAAGATTATCGAGAAGGACCCGGTGCTCACGTCCCGCCTTCTGAAGGTGGTGAACTCCGCCTTCTACGGATTCCGCAGGCAGATCGTCTCGGTGGAGCATGCCGTGGTGATCCTTGGTAACGACGAGGTGGTGAACCTGGCTTTCTCCATAGCCGTGCATCAGATCATGGACCGTATCGCGCCGAAGCAGGGGGTACTACTCTGGGAGCACTCCCTCCTGGTGGCCCATCTGGCCCAATGGCTGGGTCCCTTGCTCGGTTGTTCGGCAGTGAATGCCCTCTATACCCTTGGCCTGCTCCATGATTTCGGAAAGATCATCTTCCTCCAGAGAGGATACACGCCGGGTGACCTGACGGCGCTATCCACGCTCCAGGAGCTTGCTGCTGAGGAGAAGGAAACAGGAATGTCCCATGCTGAGATGGGGGCCTTCGTGGCGGAACGGTGGAACCTGCCGGAGGATATCGTTGACGGACTCCTGAGCCACCACCTGCCCGGTAAGGCAAGGGATGTGTGTCTGGCCGTCACCGTGCATCTCGCCGATATGATCGCCCACACGGCGGCCCTGAATCTGGGTGAAGCGAATACAGCCGCGGCACGGTTCCTGGTGCCGGACGTGATGGCCCTGCTGACGGAAGAGGTAATCGCCAAACGGCATGCATATAACCTTACGAGGGTGAAGGCCCTCCTCGATATGTAGCCTCGGAGCCATGGAAAGGGACATTCTCTCAATTCTGAAAGACCGCATCGTATCCCTGGAAGAGGGGTATGAACAGAAGATAGCAGAGCTGTCCCTGCTCAAAGAGCTCGGCGAAGCACTCAAGGGGACGAGCCTCTCGCACTGGAACCAACTCTTCCTGCGCCAGCTCGACATCATCAAGAAGGCTACGGGAATCCACAGCATCTCGGTTATGCTCCTCGACGAGCAGACCAGTAACCTCTATGTGGTGAGCGCATCTCTCATGCGGAACACGCCGAATCGCCCTCCCATTCTGCTCAAGCGGGGAGAGGGAATCGCCGGCAAGGTGGTGGAAAGCGGCAAGACGCTCTACATACCGGATGTGACCAAGGACCCGAATTTTTCCAACAGGGGCACGAACCAGGAAGGCTCACTGGCGTGCGTGCCCATTATATCCGAGGGCAGGTGCATCGGAGTCATTAACTTCCGGGACAATGCCTCAGGAATCTTCGGCCCCAATGACCTGAGGTTCTTCGAGCTCATAGCAGACCAGCTCTCCATCACCGCCTCGCTCGTACGCACCTACCAGGACCTCCTGGAGCTCGAAAAGAAGAGGATAAACCTGAGCAGATACTTTTCCAGGGGACTGGCCGAGCACCTTGTCGCGGACGACCGCATGACGGGTCTCGGCGGACAGAAGAAGATCGTCACCGTCGTCTTTGCCGACATCACCGGATTCACCAGCCTGGTGGAGGAGAACCCGGTGGAACAGGTGGTGGAGGTGCTTAACCGTTATTTCGAGACCGTGGTCCCCATCATCTTCCGGTACGGAGGAATGCTGGACAAGTTCCTGGGAGACGGGGTCATGGCGGTCTTCGGTATCCCCGATGCAACGGACCTTGACCCGGTAAACGCCATCCATTGTGCCGTGGATATCCAGCGCGGGGTGAAGGCGCTCAAGGAAAAGCTGGTGGAAGAAGGATTCTTTCCCATCGAAGTGGGGGTGGGCATAGCGACCGGGCTCGTGGTGGCGGGGAATATCGGAACCGCAGAACAGATGAACTACACCGTCATCGGTGAGCCGGTGAATCTTGCCCAGAGACTCGAATCCATCAGCACCCCCGGAGAGATCGTGGTCAGCAGCCTTACCACGGATGTCATCCCCCCGCACACGGAGATGGATGTAGACTTTGAGGCCATGGGCTCCATCCGGGTGAAGGGCATCCAGAAGGACATCTTCCCTCTGAAGGTGTCCTATGATTGAGCCGGGGAGCATGGTTAGGGTAAGGGTCCCTTTTGCTCTTGACTTCTGTGTACGTTTTCGCTAGTCCATGTCATTACCGATTCATCTGTTCGTGGGTCCTCACATATAAGCAATACCCCACATCAGCTCATATCACCGAAAGGACTTGTTTATGCATTTAGAAGACCTCAAAAAGATGGACCCCAAGGAGCTCCTTGAGACGGCGAACTCTCTGGAGATCGAGGGTTCTGCAACCATGAACAGGCAGGAGCTCATCTTCGCCATACTCCAGGCACAATCCGAAAAGGACGTATCCATATCCGGGAAGGGCGTCCTGGAGATACTCCCCGACGGGTTCGGCTTCCTGCGTTCCGCCGACTACAGTTACCTGCCCGGACCTGACGACATCTATGTATCTCCATCCCAGATCAGGCGATTCAACCTGAAGAACGGCGACGAGGTAAACGGACTCATCAGGCCCCCCAAGGACAATGAACGCTACTTCGCCCTGCTCAAGCTTGAGACCATCAACATGGAGGAACCTGAAGGCGCCAAGCACCGGGTATCCTTCGACAACCTCACGCCGCTCTACCCTATGGAGAAATTCAAGCTGGAGACCGCTACCGACAACCTTACCGGAAGGGTGCTTGATCTGCTTGCACCCATCGGCAAGGGGCAGCGCGGAATGATCGTCTCCCCCCCCAAGGCCGGCAAGACGATGATGCTCCAGAGCATTGCCAACAGCATTACGGCCAATCACCCGGACGTCGTCCTTATGGTGCTGCTCATCGACGAGAGGCCCGAAGAGGTCACCGATATGCAGCGTTCGACCAAGGGCGAAGTCGTAGCTTCCACCTTCGATGAACCGGCGACGCGCCATGTCCAGGTTGCCCGCATGGTCATGGAAAAGGCCAAACGGCTGGTGGAATATAAAAAGGATGTCGTGATCCTGCTGGATTCGCTGACCAGGCTGGCCAGGGCACACAACACGGTGTGTCCTCCATCGGGAAAGCTCCTCTCCGGTGGTATCGACGCCAATGCACTGCAGAAACCAAAGAGGTTCTTCGGAGCCGCGAGGAACATCGAGGAGGGCGGCAGCATCACCATCATCGCCACCGCGCTGGTGGATACAGGCTCGCGTATGGATGAAGTCATCTACGAGGAGTTCAAGGGCACGGGCAATATGGAGATCCACCTGGACCGCTCCATCATGGAACGCAGGGTCTTCCCGGCCATCGATATCTCGAAATCGGGGACCCGCAAGGAAGAGCTTCTCCTGCCCAAGGAACAGCTGGACCGCATCTGGATCCTCCGAAAGCTCCTGAGTCCGCTCAACCCCATAGACAGCATTGAATTTCTGCTGGACAAATTGAGCAAGACACGCCATAATGCCGACTTCTTGGAATCCATGAACAAGTAGGAGTAGAAAGCAATGAAGAAAGGGATCCACCCGGATTACTTCGAGACAACGGTCACCTGCTCATGCGGGAACAGCTTCGCCACGCGTTCCACGAAGAAGGACATCCGCGTTGAAATCTGCAGTGCCTGCCACCCCTTCTATACGGGGCAGCAGAGACTTACCTCCACAGCCGGGAAGGCCGAGCTGTTCAAGAGGAAGTACGGCGAGTACCTGAAAAAGGACAAGCAAGGCAAATAAGTAGCCCCTTCAGATATGCTCGAACGATTGAAGGAGATCGAGGACCGCTACGAAAAGCTCTCCGGTCTCCTCGCCGACCCCGAGGTCCTCAAGGATCCCGCCCAATACACGAATTTCGCCAGGGAGCAGTCCTCGCTGGAGGAATTCATGGTGCCCTATGCCAGGCTCAAGCAGGTGCTTGCCGCGATAGAAGAGAACGAGGCCATGCTTGAGGACCCCGACCCCGAGATCCGATCACTGGTCAAGGATGAGCTCACTGCGTTGCGGGATGAGAAAGACCGCATCGAGACCCAGCTCAAGGCCCTGTTCATCCCCAAGGACCCCAATGATGCCAGAGATGTCATCCTGGAGATCAGGGCTGGCACAGGCGGCGACGAGGCGGCCCTGTTCGCATCTGACCTCTTCCGCATGTACTCCCGGTATGCCGAGGAGAAGCGATGGGCCGTCGAGGTCCTGAGCATCAACGAGACCGGCATCGGCGGCATCAAGGAGGTCATTGCCGGCATCAAGGGCAAGGGAGCCTATTCCCGGCTCAAGTATGAGAGCGGGGTGCATCGTGTCCAGCGAGTTCCGGCGACAGAGGCCAGCGGCCGCATCCATACCTCGGCAGTCACGGTGGCGGTCCTGCCCGAAGCCGAGGAGGTGGATGTCGAGATCGATCCCAACGACCTGAGGATCGATACCTTCCGTGCATCCGGCGCGGGAGGCCAGCACGTGAACAAGACCGAATCGGCCATTCGCATCACCCACATCCCCACGGGCATCGTGGTTTCCTGCCAGGACGAGAAGTCTCAGCACAAGAACAAGGCCAAGGCTCTCAGGGTGATACGGACCCGCATCCTCCAGAAGAGGCAGGAGGACCAGGATCGAGAGATAGCCTCACAGCGACGATCCCAGGTGGGTTCCGGTGACCGGAGCGAGCGGATCCGTACGTACAACTTTCCCCAGGGGCGGGTAACGGATCACCGAATCAACCTGACCCTGCACCGGCTTCCCCTGATTCTGGAGGGGGATATCGACGAGCTCGTCGACGAGCTCTCAGCCCACTACCAGGCCGAGGCACTCAAGAAGACCGGGAGCTGAGGTCATGGCCGCGACGATCTCCTCGGCACGGGCCAGTGCCCGGGGAATCCTCTCTTCCGCCGGTATTGAATCGGCATCTTTGGATGCCGACCTTCTCCTCGCCCTCTGTCTGAATCTCCGGAGGATCGATCTCTTCATCCATCGGGATCGGCCGCTGACGAATGATGAACAGGAAGTCTTCAGCGCACTGGTTTCCCGAAGGGCACGACATGAGCCCATAGCCTACATTACGGGCGAAAAGGAATTCTTCGGGAAGGTGTTCCATGTCAATCCGCATGTCCTCATCCCCCGGCCAGAGACAGAGATCCTGGTGGAACAGGCCGTTGCCCTGGCACCCCGGGGTTCATTGGTCCTTGAGATAGGCGTAGGCTCCGGCGCGGTGATCTGTTCGGTCCTGGCAGAGCGGAATGACCTGTATGGCATCGGCAATGACATCAGTCTTCCTGCCCTCAGGACAGCCAGGGCCAACGCTGACCTTCACCGAGTATCCGGGAGACTGGGGCTCCTGGCGAGCCATACCTTTTCAGGGCTGAAAGGTGAAATGCCGGTCATTCTCGCCAACCCTCCCTACATATCTGAGGACGATGCCCAGATGCTGGCTGACGATGTCAGGCTCTACGAGCCGGGTCGGGCCCTTTTCGGTGGAAAAGACGGGCTCGATATTGTACAAGAGATCATCACCGGCGCACCCGGACATCTTGCCCCAGGGGGCGTGCTCCTCATGGAGGCTGGTATTTCTCAGCAGGAGGCAGTCGAATCCCTGGTGCGCGGGCAGGAAGGTCTTGTGGTAAAAGGCTGGGAGAACGACCTCGCGGGCGTTCCCCGGGTCGTTATCATTGAGAGGGTCCATGGATAAGTTCATTATCTACGGCGGCAACAGGCTCAGGGGAACAGTCAGGATCTCCGGCTCCAAGAACGCGGCACTGCCGGTCCTCTGTTCCTCCATACTGGCGGATGGGCCGTGCACCTACACGAACGTGCCGGAACTCGACGACATCGATACCATCTGCAAGGTCCTTGGACACCTGGGCATTGCATATCAGAAGCCTGAGAAGAATACGGTGGTCCTCGATCCAGCCCGGATCTCGTCTTATGAGGCCCAGTACGACCTGGTCAAGAAGATGAGGGCGTCCATCCTCGTTCTAGGCCCCCTTCTTGCGCGGTACGGACGTGCGAAGGTATCTCTGCCGGGAGGCTGCGCCATCGGGGTGAGGCCCATCGACATGCATCTGAAGGCCTTTGCCAAAATGGGCGCCGAGATCGACCTCTCCCATGGGTATGTCGTTGCCACGGCGGACCGACTGAAGGGGACCCGCATCGTGTTCGACAACACTACGGTGGGCGGTACGGAAAACGTCATGATGGCGGCAGTGCTTGCAGAGGGCACCACCATCATGGAGGGGGCTGCCAAGGAGCCCGAGGTGGTGGATCTGGCAGGGGTGCTCAACGCCATGGGTGCCCACATCGAAGGCGCAGGCGAGAGCACCATGGTCATTGAGGGAGTGAAATCCCTTTCCGGTGTTCGTTATGAGGTGATACCTGACCGAATCGAGACGGGCACCTTCCTGGTGGCAGCGGGCATCACGAAGGGGAAGCTCTCCATTACGGGCGGGCGGGCCGACCATGTCACTGCCGTGATTGACAAGCTCATGGAGATGGGGCTCGATATATCGGAAGGCGAAGGCGAGAGCATAGAGGTCAACGGGGATTACGATCTCAAGGCGGTGAATGTCGATACAGTGCCCTACCCTGGCTTTCCCACGGACATGCAGGCGCAGGTCATGGCGCTGGCCTGTGTGGCGGATGGAGTGACCAGCATAACGGAGAACATCTTCGAGAACCGTTTTATGCACGTTCCCGAACTCATGCGCATGGGTGCGAACCTGGAAGAGAAGGGAAGGACCGTGATCGTGCGGGGCATCGAGCGGTTTCAGGGTGCAACCGTCATGGCCACCGACCTGCGGGCATCGGCGAGCCTGGTTCTGGCTGCCCTGAATGCGAGCGGCTACACCGAGGTCAGGAGGATTTATCACCTGGACAGGGGATATGACGCCCTGGACAAGAAGCTCACTACCCTGGGCGCCGAGGTATCCAGGGAGAGGGGTGGGTTGTGATGAATACCATACGAACCGCTGATCCGGGCTGGAAGGAAAAGCTCAAACACCTGTTGGACCGCATGAGGACGATCCCTTCGGACGTGGACTCTTCGGTCAGGCAGATCATCGAGCAGGTGAGGATCAGGGGTGATGCCGCCCTGTTCGACTATACCAGGACGTACGACGGATATGACCCCCACAGGGACGGGCTCTTCATCGGTCCTGTGGAGATCGAGCAGGCCTACAGGGCCGCGCCCCGCGATATCGTAGAAGCCCTGGGTATAGCGGCAGGGAGAATAGAGGCCTTCCATGCCCACCAGAAAGAACAGTCCTGGTTCATCACCGATGAAACGGGCACCATCCTGGGACAGAAGGTCACGCCGGTAAACAGCGCAGGCATATACATCCCTGGTGGGGCGAACGCATTCCCGTCCACGGTGCTCATGAATGTCATCCCGGCGAAGATCGCAGGGGTCAAGCATATCGTGGTGGTTTCTCCCACACCGGCCGGCCGGGTGAGCCAGGCGCTTCTTGCCGCCGCCCACGTGGCGGGAGTTGAGAGGATCTGCCGCATCGGCGGAGCCCAGGCCATAGCCGCCCTGGCATACGGCACGGAGCGCATCCCCCGGGTGGACAAGGTGGTGGGGCCGGGGAACATCTACGTGGCCCATGCCAAGAGACTGCTCCAGGGAATCATCGGCATTGATGCCTTTGCCGGACCATCCGAGATCCTCGTCATCGCCGATGAAGGGGCGGATCCGAACATCGTGGCTCATGACCTCCTCTCCCAGGCGGAGCACGACGTGCAGGCATCTTCCATCCTCGTCACTCCGTCGTTCAAGCTGGCTCAATCCACACTCAAGGCCCTGGAAGAGGCTATCGAACCGTTGCCGCGTAGGGACACTGTCAGAAAGTCCCTGGAAAACCATGGGGCCTGTATCGTGGTGAGGGATCTGGAGGAGGCGGTTGCCATTGCCAATGAGGTAGCCCCCGAACACCTGGAACTCATGTTCAAGGATTCCTGGGAGTACCTGGGAAAGATTGTCAACGCAGGGGCGGTATTCCTGGGCTATGCGACCCCGGAGGCCATCGGAGACTATGTGGCTGGACCCAATCACACCCTCCCCACGGGTTCCACAGCGAGGTTCTATTCACCGCTCGGGGTCTATGACTTCACCAAGCGCACCTCGGTCATAGGGGTCACCGGGCAGGCCCTCAATACACTGGGTCCCGTGGCGGTGCGCATCGCCCGATCAGAGGATCTGGAGGCGCATGCACGATCTGTCGAATGCCGTCTTGGCAAACAGGATCCTTGAGCGTATTCAGCCGCTGCTGCCCGAGCGCGCCTACCTGGTCGGCGGTTGCATTCGAGATCTGCTGTTAGGCACCGAGCCCTTGGACTTCGACCTCGTAACCTTCAGTCCCACCATGGAACTGGCGGTCACCCTTGCCGGTTCCCTCGGCGGAAAGCCCTTTCTCCTGGACCGGGAGCGAAACGTTGCCAGGGTAGCCGTGAACCGGGGTGAATATACCATCGACATATCCCCTCCCCGCGGCGCTGATATCAAGGCGGATCTCCGGGAGAGGGACATAACCATCAATGCCATGGCATGCCGGCCGGCAGAGGGGATACTCATCGACCCCCTGGGGGGAATGGCCGACCTGAAGGCGAAGCGGATCCGGCTCATCGGAGAAAGGAACCTGCTCGACGACCCTCTGCGGGGCCTTCGGTGCATCAGGTTTGCCGTCCAGCTGGGATACGCCCTTGACGAGCACACCAGGATGCTGGTGAGGAAACATGCAGAGGATCTTACCGGGACTGCCCCCGAGCGGATCAAGTACGAATTCCTCAGGGCCCTGTCAGGTCCCGGGTGTGCATCATTCTTCAATCTCCTGGCCGAGGAGGGGTATGACCGGGTGCTCTTCGGTGATGTTGACGGGGAACAATCGAAACCCTGTCGTATGGAAGTCCTTCGGAGTGCGGAACAACTCCTTCATGATGCAGGGCGAGTTCTTCCCGGGATCGGCGGACACTTCGCTCAGGAGCTGGAACATGGTCTGAAACGGGATGCCGCCTTCAGACTTGCCGCCTTCATCCAGGCAACCGTGATTTCCCTGCCGGAAGACCAGGGTCTTTTCCACAAGCTCCCGACGCGACTTGGTCTGTCGACAAGGGCCCGACGGACCATTTCGGGATCGTTGAAGGGAGCCTTCAGGTTAAAGGGCCTAGCAGGGCAATCTCGTCCGGCAAGGAGCGATCTGTATCGGGTGCTGGTCGAGCATGAGGGGTACATCCCTGAGATGCTGCTCCTGTCCCTGGCTTCCGCATGGACGGAAAAAAAGAACACCGCTGATTCGATTGAGCGGGTTTGCAGAGAACTCTGGGAGTTTTTCATCGGCCAGTATCGGACACAGAAGGCCTGCCCCCTGCTCACAGGACATGAGCTTATGGCCGCCCTGGGGATCACGGCCGGAGCAAAGATCGGTGAGATGCTCCGAGAGGTTGAGGAGGCACGGGCCGACGGCCTCATCAGTTCGCCGGAGGAGGCGCTTCGCTATCTACGCAACAGGGTCTCCCCATGAATCCGGGGAACGAGGGTTCATCCCCTGGTGGAAGGCCGGTCAACGAAGGCATCGGCCGCATTGCGGTTTTACATTCAGGGCAATGTTTGGTATAGTTTCTCTATGAAAGTCGAATCGTGGATGGTCAAAGAGGTCATCACCATCACCAGCAGAGCCGATATCAGAGAGGCCCTGACCGTGATGAAGAAACACTCGGTGAGGCATCTGCCCGTAGTGGACGGGGGGGTCTTCACCGGACTGGTGGCGCTGGGAGACCTCAAGCAGGCCATCATTGCCTCCATGATCGAGCAGCTCAAGGTCAGTGACGTGATGATCCGCGAGCCGTTCACCGTCACCCGGGACACGTCCCTGGAGAAGGCGGCCCAGATCATCTATGAGAAACGCATCGGCTGCCTGCCCGTGGTGGAGGATGGAGAGATCGTGGGGATCCTCACGGTCAACGATATTCTGAAGGCCTTCATCGAAATTATGGGAGTTCTCAAGGGAGGCAGCCGGATCGATGTCATCCTCAAGGATGTGCACGGCTCTTTCGACGAAGTGGTATCCATCATCGAGGCCAAAGGGGGATACATCATCAGTGCCGGCATGACCATGAACGGAGAAGAGAACGTCCACCACTTCCGCATCTCCGGGGGGGACTCCGGCGAGATCGCCCGTGAGCTGGCAAACACGGGTTATCGCGGCGTCAAGGTCATCGATTGACCTGAAGGCGCCCCATCACTTCTTCCGGGTCCAGGCCCTCCACCGCGACGAGCTTGTTCCTCCCTTTCTTTCCTTGGACGATCGTTACCTTTGATTTTGCCACCGCCAGACGTTTGGACAGAAACCTGATGAGGGCTTCATTGGCCCTGCCCTCCACCGGCGGTGCATTCAGGCGGATGGTCAGGGCATCGTTTTGGACCTCTCCGGGGCCTTCTTTTGATGAATTCGGCTGCACCCTGATGCTCAGGAGTGCCGATCCCCCCTTGTTCCTACACCACATGCCCCTGGATCCATGCCTGGTATGATTCAAGAACGGCCTTGAGTTCGGCCAGGAGCGAGGCCCGTTTGTTCTGGATCTCTGCAAGCCCCAGTTCCATCTCCTGTTTTGTGTGCTCTGCCTCCTTCAGGATCTCCCGGGCCTTCTGCATTGCCTGGGCCTGCATCTCCTGGGCCCGTTGCTCCGCCTCGGCCTGTTTATGATTGGCAGCGGCACGGATGTCGGCAGCCTTCTTTTCCGCCTCGGCAAGGATACCTTTCGCGTCGAGGTCGGCACGTTTCATCTTCTCTTCGGAGAACTGTTTGACGGACAGGAACAGGTCCTCCATATCCTTCTGTCTGCTTTTTATCGTTTCGATCTCGCTCTTGAGCAGGGAATTCTCCTCGATGAGCATCTCCATGTCCTCGGCAATGTCCATAAGAAAGGCAATGACCTCGTTCCTGTCAAACCCGGAGAGCTTGGTCTTGAAGCGCTGCTCCCGAATCATCTCGGGCGATAGCTTCATTTAGAGGCCCCCTTTCAGCCGGAACCCGGTTTCGATGATGGTCCTGGCCAGGGCATACTTGAGGAACACGATGGCAGCGATGACGATGATCGGGGAAAAATCGATTCCCCCGACCGACAGGGGAAGGCGTCTTCGAATCCAGACAAACAAAGGATATGTGGCCCCCCGGAGAAAACGGACGATGGGATTGTACGGGTCCGGATTCACCCAGGAGATGAGCGCGCCGATGATGACGATCCACATGTAGATGCTCAGGAGGATATCCAAGACATTGCCCAATCCTATGAGAATATTGCCCAGGATATACATGGCCCTCTATCCACCTCCCTTGCGAGTACTCATTGTCTAATGTGCAGGTTTCATAGACGGATTGCAAGGGATTTTCGTGTATTCCGCGTAACCGCACACGGGTGCTTGCGGAGGGCACCAAGCTCTGCTAAAGCTTGGGGTGTGAAATTATCGCGGGTTGAGATCAAGGGCTTCAAGTCCATTGCGAAAAAGACCACCCTGGAAGTATCCACAGGGGTGACCTGTATTGCGGGGCCCAACGGGTGCGGTAAAAGCAATATCATCGATGCCCTCAGATGGACGTTGGGCGAGCAGTCAGCCAAGTCCCTGCGGGCATCGGCCATGAACGAGGTGATCTTCTCGGGTACCCAGGATGTGGGGCCGAGCTCCATGGCCAGCGTCACCCTGGAGTTCGTCAGGGACGGTGGGTCGTTCCCCAAGTCCCTGGAGGGATTCGAGCAGGTCTCCATAACCCGGCGGCTCTTTCGTTCAGGCGATAGCGAGTATCTCATCAACAATGTGAAGTGCCGTCTCAAGGACATCACGGACCTGTTTCTGGATACGGGACTGCACAGAAACGGCTATGCCATTATCGAGCAGGGCAAGGTCAAGGACATCATCCAGGCAAGGCCCGAGGAGATCCGCTACCTCATTGAGGATGCCGCCGAGGTGGGCAGGTTTCGCATCAAGCGTACCGAGGCACTGCGGCGACTGGAGGCCACCTCACGAAACCTGGAACGGATCAATGACATGCTGGGCGAGGTTACAAAGCAGCGGAACGACCTGAAGTCACAGGCCAACAAGGCGAAAAGATACCAGGAACTGCGGGCAGAGAGCAATGCACTCTCGTGGCTCACCATGGCGTACGACCTCAGGGATATCGCAGCTCTCAGAAAAGCCTCCGGGGAAGAGCTTGCCTCCATTGAAGGCAGGATAGGATCGGCCGAAAGCCTGAGTTCTGACTTCAGGAAGAGGCTCATCGCCCTCGAGGCCGAGAGCTCCCGGCACAAGACCGAGATGGAACAGATTGCCTCCCGGTTGAGTGAGACCGAAGCGGCTCTACTTCTGGCTCGGCGGGAGATGGAAGCTTCCCGGACACGGTTGGGCGATATAGATGCCACCATGGCTATGGTCACCCAGAATCTGGAGGAAAGCCGGAGGTCAATCGAAGAGGAGAAGTCACGCTCGGAGATCTATCGGACGGAGCAGGAGACGATCCAAAAGGAAAGCGAAGGGGTTGAGTGGGACCTCCAATCCTTGCAGGCGGGTTTGACTGCCCGCGAGAAGGATCTCGACGCCCTGGAAAGACGCTATCATGAAAAGAGAGCCTCCCTCTTCGAGGTTATCACGGAGGTGAGGGCTATCGATCTGCGAGCCCAAGAGTTCCTGGACCGTCATAAGGAGGTTCTCTCGACCCTCCGGCGCAGACAGCAGGAAATAACCGCTCTGGCCGGGCGTGATGATGAGTTGTCGAAGGAGTTCGTTGAACTGGAAGAAGGGTTTTCCCGGGTTGATCAGGCGCTGCAGCCCCTCCGGCAGGAGATCGAGGCCTGGTCGGTTTCGATGGATGAGGCCCGGGGCCGGATCGAGGACGGAACCAGGGAGATGGTAGAGCTGGAGAAGGAAAGCGCAGAGATTTCCGCAAAGCTCACCATGCTGGACAGGATTATTGGGGCAGAAGAGCAGAAAGGCCAGGGGGCTCGGATGTCCGCCAACGGCGCCAAAAAGGTCGGGGATACCCTCAGTGTAAGGGAAGGGTTCGAGGCGGCCGTTGGCAGGTCCATGGGAAATGCCCTGGACTTCCTGATCTTCCGTGACCATGAAGAGATCCTTTCACTTGAGGATTTCAGGTCAAGGGGGCCCGGTTTCGTTATCGAACAGCCCCATATCGGAAACCATGAAAAGCCTGTCCCCTCCGGGGACATGGGTGTGCTGGGGCAGCTCAGGGACTTCATAGAAACCCATGATGGCTATGAAGTAGTCGTACATGCATTGTCCCAGAACATGTGGGTGGTGGACGGACTGGAAACGGCGGTATCGTTGTGGAAAGGGGGTCACAGGAACTGCAGCTTCGTGACCGTCGACGGCATGATCCTGGAATCCTCCGGAGTCATCAGGACCACCCATGAGCACACCAAATATGCCGATGTACTCAAAGCCAAAACAGAGAAGAAAGTCCTCACCGCCCGGGGCATGATCCTTAAGGCGGACATGGAGAAGCTGCAGGAGGGTCTTCGTCTTGCCAGAGAAGAACTCCGTGAACTCACGACTCGACATGATGCAGGGATCAGCGCCCTGAGGAACCTGGAAAAGGAACGGTCTGCCTTGACCGAGAAGAGGCAGGCAGTCCTCGGGCAGCAGGAAAGGATACAGGAGCAGCGAAAGACGCACGAGTCGGACCTGAAAGGTATGCAGGAGCTCTGTGAAAGGCTCCAGGCCCAGGCCACAGACCTTGCCGGGCATAAGATGGAGCTTGAAAGGGAGCGAGCGCTGAGGGAAGAGGCACTCAAGTCCCTCGATGAAGAGAAGCTCGCCTTTAAGGCAAGGTTCTCCTCTTCCCAGGAGGAGATCCAGACGGTCCGGGAACGCCTCCATAAGCTGAAGGTGATGGCAGCCGAAAAGGCGGCCGCCTACAAGGCGATGACAGAGAATCTGGAAAAGAGGAACCTGGCCGTGAACAAAGATCTGGCCAGACTTGAGGAACTGACAGAGACCAGGAAGTCAGTGGAGCTCTCGATTGAGATATGTCATCGGAATATGGAGCATATGCAGGAAGCTATCGGAAGCCTGAAGGCCCAGTACGACGGAGTTTTTCCTGAATACGAGAAGGTCCTGCACTTTCTCCTGTCGGCCAAGGAAGAAGCCGGGAATCTTCGCAGCAGCATCGATGAACTGGAGAGGTCCCGCTCGGAGATTCTCCTGAAGAGCAAGGAATATGAGGTTGCCTACTCCATGAACCTGGAGAGGATGGAGGGCCGGTTCGGCCCGGGCACTCCGGAGATACCTGAGGACTTTGATGCTCTCCAGGCCAGACAGAAGGTGGCCGAGCTCGAGGAACGCATCGAGAGGATGGGACAGATCAACTTCGCCTCCCTGGAGGCCTTCGATCAGGCCCAGAAACGGTGGGATGACCTCCACCGGCAGTACGAGGACATAGTGCGGGCAAGCACTCGCCTCAGGGAGGTCATCTCAAGTATTGAGCGACAGAGTCTCAAGGCGTTCAATGCCACCTTCACCCTTGTGCGGGAGAACTTCCGGGAGATCTTCACGTCAATGTTCGGCGGAGGCAAGGCGGATCTGGTCATCGCCGAGGGCGAAGAGATGGAGGCCGGAATCGAGATATTCGCCTCCCCCCCATTCAAGAGGCTCAAGGCCATGAGCCTCCTGTCGGAAGGGGAGAAGACGCTGACCGCCACCAGCTTCATCTTCGCACTGTTCAAGGTGAATCCTTCTCCGTTCTGCATCTTGGATGAGGTGGATGCACCGCTGGACGACGCGAACATCATCAGGCTCAACAGGCTTATTAGATCGTTCTCCGGCCAATCACAGTTCCTCATAGTGACCCACAACAGACATACCATGGAGATGGCCGACATACTCTACGGCGTCACTTTTGATGTGCCGGGGATCAGCAAGGTGGTTTCCATGGTCTTGAATGAAACAAGGGGATAAAACAATTCTTCGGCAAGGGTAAATATTTACCGTTTCCCCCTTTCTTTTTTTAAAAACCCAGCCTAATAAAGAGTGTTATGCCGTGCATGTAAATTGCAGGTAAAAACCAAGAGGTATGGTATCATGACACGTTTCATTGCAGTCACATCCGGAAAAGGGGGAGTGGGCAAGAGCAATTTTGTGCTCAATGTTGCCATAGGCCTGGCAGCCATGGAATCCAATGTGTTGATCCTGGATGCCGACCTGGGGCTGGCGAACCTCGATGTACTCATGGGTATCCGTCCCCACAGGACACTGGAAGATGTCATCCAGGGTCGGGCAAGCCTCCAGGACATCATCGTCAGGACTGAGTATCGTGTAGGTCTGATCCCCGGGTCCTCAGGCTTTCAGTACATGGCGGATCTCGATAAGGGGCAGATCGGGAATCTCCTGAGTGCCGTCAGGGATGTCACCCGGGACACCGACTTTCTCCTCATCGATACGGCCTCGGGTATATCCACGAGTGTCGTCTCATTCCTCATGGCGGCCCCGGAAGTGGTTGTAGGGGTGAACGACGAACCCACAAGCCTCACTGATGCCTATGCCCTCATCAAAATCCTGAAACGTAACGGCTACGAGGGCAGGATTTCCCTGTTCGCAAGCCAGACCAAGAACAGCACCACAGGGCACGTCATCTACAAGAAGATATCCTCTGCCGCACAGAAGTTTCTGGATTTTCAAGTGGAGTTTCTCGGGAGCGTCTATGCCGATGACAAGCTGCCCAGGGCGGTGAAGGACCAGGTTCCGGCCATCGTCCGGTATCCTACCTCGGATATCGCCCGATGCTATCGGGTGATAGCACTTACCATGCTTGGACAGAAGAGCGTGAGCGTCGACCTTGAGAAGCTCTGGTCTCGGCTGGTCGCCATGATTATGAAGGGCGGACGTCCCAAGGCAATGAGGGCAGTCTCCTTCAATGGAGAGGTTTCCTCCCTGTCTTTGGAAAAGACCGTCCAGGACATCCTTGACGAGCAGCGCAAGACCCGCATACTCCTGGAGCGACTGCTCACGACCCTTGAAGAGAGGGAGTTGAATTCCATGGGACACAAGGGCTACTCCGTATGATAGCGAGCATTGAAACCACCTGCGGGCCGTTGTGGATATCGGGGGGGGAAGATGCGGTGGATGCCGTTTCGTGGAGCCCCCTCGAAGGAATAAGGCACAGGGGAGAACTGGACTGGATACTCCTTGCCTTGGAGGCCTACTTCAATGGCAGGATCCGGCAATTCCCCGGAAGTCTTCTCTTCATGGGGCCGGGCATCCTGTGGACCCGCATGTATAGGGAAATACGGCCGCTGCTGAGCTCCCAAGAGATACTCTCCGTCATTGCAGGCATACCTTTTGGATCAACCATGACCTACGGCGAGATCGCCTCCCGGATCGGCAAGCCCGGTGCGGCCCGAGCCGTGGGAGCTGTCTGCAGGTCGAATCCTCTTCCCGTCATCATCCCCTGCCACAGGGTGGTGGGAGCTCGATCCATAGGTGGTTATTCCCCGGACGTCCGATATAAGGAATATCTTCTGAGTATGGAGAGTGGTGCCAGGTGATCAGAAGACTGAGCACTGCAGGACCATCCAATCGCAAGAGGTGCCATGTAACGATTATGCCGGAAATAATTGTCGGCACCTGCCATCTTTCTTCCTATAATGGCAAACACTTATGATTTTTCCCAAGCTCCAGGGAGAGGTGTTCCGACGTTTCCATTTGACAAGGAGGACCCAGTGACATAGGGAGACCGTGTGCTTGAGAGATGTATCAGAAGGATTAAAGATGAACCCGCTTATTGACCTGCACAACAGGCACATCAGGTATCTCAGGATCTCCATAACGGACAGGTGCAATTTGAGGTGTCGGTACTGCATGCCAGCGGGGGGAATCTCCTGGGTTCCCCATGATCAGGTGCTGACCTATGAGGAAATGTTGAGGATTCTCAGGATCTGTTGCTCCAGAGGGGTGGAGAAGGTCAGGATAACAGGTGGAGAGCCGCTGCTGAGGAAGGGTATTGTGGATTTCATTGCCCGGGCCAACGCCATTGGTGGAATCAGGGACCTGACGCTCACCACGAATGGTATACTCCTGGAGGCTCTTGCTCCCCAACTGAAGGCTGCGGGCCTGAGGCGGGTGAATGTGAGCCTTGATACCCTCGACAAAGAGAAGTTCGCATATATCACCCAGGTCGATGCATTCGATAAAGTTATCAGAGGTATATGTGCAGCCCACGAGCACGGTCTGAGCCCTGTCAAGATCAATGCCGTGGCCATTCGCGGTTTCAATGACGGGGAGATCGCGGATCTTGCGAGACTGACCATGGCACTGCCAGTGGAGGTACGGTTCATTGAACTCATGCCCATCGGGTGCATCACCAAGTATCCGGAGCATGAGAATATCAATGCCATCGAGATCAAGGCGGCCATCGAGCAGGAATTCGGCCCCCTGGAGATGATTGAGAGGGGCCTGGGTCCTGCATGGAGATACCGGATCCCCGGCGCCAAAGGGAATATAGGACTCATAGGGGCGTTGAGCGAACGAGACTTCTGTGGTTCATGCAACCGTATCCGCATTACGGCCAAGGGGCAGTTGAGGCCGTGCCTGTTTTCCGAGGAAGAGGTCGATCTGATGGGGCCCATGAGGAGAGGGGTATCGGACGAGGACCTGGAGGCGCTCATCGAGGAGGGGGTCAGGAGAAAACCTCCAAGACACGGGGTATGCCGGGGGATGGATCTCCTCCGTGATATTCCACGGGCCAGGATGTCCGATATCGGCGGGTGAAAGGCTCAGGCCCGTGCCTGGGACTGTACTGTTTCAATGAGTCGGTTAAAGGACAGCAGGTCTTTCTTGAACAGGACCTTGTTGGTGTTCAGCAGGGAGAGCCCTGCCATCTTTTCCTTTTTCTTCTTCTCGGACGTCCACGCCACCTTGCAGTACAGGGAAATATCCCCAATGCCGTAATGATCTTCAATGGCAAGCTTCACGACGGACCCCACCGGAATTGTGGCTCCTGATATGCAGACACCCTCGGCGCATGCATTGATGAGGGTTATTGACTTCATATCCTCGCTGATCTCGACGGATCCTTTGACATCTGGAAAGGGTATGCGCTCGTGGATCCTCTTTTCTTTTCCGGCCTTCATGGTGCATCAAAAATACATGCGAGACATGGTTTCTGTCAAGACGCGATGAGAGCCATGACAGGGTGTCCCTCTCAACGATGCCCGAGGACCCGGTCGCCCTTCGATGCACCTTCTCCAGGATGGCATGTGTTCGGGCCATGGTATATAATGGAGCAAGAAGCGGATCCGGCATCGATGAAATGGTTCTTCAAGCTCTGATGAGGGGGGTTCCATGGACTTCGATCTATCGGAGGAGCACCTGATTCTCAAGGAATCAGTACGACGGTTCGCCCTGCAGGAAATCGAGCCCCGGGCGGCAGGGATGGACAGGGACGAGGCTTTTGATGAATATCTCTGGGACAGGGGCAGAGAGCTCGGATTCGTTGGCATGGGCATCAGTCCGGAGTATGGCGGTAGCTTCAACGGCCATCTATCGCTGGGAATCATGGCCGAAGAGGTGAGCAAGGTCGACCCCGGCGTGGCGGTTGTCTTCGGGGCCCACTCGGTATTGTGCGCCAACAATATCGAACGGAACGGGACGGATGCCCAGAAGAGGAAATACCTCCCTGCCCTTGCATCAGGGAAGAGGCGGGGCTGCATGGGCATCACCGAGCCGGATGCCGGATCGGACGCCCTGTCCATCCGCACAAGGGCCCTCAAGGTCGGCCGGACCTATGTGCTCAACGGAAGCAAGATGTTCATCTCGAACGCACCCATAGCTGATACGGCCCTGATCTATGCCACCACCGATCCATCCCTCGGGCATGGCGGGCTGTGCGCTTTCATCGTGGAAAAGGATTTCCCCGGATACCAAACGGGAAGGAGCCTGTCCAAGCTGGGGCTCCGGTCCTCGCCCACGGGGGAGATCGTCCTGGAGGACTGTGTCGTCCCGGAGGAGAACCTCCTGGGCGGAGTCGAGGGAACCGGACTGTCCATCATGTTTTCAGGCCTAGACGTGGAACGCATCCTCTGGAGTTGTCAGGCTGTCGGCATTGCCACGGCGGCCTTCGACGCGGCGCTCAGGTATGCAAAGGAGCGCAGGCAGTTTTCCCAGCCCCTGATCAATTTCCAGATGATCCAGGACAAGCTCGCCAACATGCTCGTGGAGATCGAAGCCGCCCGTCTGATGGCGTACCATGGTCTTGTATGCCTTGACCGGGGGAGGAAAAGGCAAACCAGGATGATAGCAGCACAGGTGAAGCTCTATGCCTGTGAGATGGTCAACCGCATAACCTCTGATGCCCTGCAAATCCACGGCGGGTACGGATATATGAAGGAGTTCCCCCTGGAACGTTACCTGCGGGACGGCAGGGCGTATGCCATAGGGGCGGGAACGAGCGAGATCCAGAAGCTCATCATCGGTGGCTACCTCATGGCTTGAAAGCAGATAGGTAAATGCTGTGCAGGGCTCTATGCGCCGATAGGATTGATGAACAGCCGGAAATCACCGGATGGGAGAGACACTATGATCAGAGATATCAAGAAGATGGCGGGCAATCACTACGATGTACTGGTTATAGGAGGAGGCATCACCGGGGCCTTCATTGCCTGGGACAGCACGCTTCGGGGCTTGAAGGTCGCCCTCATCGACAAGGGGGACTTCGGTGCAGCCACCTCGGCGGCAACCTCCAAGCTTATTCACGGGGGTCTTCGTTATCTCAAGACCCTTGAGGTAGGACTGGTCCGTGAATCGCTCCAGGAGCGCAGAATCATGGAGATCATCGCCCCGCACCTCGTCTACCCCCAACCCTTCGTCTTCCCGGCGTATGGTTGGGGAATGAGAGGAATGCCTGCGGCAGTTTCAGCCATGGTGTTCTACGATACGCTTTCCTATGACCGGAAATGGGTCAATGACGACGACAAGAAGATCCCCGGACATGAGACATTCTCTGCGGAGCAGATTCTCAAGATAGAACCAATCCTCGACCCGGCAGACCTCAAGGGCGGGGTCATCTACTACGACTGTCAGATGTACAATCCCGAGCGGCTTACCCTTGAACCAATCCTGTCGGCAGTGGAATACGGAGCCGAGGTGGCGAATTATGTACAGGCCGAGGACCTCCTCCGGGAAGGGGACCGTGTCACCGGGGCGCGCGTGGTCGATCTCATGGAGAACAGGGAGTATGACCTCAGGGCCTCGGTCACGGTGAATGCCTCGGGACCTTGGGCAGATCTGATCCTCGGAAAGGTCAGGGGCAGGAAGCACCATGGACTCATACGCTCCAAGGGCATCCACATCATTACCAGGCCTCTGTACAAGGACCATGCCATGGTCCTGCAGACCAAGTCCGGCAGGCACTTCTTCATCATCCCTTGGCGTGGGCACAGCCTCATCGGTACCACGGATGTCGTTTATAAGGGACACCCTGACGATTTCAAGGTCACCGAGGGCGACATTGCGGATTTCCTCGAAGAGATCAATGTCACCGTGCCTGCCGCCAGGCTGACCCGGTCAGATGTTCAGTTCCAGTACGGCGGCCTGCGGCCCATTGTGGAGAAGGAAACGAGTGTGGAGGTGGAGGTATACGATGCCTCCCGGAAGTACGAGCTTTACGACCACGAGGCTGATGAAGGGATACGGGGCTTCATTACCGCCATAGGAGGGAAATATACCACTTCGCGCAACATGGCCCGACAGCTTGTGGACATGATCTTCCTCAAGCTGGGCAGGAAGGCGGTTCCCTGTCAGACGCACACGACTCCCCTCCTTGGTGGAGAGATCGGGAGGTTCGCAAGCTTTGTGGAGCGGGCAAAGATAAGGAAGCCTGCGGGACTCTCCGATGATGTCGTGCTCAACCTTTGCCGTAATTACGGGAGCCGATATCTTGATGTCATAGGGGCAGGGGAAAAGAAGGTTCATTTGAGCCGTGTCTGTGAGCAGTTTCCGGATATCTGGGGCGAAGTGCTCCATGCGGTAAGGCATGAGATGGCCGTGTGTTTAAGGGACGTGCTCTTCCGGCGGACAGGGCTGTGTACCCTGGGCAATCCCGGTGATGATGTTGTCGAACGGGTGGCCGAATTCATGACCAAGGAGCTCCGGTGGAAGAAGGCCAGGAAGAATGAGGAGATGGAAAAGGCCCTGGATGTTTTTGCGGTGAGGGAAGAAGGTGCGGATTGACAGGACGGGTATCGCATTGGACCAGGCGTTGTTCACCGGTAACAGCTTCGAGTTGGGAAAGGCCGCGGACAGGCTCAGGAAGCCCTTCACCAGGATCATGGCCCAGGTTCTCCTGTCCGGGCTGCATAATCGGGAGATGGAGGGGCTGAGGCCGCGGAGTTCCTCATGCACGGCAGAAGAGCCCTCCTGATCAATCCCTGGATATACGACTTCGCCGCGTATGATCTGTGGGCTAAGCCGCTGGGGCTTCTGTACATCGGGGCACTCCTGCGGGAAAACGGCTGCAGCGTCGAGTTGTTAGACTGCCTGGGCACGGAAGGAACAACCGGGAGGAAACCGGGTGGTCACGGCAGGTTCATCCGGAGCAAGGTCCCCAAGCCACAGCAGCTTTCCTCCATCCCGAGGCATTATGCCCGGTACGGCATCAGCCCGGAGGCATTCATACAAAAGCTGAAGAACAATCCTGTCCCCGATGTCGTGCTTGTAACCTCCATGATGACGTACTGGTACCCAGGAGCCTTTGAGGTCATCCGCCTGGTAAGGGAACATGTCCCGGGTGTGCCGGTGGTCCTCGGAGGGGTTTATGCAACGCTGTGCACTGACCATGCACGGCTGTTCTCAGGTGCCGATCACATCATCACGCACGAAGGAGAGCATGGCATTCTGAATCTGCTGGGAGAACTCTGGGGAGAAACACCTGAGTATGTACCGGATATGGATGATCTTGACTCCCTGCCCTACCCCTGCTTCGATCTCATCCCTGATCTGGGCTATGTCTGTATCCGGGCAAGCAGGGGATGCCCGTATTCCTGCACGTACTGCGCGTCCTCGTATCTATGCGGCCGACAGCGAATGCGTGATGCGGCCAAGGTGGCCGATGAGATCGAGTTTTGGGAACGCCGTCATGGGGTGTCTGATTTCGCCTTTTATGACGATGCGCTGTTCACCCCTCACGACCATGCCCGGATGCTCCTGGAAGAGATCTCCGCCAGAGACCTGAGTGTGCGGATCCACTGCCCCAACGGGCTCCATGCCAGGGAGATCACGGGAGACATGGCCGTGCTCATGAGAAAGGCCGGCTTCTCCACCATCAGGCTTGGTCTGGAAACGGCAGATGCGGCAAGACAACACGCCACCGGCGCCAAGGTGACCAGCGAAGAGCTCACGGGAGCCATGGAGAGCTTGCACCTGGCCGGGTATGCCCCGGATGATATCGGGGTGTACATCCTCTGCGGGCTTCCGGGACAGGATGCTGAAGAGGTGGCGGACACGGTGCGGTTCGTCAAGGCGCATGGAGGACGGCCTCGCCTGTGCGAGTACTCACCCATTCCCCATACCGTGGAGTGGGAGGAGGCCGTCCGGACGAGCCCGTATCCCATCGAGGATGAGCCGTTGTTCCACAACAACACGCTGCTGCCCTGCAGAAGCCAACGGCTGACCTTGAGCGACTATGAGGCCCTCAAGTGTATGCTCTGAGACAGCCAGGAAAATCTTTGCCCACGGTTCAGGCTGACTTTGCCTGGATGCCCTTGATGACGGCCGTCAGCACGTCATTGACAGGAGTCGGCACGTTCAGCTCCCGGCCGTACCTGCTGATGGCGCCGTTGAGGGCATCGATCTCCGTGAGGCGGGACCCCTTGGCCATATCCTGGAGCATGGAGGACCGGTGCAGTGCGGTGGGAGGGAGCTGCACATCGGTTAGGATGGAGTAGTACGCCTCGGCACTCTCGTAGGGAAGGGTTATCCCCTTGGCATGGGCCACGGCGAAGATTTCCTCGACAACCCTGTGCATGACCGTCATGATCTCAGGGGTCTCCCGGAGTGAACCGTAGGGGACATTCAGGATGGCGCCCAGGGCATTGAGAGAACAGTTGTACAGCACCTTGCCCCACAGGAACGAGGCGATCTCGTCGCTCACGGCAGTGGGTATGCCTGCTTTATTAAGATGATCGCAGACCAGCTGGATCTTCTCTTGCGGGGCCGTGCCCGACGGCGATCCCAGGAGCACTTTATCCGCATAGACGGTGACCCTGGCTGTCCCGGGTTTTTCAACCTCTGCGCCGAAGATGACCCGGGCCCCCACCGTCCTGTGCCACCCCACGGCCTGAGCGATGGCGTCCCAGTTCCCGAGCCCGTTCTGGATGGAGAAGACGAGACTGTCTCCGTGGACGAAGGGAAGGGTCTGCGTCATGACCGATGCGGTGTGGTAGGACTTTACGCTCAGCAGGACCGTATCGAAGGTCCCGGAAAGTCTTTCGGTCCCGTAGAAAGCCTTAACCGGGCCGACGGCGTGCTCCCCCCAGAGCCCCGTAATGGTGAGGCCCTGCCCCTGCATGGCCTTGAGGTGATCGTCCGCACCCACAAAGGTCACATCATGGCCAGCCTCGGCTAGCAGTCCGCCGAACACGCTCCCAAGGGCGCCAGCACCCATGACCAGGTATTTCATGGAGGATCCCCTCACCCGGCCTCGGCAAGCATCTGTTCACAGGCAGGATATCCCATGCTCGAGAAGGATCCCGGCTGCAACCTCCACCGCAGGTACCCATGGATGGAAGCGATGGCGTCCTGGGGGGTGCGGTATACCGCCATACCCGCCTTCCGGAAGATGGAGTACATCTTTATTCGCACCTCTTCTATATCCAGGAGGTTCTCCGTGAACTGAGAGAGGATGGGGATGACCGGCTTGTCCGTCTTCTGTGCCGCTTCCACAATGGCATACGGCCCGCTCTCGATCTGGTCTCTCTGGAAGGAGGTGATGAAGTCCAGGGAGAAGTAGGGAATGATCGCGTCGATATGGTCGTCCTGTGCCATGGCCTCGATGGTGTGGGCCATGATGGTGAAGTCGAATCCGTAGAATCCGAGGTCCACCGGATTCGTGGTGCTCGTGTTCACGTTGCTGATGCGCAGGCTGATCTGTTTCTGGACATCCTCCGAGAGCTCGGGCAGGGACAGCCCCGCCAGGGTCGAGAAATCGGTGAAGAGGACGGAGGTCCCGCCGCCTGCCCCCAGGAATCCGAGACGTTTGCCGGCCGGCGTCTTGTCTGCAACGGCCATCATGGTCATGTCCACCAGCTGCTCGAAATTCAGTGCCTCGATCACACGCTGCTGCCTCATGGCAGCGGTCCAGATCTCGTGGCTCGCCGCCATGGCTCCCGTGTGGGAAAAGGCGGCCTTGGCGCCCTGCGCCGTTATGCCGCCTTTGAGAATGACCACGGGCTTCCTGGCAGTCGTCTTCCCGAGGGCTTCCATGAAGCGCCTGCCGTTCTTGATATCTTCTATATAGCCGGCGATCACCTTGACCGTGTCGTCCTCTGCCAGGTATTCAAGATAGTCTTCCACCCTCAGATCGATCTGGTTGCCGTAGGAGACGATCTTGTTCAGTTCGAGGTAGCGTGCACCGGCCATGCGCATGAAGTTGTGGGTCATACCGCCGGACTGGCCCAGGAAAGCCACGGTGCCTATGCCGCTCAGCGGTGCCTTGGGTACGTCGCAGGTGACGCCGGATGACTGGCAATGGATGCCGATGCAGTTGGGGCCTACGATCCTCGTGTCGCCCGCTCGAGCCGCCTCCACCATGGCCGCCTCGAGCTCCTTGTTCCCGACCTCGGAGAATCCCGAGGTGAAGAAGTGCAGGTATCGGATGCCCTTCCGGGCGGCCGCCTTCACCGTTTCCAGGGCCTTGTCGGCCGGTACCGCAGCTATGGCAAGATCCACCGATTCAGGGATATCATCCAGGGAGGCATAGACTTTAACTCCGGCGATCTCTCCATACTTGGGGTTGACCGGGTAGAGCCTCCCCTTGAAGCCCGCCATCTGGAGCAACTGGTAATACGGCATCTTGCCTCCGCCCAGGTGCGGAGATGCTCCGACTACCGCAACACTTTCTGGATAAAAAAGCCTTTGAAGATCCATACATACTCTCCATCTATGTTGCACAGAATGTGTTATGATCATAGCATATTACCAAAACCCCTTCCATACTGCCAGTTATTTCGTTCATTCCTCCTTGGCGCATAACCCTGCATGAAAAGCCTTGAATCTTTCTGTCTGAACAACTAGATCGTAGAGAATGTACCAGGGGCCGAACTTTTTCCATTCCATCCGGATACAGCCGCCGGAAAAAGAGATCTATGCGCGGCTTGGGTTCAGGAAGGGCATAACCGAGCTGAACCCTGCGGAACGGGATGCCATAAACCGCACCATCGAGGATGCGGCCGGGCTGGTCTCGATCAAGGGAGCTGCCCGGGTTATGGGCCTCAGGAGCGTGGGGGAGAATGGGGTTACCCTGGAGGACGAGACCGTTCTTCCGAGCAGGGCGCTGGCAGTGATGCTTGCCGGAAGCTCAGGCGTGCTGCTCATGGGAGCCACTGCGGGACCGGACGTCATGGAAGCCATCGCCTCCTGCTCAATGGGAGACCTCACCCGGGCAGTGATCCTCGATGCTGTTGCCAGTGAGATGACCGATGCCGCCCTGAGCTGGATTATGGACTATGTGGGACAGGATCTTCTGCGCAGCGCCCGGCGGCTCACGAGGAAACGTTTCTCAGCCGGGTACGGGGATTTCTCCCTGGAGAACCAGTGGGACATCTATACCCTGCTGAGCCTTGGCTCCATAGGCATTACCATGACCCCCACCTGTGTCCTCATTCCTGAAAAGAGCGTCACGGCGGTTGCCGGGGTTTTGTCATTGACATAATATCCGTCAAAGGGGAGAGAGTTTCAGAGTGAACACAAGGCAGAAGATACTGAACAGGATCCGTCGTAAGGTGCTCATCCTGGATGGCGCCACAGGGACCGAACTCCAGGCCCTGGGAATGCCCCATGGGATGTCCCCCGAGCTGTACAGCATCACCAACAGGGATGCCACCCTGTCCGTCCATCGCGGATATCTGGATGCTGGCTCGGACATCATCTATACATGCACCTTCGGGGCAAACCGCTACAAGCTTGCACAGTATGGCATCACCGATGTCCATGACGTGAACAGGCGCCTCGCCGGTTTCGCCAGGGAAGCCGCTGGCAGGAAAGGGCTCGTGGCAGGGGATATGGGGCCGACGGGAAGGTTCGTGGAGCCCTTCGGCGACCTCGGATTCGAGGATGCCGTGGCCTGCTACAAAGAGCAGGCCCTTGCCTTGCTCGAAGGGGGGGTGGACCTCTTCGTGATCGAGACCATGATCGACATCCAGGAGACAAGGGCGGCACTCATTGCGGTCAAGGAGGTCGCGGACGTCTTCACCATCGTCACCATGACCTTTGACAGGACGGGCCGGACCTTGAACGGAACAGACCCTGTCTCGGCGCTCACCACGCTCCAGTCCCTGGGGGCCGATGTCGTCGGGTGCAACTGCTCTGCTGGGCCTGCCGAGATGGTCCCGCTCATCGCCCTGATGAAGCCCCATGCGCGGGTCCCGCTGGCGGCGAAGCCCAATGCAGGGCTCCCCAGGCTCAGGGATGGGAAGACGTCCTTTGAGATGGGACCGCTCGAGTTTGGGGGCTTCGCCCCTGCCTTTGTCGAAGCAGGGGCAAATCTGCTGGGCGGATGCTGCGGGACAACGGCGGAGCACATCAGGGCACTGAAGGAGGAGTGTTCCACCCTCAGGCCCAAGCCTGCCTCTGCTGCCCCGGGAAGCGCCCTGAGCTCTCATGCCAGGACCGTTGTCCTGTCCAGGGAAGCCCCGCTCACCATCATCGGCGAGCGGATCAATCCCACCGGCAAGAAGGACCTGCAGGAGGAGCTGCGATCGGGGATGTTTTCCCTGGTGGGATACTATGCCCGCGAACAGGTGAAGAAGGGCGCTTCGATACTTGACGTCAATGTGGGCATGCCGGGCATCGATGAGAAATCGATCCTGAGACAGGCGATGCAGAAGCTGGTGTTGAACTCCGATGCTCCCTTGTGCATTGATACGTCACGTATCGATGCCCTGGAGGCTGCCCTGCGTATATACCCGGGCCGGGCTCTGATAAACTCCATCTCGGGAGAAGAGGACACCATCGAGGAGCGCTTGAGGCTTGCAGCCTTCTACGGATCCATGTTCATACTCCTGCCCATCACGGGCAGATCCCTGCCGAAGACGGCCCTTGAGCGCCGGAAGATCATCAGGGATGTGTTCAGGGCGGCCCGTGCGCATGGATTCACCAAGGAGGATCTCATAGTGGATGCCCTGACCATGGCTGTCTCGGCCGATGGGCAGGCGGCCCTGGAGACGATCAAGACCATCGGGTGGTGCAGCTATGCCTTCGGCAGCCATACGGTGGTGGGTCTGTCCAATGTCTCCTTCGGGCTGCCGGAACGGAAGTGGATCAATTCTTCGTTCCTGGCCATGGCTATGGCCAGCGGCCTCTCCTGTGCGATCGCCAACCCGGAGAGCATTGAGCTCATGAACATCAAGCATGCGGGCGACGTACTTACCGGTAGAGACAAAGATGCCGCCGGATTCATCGGGTATGTCAGCAGACAGCCTCATCAGGCTCTGCTCGTCACAGGTTCGGAAAAACCGGAATCCATGGGAGAGCGTCTTGCCAAGGCCATTCTCAACGGAGACAGAGATAGTGTCCCCGCCCTTGTCGATGGGGCGATCGGGGACGGCATGAAGGCCAGAGTACTGGTTGATGAAGTGATGATCCCTGCCATAGAGAAGGTGGGAGAACTCTATGAGAAGAAGACCTACTTCCTTCCCCAGCTCATCGCCAGCGCGGAGGCCATGAAGAGCGGGTTCGAGCGGCTGGAACCACTCCTTGCAGAGGAAGGGAATTCATCATCGATCAAGGGCAGGATCATTCTGGCCACGGTCAAGGGCGATATCCATGACATCGGGAAAAACATCGTCGGCCTCATGCTGAAGAACCACGGATTTGAGGTGATAGATCTCGGCAAGGACGTGCCCCACGAGAGGATACTTGGCGCGGTAAGGGAGTATGAGCCTGATATCGTCGGCCTTTCAGCCCTTATGACCACTACCATGGTGAACATGGAAGAGATCATACACCTTCTGCAAGAATCCGGGATCACCTGTGGGGTCATGGTGGGTGGTGCGGTGGTCACTGGTGACTTCGCCGAGGCCATAGGCGCCAGCTATGCCAGGGATGGTGTCGACGCGGTCCGGGTGGCCCAGGGGCTTGTCGAAAAAAGGAGGATATAGGAGTCCTAAGGCATTGAGACCCCATGGGACACCTCCCTTCTCGATGTTACTTGCGTGCCATGATCTCGTTGACCTTATCTTCCGCGGAACTGCACTGGTAGCACCCGATCACACCTTTCCTGTCCACCACGACCTTCATGGGAACTCCCTTGACTCCGTATGAGCGGGCTACCATTGCATCACTGTCCACGAGAACGGTATAGGGGAGTGCATATTTTTCTGCAAACAGCTCAACTCTCTTGGGGCTTTCGTTCACATAGATGGAAACAAGCTCGAAGTCCTTGCCCTTCATTGAGGCATGAAGCTTTTTCAGGTTCGGGATATCCTTTTTACAGTAGGGGCACCATGTCGTGGTGAAGTTCAGGAGCACCACTTTCCCACGGAAATCCTTCAGGGACCTGGCCTTTCCGCGAAGATCCTTCAGGGTGAAGTCCGGTGCTATGGGTGGATTCGAAGGCATGCTCACATGCTGGATGTACTGATCACTGCTTCGGACGACATCGGGGCTGGAGAGCGGCAGGATCAAGAACAGGGCCGTTACCATGGAGCTTAAAAGCAGCTGCTTTCTCATGCAATGAATTCTCCTTTAGACCAGGAATGTTCCCGCGGTGATAAGAAAATATTCACCCATAGCGATAAAGATGAATCCGAAGAGCTTTTGGATTCTCACCATCCACGGGCCTGACTTGGGAATGCTCGTCAACAGGCCTGTGAAGGTGCCGAGCACAATGAGCAGGGAACCCATACCGAATGCAAAGACAAAGAGCAGCGTCATGCCGAAGAAGATATTCTGTTTTGCCGCCACGTAGCTCAGGAGCACCGCCAGCACCGGTGCAGAGCAGGGGCTCATGATAAGACCCGATGCAATGCCGAGAAGAAGGGCCCCGAGGTAACCTCTCCTTTTCGGGGAAAACATCTGGGAGCGGAGAAAGTCCGGCAGTGGAAGGAAGAAGACGTCCAGCATGGACAGCCCCATGAGGATGAAGATGTTTGCAATGATCAGATTCATCCATGGGTTTGTCTGCAGTTCTCCGAAGAAGCTCCCGGTAAGCCCTGCAATGCTGCCCAGGATCGTGTAGGTCAACGAGGTGCCGAGAACATACAGGAGAGAAAGGAGAAAGCCTGTGGCCCTGGAGATCTTTCCCTGCGCACCGATATAGGACACGGTGATGGGGATGAGGGGATACATGCATGGTGTGAAACTGACGAGGACACCCCCGATATACGCTGCAGCAAAGGACAGCACCATGGATCCCTTCAGGTATACATCAAGATTGCTGGCCAGGTTTTCTATCATGGGTATCGGCTCCGTATTCCCCCTCTATTCAGATAAATGAAAATGCCACAAGGGGAGCGTCTCTCTACAATCCCTGCGAGAGACGGTCAATGTTCAACGAAGGGTCCATCCAAACGAGGGATGTGCCAATTCAATCGTTTTGTACCATAAAGCGTGCCAGATAACCAATCATGGATGATTCCTATGAATTCTATTCGTTATGATCGATGGGTATTGACAAACTCCTACGATAATAGTAATTGTTATCAATAAAGACTTTATGATGCTCCTCTTCGGCAAGCGGAGGCCGTATGAACGAAAGACAAGAGAGGATGACCAGGCAACGGGCAGTGATCCTTGAAGAACTGAAGAAGGTGAAATGTCATCCTACGGCTTATGACGTGTATGAAAAGGTCCGCCAGAAGCTCCCTCGCATCAGTCTCGGAACCGTGTATAGGAACCTGGAGCACCTCGCATCGCAGGGGCTTATACGCAGACTTGATCTCGGGCCAGGACAGAGGCGTTTCGATGCAGATATGGACGACCATACACATATCCGCTGTGTTGTCTGTGGTCGGGTTGAAGACGTTCCCTTGAATCGATCCCCGGACATCACTACTATGTACGATGTTGTACGCAGTCAGACAGGCTATGAGGTCATGGGATGCGAGCTTGATTTTCACGGCGTATGTCCTTCTTGCAGACATGAATCGGCATAGTAGTTCATTATACAGTGCATGGGTGAACAAAAAACAATAATCATTACCATAAGGGAGGATTGATATGGCAGCATTAAAAGGTTCTCGGACGGAAAAAAACCTCTTGGCTTCATTTGCCGGTGAATCACAGGCGCGCAACCGCTACACCTATTTCGCAAGCCAGGCCCGGAAAGACGGCTACATGCAGATAGCCGATATCTTCGAAGAGACGGCAAACCAGGAGAAGGAGCATGCAAAGCGCTTCTTCAAGTTCCTCGAAGGAGGAGAGGTTGAAATCACTGCGAGTTTCCCGGCAGGGGTCGTCGGCACAACCCTGGACAACCTCAAGGCGGCGGCAGCCGGTGAGCACTATGAGCAGTCCGAGATGTACCCCGAATTTGCCAAGATCGCACGGGAAGAAGGATTCGAGGTTATCGCCAAGGTCTGGGATGCTGTTTCGGTTGCCGAGCGGCAGCATGAAAAGCGGTATAATGACCTGGCAAAGAACATCGAGGCCGGGAGGGTCTTCAAGCGGGAGAAGTCAGTGGTGTGGAGATGCAGGAACTGCGGGTATCTCCATGAGGGCACGGATGCCCCGGCTGCCTGTCCTGCCTGTGCCCACCCCAAGGATTACTTCGAACTCCTCGGGGAAAACTGGTAAAAATCCTAACGTAGGCATCAAGCCCCGGGGGATGCATAGCGCATCCTCCGGGGGCGCGATCCTCTGGGGGTAGCAATGAAAAAAGCCCTGCTCAGCTCCACCCTGATTTTCCTCCTGGTCACACCAATCTTCGGCGCCGTACACCTCGGCAATGTCATCGAAAAGGTGAATCTCCCCATACCGGCCGATCCTGCCGACCGCAGTTATCTTGGCCTCGGTCAGAAAGCGGGGCAATTCTCCCTGGGAGATATTGATGCGGACATTGTCATCGTCGAAATCTTCAGCATGTACTGCCCCCATTGTCAACGTCATGCTCCCACTGCCAACAAGCTCTTTGAGATCATCGAGGCAGACAAAAAAACAAGGGGCAGGGTCAAGCTGATAGGCATAGGTGTGGGAAACTCTGCCTATGAGGTGAAGTTCTTTAAAAAGAAGTACTCGATCCCCTTCCCCCTGTTTGATGATGGGAATTCACTTATCTTGAACAAATTGACAGGGATAAAGACACCTACATACTTCGGCCTCAAGAAAACGGGGAAGACAATGGAGGCATTTTCCATTGATCAGGGGCCCTATGATGATCCCGGTGCCTTTCTGGAAGATATAATCCGAAAATCCGGAGACTCCCTGTGAGGTGTTCGATGAAAGACAATCACCTATATGTTCTCATGGCAGTAACCTTTTTTATGTGTGTCATTCTTCCCGCCACGGGGATCGCCGACGTCCCCCGGGAAGAGATCTATCAGGTCGGGGTGCTCAAGCCGGTGGACAGCACGCTCAAGGTCAAGGTGGGTGATGCGGCGCCGGAGTTCACCCTCAGGGCCGTCTCAGGGGGGACCGTCTCGCTTAAGGATTACATCGGCAAGAAGAACATCATGATCTCCTTCGTACCAGCCGCCTGGACCCCTGTCTGCTCCGATCAGTGGCCGGGGTATAATCTGGCCAGGGAGGAATTCGAGCAGCTCGATACCGTGGTAATCGGAATCAGCGCAGACAACATCCCCACCCTCTATGCATGGACTCATACTATGGGCACGCTGTGGTTTCCTGTGCTCTCGGACTTCTGGCCGCACGGTAAAACGGCCGAGGCCTATGGTGTCCTGCGCACGGACGGGACAGCGGAGAGGGCCATCTTCATCATAGACAAGAAGGGCATTATCCGCACCATAGATGTCCATGATATCAATAAGAGGCCTCCGCTCGAAGGGATCATGGGCGAGCTTGAGAAGTTGAACAGGTAGATAAGAGCAAGAAGAGAAGGAAGGCCCCCGAGTATGGATCAGTAGTCTGGAGAGGGCATGCGCAGTCCTTCCCGCATCCACCCTCTTGCCGTTATATCCATTTGAGAATCCCCGCAAACACCACCAGTGCTCCTGCATTTATAGCAAAGAGTCCGCCGATGAAGACCTTCTGTTTCATCGGCGGCCAGTCATAGGCATAGAACGCGGCCAGGAAGAACGGGATGTAGACGGTTATGAAGACCGGGAATGCGCCCCACCAGGGCCATACCCAGACGAAGGTGGGCGTCTTCACCAGGAAGATCTCGAATATGGAATAGAATGCCGCATTGACGATGGCGAAGAGGAGTCTGTTATTGATGCCTAAAATCTTCAGATCCGGATCTTCAGGGAGGAGCTTGCTCAGGATAAGACCTGCGATGGAGAACATGAGGCTGATCTCGATACCCACTCCCACCAGGATAAGAAACGCTGTCCCAGCGGGTACGGTCCAGAGGGCATGGCCGGAGAAGTGCTGGATCAGGGCATTAACGATCTCCACGAACCAGTGGACCATGTACAGGGACAAGCCCGCCGCAATACCCCGCCAGTTTTTCTTGGAGAATTCGTTCAGATAGACATAGAGGGTAAGGGCCAGCAGGGTAATTACGTACCACTGGAACGTATCTCCCGACCGTAGAATGGACAGGGCCATGGCAGTTGCTTCCGGATGATTCATGCTCTCCTCCTCTCATCACAAGATGAATATATGATATTACTGTTCATTCTTTCATACAAGGAGATTCCATCTGCACACGGCGAGATGTCAACCGAATCTGCTCCAACGATCTGCTTGTGCTATCCGATCCTCATGAGGCTTTCGTGGTACTGCCTTACGAGCTCGCTGTACATATGCTTTCCCGCAAGCATCACCTCGCGGTATTCCTCGGTGATCGCACCTTTTTCCACGGCGGGAGAGCCTGCATAGAGCTTATAATCGGGAACGACCTGATTTTTTTTGACCAGGGAGTGCTCTGCCACGATGGACCATGCGCCCACCTTGGCGTTATCTCCCAGGGTGGAGTTCATGCCGATCACGGAGTAATCCCCGACGATGCTGCCATGGATCATGGCCAGATGACCGATGGTGACCCACTTACCGATGCGTACTGAAGACGGGGTATGAATCACCGCCCCATCTTCGATGGCGGTCTCATCATCGATGGAGATGGCCCCGAAATCGCCACGAATGACCGCGCATGGACCGATCCAGCAGTTCTTTCCGATTTGTACATTTCCGATGATCTCGGCGCTGGATGCCACCCATGACCCTTCCCCAATGCTGGGCGTTTTGCCGTTGAATCTGTACAGAGCCATACTTCTCCTCTCCTAGATGCGGCGGATGTATCCATGATTGCCTTGTATCCTCCTATGGCCACTCAAGCCATGGATGTTGAGCGCATCATAATGAATTCAGAGGATAATCCTTTTCTCCATGAAGTTTCAAGAAGTGTATAAAAGTGACGATAAGAACAAGGATCGTTACGTTGTGAAGTGAAGATGTTGGGGGCATTCGCATATAATTTTCCCATGGCAGAAGGAGGGTAAGTCCAGATGCGCCTCTCAGACCAAGGATACAGTGCATTGGTCTACCCCGACGATCATGCAGGGCTATACTTGCAGCCCCTGAAATTCGAACGTCTGTACAGGACCCATTATCAGGGCGCCATTGTCCGCTCAGGCGCAAGTGCCCTGATCTGGGTGCTCACCCTTGTCGCCTTCTGGAAGAGCGCCATCAGCAGGATATCCTTTGAAGGCGCAAGCATCGCCCTGCTCTTCCTTGTCCTTCTGAACATCCCCATGCTCCTGATCTTAAAGCACACACGGAGGAAACTCTCCTTCGAGGTGTGCTCGTTTCTTATACACCTCCTTGAAATACTTGGTTATACGGCCTTCATATATTTCATGGGAGGATTCCGTGCCACCTATCTGACCCCAATCTATGCAGCCATGATCTTTTATGTGGGTGTCCTCGCCCCCATGAGGTATCCGCTTATCCTTGCTGTTTTCTGCTCCTTTTCATTCAGCCTGATGGTTTTTCTGGAGCATGCCGGCTTCTTCCCCCACCAAAATCCCTTCATTCTCTATAGTTATTCCGGGGAAATGATTATCTTCGTCCTCACGATCCTCACCGCAATCCTCTTCGTCGTTGCCTTGATCGCAGCCTTAACGGCCAGCATGATCAGGTCGGCAAAGAGAAGCCTCAGGGACAAGAACCTTGCACTGGAAATGGCGAACAGGAAAATGCGGCAGGAGATCGATGAGCGTGTCCGCGCTGAAGGTGCCCTGCGGGAAAGCGAAAAGAAGCTGCAGGATATCTTTGAAAATGTGTCCGATGCATTGTACTCCCACGACCTTGAAGGGAACTTCATAGAGGTCAATGGCGGCTTCCGAAAGGCCCTGGGCTGCGGTGAGAGATCTCCCCTTCCTGTTGGGTTGAATCTCAGAGATCTTGTCCCTGACAAGTACAGGACGCTGGTCGACACCTATCTGGAGGACATTGCCCAGCAGGGAAGAAGCGAAGGGCTCATGAGCGTGGTGACTATGAAGGGGGTGCAACGGGTGATCGAATACAGAAACTCCCTGATCAAAGACGATCAGGGGATTCCCCTTGGGGTGAGAGGATCGGGACGTGATATCACCCAGCGGCTGATAGCCGATCGCGAGAAGGAGATGCTTCAGGATCAGCTCCAGAAGGCGCAGAAGATGGAAGCCATCGGTGTCCTCGCGGGAGGGGTGGCCCATGACCTGAACAACATCCTGTCCGGCCTGGTGAGCTTCCCCGATCTTCTCCTCATGGAGATCCCCGAAGACAGTCCCATGAAAAAACCATTGCTTACCATCAAGCGCTCGGGTGAGAAGGCGGCGTCCATCGTCCAGGATCTCCTGACCATGGCGAGGAGAGGGGTCTGTATGTCGGAGGTCACGAACCTCAATCAGGTCGTCCGTGAATACCTGGAAAGCCCTGACCATGGGCGCATCATGTCCGTGAATAAGCGGGTTTCCCTGGAGATATCGTTGGATCCAGACTTGAAGAACATCATGGGTTCGCCGACACAGCTCTGTAAATCCATCATGAATCTGGTGGCCAATGCCGTCGAATCCATCCCCGGAAGCGGTACCGTACGGATCGCAACATGGAACCGTGTGGCGCAAGGGTTACAGGCCGGGAGTGGAGCCATGCAGGAAGGGGGGTATGCCGTCTTCTCAATTGCGGATACGGGCGTGGGTATGACGGAGAAGGACAAGCAGCACATCTTCGAACCGTTTTATACCAAGAAGGCCATGGGAAGGGGTGGAACCGGGCTCGGCATGGCTGTGGTCTGGGGGACCGTCAAGGATCACCAGGGTTCCCTGGAGATTCAGAGCGAGGCGGGAAAAGGGTCGATGTTCACCCTCATGTTTCCTGTCACGGGAGAAGAGAAACCCCGGGAAGAGGCACCCGCCTCCCTCAAGGATTTCTGCGGAAGGGGAGAGATGATCCTGGTGGTCGATGATGTGAAAGAACAGCGGGAGATTGCTGCAGGGATTCTTGCACGTCTCGGTTACCGCGTTGAAACTGTTTCCAGCGGGGAGGATGCCGTAGAATTCGTGAGAGGAAGGGGTGTTGACCTGCTGGTCCTCGACATGATCATGAATCCCGGGATCGACGGACTGGAAACCTACAGGAGGATTCTCGAGATCAATCCTGAACAGAAGGCGGTAATCGCCAGCGGGTATTCCGAAACGGACCGCGTCAAAGAAGCCCTGAAGATAGGGGCCGGTGCATATATCAGGAAACCGTATCACCTTCAGAAAATAGGGATCGCCATAAGGGATGCGCTTTCCAGAAGAGCGGCATGACGGCAAATTCTCTGCCTGGCCTCTGCTGAGATTTTCTAGCCCTTCTTATCCTTTTTTCAATTCCTCCAACAGGACAGGTATGAACGTCGTGAGATCCTCCACGATACAGAAGTGTGAAATCCTGAAGATTGCCGCTTCAGGGTCCGTATTGATGGCGACGACGAGCTGGGCCCCCCTTATTCCGGCCACATGCTGGATGGCCCCGGAAATACCGCATGCGATATAGAGTTTCGGCGTCACGGTCTGGCCCGTTGATCCTATCTGTCGGCCGTATTCGAGCCAGCCCATGTCGCATAGCGGGCGAGAGGCGCCTACGGCAGAATGTGGGAAGAACGCTGCAAGTTCTCTGATAAGGGAGAGGTTCTCCTTCTTCCCTACCCCGCGACCGGCAGAAACGATCACCTCGGCCTCCTTCACGGCGCTGTCTCGGTGGAGCGGTTCCTTGATACCCAGAATCCTGGTCCGGCCAGGTCTTGGGGTTGCCTGGACCTTTGTGATGGGACCTGGAGGGCAGGATTCCGGGGTATGGGGGGGGCAGGCGCCGGGCAGCACCGTGATCACCACGCTCTGAGCGATCGGGACGATCTCTGCGGTATATCTGCCCGAGCAGACTGACCGGATAAAGGTTTTCCCCTGCACCGTTTCCACCGCAGTGATGCAGGCGGCTTCCATCTTTACCGCAAGCCGCGGGGCAAGGTCCGATCCCATGGAGGAGTGCGGAAGGATCACGAGGGCCGACGGTCTCTCGGAGACGACCTCGGCAATGGCGGCGCAATAGGCCTCCAAGCTATAGACCTCCAGGTGATCTCCCTGGATCTGATAAATCGCGCACCCGGTTTTTTCGGAAAGTTCCGCTGCCTGTTCCCCGATATTCCTGCCGGTCAGAAGAACAGCGGGCAGGCGCCCGCCTGCATACCCCCGGGCGAATGATACCAGCTCAAGGGTCTCCTGCGTTATACGACCCTGTTGCAGCTCTGCGACGATGAAGGCTTCTCTATCCATGTCATCCCCTAGGGAAGAAACGCTCTTTCGTGCAGCAGCTCCTTGAGCCAGAGAGCTTTTTCCCTGAGAGTCCCGTCGATGTAGACCCCCTGGATCGACGAGTCAGGGGATTTTACCCCGGAACAGGACTCGCGGACCGGAACAATGTCGAGGTCCTCGATCCGGACGAGCTCAAGAGGCTGGGAACGTGCCCTCAGGACGTTGGACAACGATGGATATCGCGGTATGTTGATCCCCGACTGGACGGTGATGACCGCCGGCAGGTCCATGAGAAGGGATATCCTGGTACCTCCCTCGATTTCCCGGTCCACCTCAAGACTGCCGTCATGGGTACGATGGTCGACCCTGATGACCGAGGTCGCGCTGGGGAGATCCAGGATTGCCGCAACGAGCTGGCCGGTCATGCAGGCCATGTCGTCTTCCGCCATGACACCCGTGATGATCAGGTCATACCCCCTGGTGCGTGCATACGATGCAATGGCGGAAGCCACCGTAACGGGGCTGATATATTCATCCTGCTGCATCAGGAGATGAACGCCGCAGTCGGAACCCATCTCCATGGCCCTGCGCAGTGTCGAACTCACGCGTTCCGGGCCCACGGACAGGGCATGGACAGAGGTCCCTGGATCTTGCTCCCTGAGCTGCAGGGCCTCTTCCAGGGCATACTCGTCAAAGCGGTTCATCCTGAAGACGGTGAAGGGGTTGTAGGTGATCCATCCGGTAGATGGGTTCAGCTCAAGCGTTTCACTGGAATCAGGCACCTGTTTGATGCAGACAAGGATCTTCATATCCGGTCCGGGGCTCGTTTTTGAATAACGTATCGGAGCGGGAGATAAATTGCAACTTAAAAACGAGCGCTCGCTCAGTAATTTCTTGACATGCAGTCCTTCCCCCGGTATCCTGTGGCCATGAGCATGATCTATCTGATACGGCACGGTCAGGCCTCCTTCGGCCATCACAACTACGACAGGCTTTCACCGCTGGGCATACGCCAGGCAGGCATCCTGGCGAGACACCTTTTCGACTCGGGATTTCAGCCCGATGCCGTTTGCTCGGGGAGCATGGATCGCCAGACTACCACAGCTGAAGAAGTGCTCAACCTCTACCAAGACAGGGGCAATCCTCTTCCCGGCCTCGAATGCATGGCCGGATTCAATGAATATGACACCACATCCATCGTCACGGCCATGTTCCCTGCTATGGCTGAGGAAGACCCTTCCCTGAAGGACGAACTGCCCAGGATGTATGCGAGCAAGGCGTCCTTCAAGCGGGTCTTCGAGACCGCCATGCTCCGCTGGGTGACAGGCAGGTACGACACAGACGGGATAGAAACATGGGAAGGGCTCAAGGCGCGTGTTGCCCGCGAGATGAAGACCATCATGGAAAGATACGGCAGCGGAAGGACCATTGCCGTCTTCACCTCGGGCGGTGCCATTGCCGCTTCGCTCTCCAATGTGCTGGGATTGCCCGGCGAATATGCCATGCGCCTGAACTGGCAGATCGTCAATACATCCATGACGCGCTACATGTACAATGAAAAAAGAATTACCCTGGCAGGCTTCAACTCCATAGCCCACCTTGAGCTTGAACGTGATCCGTCACTGATTACCTACCGGTAACACATACCTGATGAAAAGAAAGGAGTAAGCCCATGGATTTTGAGATCCCGGATAAGATAAAGGCCATCACCGGCATGATGAACGAGTTCGTCGACAAGGAGCTCATACCTCTGGAGCCGGAGTTTCTCCGCAAGACCTTCAAGGAGATGCTGCCCATGCTCGAGGAAAAGCGGGCAATGGTCAGGAAGATGGAGCTTTGGGCTCCGAACCATCCCAGGGAATACGGGGGCATGGGACTCAACCTCGTGGAGCATGCCTTTGTCTCGGAGTCGCTGGGCAGAAGCCCCATCGGGCACTTTGTCTTCAACTGCCAGGCCCCTGATGCGGGAAACATAGAGATACTAAATCTTCATGGCACCCCTGAGCAGAAAGAGGAGTACCTCAGGCCGCTGATCGAAGGCAGGATCCGGAGTTGTTTCTCCATGACCGAGGTGGAGATGCCCGGGTCCAACCCGGTGATGATGGATACCACCGCGGTGAAGGATGGCGACGACTACGTGATCAACGGGCAGAAGTGGTATTCCACCGCAGCGGACGGCGCTGCATTCTCCATTGTCATGGCCAACACCAACCCCGAGGCCCCACCCTACCTCCAGGCGAGCATGATCATTGTCCCCACGGATACGAAAGGGTTCAACCTGGTCAGGAACATCCCTGTCATGGGTCATGCCGGCGATGACTATGCATCCCACGGCGAGGTCCTGTTCCAGTCGTGCCGGGTTCCACGGAAGAACCTGCTGGGGCCCGAGGGTCACGGCTTCGTCATCGCCCAGGAGCGTCTTGGCCCCGGACGGATCCACCACTGCATGCGCTGGATCGGGATCTGCAACCGGTCCTTTGACCTCATGTGCTCCCGGGCATCCAAACGGATCATCCAACCCGACGGGAAGACCCTGAGCACCAAACAGATCATCCAGGCATGGATCGCCGAGTGTGCGGCCAACATCCAGGCCGCACGGCTCATGACCCTTAATGCGGCATGGAAGATAGAAACCTTGGGGGCCAAGGCGGCCCGCTACGACATATCGTTCATAAAATTCTTCGTGGCGAACGTGATGCAGGACGTCATCGACAAGGCCCTGCAGGTGCATGGAGGCCTGGGAATGACGGATGACACCATCATCGCCCACTTCTACCGCCACGAGCGGGCCGCCAGGATCTACGACGGCGCCGATGAGGTGCATAAGATGTCTGTGGCCAAGAGGATCCTCAGAGACTATGAAGGCAGGACGGTGCGATAGTACATGGAGGATGATTTAAAATTCGAGGCATTCGAGGAACTGGTCTGCCTCTCCATGGAGAACTTGAGTCGGGACCTCTTCCAGGGTAACCGCAAGAGCATCAAGATCAAGAAGGAAGGGATCGCGGTCAAGAACCTTGTGAAGATCCTCAACGCCGCTCTGAAGCTGAGCAATCAGAAGGGCTTTGCCGCCATGAGCCTGCGCGATCTGAGCAGGGAGGCAGGCCTGAGCATGGGGGCGCTGTATACCTACTTCACGAGCAAGGAAGAGCTGCTGCACATGATCCAGCGGCAGAGCGCCGTTGTGATGCAGGTGCTGATAGATCAGATAGAGGGCATCGACAATCCCCGCGCCAAGCTCAAGACGGCCATCAGGGCACACCTCTTTCTCAGTGAGATCCTGCGTGAATGGTTCTACTTCTCCTACATGGAGGCCAAGAATCTGGCCAAGGAAGAACAGAAGAAGGCCATCGAATCGGAGCTTTTCACGGAAAAGATCTTCATCGACATTCTCAAGCAAGGGCAGAAGACGGGAGATTTCCGGGAGTTCAATACCGAGCTTGTAGGCGGCGTGATCAAGGCAATGCTCCAGGAATGGTACCTGAAACGATGGAAATATACCATGAGGAAGGTCTCGGTGGAGAACTATGCCGACTTTCTGGTTGAGCTTGCCGAATCGTATCTTCTTTCCCCACAACCATGAAGAGACAGGGAGATGCCATGGACGTGATTGACAGATCGACAGCCATACGGCAGGGCGAAGAGCTCGACCTGAAGAGAATCGAGAACTTCCTGAAGGACACCATCCCCGGTCTGACGGGGGATCTCGTTGTTGAGCAGTTTCCCAGCGGTTTCTCGAACCTCACCTACCTCATCAGAGTGGGCGCCCGCGAGCTCGTCCTGAGGCGGCCGCCCTTCGGGAGGAAGGCTAAGAGCGCCCATGACATGGGCAGGGAATACCGGGTCATGAGCGCGGTCCATCCCGTATTCCCCTATTGCCCAAGACCCCTGGCATACACCGAAGACCAGGACATCATCGGCTGTCCGTTCTATGTGATGGAGCGCATCAAGGGCATCATCCCCCGGAAGAGATTTCCGAAAGGGATGTCGTTGAGTCCCGACGAGATGCGGAAGCTGTGTGAACGGCTTCTGGATGTGCACGTCGAGCTCCACTCGGTGGACTATAAGGCCATAGGACTTGACGGCTTAGGCAAGCCGGAAGGGTATGTGAGGAGACAGGTGGAAGGATGGTCCGACCGATACCGGGCCGCACGTACACCGGACGCCCCCGACTTCGAGGATGTCATGACATGGCTTCATGACAAGATGCCGCCTGATTTTGAGAAACCCGCACTCATCCATAACGACTACAAATTCGACAATGTGGTGCTCGACCCTGACAATCCTCTGAAGATTATCGGCGTGCTGGACTGGGAAATGGCCACCATCGGTGACCCGCTCATGGACCTGGGGAGCTCTCTGGGATACTGGGTACAGATGGACGACCCGGAGGAAGTGCAGCTCGCCGGAATGAATCCGACGAATCTGCCCGGAGCCCTGACCCGGCTCGAGATGGTGCAGCGGTACGCCGAAAAGGCCGGAATCACCATCGACAACTTCGACTTCTACCTGTGCTTCGGCATATTCCGGATCGTGGTCATCCTCCAGCAGATCTACTACCGTTTCTACCACGGACAGACAAAAGACGAGCGGTTCAGGGTCCTCATCTTCGGGGTGCATATCGCCGGGCAGATGGCCCAGAAGATAACCCGCGAAAGCACACTGTGATCCGGCAGAGACTGTTCTGCTGAAAGTGTCTGACAGGAGAGAGCGATGGAAAGAGTTGAGTTCAATCTGGAAGGAAAGACGGCACTCATCACCGGGGCAAGCAGGGGGATCGGCGAGGCCATAGCCGTCACCCTGGCGGATTACAAGGCTCAGTGTATCCTGGTGAGTCGGAAGACGGATGCACTCAGGGGTGTGGCGGAGAAGATCGCAACCCGTGGCGGCAAGGCGGAGGTGATGGCCTGCCATGTGGGAGACCTGAAGCAGATCGAGGGACTCATGGGACAGATAAGGGAACGGTACGGCAAGCTTCACATCCTCATCAACAACGCCGCCACCAATCCCTATTTCGGAGAGATGATAGGCGCCGACGAGGGGATCTGGGACAAGACCTTTGACGTGAACCTCAAGGGCCCCTTCTTCCTCATCAAGCATGCCGCTGCGCTCATGACGGAATCCGGCGGAGGGTCCATCGTGAACGTCTCCTCCATCAACGGCGTCAAGCCGGCACCGTACCAGGGGATCTACTCCATCACCAAGGCGGGGCTCATATCCATGACCCAGGCCTTTGCCAAGGAGCTTGCCGCAAGGAACATCAGGGTGAACGCCCTGCTGCCGGGGCTGGTGGACACCCACTTTTCCAAAGCCATCATGGACAACGAGGCCATCCATGACTATGCCGTCAAGATGATTCCCATGAACAGGCATGCAGTTCCCCGGGAGATCGCCGGCGCGGTGCTCTACCTCGTATCGGATGCGGCCTCATTCACCACGGGGGCGAGCTTCGTGGTGGACGGAGGAGCCCTGGCATAAGGGGTTTCAGTAGAAGAGGTTCTGCTGAGAAATCCATCAGAAAAAAGGAGAATCCCATGAAGATTGAAGACATCAAGAGGGTGCTCATCCTTGGTGCTGGCACCATGGGTCAGCAGATAGGGCTCCAGTGCGCCATGAACGGGTACGAAGTCGTTTATTATGACCTGAATCAGGAGATCCTGGACAAAGCCCTCAAACGGATCGCCAAGCTGGCGAACTGGTATGCCTCGACCGGGAGGCTGACTCCCGAGCAACTCCAGCAGACCCTGGCACGGATCTCCTCCACCTCCGATCCGGCCGAGGCGGCCAGGGATGCCGACTTCGTGAACGAGTCTGTGCCGGAAAATCCGGAGATGAAGGCAAAAGTCTTTGCCCAGTTCCACAAGCTCTGCCCGGAACGGACCATCTTCACCACCAATACCTCCATGCTCGTGCCCTCCATGTTCGCAGATGCAACGGGGCGACCGGGAAAGCTCTGCGCCCTGCACTTCCACGATCTCAGGGCCAGCACCGTGGTGGATGTCATGCCGCACCCCGGCACTGATCCCGAGGTGACGCAGCTCGTCCATGATTTTGCCGTGAGCATCGGGTGTATCGTCATCATGCTGCACAAGGAGAACAACGGATATGTCTTCAATGCCATGCTCACGAGCCTGATGCAGTCGGCGCTCACCTTGGCAGCCAGGGATGTCTCATCCGTGGAGGATATCGACCGGGCGTGGATGGGGGTCACGTACATGCCCATGGGGCCCTTCGGCATCATGGATCAGGTGGGGCTGTCCACGGTATGGACCATCGTCGACTACTGGGCCAAGCAGCTGGGAGACGAGCAGGCCCAGAAGAACGCGGACTTCGTCAAGCAGTACGTGGACAGGGGAGATCTGGGATACAAGACGGGCAAGGGATTCTATTCCTATCCCAAGCCCGCATACCGTAACCCGGGATTCCTGGCCGGGAAGAAGTATACGTAATCATTTTGGAATCAGGGGGGCACCATGGTACCCCCGCCCCTGAAAGCTCATCCCGGACGAATCCAACGCCGGCCTGGAAGGGAGGGCTCTCGTCTTTCAGCTTAACCCTTACGATGTCAGAAACTGCTCCAGAGTTGTTTTTAAAAGTACCTGCAGGCAGGACTGATGGTTGACCGGGGGAAGCTATTCCTGTATATTGTTGTCATGACAACAATAATAGCCATGAAATATCAGCGTGCTGGATATGAAGAAACTGTCCCTCGATGAATCGCTCAGCTTCCTGATCTATCGGGTCCACATTCAGGGGGTCGCCGTGCTCCGGAGGGTGCTCCATGCAGGCGGTCTTGATGTGACGCCTGAGCAGCTGGGTGTCCTGGCGAGGATCCGGGAACAGGAAGGGGTGAACCAGAACCGGCTTGCGCAGAAGGTGTACAAGGACCGGCCCAATATGACCCGGATACTGACTCTTCTTGAAAAGAAGGGGTACATCGACCGCAGTCCGGATGAGAATGATAACCGGGCATATAGCCTCTACCTGTCGGAAACGGGCCGAGCCATCCTGAAAAAGGCGGCGCCCATTGTCTTGAATTATTGGGAAAAAAGGATCGAAGGATTATCTCGGGAAGACATCGCTGCGCTCCGGAGGATACTTGCGCATATATCGGACAATCTTGAAGGGATTTTGGCAAGGATCATTTAAAGGGAGTTGAGGAATGTTCATGAGGAAGTGGCTTTTCAGAGGACTGGCAGCTGTCATTCTCCTGGCAGGGGGCATCTATGCGGGGGTGAAGTTCATCGACTCACGGACCCATGAGGGCACTGACAACGCGTTTGTGACCGGAACGGTCGTTCGGGTTTCATCCGAGGTGAAAGGCCGGGTCATAAAGGTCTCCATTGAGGACAATGAGTTCGTTGCTGCCGGCCAGGCTATGATAGAGATCTGCCAGGATGACTACAGGAACATCCTCCAAGAGAATGAGGATGAGGTCTTGCGGACAAAGGCCGAAGATCGGGAGTTGAGGGCAACCATCGAACAGAGGTACAAGGTTCTTGAGCAGTCTCGGGCGGGCTTGGCAGCTTCTCTTGCCGAAGAGGACATGGCCTTGAAGGAATTGATGAGGTACAAAGCTCTCCAATCCAAGGGTGTGGTTTCCCAGAGCGAGTTCGACCGCGTGGAATCCCAGTGGAAGGTGGCATGTGCAAGGCGGCAAGCTGCATCGGCCTCGGTTCAGGAATCCGAGTCGGGAATCGTCGGGCTTCAAGCCAAGCTCAAGACACAGGAATACAAGATCAGGGAGGCCCGGACTGGCTTGAGAAAAGCGGAACTGGATCTGGCCAGGACAGTGGTCACGGCGCCGGTTGCTGGCAGGGTTGCCGTGAAGAATGTGGATCCGGGGAAATATGTCCAGCCCGGCCAGCCCCTCCTTGCAATTGTTGAGCAGGACACCTGGGTCGTGGCCAACTTCAAGGAGACGCAGATAAGGAAAATGGCGGTTGGGCAGCCGGTTAAGGTGAAGGTGGACGCGTACCCGGGTGTGGCCTTTTCGGGTCATGTCGACAGCCTGCAGCCTGGAACCGGGGCGGTGTTCACTCTGCTTCCCCCTGAGAATGCATCGGGGAATTTCGTCAAGGTCGTACAGCGTATTCCGGTCAAGATCGTTGTGGATTCCCCGTTCGATCCGGATCATCCCCTGTGGCCGGGTCTTTCCGTACATCCTGTCGTGGACATCGGCGTAAAGGGGATGGGGAAAGTGTCCCGGCACGCGGCATCCCTTTTCTGAACGCTCTGATCCATGAAAGAGGCAAGGTGAGCCAGAGAAGCACATTGGATACCTGGATGATCATCCTGACGGTGATGACGGGATCGATCATGTCCGCGCTGGACACGAGCATCGTGAATGTCGCCCTTCCCCACATGCAGGGCGCTTTCGGCGCCTCCGTCGAGGAGATCGCCTGGGTTTCCACAGGCTACATCCTCTCCTGCGTCATCGTCATGCCGCTCATAGCCTTCCTGAGTTCTCGCTTCGGCAGGAAGAATTTCTACCTCTTCTCCATCGTTCTGTTCACGGTCTCCTCCATGCTATGCGGCATTGCCCGCGACCTGCCGTCCATGGTCATCTTCCGCATCCTCCAGGGCATGGGTGGAGGGACCCTCGTTCCGGTGGCACAGGCCATCCTGAGGGAGACCCTGCCGCCCCAGGACCGGGGCAAAGCCATGGGCATCTATGGATTCGGCGTCATCCTTGGACCGGCAGTGGGGCCCACCCTGGGGGGCTGGCTCACCGACCAGTACTCCTGGCCCTGGATCTTCTATATCAATGTGCCCATCGGCATCCTGAACACACTCCTCGTCATGAGATATATCGAGGACCCGCCCCATCTCGTACGAGAGAAGGGAAGGATGGACATTACGGGCCTTCTCTTCATGATCGTCGGTCTCGGTGCGCTTCAGATCATGCTGGAAAAAGGTCAGCGCAGAGATTGGTTCACATCCGACTTCATCGTCTGGCTCGCTGTCGTTGCATGTATCGGTCTTGCGGCCTTCGTGAGGCAGGAGCTGAAAACCGATAGACCAGCAGTCAATCTGAGGATACTCAAAAACATCAATTTTACCCTGACAACCGTGCTCGGCGGCATCCTCGGCCTGTGCCTCTACGGCAGCCTCTTCATCATGCCCCTCTTCCTTCAGCATCTGCTCGGGTACCCGGCCTATGAGTCTGGTCTTGCTATGCTGCCGAGGGCCATGCTCATGGCATTTTCCATGCTGATTGCAGGGAAGATATATGTCTGGATCGGCCCGAGGCTCATGATCATGATCGGGCTCACGGTCAATGCCATGTCGTTCTTTATGTTCTCCCGGTTTTCCCTCGATGTCGGGTATTGGGACCTGTTCCTCCCTCAGTGCCTGCAGGGTCTCGGATTCGGGTTCATCTTCGTTGCAGTGAGCGCGGCAGCCCTTTCAGGCATCGAAATGAAGCTCATGACTGCAGCGACCGGCCTGTACAATGTCGTCAGGCAGGTATTCGGAAGCTTTGGCATCGCCCTGTGCGGCACCCTGCTCACCCACGGCGAAAGCTGGAACAGAGCGGCGCTCATGTGGCATGTCTCCGCGCTCAATGAATCCACTGTTGAATCACAGCAGATGATCTCGTCCTTCCTGGTCTTCCAGGGGGGTGATCCTGCTACTGCTGATCAGGGCGCCTTGAGGATTCTTGAAGGCATAGTCATGCAACAGGCAAGCATGCTTTCATTCAACCATGTTTTCTTTACCCTTGCAGTTCTCTTCATGCTTTCCATGCCTCTGGTCATCCTCATCAAAGATCCCCGGCTGATGGCGATGAAGAACAGCGGCACGGCGGGATCAGGGTGAACGATAGGTACGTGGGCAAGGAGGTGACACAAGATGAGAAAAAATGACCCGAGCCGGACGGCGATGCGGGTTGCCATGCGGCGTGCTGCACATCAGATTCTGGATGATCCCAGGGTATTCTGCGACCCGCTTGCACTTAGCGTAGTGGGCGAGGAGAACGTGAGGGCTCTCCGCACGGACCCTCAGTGGTCGGAGCGGACCTCGATGTCGCTCGGCATTCGTGCCCTCCTGGCCGCGCGGAGCCGGTACGCCGAGGACGAGCTCCACAGGGCCGTAGGGCGGGGCGTTCGTCAATACGTCATTCTCGGTGCCGGTCTCGATACCTTCGCCTACCGGCAGCCCTACCCGGAAAATGCCCTCCGGGTCTTCGAAGTGGACCATCCGGCCACCCAGCACTGGAAGTACTTGCGCCTCAAGGGGGCAGGAATTCAGGCTCCCCGGACACTTTCTTTCGTGCCGGTGGACTTCGAGACCGAGACCCTTGAAGATGGACTGAGGCGGGCGGACGGGTTTGATGCCAGCAGGAGCACCTTCTTCTCGTGGCTTGGGGTGACCCAGTACATCACCGACAGCGCCGTCATGGCCACGCTTCAATTTGTTGCCGCCATGCCCGCGGGCAGCGCCATCGTGTTCGACTACACCGTCTCGCCGTCGCTGCTGAGCCAGAAGGCACGGGAGGCCTTTGACAGGCTGGCCCATCGCGTGGCCACGGCAGGGGAGCCCTTCAGAACGTTCTTCGACCCTGCAGACCTCGCAGACGAACTGAGGTCCATGGGCTTCACGCAGATCGAAGACCTCGGGCCCGATGAACTGAATGCCCGGTACTTCCAGGGCAGAACGGATGATCTGCGGGTCCGCGGCTTCACCCGTATCATGCATGCACGTGTCTGAAAAACGCCTTCAGTAAGGCCGGGACGTCTCACATTTGGTATCGCCCCCGGCAAGATTCTCTGATAGATATCCGGAATATCATATGCAATGAGAAAGGAGGCTTCATGATCAAGTCCAGAGGCTTCTGGTACCTCATGATGGCGGGGGCGGTCTGCGGGTGGATCTTCACCGTGACCGGACTGGTCAGGCCATTCAGGAACGAGACCCTCAGAAAGATGTGGAAGTCCGTTGCGCTGACCTGGCTCTTCGGCCACCCCCTGGAGCTTCTGGTTGCGAAGGGCATCGGAGCGGCGGCCGGGTTTGCGCCGGGCAGGACCGTGGTCAAGACCCTGGTCTACGGGATCACCTGGTGGCTGCCGGTGAAGCTCGGGGTGTTCAAAGGCTGATCCCGTTCCGTGGGCCGTCAGGTCCATTTTTCACTACCCAACCTTCTCGAATTTCACTAGAATCCAGGCACCTTACCTGAGGAGAGCAGGATGAACAGGATGCTCTACATTATCTATGGAATCGGGGCGGATTCAGTGGGCCTTGTCGGCGGCATCACCTCACCCATTGCCGCGGTCAGGGGAAACATCGTGGACATGCGGCAGGACGTGCTGCACGGGCTCTTCACCATCTACCTGGTGGTGGACCTCGGCCAGGCCTCGGTCCCTGTCAGGGAGTTCAGGGGGATCGTCGACAGGATCTCCGGCGACACCGGGGTGAAGCTTGCCATAGAGAAATACACGCCCACACCCCGAAGCGTTGAGAAGAAGAACATGCTGGTCACCCTGGTGGGCAAGGACAAGGCAGGCATCATAGCGGCCATCACGGAAAAGCTCGGCGCCTACAACATCAATATCGAGGTGTCCGAGGTGGTTGCCCGGGAGGACATCTTCCTCATGGACCTGATGTGCGATATCAGCCACAGCGCATTGCCCACCGATAATCTCAAGACGGCGATCCGCGAGGCCATGCACGCCATCCGCATCTCCACCATGTTCCAGACCGAAGACGTGTTCAACAAGAAGAAGAAGGTCGTCCTGTTCGACATCACGGGCAGTTTTATGGACAGCGCCACCATGGGCGAGATCATGAAGCAGGCGAGCATACAGACCAGGACCGTCTCTGCCGGAGGTCCCGAGGAAACAGAGCTTGCCTTCATGCATGCGACCGCGTCCATGCTGGAGGGCCTGCCGCAGTCGGTCATCGATGCGGTCATGACATCCATCGAGATCAGCCAGGGAACCCAGGAACTCATCCAGACGCTCAAGATCATGGGCTACAAGATCGGCCTCATATCCACCGGATTCGATGTCTTTGCCGGTGCTCTGAAGGCCAAACTCGGGCTGGCCTATGCCTTCGGATTCGAGCTTCCCATGGATGACGACTCCCAGGCCGTCATCGGCGATCTGCCCGTTGGGCTGATGAAGCCCCTGGACCGGCCCGGCATCATAGCCGGCATCGTGAAACAGGAACGGGTCGATGAGGATGACATCAGCATCATCTCCGACAGGGACATCGAATATGCCACAACGCCGGGCATCAGGCTGGTCTTCAACATGAAGGTCATGCTCGACCTCATGAACCAGCACGCCCTGAGCAGGGATTCGCTCACCGGACTGCTCAGGGGTTTCGGCATACCCAGGGCGTAAAAAACGAAGTGGCCGACAGGACGCTGCATGAAATCGGATATTGAGATAGCCCAGAGCTGCGAGATCAGACCCATCGGCGAGGTAGCCGCATCCATCGGCCTGAGCGACGAGGACATCATGCCCTATGGCAGGCATGTGGCCAAGATCCCGCTGACCGTAATCGACCGTTTCGCCGACAGCGAAGACGGGCGCCTCATCCTGGTGACCGCCATGTCGCCCACTTCCATGGGCGAGGGAAAGACCACCACCACCATCGGTCTCGGCCAGGCCCTGAACCGCATCGGGAAACGGGCCATGATGGCCATCCGGGAGCCTTCCCTGGGGCCCTGCATGGGGCTCAAGGGCGGGGCTGCAGGCGGCGGATTCTCCCAGGTCCTGCCCATGGAGGACATCAACCTCCACTTCACCGGCGACCTCCATGCCATCACCACGGCCCATAACCTGCTGGCGGCTGTGGCCGACAATCACCTCCACCACCGCCGATCACCCGAGATCAACCCCCGGCACATCGTGTGGAAACGGGTCATCGACATGAACGACCGGTCCTTGCGGAGCATCATCCTGGGACTGGAGGACAAAGGCTTGAACGGCGTCATGCGCGAGGACGGGTTCGAGATCACCGCGGCGTCCGAGATCATGGCCATCCTGTGCCTCTCCCGGGACCTCAAGGAGCTCAAGGCAAGGATCGGCGACGTCATCGTGGGGTATGACTATCTGCGCAAGCCGGTCTTTGCACGGGACATCGGTGGTGCGGGGGCCATGGCCGCCCTGCTCAAGCACGCCATCAACCCCAACCTGGTGCAGTCCGTCGAGGGTGTGCCGGTGCTCGTCCACGGCGGACCTTTCGCCAACATCGCCCATGGATGCAACTCGCTGGTGGCGACGAGGATGGCGCTGAAGCTCGCGGACTATACCATCACCGAGGCGGGGTTCGGGGCAGATCTCGGGGCCGAGAAGTTCTTCCACATAAAGTGCCGCACAGGCGGCCTCAGGCCTTCCGCAGTGGTGCTGGTGGTAACGCTGCGGGCCTATGTCCTGCACGGCATCGAAAACATCCGCAAGCACACGGATACCCTGGCGCGGTTCGGAGTTCCGGCAGTCATCTCCATCAACCGCTTCGCCGCTGACAGCGACGATGACCTCCAGGATCTCAGGGCCCGCTGCGAAGGTCTGGGCGTGCCGGCAATCATCACCGACTACCGCGAGGCAGGGGGAGGCGGAGGCCTCGATCTGGCCGAAAAGGTGGCGGCCTTGTGCGACGGACCCAATGACTTCCGCATGCTCTATGACCTTTCCCTGCCCATCGAGGACAAGGTGAGGACCGTGGCCGAAAAGGTCTACGGGGCGGCCGGGGTGGAATTTTCACCGCAGGCCGCCGCCGATATCCGGGCCATCGAGAACATGGGCTACGGCAGGCTCCCGATCTGCATCGCCAAGACCCAGTCCTCCTTCACGGACAACCCCAAGATCCCGGGTTTTCCGAAGGAGCCTTTCACCATTACGGCATCCTCTGCCCGGGTCTCCGCCGGGGCCGGCTTCGTTGTCATCTTCACGGGGAAGATCCTCGCCATGCCCGGCCTGCCCAAGACCCCGGCGGCCCTCTCCATCGATGTCGACGGGGAGGGGAATATCAGCGGGCTCTTCTGACGGAGCCCTGTCTCCCCCTGGACCTCAGGATTTCTTGCGCTTCTGAGCCTCCTCCTCGCGCAGGATCTTGCGCAGGATCTTGCCCACGGCACTCTTGGGGAGTGCATCGCGGAACTCCACGAGCTTCGGCACCTTGTAGCCGGTGAGCTTTGTCTTGCAGAAATCGACGATCTCCTTCTCCGTGGCGGTCTCTCCGGTCTTCAGCACGATGAAGGCCTTCACGGTCTCACCGCGGTAATCGTCCGGCACGCCCACGGATACCGCCTCTGCCACCTTGGGATGCTGGTAGAGAACCTCATCGATCTCCCGGGGATAGATGTTGAACCCGCCGGCGATGATCATGTCCTTCTTGCGGTCCACGATGAAGATGTAGCCGTCCTCGTCCGCCACGGCGATGTCGCCCGTGTGGAGCCACCCGTCCACGAGCTGGCCCCTGGTTTCTTCGGGGTTGTTCCAGTATTCCTTCATGATGAGCGGGCCCTTCATGATGATCTCGCCCGGTTCCCCCGGTATCACGTCCACGTTGCCCTCCTCCACGTCCACCAGGCGCACGTCGTTGTCAGGGAAGGGGATGCCGATAGAGCCCACCTTCTTCATGCCCAGGATGGGGTTGGATATGCCGAGAGAGGTGGATTCGCTCATGCCGAAGCCCTCGCTGAAGAAGATGCCCATGTCCTGCACCTTCTCGATGAGCTCGGCGGCCATGGGGGCGGCCCCGGAATTGAGCAGGCCCAGGCGCTTGGCCAGGTTGAGCTCGGAGGCCTTCGGGTGATTGATGACCGCGGTGATCAGGGTGGGGACCGCAGGGAAGAAGGTGATCTTGTCGAAGCCCCCGATTATGCCGAGCAGCTCTTCGATCTCGAAGCGGGGCACCAGGATCTGGGTGGCACAGCTGAAGAAGGACCAGTTCATGGCCACGATGTTGCCGTACACGTGGAAATAGGGGAGCACGCTCAGAACGGTGCGCCTCTCCGGCGGGACGATGCTGATGGTGGGGGAGCCCCACAGGGATGCCTGGAAGGTGCCGGCCACGATGTTGGCGTGGGTGAGGAGCGCCCCCTTGGGAACGCCTGTCGTGCCGCCCGTGAACTGGATCATGGCCGGGTCGTCCGGGCTGAACGGTATGCGGGGAAGCTTCGTCTCCGGGGTGTTCTCGATGAGCTCGGAGAAGTGGTGCCAGCCCTCTTCCCCGTTCAGCTCCAGGTCCTTGGCAGTGCTCACGCCGAAGCCCTTGATGAAGTCGGTCACCCGGGTCACGACGATCCGCTTGAGCCCAACTTCCTTGGCCAGGGAGCGGATGTTCGGCAGCACCATGTCGAAGGTGATGAGCGTCTCCATGCCGGTAATCTCCATGATGTGCCGGAGCTCGCTGGGCGTATAGAGCGGGTTGAGGTTGGTAACGATGGCGCCCAATGACAGTGTGGCCAGGTAGGCGATGACGAACTGGGGGCAGTTGGGCAGGTGGATGCCGACCCGGTCACCCTTTTTCACCCCGAGCTTCCCCAGGGCATTGGTCATGCGGAGCATCTGCTCCCTGACCTGCCAGAAGGTCATCTCGGTGCCGTAGAAACTGATGCACGCCTTGTCCGGGAACGAGCCTGCCGGAAGCTGGAACATGGTCTGTGCCGGGATCCGGGGGTAGCGGATGGTGGTGGGGACATTGTAATCGTAGTGCGCATGCCAGGGCCTGTGATCCATAGATGAAACATCCTCCTTTTCGTGTCATTTCATTCCCCTCTGAAGGGAGAGGGTATTTTCCAAATAAAAAAAGTTCGCTTCCCCCGGAACAGGCAGGGGCTAGATCGCAGGCCTCCTGTCGAACCATGGCCGGGCCTTCTCCAACTGCCCGGCCAGCCGGAACAGGGAGGCCTCGTCGCCGAAGCGGGCGATGAGCTGCACCCCGATGGGCAGGCCGTCAGCGGTCCAGTGCAGAGGCACCGACATGGCGGGCTGGCCCGTGAGATTGGCGAGCTGGGTGTAGGGGGTCTTGGCAAGGCTCTCCACCGCGATCTTCTCCGCAAGCCCTGAAAGCTTGACGATTCTTCCCAGGCCCAGCCTGTTCACGACCTTCATGGCCTTCTCTTCGGCGGGTTTCGGTTTGAGTTCCCCGATCTTCACCGGAGGGAAGGCCACGGTGGGGGTGAGGTAGAGGTCGTATGCCTCGTGGAACGCTCCCATCTGGCGGGCGAAGGCGTTCCACAGCCGAATGCCCAGCACGAATTCGCCGGCGCTCGTTGCCTTGCCGAGCAGGTTGAGGAGCCAGGTGGGACCTTCCACATCCTCCCGGGTGAGCTTTCTGCCCACGAGCCTCTTCATGTCCTCGATGTCCGCCGCAATCTCGCCGTAGTACATGGTGAAGTAGCTCTTGGCCAGGGCAATGCCGTCGATGGCAGGCTCGGCCTCCTCCACGATGTGGCCGAGGTCGGCCAGGAGCTTTGCCGCCTCTTCCACGGCCTTCCGGCACTCGGGATGAACCTCGGCCTTCAGCGGGGATCGGGTGGTGAAAGCGATGCGCAGCTTTCCCGGGTCACGGCCGACCTCCTCCAGGAAAGGTCTCTGAGGGCCTGGGATGATGTATGGGGCGCCGATGTCAGGCCCGCTGATGGCGTCCAGCATGGCCGCGCTGTCGCGCACGCTCCTGGTGATTACGTGCTCCACCGCGGCCCCCTGCCAGATCTGGCCGTACTCGGGACCGGTGGGTGTACGCCCCCTGGTGGGTTTCAGTCCGAACAGGCCGCAGTGGGACGAGGGGATGCGGATGGACCCTCCCCCGTCACCGCCCGAGGCCATGGGCACCATGCCGCTGGCCACCGCTGCGGCGGAGCCCCCACTGGACCCGCCCGGAGTGTGGTCGGTGTTCCAGGGGTTGCGTGTTGGTCCGTGGAGCTCCGGCTCGGTGATGCCCATGAGTCCGAACTCGGGGGTGTTGGTCTTGCCCAAAACCACCACGCCTGCGGCCTTGTATCGGGTCATGAGCTCGGAGTCGCGCGGGGGTATGTAATGCTGGAATGCCCTGCTCCCCATGGTGAGCGGAAAACCGGCGCATGCAGTGAGCAGGTCCTTGAGGAGGAAGGGAACTCCGGTAAACGGCCCATCCGGCAGCTTCTCTCCGGTGCTCTTCCGGGCCGAGTCGAACATGCGGTAAATCACCGCGTTGATTCTTGGATTGATTCTCTCGATCCTGACGATGGCCTCTTCGCAGAGTTCGGCGGGAGTCACGTCTTTTTTCCTGACAAGCCCGGCCAGGCCGAGCGCGTCATACCGGTCATATTCCTGGAATGTGCCCATGCAGGAGATCTCCCTTCATCAAATGACAGACAAGTACTTTTTCTTAAATATATCAGCGGGCAGGATAATAGCAAGCCATGGAAGGCCAGAGGGATCGGATGATTCCCCTGCCTGAATGAGGTGGAAATGAGTACCGTGATAAGCTACAATGACCATGTCCACCTTAACGAGGGAGTTCCGCCATGGCTGATATCTATGAACAACTACGCATCCGGCTCGATGAGATGGCCACCGGGTATCCTGCCACCGAAGGCGGCGTGGAAATCAGGATACTGAAGCAGCTCTTCAGTGAAGTGGACGCCACCCTGTTCCTTGCCATGGCCCTTCGTCCGGAGACCGCCGCCGAAATGGCTTCCCGCGTTCAGTCCGATCCTGACGACCTGACGGTCCGCCTTGAGGACATGGCCCATAGGGGGCTTATCTTCAGGCTGAAGGAGGAAGAACCCCGCTATTTCCCCATACCCTTCATTGTGGGCATCTACGAGTTCCAGCTGAACAACCTGAACCCGGAACTCCTGAGGGATATCTCCGAGTACTACCTCACGGGCCTGGGTGCAACCTTCCATGGGTCCAGGACGCCCCACCTCAGGTCCATCCCCATCAGCACCCGCATCGTTCCCGACGGACCCATCGCCGCATACGACGATGCCGAGGCCATCATCAGGGGCAAGACGAGGATCGCCGTGGCCGAGTGCTTCTGCCGCAAGGCGGTGCGCATGTACGGGAAGGTCTGCCCGCACCCCCTGGAGACCTGTATCCAGTTCGACTCCTTTGCCGACTACTATGTGGAAAACGGTCTGGCCCGCTACATCAGCATGGAAGAGGCTCTGGCCATACTGAGGCGCAACGAGGAGGAAGGGCTGGTCATCCATATCCTGAACTCCCGGAAGGTGGAGGCCATGTGCGCCTGCTGCTCGTGCTGCTGCGGTATGCTCATCTCGCTCAAGCTTTTTCCCGCCCCTGCCCGCGAGGTGAAGAGCAACTACGTCTGCCGGTTCGATGAGTCGCTGTGCACCGATTGCGGGGTTTGTGCCGGCCGCTGTCCCGTGGGGGCCCTCAGACGAAAGGATGACAGGATCCAGTTCAGGGTCGAGCGCTGCATCGGATGCGGCCTGTGCGTGACGAACTGTTCCTCCGGCGCCCTGACTCTTCTGAAGAAGTCGGAAGATAAGCTCTATACCCCGCCGGAAACGGTCTTTGAGACCTTCAATCTGATGTGCACCGAGAAGAGAGGGACGTGATCATTCGGGTGCCGAATACGTACGATCCCGGCATCACATGGCTGTGTCCGTTCATAAGGTCCCAAGTTATTTATAGCTTGACATGAGGTGCATTGTGCACTACGAGGACTACATCTGGAAAATGAATATATCAGACTTGAATTGTGACCCCTGAAGCACACCTTCGGTTCTCGCACCACCAAAGTCAACCGTTCATCGTCGATATCTTCCCTTTTCAGAAATACAACAATCGCATCCTCCGTTTGCCACGGAGGAAGAGCAAGAGAGGTTTGTACATGGCACAGGGAACAGTCAAGTGGTTCAACAGGGAAAAAGGCTATGGTTTCATCACTGCTGACAATGGGCAGGACGTATTCGTTCATCACACCTCCATCAATCAGCAGGGATTCAGGGCACTCGAAGAAGGCCAGAAGGTCACCTTTGAGATCGTCAAGGGCGCCAAGGGGATGCAGGCATCCAACGTAACGGTTTCCTAAAAAAGAACAGGGGCGGGCGTTGCCCGCCCCTGCTGAACCACGAGTAACTATCCAGTCCGGTAGTAAATATTAAAAATGAATCCGGGAGATCGGACATCCCAGACTGCAAGCCGGGAGGCATTATGGCAAACAGATCAACCAATACCTTCAAGAAGAAGGAGCGGGAAGAGGCCAAGAGGCGCAAGAGGATAGCGAAAGAGGCGAAGAAGCTCGAGCGCAAGGATCTTAAGGAAAACAAGGACACCGTCACGGGTGAGGAAGACCCCGACATCGCCGGTATCGTGCCGGGTCCCCAGCCCAGGCCCGAAGAGTAGCATGTATACGGAATGAACCTTTCGAGGGTCCAGCTGAGCCCTTCAGCCGGGTCCTCCCCCCCCCCATAGACCAGAATCCCAAGCCTTGTTTTACGGCATTGTCGCCTCTGAGGATGTGCCTTCCGATCTTCTTTCCCCTCTGGAATCGCTCAAACCGACCGGGCAGAAGAAGTCTTCCTTCTGAATGATCATACTATTCCGGGACGTTTCCTGGATGAGGTCTCTGAAGGTTCTGGGCAAGGATTCTCCTTTCACTTCAACAATGAGACGTCATTCAGTTCCTCCTTGACAAACCCTTCCTCCTGAGAATATATCATGTCGGTGACTCCAACTATCTAGATCAAAGGTTTGGTTTCCATAGGTAGAGATCACTCACGCACACCAATAAGGAGGGTTGTATGGATCTAAGAGATGCCTATTTTGTCGACGGCTGCCGTACCTGGTTCGGAAAATCGAGGCCCGATGGACACTACTGGACCACACGGGCCGACGACATGGTCACCAAGGTCATGATGGAACTGCAGAAAAGGAACCCCACGGTGCCTTGGAACGATGTTGACGACTGCATCTGGGGTGCAACGACCCAGGTGGGCGACCAGGGTACCACCATGGGCAGGACCGTGGTATTCACCTCCGGCCTTTCCGATAAGGTCGCCGGCTTCTCAGTGGACCGGATGTGCGCGGGCGGCATGACCTGCCAGGCCATCGGGTCATCCTTCATCAAGACGGGCGTGGCGGACATCATCATTGCCGGCGGCGTCGAGCACATGGCTCACCACCCCATGGGCGCAGGTGCGGACCCGAACCCCCGCATCGTCACCGAGAAGATGGTGGAGCCCAAGTACTTCAACATGGGCGTCACGGCAGAGAAGCTCCACGACTGGCTCCCTGAGAACGGCGAGCAGCCGGTTACCAAGGAAGAGGCAGACGAGTACTCTTTCCATGTTCTTGAGAGATATTTCAAGGCCTTGGATGCAGGTTACTACGACAAGCATTGTGTGGATATGACCGTGTTCACCCCCAACGGGTGGAAGGTGGCCAACAATGACGAGCAGGCCAAGCGCGGCACCACCCTGGAGAGCATCAAGAACTTCAGGAAGTTCCCGTTCAAGGCGGAAGGACATGTCACCGCTGCGAACGCTTCGGGACTGAATGACGGCGCCTGCGTATCGCTCCTCATGTCCGGCCAGAAGTGCAAAGAGCTGGGTATCAAACCCAAGATGAAGTTCGTGGGCGGAGCCTTCATCGGCGTGGACCCGACCATCATGGGATGGGGGCCAGTGCCGTGCACGGAGAAGGTCCTGAAGAACTACGGCATGAAGTTCGAAGACCTCGATATCATCGAGCTGAACGAGGCCTTTGCCGTCCAGGCAGTCGGCTTCATGAAGCACTTCGGCATGAAGTTCCCCGAGGACCCCAGGCTCAACCCGTACGGCGGAACCATCGCCATGGGCCATCCGCTTGCCAGCTCGGGCGTGCGCCTGAGCATGCAGCTTGCCCAGGACTTCGAGCTGAATCCGAAGGCCAAGTACGGGCTCACCACCATGTGCGTCGGTCTCGGCATGGGCGGTTCTATTATCTGGGAAAATGTCGTTGGGAAAAAGCTCTAGGAGGTTCATGACATGGCTAAATACATAACAGAATGCAAGCTCAACTACTTCAATTCGAAAAAGGCAGGCAAAATCGCCATAGTCACGATGGACAACGGCCAGATGTACAACATCCCCAACACCTGGGGTGTCGAGGCCTTCGAGTCCCTGAACAAGGTCCTGGACATCGTGGAGAAAGACAAGGATGTAAAGGGCTGGATGCTCACCGGCAAGCCCTTTATCTTCAACGTAGGCGCCGACATCATGAGCGTCGACCCGAATGCAACGAAGAAAGACGTTCTTGACATCGGCGTCATGGGCCACAAGTCCTTCAAGAGGATCATGGACCTCAAGATCCCGACGCTGGCGGCCATCAACGGCGCGACCATGGGCGGTGGATGCGAGGTGGGCCTCTATCACGACTATCGCACCATCTCCAAGAGCCCGGGCGGCTGCGACCACTATGCGCTTCCCGAGTGTTTCCTCGGCCTCGTTCCCGGCTGGGGCGGAACACAGCTCGTGACCAAGCTGGCCGGTCCCGAAAAGGCCATTGAGCTCATCATCATGAACCCGCTCAACCAGAACAAGATGATCAACTCCATCAAGGCCTTCGAGATGGGCCTGGCCGACTTCCTCCTTGCACCGAACGACTTCACCGGCCAGTCCCTGGCAATCCTCGAAGGCATCATCGCCGGCGAGGTGAAGGTGGACCGCAAGAAGGTCGACCCGAAGATGAGCGACGAGCTCTACAACCAGACCAAGTTCCAGATCATGGGCCGCGTCCATTCAGGCGCACTCGCCCCCTACAAGGCACTCGACCTTATCAGGGGCGCAGCGGGCTGGTCCTGGGATGAAGGCTTCCAGAAAGAGACCGAGGTTCTGGCTGACATGATCTTGTCCGACCAGTTCAAGTGCGGCCTCTATTCCTTCGACCTCACCCAGCGCCGTGCCAAGAAGCTCCCCGGACGTCCGCCCAAGGAAGTCAAAGGGAACAAGATCGCCAAGATCGGCGTCATCGGCGCAGGCCTCATGGCATCCCAGATGGCCCTGCTGTTCGCACAGCGCTACCAGTGCCCGGTCCTCATGAAGGATATCAAGCAGGAGTTCGTGGACAAGGGCCTGGCCTACTGCCGTGACCAGCTTGCCAAGACGGCAAAGAAAGGCAAGCTGTCCGCAGCGGACGCCAGGTGGATGGGTGAAGAACTCATCACCGGCACCGTGACCTATGACGGCTTCCAGGACTGCGACTTCATCATCGAAGGTGTGTTCGAAGAGATGGGCATCAAGCAGAAGATCTTCGGCGAGCTCGAAGCGGTGTGCAAACCCGAGTGCCTGTTCCTTACCAACACCTCGTCCCTGGACGTGCTCGAGATGGGCAAGAACCTCAAGGATCCGGGCCGCGTGGTCGGCTTCCACTTCTTCAACCCCATCGCCATGCTGCCGCTGGTCGAGATCATCAGGACTGAAAAGACAAGCGATGTCACCCTGGCAACGGCATTCGACATCGCCAAGAAGATCAAGAAGACCCCGGTTCTCGTGAAGAATGCCGCCGGCTTCCTGGTCAACAGGATCCTGCTGGCATGGAATGACGGCATCTTCAAGTGCATCGACGAAGGCGCCGACTTCATGCAGGTGGACAATGCGGTGCACGACCTGGGCTACCCCATGTCTCCGTTCACCCTGGCCGGGCTGGTGGGTCCTGCCATTGCGCTCCATGTGCAGGAGACCCTGAACAAGTCGTGGCCCGACAGGTTCCCGGTCAGCGCAGGACTCAAGAACCTCGTGGCAAAGGGCAAGAAGAGCCTGCTCGTCTTCACCGAGAAGGGCGTGGACATCGACCCCGAGATCAAGGCAGGCTGGCCGCAGGGCAACAAGAAGTTCACCGATGACGAGATCAGGGACATCGTCCTGTCCCGTGTCGCCGTTGAGATCCGTCACATCCTCGACGAAGGCGTCGTAGCAAGCCCCAAGGACGTCGACACCGGCGTGATCATGGGCGCGGGCTGGCCCTTCTTCATGGGCGGCATCACCCCGTACCTGGATTACAAGGGAATCTCTGAGAAGGCCACCGGGAAGAAGTTCCACCCGAAGGGCTTCCTGGCAATGGAGTAGAGAAGTAGCGTCACGTTCATAGAAACATGAGAGAGCCGGGCAAACCCTAAGGTTTGCCCGGCTCTCTTCCATCATGACATGAGGATCGTCCATTCAGACGTCCCCGCGCACCTCTCATGAGTGTTTGCCCGACCAATGGCTCCTGACTCGGGTGCTCACGAAACCTTTGATTGATGCGGCATCCCAGCAGGTTTAAAAAGAAATCAATTTTTTCAAAGAGTGGTGATGAATCGCATCAGTTCTGTTGACTAAATCTCTTTTCAAGTGTAGATTGAATGTTGATTCAGATTTCACTGGCTTGGACAAACAACCAACTAAAACAGAGGAGGGTATAATGGTCAGGAGAATCAATAAGGCCG
>DAITOA010000002.1:0-205715 GCA_036834365.1 Thermodesulfobacteriota bacterium | reverse complement strand
CCCGCTTCCTCGTTGTGAGGGCTCTGTCGGGCTCCTGCTCCGGCAGGCTGCTTTGAGGCCTGCTTGAGGTCGAGCATCTTTTCGTGCTGAGTGTAGGCGGTCTCCACCACATCCGATATCTCCAGCATCTTCTTGACCACGTTTCGTATGGAGAGCGCCTCTCCCTTTATCTCGTTGAGCGCCTTCTTGACATTGGGGTTGACCTGCATTTCCCCCACGAGCATGTCGAGCTTCAGCAGGATGGTGGTGAGCGGGGAATTGATCTCGTGATTCGCCGCGATGGCGGTCTTGGTCACCGCCGCGAGCCTCTGGGATTTCATGTGCTTGGTGATGAGCATGGCCCTCTGGATGGCCTGGGAGCTGACCTCGGAGATGGTGCGCAACAGCAGGCCTTTCTGGCTGATTTCATCCGGGCCGATGTTCTCCTTCAGCAGTACCTCGAGGGCCCCGATGGTCTTGCCGTCCACCTTCAGGGCGGCAAAGACGATGCCCGTGGCCCTGGGGAAGACCCCGTTCGTCCGGTCCAGAAGCTCCTTGGTGGCGTTCGTCATGCCGGACTTAGTCTGGGGCGACTCGCCGAGCATGAAGGCCTCGATGACCATGATGCGCATGTTGTTCAGGCGAATCAGGCACCTGGCTTTTCTGGCGTCGAGGATGGTCAGGGCGTGTGATACTATGGTGTTCGTGATCTCGGAGAGCTTCATGGAGGACTGGAGACTGCTGCTCATCTGGTTGAGGCTCGAGAGCTCGAGGGTCCGGCGCTCCAGGGCCATCTTCTTCTGCTCCAGATCCAGACTCAGCTTTCCCAGCTGTGCATTGGCCGACTGCAGGACCTCGAAGTAGGTCTTCGGTTCCGCCCGGGGGATGCCCAGCTCGTCGCTGATGTTCGAGATGTTGTCCGTGAGCGAGATGGAGATGTCCTGGATGTCTTGACTGGAAATTCCCAGCTGATGGAGCAGGGTGGGATCGATGAAGCCGGTCTGTATGGGGTTCACGCCGATGCCCAGATGGTTGGCCACCATGTCCGCCACATGGATGATAGAGCACAGCCTCTTGGTCTGGATATCATCGGTGATGTCCACGAGGCTGTGGTGAAATCCCACGGCCTTGCCGAGGTGGGCCGGCAGGTTCCAGCGCTCCATGAGGTACTTGCCGATGGAGGCATGGTCGATGCCCACGAGCTCCTGCTCGATGTCGATGATGTCCCTGCCGGCACCGTTCATGGCTTCCAGCACCTCGTTGTACTCACCGTGCCTGCAGATGAGCTGGTCGGCGATGACCTTGCCGAGGTCATGGAGAAGCCCCGCCACGAAGGCGTCTTCGGCGGAAGCCGGAAGGATCTTGGCCGCTATGGATTTGGCGCATACCGCGCAGGCGATGCTGTGCTGCCAGAAGGTATAGAAATCCAGCGCACGACGGTCTTTCTGGTTGAACAGGTTGATGACGCTGATGCTGAGCACGATGCTCTTGAGGACGTTGAACCCGAGCAGCACCACGGCGCCCCGTATGGTGGAGATCTCCTTGATCCTCCGGTAGAAGGGCGAATTGGCAACCTTGAGCACCTTCAGCGCCAGCGCCTGATCCTTTTCCACCAACTCGGCGATCTGTTTGGCGTTTACGTTGGCCTCCAGGGTCTTCTCCATGATTGCAGTCGCAATGGACGGCAATGTGGGCAGCTCGCCGATGTTATTCAGGAGGGATTCAATCTGCTCTGCAGACAACTTTACCATCCCTCATCTTATCGTTCGAATACCTTCCAATCTTGAGTCCAAACACCTTCTATGGTACTCATTTTCAATGACCCCTCATCGTGAGCAGACGCGCAGGATTTTTGTCGGAACATGCCCCGTCGGCGGGGGCTCGCGGATCAGCATCCAGTCCATGACCAACACCGTCACCACCGATGTCGAGGCCACGCTGGATCAGATACACGCCCTCGTGAAGGCGGGTTGCGACATCGTCCGTGTGAGTGTTCCGGACGATGAATCGGTGAAGGCCTTCGGACGGATAAAGGAACGGTGCCTCATCCCGGTCATCGCCGACATCCACTTCGACCACCGGCTGGCCATAGGAGCGATTGAACAGGGAGCCGACGCCATCCGCATCAATCCCGGCAACATCGGCGGAAAGGAGAAACTCATGGACGTCGCACGGGCCGCCATGGACCGTGGTGTCCCCATGCGGGTGGGGGTCAACCTGGGCTCTGTGAAGCGGTCGCTCCTTTCCCGGTATGGTGACGACCACGTGGGGGCCATCGTGGAGAGTGGCAGGCAGTATGTTGAAATGCTTGAGGATATGGGGGTCGATGCCCTGAAGGTATCACTCAAGTCCTCCGACGTCCTGGAGACCATCGATGCCTACCGCCGTTTCTCGAAGGTTTCGGCATGGCCCCTGCACCTGGGCGTGACCGAGGCGGGGCCGCTCATCTCCGGGTTGATCCGTTCCTCCGTCGGCATCGGTGCGCTCCTGGAGGAGGGCATCGGGGATACCATCAGGGTCTCGCTGTCGGCCGACCCTGTCCAGGAGGTGTTCGCCGGCAGGATTCTGCTGGAGTGCCTCGGCCTGAGGGCCGAGGGGGTCCGGGTCATCGCGTGTCCCACCTGTGCCCGGGCATGCGCAGACGTGGCCTCCATCTCCACGGAGCTCGAGGACGCCCTGAAGGACGTCCGCAGGCATATGGTCGTTGCGGTCATGGGCTGCGTGGTGAACGGGCCCGGTGAGGCGAAGATTGCAGACCTCGGCGTGGCCTGCGATGCCAAGGGGGCGGTGCTCTTCGCCCATGGCAAGAAGGTCAGGCGTATTGCAAAGGACGAGATCATCACGACCATCGTGAACGAAATACACAAGGAGACACCATCATGAAGATGTCATCATTATTCCTCCATACCCTCAAGGAGGACCCCCGTGATGCGGAGGTGGTGAGCCACAGGCTCATGATCCGGGCCTGCATGCTCAAGAAGCTGGCCTCGGGCATCTATTCGTACCTGCCCTACGGGCTCAAGGCGATCCAGAAAGTGGAGCGCATCATCCGCGAGGAGATGAATGCGGCCGGGGCCCAGGAGTGCCTCATGCCGGGCGTCCAGCCGGCGGAGATATGGAAGGAGAGCGGCAGGTGGTCGATGTACGGTAAGGAGCTGCTCAGACTCTATGACCGTAAGGGCGCCGAGTTTGCTCTGGGTCCGACGCACGAGGAGGTCATCACCGACATCGTGCGGGATTTTGTACGATCGTACAAGGAACTGCCCCTGAACCTCTATCAGATCCAGACCAAGTTCAGGGACGAGATCAGGCCGCGGTTCGGTGTCATGAGGGCCCGGGAATTCATCATGAAGGATGCATATTCCTTCGACAAGGATGACCGGGGTGCGGAGAAGAGCTATGAGGCGATGTTCAAGGCCTATGAAAATATCTTCAGGCGGTGCGGCCTGAGGTTCAAGGCGGTGGAGGCGGATTCGGGTCCCATAGGCGGCAATTTCTCCCATGAATTCATGGTTCTGGCGGATACGGGCGAGGATCTCATCCTGAGCTGCTCGTCATGCGACTATGCCGCAAACCAGGAGCGGGCCGAGATCGCACTGCCGGCCGACATGTCCTTTCCCCATGCCCCCGAGGGGAAGCCAGAGGAGGTACACACGCCTGACATCAGGACCGTCGAGGAGGTGTGCGGCTTCCTGAAGATAGAGCCATCCCGGCTGATCAAGACCCTCATCTACATGACCGAGACGGGCCCCGTGGCCGCCCTGGTCAGGGGCGACCATGAGATCAGTGAGGCCAAGCTGAGGAGGGCCCTGGGATGCGAAAACGTGGAGCTCGCCGAGGAGGATGTCATCCAGCAGTGCACCGGTGCTCCGCGGGGATTTGCAGGTCCTGTGAGGCTGAAGGTGAAGAAGGTTGCCGACGGTGCCCTGGTGGGGGGAGGGGCGTACGTGACCGGGGGAAACCGGGAGGATTACCACGTCAGGGAGGTCTGGTTCTCCCGGGACATTCAAGTCGACCTCGTTGCGGACATACGGGCGGCCACCGGCGGGGAGAGCTGCCCCCGGTGCCGCAGCGGCAGTCTGGAGACGATCCGCGGCATCGAGGTGGGGCACATCTTCAAGCTCGGCATGAAGTACTCCAAGGCCATGAACGCCCTCTTCCTCGATGAAGACGGCACGCAGAAACCCCTGGTCATGGGGTGCTACGGCATCGGCGTGGGCAGGACCGTGGCTGCAGCCCTGGAGCAGAACCATGACGACAACGGCATCATCTTCCCAGCGGCCATCGCCCCCTTCCATGCGGTGGTCCTGCCCATCAACGTAAATGATTCCTCCGTCATGGAGGCATCCCTGAAGATCTACAACGGTCTGAGGGACCGGGGGATCGATATGCTCATCGACGACCGCGATGCCCGGCCCGGGGTAAAGTTCAAGGATGCCGACCTCATCGGGGTACCTGTCCGTATTACGGTGGGGGCAAAGGATCTCGCAGCGGGTGTCGTTGAGTTCAAGGAGAGGACGGACGGGAAGGTGGAGAAGATCTCGACCGAGAAGGCCATCGATCACTGCATGCGGTTGCTTGAGGCAAAGGGCGTAGTCATTGACCGTACGGATAAATGACATCCTCGACGAAGTATCGGCCTATGTCCCGGATACGGAGAGACGGCTGATCGAGAAGGCGTACGTCTTTTCCGCCCAGGTGCATCAGGGGCAGAAGCGCCTGAGCGGTGAACCTTACCTCAACCATCCCCTGGAGGTGGCCCATATCGTAGCCCAGATGCACCTCGATGTGACGGCCGTGGCCGCAGCGCTCCTGCACGACGCCATCGAGGACAGCCTGACGAAGCGGGAAGATATCCGGTCGGAATTCGGCGACGAGGTGGCCCAGGTGGTGGACGGGCTCACCAAGATCAGCAAGATGGACTTCCGTTCGGAGGAGGAGCAGCAGGCCGAGAATTTCCGCAAGATGATCCTCGCCATGAGCAAGGATCTGCGGGTGCTCCTCATCAAGCTGGTGGACCGCCTCCACAACATGCGCACCCTGGAATACCACAACCGCGGAGCGCAGCTCAGGATCGCCCGCGAGACCCTGGACATCTATGCACCTCTTGCGAACCGGTTGGGCATCCATTGGCTCCAGATAGAGCTGGAGGAGCTGAGTCTTAAATTCCTTGAGCCCGATGACTACCGGGTCCTCAAGGCGAAGCTCGACTCCATCGCACGGGAGAAGGACGAGTTTCTCAAGGATGTCATAGCCCAGATCCAGTCCAAGCTGACCGAGGCCGGGATCAAGGCCGAGCTCAAGAGCAGGATCAAGCATATCTACAGCGTGTACCAGAAGCTCAAGAGGCAGAACATCCCGCTGGAGAACATCTACGATGTCCTCGGCGTGCGGGTGATCGTGAATACCGTGGGCGAATGTTATGCGGCCTTGGGCATCATCCACAACATGTGGAAGCCCATCCAGCAGAGGATCAAGGACTTCATCGCCATGCCCAAGCCGAACAAGTACCAGTCCCTGCACACCACCGTGTTCGGCCCTATGGGGGAGCGCATCGAGATCCAGATCAGGACCTATGAGATGGATTTCATCGCCAATGAAGGCATAGCGGCCCACTGGCTCTACAAGGACTACTCGAAGCTCCAGGACCAGGGAAAATTCAAGGACCATGACGGTCAGGAGCTTTCCTGGCTCCGACGGCTCCTGGAATCACATAAGGAGCTCAAGAACCCTAGGGAATTCCTCCAGAGCGTCAAGCTCGATCTTTACCCGGAGGACGTCTTCGTCTTCACCCCCAGGGGGGAGGTGCTGCAGTTTCCCCTGGGGGCAACCCCGCTGGATTTCGCCTACAGCGTCCATACCCAGCTCGGTCATCAGTGCTCGGGAGCCAAGATCAACGGACAGATCGTGAAACTCAACTATGAGCTCAAGAGCGGTGACGTCATCGAGATCCTTCGTTCCCCGAAACAGCATCCCAGCAAGGACTGGCTGAGGATCGCCAGGACTTCCAGGGCCAGGAACAAGATCCAGACCTGGCTGAGGACCCAGGAGCGCGAGCAGAGCATTGCGCTGGGACGGGAGATGCTGGAGAAGAAGCTCAGGAGTCTGCATGTCGCCAAGGACGTGGATCTTGAGTCACTGGCGAAGGATTTTACCTTCAAGACCGCCGACGACATGTACGCGGCCATCGGCTTCGGGAGAACCTCGGTGAACCAGGTGGCGCACAAGATCCTGCCCGAGGAACAGAAAAAGGAGTTCAAGGAGGCCCTCCCGAAGAAGAAGCAGGTGGGCTCCAGTGTCGTGGTGAAGGGGGTCGATAATTTGCTGATCCGGTTTGCACGATGCTGCAGGCCGATCCCTGGCGACGACATCGTCGGGTTCATCACCCGCGGCAAGGGGATAACGGTCCATCGGTCCGGCTGCCCGTATGCAACGGAGATAGACTCCCAGCGGCTTATCCCTGTGGAATGGGATACGAGCGTCGGCGAGAACCATGAAATCGAGCTGACCGTCATCTGTGAGGATAAACCTGGTATGCTCGGGTCCATGACTGCAGTCATCGGGGCAAGGAACATAAACATCACCAAGCTCAATGCGTCCTCCATGCCCGATGGTAATTCCATGTGCGTGTTCCGTGTACTGGTCAGGGATCTCGCCGAGCTCGAAAAGCTTTCCACCGATCTCAGAAAGCTCAAAGGGGTGGAGCGCATCGAACGAAGGTAATCGGCTTGCCTGAGGCGCTTCGGGTCAATGGCGCCATGAAAGGAAAGCCGGCGTCAGAGAGAATTCCTTATCTTCTCAAGCATTTCCCGCTCGAGCACTCCCTTGGATATGCAAGGTTGCCACTTCTTGGTTGCATTGGTATCGTAGGCCTCGATATGGGCCGTGACCTTCACCTGGGTGTTCATGTCATTGACGGCCACAAGCCGCAAGGTCAAGGTATATCCCACCTGGGTGTAGAGTCCGAGCCGCACCTGAGGCCTTTCCGCGATCGTGTCGAGTTCATGGTGAGCCTTGGGCCCCACCGAATAGTTGGCGAACTTGGTGGTGATCTCCCCTTTTTCCCTGTCGAAGTCCTTCACCACGAGGGAGTTCTTCTCCAACACCTTGAAGGTCACTTCCCACACCTTGTCGAAACTGCCCAGAAAGAATGACGTGTCATCAACCATGGGTCCCTGGGGCTGGGGTGTGGCACATCCGGCAAGCATGAAAAGGGCTGCTGTGAAGACGGGGAATCTTCTCGTCATTGCTCTTCTCCGCATGAAAGATCATTCAATCCATACTGGGGGTTCCCTTAGCATGGATCAGGGAAAAGGTGAATATGGAAATCCTCCCGGAAACAGCGAGGTCGTATCAACTTTTAACTCGGATATCTCCCCCGCAGGGGAGGTCGCTGGACGGGAAGGGCGTGTTCTGCAGGATGCTCAGGCTGCGTGCTTGACGACTTTATTCGATTTGATGCACTGGGTGCAGACCTTGATCCTTTTCACGCCCTCGGCCGTATCAACACGCACCTTCTGGAGGTTCGGGAGCCAGGTTTTGTTGGTCTTGTTCTGGGCATGGGAGACATTGTGCCCGGTCTGCCGGCCTTTTCCGCAAATATCACACCGTCTTGACATGGTTACTCAACTCTCTTTCTGTTCTTCTCGAAACAATAATGAGTACGGTTGGTGCCGAAGCCGGGATTTGAACCCGGACGGGAGTTACCCACCACCCCCTCAAGATGGCGTGTCTGCCAATTCCACCACTTCGGCACTTTGACGGATGTTGTTCTTAGCAGCCCACGGTTACCCTGTCAATAAGGAAAATACCGGGAATTGAACCTTTCAAACCATGTTCCCGAGCCCCTTTGTGTCTTCGGACAGGGACGGTTTCCGATGGTTCTGCTTTGCCGGTGTTGAAAAGGAAACTCGAGTTGATTCTCCAAGGGATCGACTTATTATGAGTGGTTGGTAAGGATGTCCGACATTTCTTCTTGTTACACTTGACACGACGAGAAAGAATAGTTACTAGTATTAGTAATGATTACTAATAAAGGGGGATGAGCATGACCAAGAGATTTGAAGTATACAAATGTGAGGTGTGTGGAAATATCGTTGAGATGCTCCATGAAGGCAAGGGAGAGCTCGTGTGCTGCGGCCAGCCCATGAAGCTCTACAAGGAGAACACGGTAGATGCTGCAAAGGAAAAGCATGTCCCGGTCATCGAGAAGACCGCCAAGGGGTACAGGGTCAAGGTGGGAAGCGTTGCCCATCCCATGGAGGAGAAGCATTACATCGAGTGGATCGAGGTCATTGCCGACGGTGTTGCCTATCGGAAGTTCCTGAAGCCGGGAGAGGCACCCGAAGCAGAATTCTGTATCGACGCGGCGCAAATTACCGCCAGAGAGTACTGCAACCTTCATGGTCTCTGGAGGGCTTAGGGGGAATCCATGATCAGTAAGAAGATGGAAGCGGCCTTGAACAGACAGATCAATGCGGAACTCTATTCTGCATACCTGTACCTGTCCATGAATTCCTACTTCAACTCTATCAACCTGCCTGGATTCGCCAACTGGATGCGCATCCAGGCCCTTGAAGAGATGACGCATGCCGACAAGTTCTACAAGTATGTGACAGACCGGGGAGGGCGCGTGGTGCTTGACGCCATAGAAAGACCCCCCGCCGGCTGGAACTCTCCTCTGGGTGTCTTTGAACAGGTGTACAAGCACGAACAGAAGGTGACCTCGCTCATCCATGCCCTCGTGGACCTCGCCATAAAGGAGAAGGATCACGCGACCAACGCCATGCTCCAATGGTTCGTGAACGAACAGGTGGAGGAAGAGTCCAATGCGGACACTCTTGTCCAGCAGCTCAGGCTCATTGGGGATAACGGGTATGGAATACTGATGCTTGACCGTGAACTAGCACGGCGGGTTTTTACCCCTCCGGTCCAGTCCCAGGAATAAGCGACGGAACCAGGGGGAGAGGTAGATGCCCTCTTTTCCTGGTTCATTCTCTGTCAGACAATGAAGAATGCATCATGGAGGATATTTGTAAGCAATTGACATTGTTTGCAGGTTTATGGGAAACTGGTGATTGGAACGCAGGGTGGCTGCCGATCCTCAAGGATCCCTCCCTGAAGACAACACAAAAAAGGAGAATACTGTGCCCGGCATTTATAGACCAGTACGGATAAGCGAGAAGGTATACTGGGTAGGGGCTATAGACTGGACCATCCGGGATTTTCACGGGTATACGACCAAGCGGGGAAGCACGTACAACGCATACCTTGTCCTGGCGGACAAGGTGACCCTCATCGACACGGTTAAGGCCCCATTCAAGGAGGAGATGATGTCCCGGATCTCGTCCCTGATCGACCCTAAGGAAATCGATTACATTATCTCAGACCACTCCGAGATGGACCACTCCGGCTGTCTTTCTGAGGTTATAAAAGAGGTGCGGCCGGAAAAGGTATTCGCCTCGACCATGGGGGTGAAGGCGCTCAAAGAGCATTTCCATGTCGAAGACGAGATAACCCCGGTGAAAGACGGTGAACAGCTCAGTCTGGGAAACATGCACATCAGCTTTATGGAAACCAGGATGCTCCATTGGCCGGACAGCATGTTCAGCTATCTCCACGAGGAGAAGCTCCTGTTCTCTCAGGATGCCTTCGGTATGCACCTGGCGAGTGACGAGCGCTTCGCCGACGAGATCGAGCGGGACATCATCGAGTATGAGGCGGCGACCTACTATGCCAACATCCTGCTCCCTTACTCGCCGCTGATCCTGAAGCTTCTGGAAAAGGTTGAGGCTTCGGGACTGGACATACAGACCGTCGCCCCGGACCATGGGCCGGTCTGGAGGAAAGACCTCCCATGGATCCTCAGCCTGTACAAGATCTGGGCCGAACAGAAGCCGACGAACAAGGCCGTGGTAATGTTTCACACCATGTGGCACAGCACCGAGCGCATGGCCAGGGCCATCGAAGAGGGGCTGCTTGCAGGAGGCGCCCGGGTGAAGGTCATGTCCATGGAATCGTTCCACCGCAGCGACGTCGCTTTCGAAATCCTCACCGCAGGGGCACTGGTGGCGGGTTCCCCGACCCTGAACAACAACATGCTTCCCGCCATGGCGGATGTCCTCACCTACCTGAAGGGACTGCGACCGGTCAACCTCATCGGGGCAGCTTTCGGGTCCTATGGGTGGAGCGGTGAGTCGGCCAGGCAGATATACGATATCCTTGCCGAGATGAAGGTGGATCTTGTGGGGGAACCGCTCAAGGCAAAGTACGTGCCCGACAGTGATGCTCTTCAGAAGTGTTTCGAACTTGGCAAGGCCACAGGGGAGAAATTGAACGGGGCGGCCTGACATGGGGCGAAAGCCCTTCAGCATTGCAGAGAAAGAAAAGACCGTGGAGGAAAGGATGCAGAAATACGTATGTGGTGTATGCGGTTATGTGTACGATCCGGAAAAGGGTGATCCCGAAGGCAGCATCCCTGCAGGGACACCGTTCGAGAAACTGCCTGACGACTGGACATGCCCGGTCTGCGGTGCTGAAAAGAGCGAGTTTTCTCCGGAGTAACAAGGGGCCGTGATCCCGGTGACCCTTCCAGGAAAGCCGGGGCTGTTATCCCCGAAAGAATACCTACCTTGGGAAACAGGGTTGATTCTCCTGGCAGGGGTGCATGATGGGGCAAGAGTGCTTGCATACATCCGGAGTGTGAAGGTATGAGGTTCACAGCTCCTTCCAGAAAGAGATTCCTGGAGGCTGTCTACGAGACATACCACCGGCCGGAGTTCATCCACCCGGATCCTCTGGAATTTCTTTGCCGGTATGAGCATGCGGGGGATCGCGAGATTGTGGGCTTTCTGGCATCCTCCCTGGCCTATGGCAGGGTTGCCCAGATCCTGAAGAGTGTGGAGCGTGTCATCAAAGGCATGGGCAACTCACCCCGCTTCTTCCTCGCGAAGGCTTCGAGGGAAGATCTCATGATGGCGTTTCCCGGGTTCAAGCATCGTTTCACCACCGATGGTGAGCTTGTGGATGTTCTCTTTGCCATGGGGAGGGTCATTTCAATCTACGGCTCGCTGTATGAATGCTTTCTGCACGGGTATGATCCTGAAGAGACGGACATATCGGAAGCCATGGCGGCCTTTGTCGAAGAATTGAAAGCCCACATGAAAACAGGTGGAAACAGCCTTCTCCCCTGCCCGTCCAAACAGAGCGCCTGCAAGAGGCTCCACCTTTTTCTGCGGTGGATGGTTCGGGAGGATGCCGTGGACCCGGGGGGATGGAGCGCTGTATCCCCTGCTAAGCTCATTGTGCCGCTGGATGTCCACATGCACAGGATAGGCATTGCCCTCGGCATGACCTCGAGAAAACAGGCCGATCTCAGAACCGCCCGGGAGATTACCGGGGCGTTCAGGACAGTCGCTCCCGACGACCCGGTGAGATACGATTTTTCTCTGACCCGGATCGGTATCAGGAATGATGTCGATATCGGATCGATGATGCATTATAAAGGATCATTGAAGCGATCCAAGAATTCCATGAGAGGAGTTTGGTATGGATGATAAGCTCAAGGATGTTATCCATCAGGCATTCACCGGTGAAGCCAAGGCCCACCTGAGGCTCAAGGTCTTTGCGGAAAAGGCGAACCAGGAAGGGTATCCTCAGCTGGCCAAGCTGTTCCGCGTCATCGCCTTCTCGGAAGAGCTTCATGGGAAGAGGGCTCTGCGGCTCCTCAAGGAGATAAGGAGCACGGAAGAGAATCTTGCCGAAAGCTTCGAATCCGAGACCAAGGTTGCGGGCGTTGCCTACGACTCGTTCATCAAACTCGCCGAGGAACAGGGCGACCGTGCCGCTTCGCTCTATTTCAGCCAGTCCAGGGATGTGGAAGAAATCCACGCCAAGCTCTACAAGGAGGCCATGGACCATGTGCTGGAGGAGCGGATGACCTCCTATTATGTGTGCGATGTCTGCGGGTATGTTTCCGACGGCGTCCTGCCAGAGGAGTGCCCTGTCTGCGGGGCCAAGAAGGACCGATTCGTTCCGTTCGAGTAGCGAGAACGCCGTGCGAATCCCTCAAGGGATTCGCACGGCGCCGGACCAGTGTGGCTAAAAGGTGTATCTGCAGGGATGCCCTTCACCAAAGGACACCCCGTTCTGTTCAGAAACCGCTCACGCCGTTGGCATGGTGGTGAACACCCCCCTGGGATCCACTTCGGTCCTGAGGAGTTTCAGCATGTCGTCAGGGATCATCGGGGTCTGGGGTATCTCGCCCTCGGGCTTCAGGAGTTCGAAGCCCGTGAACTGCTGGGTGAAGTCAAAGGTCCACCCGGGTGCCAGCGATTTCACCCGCATACGCTTGGTTACCGGCTCGAAGTCGAACTCGCCGCACTGGGAGATGACCACGGTAGGACCGTTACCGATCAGGCCTGCTTCCTTCCTCGAGTTCCCTCCGGTCAGGTAGCCGACGGAGGTCATGAAATCGACCCGCTCCACGAACTTGTCCGGTGTCTGGACGCCCACCAGAACAAGGTTGTCGGAGAGCGAGGCGAGGTCGTTATTGCCTCCGGAACCGGTCATGCGGACCTTGGGATGGAGGAGGTCCTTCCCGATCTGGTGGGTGTTCACGTTGCCGTACATGTCCACCTGGGCAAAACCGAGAAAGGCGATGTCCACATAACCATTGTAGCACTGGGCAAAGGAATAGGACATCTCCATGACGGCCGGTGCCTTGCGCCAGGTGAACGGGCAGCCCACGGACCAGGGCAGGTCTTTGGGCAGCGGGTCCTGGCCGCCTGATTCGTAGACCATGGTGATGTTCGGTGCATGGGTCTTGTGGGCGAGGATCCCTGCGATCATGGGGATCCCGGTGCCGATGTAGACGATCTGATGGTCGTGGATCTGCTGTGCCAGGATGTATGCGAGCATCTCCAATGGGTTGGCAGGTGCGCTCAAGTCTTTCATATAAGCCTCCAGTCTTTAGTAGTAAAGCCCGGAGTCGTGTGTCCGGGTGTATTCTTCATACGAAAAGTCGATGTCCTCATGGTCGCCCTCTGCCGCCTTCGTCTGTATCCTTGACTCGGCGATCCACTTGGCCCCGCCCAGCTTTTCCACAAAATCGAACTGGTCCTTGACGCCGTGGACCCATTCGTCGAAGAATACCTTGAGGTTCTCGTCGCTGGCGCAGCCGAACCTGATAAGCTTCTCCCACCACTGGCGTGACCAGTAGTAGTAGCCGGGCATGTTCCCCGGCACGGCACCGAAGGGCAGCTCTACCACGGCATCCGCATAGAAAAACGGGATGATGGTTCCCTTCCTGTTACGCATATCGGCCTCGGGCACGATCTCCTCGGCAGTGATGATGAGCTTGCGGGCAGCAGCGGCTGTGGCCACGTCGTTGACGGTGGGGCCGTAGATGTAGGCATTGCCGTACTTGTCCGCCACCTGGCAGTGGATGATGGAGACGTCCGGGTAGAGCGCCGGTATGAAGACCACCGGGTCCGGATCCGATCTCATGGGATTCTGCACGACCTTGAGGTAGGGATTGTATTTCATGATGTCAGAGCCGAGCATCTGTTTGCTGAACACGCCGGGCGTGCCGAGCTGGGCCGCCTTGAGCCCCAGGGCGACGCCGCCGTGGCTCCATTCCGAGAGGATCTTTACCTTGCCCGCCCTGAGCATGCGGTCGTAGTTCCGGTCAATGCCCCTCATCTCCACGCCCACGTAGGAGTTATGCGAATAGTCGCAGTTTCCGTTGAAGATCAGGAAGCTGTGATTTGTGTTCGGTGCAGCGATGCACTGCAGGTTTTTCTTTCCCTGGCGCATGATCTCCCAGTATGCCTGATGCGGGGTACGCACGTAGGCAAATCCCGAGTCCGTCATGCAATCGCCGTCTGACACAAAGGTGGCAATGGCTTCCTTGAGAGACATCCTCTTGTCCACCTTGGCGTGTTCCTTCTTTCGATGGGCCTCACGTGCCGAGTCAAAGTCCACGAGCCTGTCCAGGATGCTTGTGTCTTCGATCTTGAGATTTTCTACTGCCTCTTGGTTATACTGATATTTACTCATGTACGAATACCCCCCTTGGTTTCCACGCAGTCTGCTGATGATAAAGCGAAAACTATGCCATCATTCTCTTGGTATGAAGGGAAACGTAATCACTCGCTATTATTTTGATTTTTCTATGGCAGATATAATAAGGAGGTTATATGCCGATGGGGTATTCCTTTTGAGCCAGAGGTTCTTTCACCATAGTATGGTCATTTAACCATAACACCATTGGGCAGGGACTGTAGGCGGGAGATACCCTCTGCGTCAGAGAATTCGGAATACTCCGGAGGTACGGTTTGTTCCCGGGGATCCTCTTATGGTGCCATGCCTGGTGTTCCTTGGTCCCGAACAACTCTGATGCTCAGCAGGTTCCCGAGGAACCCCCATTCGGTATATGCCGGTGTGGTCCTGTGCGATGCCAGGAACAGCAGAGACCATCGGGTCATATCAGGACAGCTTTCCCAGAAAAAAGATTTCCAGAGGATATCGACCCGGGAAGTCCTCTCATCCGATGAGCCTCTGGCAAGGGTGAGGAAATCTCCCCAGGTCCTACAGAAGCCTTCATCGGTATACAGGGGGATGAGGGCGGGGAAGCGCCAGGTGCGATCCTCCCCATCCCGGGTTACATGCACCAGAGGCCACACGGTCAACCTCCGGGAGGTCTTCCCGTCCGGGGCCGTCTTGTCGGTTGCCCTGTTCAGGATCAATACCGAGGTGGTCGTTTCTTCGGCTCCGGCCTGTCCGCCCGTGCTGGTCGTGGTGGTCCACAACGGCCAGAGCACGGTCTGCCGTCTGTAGCTCCTGCCCTCATTCTTTGTCCAGTACAGGGGAAAGATCCTCGTCTCTTCGTAGGCGCCCGTAGCCGTCCTGACGAAGGGCCATGGAAAATCGGCGCTTGTATGGCCGGATGCATCATCCCGGTTGTAGGTGAAGAACGGCCACAGGAACGACACGTTCCAGTGGGTGGGGCCCTGTTCGTATCGGAACAGGGGCAGGGCCGCGACCATGCTGCCTGAAGAGCTCCGTTCATGGAAGAAGATGGGCCAGAGGACGAAGGTGCTCTGTGAGTCTACGGATTTCTCCTGACCATAGAGGGGGAATACCCTGAAGAGGGCATCCCTGCGATAGGAAAAGATCGGCCAGAGAAAGGAGTGGGTAGCTGCACCGGATACTTCTGTCCGGGAATAGAGGGGCCAGAGGAAAAAGCTTGCCTCATCGAAGCCGAACCGGTGGAGGACATGACCGTACAGGGGAAAGATGCCCCAGTAGTCCTTCCCGGCATACATCCCGGAAAAGTATGGAAATACCTCGAGGTGGGGATGGTCCTTTTCTTTTTGCATCCTCATGAACGGTATGAAATAGGAATGATCCGGGGTGCTTTTCCCGAACGGGTAAAGGATGTAGGATGTTTCATCTTCGGCATCCCTGTAGTACAGAGGCCTCACTGCCTGATGTGCCGTGGAGTAATCGATGACGGGACCGAGGCCTTGAATGGAATAATCATGCCCTTTCGTTTCATAAGAAAAGATTGGCGAGAAGAGGAGATCCCGGCAATTGCCCTGCAGTGGGATAGAGGCGAGCATGGTGATGAGCACGCCCAGGATAAGGAGCCGGGATCGAGGCATGGCACTACCAGATGATCCCAAGCACCGTCCCGAAGACCGTGATGGGCGTCTGCTCCTCGAGCCCCTGCATGGCCTTATTGGCGCTGACGAGGGCTTCCCTCATGGTTAGATAGATCTCGTCATCCGTCATGAGGCGGCCCAGGGTTCCCCTTCCGGAAGCCATATCGTCGGTTATGACGCGCAGGTTCTCGGCTGTCTGGGCAAGGTCGTCATACAGTGAGCTGTCGGTCATCAGCATTCCCAGGGTGCTCTCCCCATTCATCTTTGCCATGAGGGTATCCGCCGATTCCATGAAGGTGACCATGGAGTCGTAGAGGGTGTCGTCCTTGACCAGTTTGCCGAGCGATCCTTGGCCGGAACTGATCGTAGATGTGATCTCGTCGATGTTCCTGCTCGTCGTGGTGAGGTTCTCCGATATGAAGGTAAATTCTTCCGTAATCATCCTCATGTTGGAGATGATGGCGGTGATGTCCTCTTTGTTGTCCGCCACCAGGGTGGAGGTGTTGACGCTTAGATCGCGAAGGTTCAACACGATGTCGTGCAAGGCCTCTTCGTCGCCGAAGGAGGCATTCAATGCGGCGCTCAATTCCGTGAGATTCTGGGCAAGCTCGCCCACCTGGGTGAGCAGCGTATCGAGCGATGGCGGAACCTTCGTCCTGGCGAGGTTTCCTCCCGGTTCGATGGAACCGGAGGATACACCTGGTGACAGGATGATGATCTTGTCTCCGAGCACGCCTTTGGTCCCGATGGATGCCGTGGAATCGATGGGAAGCCGGATATCCTCGTTCAGGGCGGCGCTCACGACGGCCGTGTAGTCCTTGTTCAAGGAGATGCCGGTGACCTTGCCCACTTCAACCCCTGCCAACTCAAGGGGGGAAGAGATCTTGAGCCCTTCCACCGTGGAGAAGACCATGGTTATGGGGTAGGTGCTCTTCTTGGAAAAGCTCAGTTCACCGATCTTCATCGAAAGGATGATGAAGATGGCAAGGATTATGATCACAAAGATGCCGACTCGTGCCTCATTGCTCATTAGGCAGACCTCTCTCATCGAGCTCCTTATCCGGTTGCCTGTCCTGCGTGAGGAGCTTGTTGATCTTATCCTTCAGGTCGCTGTTCATGGAGCGGTTGAGCAGCGATGATCTCAGGTAGTAATCGAGAGCCTTGTCGGACCGCCCAAGACTCTTGAGGATATCTCCCATGTGCTCATTGACCGTTGCGTCGTCCTTGAGGATCTTCAGGGCCTTTTCGATGTAGACGAGCGCCTCCGCCGGTTTGCCCATCTTGTAGAGCGCCCATGCCATGGAGTCGAGGATGTAGGGATCATCGGGTTTCATCTCCATGGCCTCTTTGATCATGGAGTATGCCTTGTCCAGGTTCATCCCCCTGTCAACCCATACATAACCGACGAAATTCAAGGCGATGGGATCCTGGGAGTCTTTTTCCAGGAGTTTCAACGCGATCTGCAACCCTTCGTCGCGTCTTCCAAGGGCATCGAGTTCCGTGGCGAGCTGGTATCCGATCTCATTGCATGTCGCGAGATCGGCATAGTCCTTCCATGCCGCCTCCAGAATGGCTACCGATTCCTCGTTGCGGTTCATGCTCTTGAGAATGGATGAAGCGAGCATCGTTACGTCGCACCCCAGCCTTCCGCTCACGGGGATTTCCTTGAGAACGGCCAGGGCGTCCTCGTATCGTTCGAGTCCTGCATAGGCAAGGGAGAGGTAGTACCGGTCGTCGTCGGTCATCTCCTTCATGTCCTTGATGAGGTCCAGCGCTTCCTCGAACAGCCCCTCCTGGAGCTCCAGGATTATGAGTTTTCTCAATACCAGGGGGTCGGGGTTCAGCTCATAGAAGGACTTCAGGTGATCTACTGCATCCTTGTATCGCTTCTGATCAATATAATAGTCCACCAGGGCGAGATGAGCTTCGTTGGAAAAGGGCTCCACATCCAGGAGTTTGAGGTAGGTGGCCTCCGCCTGCTCTTTTTCTCCCAACATGTTCTGGATACGGGCAAGATCGAGGTAGGCCGGTACGAAGTCGGACCGGGTATCAATGGCCTTTTTCAGAGAGTCCTTGGCGCAGGAGAAATCCCGCTCCCCCATGCATGCCCGGGCTATGGTGTAATGGATGACGCTGTCGTCAGTTTTTCCGAACAGGCCCTTCAGGATGGTTTTCGCACGTTTGTAGTCTCCCGTTATGATCCTGAGGTTGGCAAGGTTGATCTTGATCTGGACATTGTCCGGATACTTCTTCGCCAGTTCCTCGGTGTCCTGTATGGCCAGCTGCCAGTTTCCTCCCCTGGCGTGAATCCTGATACGCATCTCCAGGGCCTCCTGGGTGAAGGTTCCCTCGTCGATGACCTTCTGGAGGGTGGCCAGGGAGGCATTGTTGTCTTCGAGGACATAGTAGATGCGAGCCTTTGCCAGCCAGGCATATGGGGATTCCACCCGCGAATACAGGTAGAGAGCCTTTGACCAGTTCCCCTTGTTTTCCTCATACCGGGCGAGCATCATGATGAGATTCGGGTTCTGCACGGTCTCATAGGAGGATGGCTCTTCGATCGGTGCATGAGCGCACCCCATGATACCTCCCACAAGGATTACGGCGGCGATAAGTTTAATGTGGAATGGATGATACAAGTGCGAACATCTCCTTTATTGTCCTGCCGGGATCTGTTGTCATGAATATGCTGGACCCGGCGACGACATTATCTACACCCATTTGTGCGAGCTTGGCTATATTATCCTTGTTGACGCCTCCGTCCACCTGGATCTGGATGGGATACCCTTTGACCAAGGCCTTCGCCTCTATGATCTTGGGGTAAACCGCATCGATGAATGACTGTCCGCCGAATCCGGGATTCACGCTCATGACAAGGAGCAGATCGATATCGGCAAGGCAATACTTTATCGTGTCCAAGGGCGTGGAAGGATTCAGGGAGGCCCCTGATTTCACGCCTTTTTCCCTGATTGAGGATAGGGTGCGCTGAAGGTGTCTGGTGGCTTCCACATGGATCGTGATACCGTCCGCCCCGGCGCGTATGAAGTCATCGATGTACCGTTCCGGATCGACGATCATGAGGTGACAGTCGATAAAGGCCTTGGTCGCCTTGCGGATCGCCCTGACAACCAAGGGACCGATGGTGATGTTGGGGACAAAGACGCCGTCCATGACATCCACATGAATCCACTGTGCACCTGCCTCGACTACGGACTGGATATCCTTGCCCAGGTTTGCGAAGTCGGCGGACAGGATGGACGGCGCAATGATCATATCAGACATTCCTCTCCCTCCCGAGCAGTACCCTATCGGTCTTGAGCCCACAGGTGAAGGCCTCGCTGCTTGCAGCCTTCTTCCCCTCCAACTGGAGTTCGAGCGGGATGACAAAGCCGCCGCCGCATGCGATGCGTACATTCCTGCGGCCTTTCAGAAGCGTTCCCGGGGGGCACCCCGGTTCGGTCTGCTCACAGGATGCCCGCAGGATCTTCAGCATCTTCCCGTTCTGGTACGTATGGGCACACGGCCATGGCAGAAGCCCCCTGATCATGGTGCAGATCGTCTGGCAATCCCGGGTCCAGTCGATCTCGCCTTCATCCTTCCGGAGCATTGGGGCATAGCTCGCCCTCGCATGGTCCTGGGGCTGCGGCCGGATCTGTCCTTCTTCAATGAGCGGAAGCGCCTCCATGAGCTTCTCGGCACCCAAAATGCTCAGCCTCCCGGCGAGGCTGACAGCGTCGTCTTCCGCTGCAATCGGTGTGGATGCCTGGAGGAAGACAGGTCCTGCATCCATGGCGGCATCGATCTGCATGATGCTGATGCCCGTCATGGAGCGCCCCGCCATAATGGCCCTGTTGATGGGGGCCGCACCCCTGAACTCGGGCAGCAGGGATGCATGGACGTTGATGAAGCCGAGGCGTGGGATGGACAGCCAGTCTTCGGGGATCATCTTCCCATAGGCCACAACCACCGCCGCATCGAGCCTCGAGTCGGCAAACAGGTTCCTGATGTCGGCGTTGTCCCTCAAAGTTACCGGCTGCACGACCCTGATGCCTTCTTTCGCGGCCAGGTCCTTGACCGGTGGACTCTGCAGGTGCATGCCTCTGCCCTGGGGCTTGTCAGGCTGGGTGACCACGAAGATGAGATCATGTCCCAGCGATTCGACGAGGGCGGCAAGCGTGGGCACGGCGAATTCAGGGGTGCCCATGAAGGCGAGTCTCATATCTTGCCCTTCTTTTTCTTCTTCAGATAGATGGCCCGTTTGAGGGTGGAGGCGTAATCAAGGATGACCCTGCCGTCGAGGTGATCGATCTCGTGCTGGAAAATCCTTGCCAGGAAACCTTCAGCCTCTAACCTGACTTCTTTGCCGTCCATGTTCAGCCCCTGGATGAGGACCCTCTCGGCGCGGGGCACGTCCACCGAGACCTCAGGTACGCTCAGGCACATCTCGCTGTCGACCGCTTTGCCCTCGCGCTCCACTATGACCGGATTAAGGAGCACCATGAGGTTGCCCGAATCCTTCTTTGCAGTAGGATCAACGAGGATCAGCCGCTTGGCACATCCTACCTGAGGCGCTGCGAGACCTACGCCCGGGGCCACATACATGGCCTCTTCCATGTCATCCACCAGGGTGACGATGTCGAGATCTATGTTGTCTATATCCTTGGCCTTTGTCTTGAGTACAGGCTCGGGATAGATGAGGATTTGTTTGCGTGGCATACGTGAAACAACATAGTGTCTCTGATTGGTGCTGTCAAGGAATTGCATTTCCTTGAGGTTTTCCCAGCTCGGGGAAGAGAGGGGGATTCCTGTAGGTGTAGTACTGTCTGCACGACTTGTTGCGCCTGCAGGCCCGGCACACCTCGATGGCCACCTTGGGATTCCCCTTGCGCCGGGGGCACGTCAGATAAATCCTCATGGCGCCCTGTACCCCACGGATGCGAATGCATCGTCCAGGTGCCGATCTGAAAGGTGCTCCCCGGTGAGCAGTTCGAAGTTTCTTCGGGTCTGGTAATAGAGCATCGCTGTGCCCGGGACGATCTCCAGCCCGAGGCTCAGGGCCTTTTTCGACAAAACACTCGGGCGCATCAAGGTCTCCAGGATGCGCGTGCCGCGCCGGAATCGTTCCAACTCCAGGGACAAAGGGATCTCATCGGCCACAGGAGTCGCCTGCACGACGATATCGATTTCTTCCAGGGGTTCGCCCCGGTACCCATGCACCGGGCTTCCGCTGAAGAGTCCGCACAGTCTGATAGCGCCCTGACGGGAGCGGTTCATGACGGATACCTGACGGACGCCCGCTGCCAGCAGTGCATCGACGATGGCTCGGGCCGCCCCCCCGGCGCCGATCACCAGGCACGAGGCGCCCATGACCTCTCCGAGGGCGCCCAGGGCGCCGATGCCGTCGGTATTATATCCCGCAAGGGTCCCGTCGGCATTTCGCACCACGGTATTGACAACCCCTGTCCTCTTCGAGGTGTCGCACAGACTGCCTACCAGACCGGCCACTGCCTCCTTGTGGGGTATGGTCACATTGAACCCCCCCAGGTTCCTCCATCCGGAGAAAGAGCGCACGGTCTCGGGAAGGGCTTCGGGGACGACATCATGGACGATGTAGATCATGTCAAGGTCCATCCGGGAGAAGATGTGGTTGTAGACGAGGGGGGCCATGACATGGATGGATGGGTGGGCAAGGATGGTGAATACCCGTGTCCTGCCTGAAATGACCACGGTCAGCGCCTCTTTTCCCTTACCCTCTGTACGATGGTCGAGAGGATCTCCCCGGCGCTGCCCTGGATGAGAAAATCCGAGACCTCTCCCGTCAGTGGGGTGGGCTCACGGTTGATCTCAATGACGTGGGAGGTGACCTTGGTGAAGAACGAGCCCATACCTCTGAACATGGAGTACATGCCCTTGGCCGCGATGGGCAGCGATGCTGCGGGTTCGATCTGCGCGGACGTGCCGACGACGAGCATGATGTCGCACTCCTGGGCGTGCCGGAAGGACTCGTTGAGGGCTTCCTGGGGAATCGCCTCGCCGAAGAACACGGCATCGGGCTTCAGGATGCCGCCGCATTCGCAGAGAGGCGGCAGGCTTGGTTTGCTGGTGATGATCTCCAGGAGCTGTTCGTAGCCGTACTTCCTCCTGCACGCGAGGCACCTGAAGAAGAGCATGTTTCCATGGAACTCGATGACGTTCCTGCTGCCCGCCTTCTGGTGGAGGTTGTCGATGTTCTGGGTGATGACCACCTTGACGATACCCATGTCCTCGAGTTCCGCTAGGGCGAGATGCCCCTGATTCGGCTGTGCATCCCACAGGGAGAGGGATCCCGAGGTGTTCATCTCGATGAGGCATTTCCATACGATGTCCGGCTCGGCTACGAATCGTGCATAGAAGAACAATGTGGGGTCGTACCTCTCCCAGATACCGCCGGGGGATCTGAAGTCAGGGACGCCGGATTCGGTGGATATTCCCGCACCGGTGAGGACCACCGCATGTCTCGATCTGATGAGCAGATCCACGGCCATCTCGATGAGGGGTAAATCCATGGCAAGAGCATTATCAGAGCATCTCTGCGAGGTCAAGGCGCATGCTCCATCGGTCGTTTGCCGTGGGAAGAGTACAGAAAATCCCCGTCCGCCCCATTCCGGTCACCGCTCGTGCCTTCGGTCTTCTCGTTGAAAAGAGCGTCGCCGATGCCCGTATTGAACCGGTAACCGCTCAGCTGTATGTCGCTCGTGTTGCCCATGGCGTCCTTCAGCAGGATGCGCCGGATCAGGCTGTCCTCATTCACCCATACCGATATGGAGCCGGTGCCCGCTTTGGGTGTCAGGACGAGGTGGTCGGCCGTTTTCTGCACGGCGTAGTGATCCTCAATGGAAGCCAGTCCGGTGAAGAACCCCAGGATATTCTGTGCTGCAATCTCCGGAGGGATGTCCTGAACCTGGGAGGTACCCTGGTCCGGGAGGATGACCAGGACGGTGGAGCCCTTGAGGATGAGGATCTGCCGTTCCGGACTCGTAACGTCCATCCTGACGCCGGAACCCCGTTTGTAGGTGACCTTGCCTTCAAACACGACCGTTTTGTTGGCGATCACCTGGAAGGTCTCCTGTCTGAAGGTCGCCGTGAAGTCCTGGATCTTTGCGTAGCGCTGCTGGATCCTGCCGAGTTCGGCGGCATGGGCGAGTCCGGTTAGGCTTATGATGACGACGATTGCGAGGAGGCTAATCCTCCAGCTCCCGTGCATAGGATTTGACCAGTACCTTTCGTGGTTTGCCCGCGGCATCGGCCGGGCCCAGGATGCCTTCGGTTTCCATCTGTTCTATGATTCGGGCCGCCCGGTTGTATCCGATCCTGAACCTTCTCTGTATCAGGGAGATGGATGCGCTGCCCTTGCTGGTGACGAATTCCAGCGCTTCGTCATAGACCGGGTCGTATTCTTCGCCCAGCCCGTTCGTATCGCTGTCTTCCCTGGCCAGCTCGGCGATCTGGGTATCGATCTCCTTCACATAGTCGGGTCCCTTCTGCTCGCGGATAAACTCGATGACCTTGTCAAGCTCTTCTTCGGAGACGTAAGCCCCGTGCACCCGCTTCAGGTGCGTCGTGCCCGGGGAGAGGAAGAGCATGTCCCCCAGGCCCAGAAGCTGGTCCGCCCCCGATGAGTCGAGGATGGTCCGTGAGTCGATCTTGGAAGAGACCCTGAAGGAGATGCGGGAAGGGAAGTTCGACTTGATGAGGCCCGTGATCACGTCCACCGAAGGCCTCTGGGTGGCGACGATCATGTAGATGCCCGCAGCCCGGGCCATCTGTGCCAGGCGGGCGATGAAGACCTCCACCTCCCGGTTGACCATCATGAGGTCAGCCATCTCGTCGATGACCACTACGACTTTGGGAAGCAGCCCCGGCTCGTCATCCTCCTGCTTGAGCGAGGCGAGGGTGGTTCTGGCTTCGGGGTTGTCCTTCCTGGCCTTCTTGTTATAGGAGTCGAGACCCTTGACGCCATGGTCCTTGAAGAGGGCGTAGCGCAGTTCCATTTCCGCCACAGCCCATTTGAGGACCGGCAGCGCCTCTCTCGGATCGATAACCACCGGGTGGAGCAGGTGCGGGATGCCCTCGTAGTGTGAGAGCTCTATACGCTTGGGATCGATCATGATGAACTTCAGCTCAGAAGGGTTGTTCTTGTACAGCAGAGAGAGGATCATGGTGTTGAGCCCGACGCTCTTGCCCGTACCCGTGGCTCCTGCGATGAGCAGGTGTGGCATTTTGGCCAGGTTCGTCACCACGGGAGACCCCTCGATGTCCGTGCCCAGGGCAAGGGTCAGAGGGGAGTTCGATGTGGTGAACTCCTTGCTGGCAAGGATCCGCCTCAGGCACACGAGCTCCCGGGAGCGGTTGGGTATCTCGATACCGACCGCATTCTTCCCCGGTATGGGTGCCACCACCCGCACCGGGGCGGCCTTGAGCGCCATGGCCAGATCGTCGGCCAGGGACACGATCTTGGTGATCTTAATTCCCGGGGCCGGGGTGAACTCGTACATGGTGATCACAGGGCCGGGCTTGATCTCGAGGATCTCACCCTCAACACCGAAGTCTCTGAGCTTGGACAGGATCAGGGAAGCGTTGGCCTTGAGCTCCTTTTCCGTGATGGTGCGACTCTTGGAGGGCGGATTGCTGAGCAGGGAAAGTGGTGGGAACTGGTAGTTGTCGATGAAGTCCAGCGTGGCCTGCTTCGGTACCTCGGAGATGTCATGCCCCTCATGATCCATCATGGTGATGCGAGGTTCCTTTCCCGCGGGACGCTCCTTTTCGACCCTGGACTTCGGTACCGGTGCCTTTGCGGCCCTTGTCTCCACAGACCGATCAACACCGCCTTTCTTCCTCTTCAGGAGGGATCCCTTCTCGTGCATGAGCACGGTGAATTCGCGCACCGATCGGAATGACGCAGCCAGATCGTATCCCATCATGATTCCGCCCGCCAGGAGCATGAGGAGCAGTACCAGGGACCCCCAGTAATTCAGATACATCATGAGCGACTCGCCGATGATTTTCCCGACGACGCCCCCTGCCTTGATGGTGGTGGAGAACAGCGAAAGACCTCTGGGGAAGAAGATATGCACCATTCCCAGCACGGCAAACATGATGATGATCGTGCTCGCGATATGCAGCCAGTTCACGGGGTATTTCTTCAGACAGTAGCGGTATGCGTAATCGAGCATGAACAGGGGCAGTGCAAAGGACCAGATGCCGAAGACAATGTAGAGGCCGTCGGCGATGTATGATCCCACAAAACCCATCCAGTTGTGGAAGGTCTCGGTGTGCCTGGAAAGGGTGAACCCGGGGTCTTCAGGGGAGAACGAGACCAGTGCCAGAAGAAGGAAGGTGGCGGCAAACAGCAGGAACAGCCCCATGATGTGGACCGGTACGGTGCTCACATGTTCCCGCTTCGCCATGTATGAACCTTCCTTATGTAAAAGCCAGGCAGGCAGTGCCCACCAGCAAGCAATACCGAGAAAAGACGAAAAAAGACCTTCTTGGTAACGTCCATACCAGAAATTTCAGAGAAATCAAACCCACCAGGAACATCTTCGCACATCCTGATGCATGGAACCGGTGGGGAGCTGCCGAGGAAGGGCATCACGAGAATGGCCGGCAATCACATCTCCATGATGATAGGAATGATCATGGGCTTCTTCCCGAGCCTCGATTTCAACATGGTACCCAGGGATTCCCGCATACGGTTCTGCACCACCTGGGTATCCGTCTCCTTGACTGAGCACATGTCAAGGACCTGCAGGGCATTATTCCTGATCTCGTCCATGATCTCCAGCTCCATGTTTGCCGGTACGACACCTTTGCACATGATGTCGGGCCCGAGCGCCACTTCTGAGCGGGCAGAATCGAGTACGATAAATACGACGACGAGGCCTCCTTCGGAGATGTGTCTTCGGTCGCGGAGCACCACGTCGTGAATATTACCGGTGAGCTCGCCGTCAACGAAGCATTTTCCGTGGGGGGCCTCTCCGGTCAGCTCCATGCCAGAGTGTGTCAATGACCAGACCTGGCCCGGCCTGGCAAGGACGATTTCCGGATCCATGTTGAGAGCTGGCTTGACCATGTCTCCCAGGGCCTTCATATGGCGCAGCTCGCCGTGGATAGGCATGATGATCCTGGGATTGAGCAGCTTCACCGCCTCAAGGATCTCGCTGTGTGTTGCGTGCCCGGAGGCATGTACGTCCGCCGTGTCGGGGTAGAATACACGGGCTCCGAAATCGATGAGCTGGTCTATGCAGCGGGCAATGGCGATCTCGTTACCGGGGATGATGCGGGCCGAGATGACGACGCTGTCACCGGTCCTGGCCTTGAACTTGTGCCATCCTCGTGCGATCAGCGAAAGGACCGAGTACATCTCGCCCTGGGTTCCCGTACAGATGATCATGAGCCTGCTCCGGTCGACAGTGGTGATCTCCTCCGGTTTTATGAGGTCCCGGGGGTCGAGATCGAGTATGCCGAGGTCCGAAGCGATGTCCACCACCTGGTTTATGCTCCTCCCTATGATGGTGACTTTCCGGCTGTTCTGTACGGCAAGTTCATAGAGCAACTGGATGCGTTTCACGTGGCTCGAGAAGGTCGAGACGAGCACCGCGCCTTCGGTCTGCTTGATGATGGCATCGATGCTCTCCATCACCCTGCTCTCGTCTGCGCACCTGGGGTCCACTTCGGCGTTGGTGCTCTCACATATGAAGAGCTGCACCGGAGTATCGATCCTTCTGAACTCAGGTGGGGCTACCTGGAAGTCTCCCGAGTGGATGATGCGGCCCTGGGGGGTCATGATATTGAGGCAATAGCATCCCATGGTGGAATGCCTTACCTCGATGAACTCGATATCCATGCCTGCCAGGGATATGGTCTGTCCCGCATGGACCGGGATGAGCCTGATGTGGCCGTCCATATCGTATTCCCTGAGCTTGCGCTTGACCATTTCAAGGGTGAAGGGATGGCTGTAGACGGGGATGGGAGCCGCTTTGAGGAGATAGGGAAGGGCGCCGATATGGTCTTCGTGGCCGTGAGTAAGGATGATGCCCTGGAAGGCCTCCTGGTTTTCCACCACATAGGTGAAATCAGGAATGATCTGGTCGATGCCGGTGGGGTTGTATTTGGGAAACATGATCCCTGTGTCCACAATGATGGAGCCGCTGCTGGTCTCGATGACTAAGGAGTTGAGGCCGAACTCCCTCACGCCGCCCAGGGGGATGATCTTGACCGTGCTCATGCCGTGGCCCCTGTCAGCCGTTCTATCTCAGTGCGCAGTAGGATTGATGCGGATTCGATGTCGGCCCTGGTCTGCCTTGGTGCCGGTATGTGCGGCAATGTAATGGGTTTTCCGATGGCGTACCGTACCGGGACGCGCTTGATGGAGGATGTCCATCGGGGCATGAGCTCATAGGCGCCTGAGATTCCCACCGGGATGACGGGTGTGCCGAGTGCCAGGACCAGACGCATGGTTCCTATGCGAAGCTGCAGCATCTCCCCGTCCCAGGTGCGCTCGCCTTCGGGGAAGATGCCCAGGATATGCCCGTGCTGGACCACACGGATGGCGTTGCGCACGGCCAGCACGTCAATGGTGTAGCGGCGGACCGGGAAGGTGCTCGCATGGCGTAGAAACCATTTCATGAAGGGGTGGCGGTACTCTGAGTTCTTGGCCATGAACCAGATATTACGGGAAGTGAAGAAGCCCAGGATGACCGAGTCGAGGAATGAGGTATGGTTGGGCAGCAGGATCGCCGGACCCACGGCGGGGATGTTCTCAATGCCTGATATTTCAATGGAGAGAAAGGACCTTAAGATCAATCTGGCCACAGGCTTCAACACCACTGGAAGCGGGCTCGTGTCCTTGGGGTACCACCTTCTTGCGGGTACCCTCGGAATCATGTGCCCGGTGGCTCTTGCAGGTCTTTCCTTCAACGAGGATCGGAACCTGATGCGCGGGTAGAACTCCAGGATCTCTTCCGGGGCATGATGGGCCCGCAGGGACTTCCGGATGAGATCCTCCCACATCTTGCCCGATTCCTCCAGGAAGTCGAAGAAGAGGGGACCGTAATCCGCGCTGATGACGATGATGGTGTTCGACTCGATGGTGGCACCCCTGAGAACGGTAAAGGGCACATCGATACGTCCCGTTGCTCCCGAGAAGCTCAGCCCGGTTTCCTTCAATGTGAGCGTGCCGGTGTCCACGGCGGCCCTGGTGAAATGGTATGCCGTGATGCCGGAGAAACCTTTATACATGCCTTCCTGTGCTTCACGGGAGAGCCGCACCTGTCGACTCTTCACAATGGTACCCTCTTGGGCCTCTGGGACGTCGAAGCTCAGAACCTTTCTGTACCAGTGTGACAGGGGCTGGACCTCTCCGCCGAGTTCAAGGTGTGAGCGGGAGACCAGACGGCAGGTGATCTTGCATGAGCTGCAGCGATCGTTTTCAATCCAATCGAATGCACCGCATGAAGGACACCGATAGAGCAGATCGCCAATCATCGGCTAGGCAGTATAACCAAGTTTTATGGACTTGTACACCTCTTCCATGAGTGAGGCCACATCGTGCCCCTGTGGATGTATGGGTGTGCCGATGACCAGGGTGATGGTCCCGGGTCTGACCTTGATGCCGTGTTTGGGAAGGATGTCCCTTGTCCCGTTCACGGTGACGGGGACAACGGGTACCCCAGCGTCAAGGGCCAGGTGAAAACCGCCTTTCTTGAAGGGATAACTGAGGCCTCCATCACAGGAGCGTGTTCCTTCAGGGAAGATGACGATGGAAGTACCTGAACGGATCTTGCCGACGGCCAGTTGCATGCTCCTCATCGCCTTGTCGTGATCGGCACGGTCGATGAGTATATAGCCCGCCCTCTTCATGCCAAGCCCCAGCAGGGGAATACGGAAGAGTTCCTTCTTCACGGTCCAGCGGAACTGTACGTTCAGATGGCCGAGGATGGCGAACACATCGAAGTGGCTCACGTGGTTGGGCATATAGACCGCAGGACCGTCCGGGAGATTCTCCTCTCCCCTGACCACGACCGTGCACCCCGAGCAGAGGAGGGAAAATCGGGCCCAGTAACGGGCAATAAGGTGGGGGAGATCTCCTGTCTTCGAGAAGATGGAGATGGTCACAACAGGGATGATCGCTGCCATGATAAAAAGGTATGAGCCAAGCGCCGTTCGAAGGGACCAATACATGGGAAAGCTTTTACAAAACTTTTACATTGATGTCAAAACAGATCATCCGCCGGTGAGAATGTTCATGAGGTCGTCAAACATCTCTTCACGGGTGCTGATGGCGCTCAACGCTGCCTCGAACCCTGTTTTCGCCCTCATCATATCCACGAACTCCCTCGGTACATCCACGTTCGACTGCATGGCGCCTTCCGGGTCAAGGGGAGCGGGATCAGCGGATCTTATGGTGACAACATCGATGGATCCTTCCATGGAGGATGAGATGCTGGTTCTGATGGCCTTGTATTCAGAGGTGTTCATGTTGGCAACATTCGATGCTGCATTGGCCTGCAGTATCTCGTTGGCCCTCAACGCCGAAAGAAGTACGGAGGACATTTTTCATTCTCTCCCTTGAACACATATCGGAGAGGTGTCTATAATCTTGAGCATGAAGAAACCGGGCCTTCTCCAGAAGCTGATCCTGTCGTATATCGTCTTCGTGATGGTCCTGTTCGGGATCACGCTGGTGCTCTTCGTGGTTTCCTCCCGGGTGAGCACCCTGTCCACCAGGATCTATCTGGTGGATTACAAGAAAAAGGAGATCACCGACAAGCTCATAGCCAACCTCATATCCATAGAGGAGACGGGCAAACAGTTCCTGCTCCTCAGGAACGAATCCTACAGGTCCATCCTGGAACAGCAGGAGAGCGAAATCTCCCTGGCCTGGGAAAACCTCGGGGCCAAGGGGATGTACTATACCGAGCCCGAGCGGAACATGGTGGAGAACGGCAAGGGTTTGTGGATGGCCTATGTGAGCAGATTCCACAGCCAGCTCAAGCAGCTTTCGGCGAACCCGGAAGACCTCGAGAAGATCTTCGATCGCAACAGCAAGGAAGTAGATGGTATCGTCGCTGTGGCACGCTATATCAACAGGGAAGCCCTTGACCAGCTGCGCAATCACATCGCCTACCTTAAGGACCTGGGCGACGAAATCATGGAGTGGACTTGGTGGGCTCTGGCAGTGGGACTCTCCGTGGGCCTCATCGTGCCCGTCCTCATTTACCTCAGCGTCACACGGGATCTCAAGCGGATCAAGGGAGGAATCAGGCACATCGCAGACGGCGATTTCTCCTTCCGTATCGACCTCGGATCAAAGGATGAGCTGGGGATGCTCGCAGACTCATTCAACAATATGGCCCTGCGACTCAAGGAGCTTGATGACATGAAGTCCGAGTTCATCTCGGTGGTATCCCATGAGCTCAAGACACCGCTTACCTCCATGAAGGAAGCTGCGAGCCTGCTTCTGGAAGGCCTCGCTGGAGCGATGTCGGACAGGCAGAAGCGGCTTGTCGAGATCATGGATCAGGGCATCAGGCGGCTTCTGCACACTGTCTCCGAACTACTCGACATGTCCCGGATCGAGAGCGGCATGGTCAGGCTGAACAGGGAGCTCCATGACATGAATACGGTGATGTCCTCGTTCATCTCCGAGATCAGTCCCATAGCCGATGCCGGGAGCGTGGAGATCAAGGTGGATTATGCCGTGGAGAGCTGTGAGGTCATGGTGGACAGGAACAAGATCCTGCAGGTCTTGACAAACCTCACGCACAATGCCATCAAGTACTCACCCGAAGGGTCCAGGGTGGAGATCAGGATCAGGAATTCCGACGGGTGTATCACCACAGAGATCGAGGACCACGGGAAGGGCATACCCGAGGAGGACCTTCCCCGTATCTTTGAAAAATTCTACCAGTCACGATACACCCGGGGACATGGCGGCATAGGTCTTGGTCTCGCAATTTCAAGGGGCATAGTAAATGCGCACGGAGGATCGATGTATGCACAGAGCAATGTGGGCAAGGGCAGTGTCTTTTCTTTCAGTCTCCCTTGTGCTCGTGGGCATGCTGATACTCCAGGGGTGTGCGAAGGAATTTCTCTCCACGAGGATTGATTCAGCGGAAAATAAGCTTTCCCACGGCAAGGTGTCGGAAGAGAACCTCAAGGAGATGAATCCGTTGCTGCCTCCCTCGCTGGTGGCGCGACACAAGATGGCCCTCGTCATGGAAAGCATCGTCAAGGGTGATTTCTCCTATAGTGCAGTCAAGGCCGATCTGACCGAAATCAGAAACAGCAGCTTCACGCCGGACTACCTCAGCGTGGAGGCAGGTTATCTACTGATTCTCATCGAAAAGATGGAGGGTTTGAGCAAGGCTGCAGCCAGGGCTAAGGAATGCGCGAAAGAAAGCGATGAGATGAAACGAGGTCTGGATCAAGTCAGGAAAGAGAACGATGACCTCAAGAAGGAGATAGAGGACCTGAACTTCAAGCTGAAGAAGCTCGAGGAGATCCATATCGAGTCAGTCAAGCGAAGGGGAAAGCAATGACCCCACAGCACAAGATCCTCATCGTCGACGACGAGCCTGATATCGTTGAAGTGATGGTGGCGCGTCTGGAGGCCATGGGGTTTTATGCCAAAGGTTTCACCAAGGCCCCCAAGGCACTGGAGACGCTCAGGAGAGAGGACTTCAGCGTCCTGATCACCGACCTGAAGATGCCGGACATGGACGGCATGGAGGTCCTCTCTGAGGCGAAGAAAATCGACCCTGAAATAGAGGTCATCATCTTTACCGCCTATGGATCCATCGAAGGGGCTGTCCAGGCCATCAAAGAGGGCGCGCACGACTATCTCGTCAAGCCTTTCGAACCCATAGAGCTGGTGGCGAAGATCGAGAAGGCCATCGAAAAGCGCGGGCTCAAGCAGAGGGTCCGCTATCTGGAGCGGGAGATCGGTGAATCCATCGGCCAGCACATGTATGCCGAGAGCCCTGCCATGAAGAAGGTAATCTCCCTGGCCCGCCAGGTGAGCGGATCGGACGCCACCGTCCTTGTCCTCGGGGAGTCGGGTACGGGGAAGGAACTCATCGCCCGTATGCTCCACCATGAAAGCAAACGTCGCGAGGGCAAGCTCGTCGTCATGGACTGCGGGGCGACACCCCCCACGCTCATCGAGGCGGAGCTGTTCGGATACCAGAGGGGGGCCTACACCGGGGCGGTCAAGGACAAGAAAGGCATCATCGAAGAGGCCGACGGGGGAACGCTCTTTCTGGACGAAATAGGGAACATATCCCCCGAGCTCCAGACTAGGCTCCTGCGGGTACTGGAGAACGGCGAGTTCAGACGCCTGGGTGAGCTGGATCAGAGGCATGTGGACATAAGGGTCATTGCAGCTACCAATGTCGACCTCAAGGCCAAGGTGGACAAGGGAGAGTTCCGGGAGGATCTCTTCTACCGCCTCAGGGTCATCACCATTACCATCCCCCCCCTGCGTGAGCGGAGGGAAGACATCATCGGCTTGTCCCAGATATTCCTGACCGAGTTCAGCGATAAGGCGGGAAAGAAGGTGAACGGATTCAGCCGGGAGGCCATGGACATGCTTCTGTCGCACCACTGGCCCGGTAACGTGCGGGAATTGAAGAACATCGTCCAATCCGCAGTGGTGCTCTGCAAGGGAGAAATCATTGTCCCGGAAGACATCCTTCCGTCGGGCATCTTCGACAAGACAGCACCTTTTGCCGACGAAGAAGGCCTCAACCCCCTCGAGGCGCATGAAAAGTCCATGCTCATCGATGCCCTCAAGAGGTCGAACTGGGTGCAGAAGGACGCCGCACGGATCCTGGGCATATCACGACGGGTCATGCACTACAAGATCAGAAAATTCAATCTGATGCCTGATAAGGAGCTGTGACAGGGTTCCCCGAGACAAGTTCTCACGGGCCCGTGGAATGGGGAATCACTCCTTCTTGTCCATCTTCCGGTAGAGTGTCCTCGTGGAGATGCCGAGCAACTTGGAGGCCAGACCCTTGTCACCCTTGGTACGCTTGAGTGTCTCCTCCATCAATATGCGTTCGACCTCTTCAAGGGGCGTTCCCAGAGGGATGGTGACGGATTCCATTGCTGGAATGCTGGCGGACTGGATCTGGGGCGGAAGGTCATCGGAGCCGATGATACCGTCCCGATCAAGGACCACGCTCCGCTCGATCACGTTCTCCAGTTCACGCACATTGCCCGGCCAGTCGTAGCCGAGCAGGATCTCCATGGCTTTGGACTCGATTCCCTTCATCTCCTTGTCGTTCTTTCTGGAGAAGCGGTTGATGAAGTGCTGAACCAGGTTTGGAACATCCTCCCTGCGTTCGCGCAGGGGGGGGAGCTGCAGGGTGATGACATTGAGCCGCCAGTAGAGATCCTCCCTGAACTGGCCGTTCTTGACCATGGCTGCCAGGTCCTTGTTGGTGGCGGCGATGATGCGTGTGTCCACCTTGACGGTTTTGTTGCTGCCGAGCCGCTCGAAGGTCTCCTCCTGGAGGATGCGCAGCAGCTTCACCTGCACCCCTTGGGGCACTTCGCCGATTTCGTCCAGGAAGATGCTCGACCTGTCGGCAACCTCGAACCGTCCTTCCTTCCTTCCGGCAGCACCGGTGAAGGCGCCTTTCTCGTAGCCAAAGAGCTCCGACTCGATGAGGGTCTCCGGGATGGCGGCACAGTTGACCTTTACCATGGGCCTGCCCGAACGGGGCGAGAGCTTGTGGATCATGTCGGCGATCACTTCCTTGCCGGTGCCCGACTCGCCCATGATGAGGACCGTCGCCTTGCTGGGAGCCACCTGATGTACGATTTCCACGAGTTTTTTCATGGCCAGGCTTGCGGTCTCGATGAGGGGGGCCGCCTCCATGGCCTCGATGCGCTCCTTCATCTTGACGTTGTCCATGGTGAGGATCTGCTTTTCTATGGCCTTCTGGACGGCCTTGACGATGTCGGCCTTCTTGAAGGGCTTGGTGATGTAGTCATAAGCGCCCTGCTTCATGGAATCTACGGCGGTATCCACCGAGGCATACCCCGTAATCATGATGACCTCGGTATAGGGGGAAACCGACTTGCACACCTTGAGGAGCTCGAGCCCGTCCATGCCGGCCATGCGGATGTCCGAGATGAGGAGGTCGATACTGTCCGACCGGATGACCTTGAAGGCCTCCTCGCCATCGGAGGCTGTGAGTACTTCGTAGCCCTCCTTCTCCAGGATCTTCTTGAGCGACTGGCGGATTCCTATCTCGTCATCCACCACCAGGATTTTTTTTGTCAGGCTGTTCACGGTTCGAAGGGATCCTTTACCAGGGTCTGGATCTTCGCCTTATTGGTTCCTTCTTCAATGGTCACTTCCTGAAAGACCGCCCTGCCGTTGGCGGCCGGTGCGTAGAGTATATAAGCCCCAGGCTCTATGGAGTCGATGGTTGCCCTGTTCTTTTTCATGTCCACGGACCCTTTGTAGCGCACCGACGATTTCTTCAGATCGAAGGCCTTTGCCCGGAACTCGGTCTTGCTTTCCCTCGTCTCGGCCATGGACAGCGTCTTTGCCCTGGACAGGGCTTCAAGCTTTGCCTTATGCTCATTCCTGGCTGTCTGGGAGGCGGACCGATAGGCCCCGAGAACTCCCGGGAAGGCCTCCTTGATGTCCATGACCTTGGACTGGCCCTTATATCCCTTAGCGGAGACAAAATGGACATCGGTGATCCGGATGGAGAAACCGCCCGGCATGGAGGAACGGATTCGATCAACGTCATGCTCCTTGAGTTCGCTCAGGAAGAAGGAGAAACGTTCGGGCTCGCTCCCCTGGTTGGAGAGACTCTCTCCGGGTGCCAGACCGAATATAAGGTTTTTCGGGTTGATGAACTCAAGGACCAGTGAGGTTGTAATGGGGAGCACGATATCGCCTATAACGGGCTTGTACATGATGTCACTGATGATTCTGTCAGAGTTGTTCTGCGCCGTATAGAAAAAGGTGATATCTCCCAGGGCTGATTCCTGCGTGATCTGTTGGCTGGCAGAGTGAATGGTGATGGGGATCTTTGCGATGTAGAGCTTCCGGAGGCTGTCGACCTTGTCGGAGTAAGCCTTGTCGGCCCGGGTGACGGCGATGCTTGCCTGGTTTACTTCCTGTTCAATCTGGTCTACCCGGTTTTTCTCCCGGGAGGCCTTGAGCTGTTCATCAAGCCGCTTCTTGAGGAATTCGACGACCGCCTGGGTGCCGGGAGACAGGAGCCGCACCTCGGCTATCTCCTTGGGCACCGTGACGACGAACCGTGCCGCAGGTGCCTGCAACGGGAAAAGGAACACGATACAGAGGAATGTCCAGAAGCACCTCATGAGCTTTCTTCCTCCGATACGGAATCCTTGTGGAAAGGGAAGGAGATGATGAAGGTCGATCCGGTTCCCTTCTGACTCTCCACATCGACCCATCCGTCATGGGCATTTGCGATGTATTGGACCAGTGCCAGCCCCAGGCCTGTTCCGTTATCCTTGGTGGTGAAGTATGGGTCGAAGATTCTCCTGGTGATCTCAGGAGGGATACCGTAGCCGGTATCTTTCACCAGGAGCAGCAAGTTGTCTTTGATTCCCATGAGGGATACCTCCAAAGAACCTCCCGAAGGCATTGCATCTTCTGCATTCTTGATGAGATTTATCAAAAGCTGTTTGAATTGTCCACGGTCTATCATGATGTCCGGGAGCTTTTCCGGGCAGAGGACGGCCGATTCGATGTTCCTGCGCTTCAGCTCCGGCATGAGCATGGACAAGACGGAAGACACCTCCACCTGGGGATTCACGAGCTGTTTCTTGGGGTGGGGGAGGCGGGCGTAGGAGAGGTATTCATCCGTAACCTGCGAGAGACGGTCGATTTCGTTCTCGATGATCTTCAGGAGCTCCAGCGCCTCTTCGTTTCGTTCCATGTCCTTGATCTCGTCCTCAAGCAGCTCGGAGTGGAGGAGTACCGAGGTGAGGGGATTACGGATCTCGTGGGCCACATGGGCCGACATCTGTCCTACCGCAGCGAGCTTCTCCGCCTGGATGAGCTTCTCGGTGAGCGCCTTTTTCTCGGTGATGTCCACCGCATACTGGACGACATAGTCCACCTCGCCTTCGGAACCGAACAGCGGGATCGCACTGATGTCGAAAAAGAAGGGCTTGCCGCCTATATCCACCCGGGTATCACGCTCCGTGACGATCTCCCCGGACTTGAAACACTGCTCCACGAGCTTGGTGTGGCAGAGCCGCTCCCCCTCGGCAAGATCCAGCGAACAGTGCTTGTCGATGATGTCCTCCCTCCTCAGGCCGTATGCATCGCACAGGCGCTGGTTGATGTCCGTGATGGTGAATGCGGCGTCGATCATGACCAGGTAGTGCGGCACACCGTTGAAGATGGTCTCCATCCGCTTGTGTGCCACCAGGACCCTGTCAGCCCATTTGTTTCTCTCGGAGGCTGCGGCACGTGCCCTGTTGATCCTGAGCATGGTGATGGTGGCGATGAGCACGAAGCCGATGCTGACCGATCCCAGGATCAGCGTGTTGCTGAAGGTTCCGGACATGAGGTCGATGACCTCGCTGTACGGGGATGTCGTGATGGTGACCCACCTGCGGTTCAGGAAATGCACCGACGAGAAAGCAAGCAGCTTTCTCACTGGTTTGGTATCAGGGTAATTGGGGAAGACAAACTCGTACATGCCGTCGTTCTTCAGCTCCATCGCCTGCCGGATGGTATCGACGCCGGAGATTTTGATCCCCTGTTTCTTCAGTCCTATGATGATGTCCTTGAGGTTCAGCCCGATCCACTTGGGGTTGGGGTGATAGAGGATCATGCCGGTCTCGTCCAGCATCCAGACGTAACCCGACTTTGAGGGCCTGATGGGAGCCACATAGTGAACCGTTATATTGGAGAGGTCGATGGCGCATCCGATGACGCCGTTAAAGGTACCGTCCTCTCCCTTCAGGGGAAACGAGATGACAAAGGTCTCGAAGCGACCCGGGATATCGTAGTACTGTTCCCCTCCCACCAGGATGATGTCGGAGACGAAGGGTACATTGAGCTCCTTGGCTACCCGGAAATAGGTGCGGAAGCTGAAGTCCTTCCCTTCCAGGCCGGGCAGGAGCTGGCGGGGGTGGTGGATGCGCATGATGCCGTTCTTGTCCTCCCAGAAGACGAACACTACCTTGTTCTGGAGGGAGGTATAGACATTCTCCACGGCGGTCTTGATGGCTTCGGGGTCACCATCCGCAACACTCCTGATATGGGCGGTAAGGCTCAGGATGTTCGTGATGTCGTGCATGTACTGCTCGATGCCCATGGCGGTCTGCTGGGCCAGCAGTCCCTGCTCCCTGTTGAATTGCGCGGCCATCTCTTCTTCGACGCCGCGGTAGGAATAGAGGGCGAAGACGACCACGAAGCCGAGTACGATGAAGCTGCCCAGCCATATGATGAAATCCCACTTCGTTTCCTTGAGCTCGATGGTATGGCGCTTCGTTACCCTGATTCGCCTCATGCTCTCACCCGAGATAGGTATCCCGTTCTACGGACCGGGGCAGTTGGTCGGCCTTGAGCCTCAGTTCCTCGAAGCCCAAAGCGAACAGGGGGCTTATCTCCACGGAGACTCCTTCGGTCGTATCTACGCCGAGCCGTCTCAACCACGCGCCATGAAGGCCGGACTGCAGGCGGCGTGAACTTTCCAGGGAATCGACACCGGTGAGGTTCTTGACCGGCGCAAATTCCTCTTCCCGCGGCACCTCGATGGTCATGCTCCTGTCCGCAAGGGGGAGCGCATCGAAGAGGAAGGTCTCGAACTTGATGCCGTTTATCTCCATGATTCTTCCATCGAGATCCCTGGCTGTAATCCTTTTCCGGGCACGATGGTAGGGCAGCATCGTGTCCTGGTCGGTGATTTTTTCCGCAAAGTCTCTGCGGATCATGTGGATGGCAGCGTTTCCCGCCCAGTAGAGAATCCCCCCAGAGGCATCCCGAGCATACCGTATTTCGTCTTTCATATCGCTGTATTCCAGCAGACAGGTCCTGCCCCCCTGCCGGACGATCACGCCCACCTTCTCTTCGAAGGAGCTCTTCCGCACAACCTTCGACGACATCTGGGCCTTGTTCATGCTGTGAATGCCTATGAAGAGGGGGTCGCATACCTTGACCAGGGGATTGTCGACCTGGTAGTAGAAGATCTCCTCGATGCCGAGGTCCTTCATCCTGCCCAGAGCCCCTGACCTCCTCAAGGCCTTGAAGGTGCCGCCATGGCCGTCCGGGTTCATGAACAACCCCCCGTTTTCCGCCACGATGAACCTCCCTTCCTCCGTGACCGAGGGCAGCATACCCTGGACGAAGAAAGAGACATTTTCCTCCCCGAGATCGAAGAACCCGTTCCTGTGGAAATATTCCCTGGTGGAGCCGTCATTTTCCCGGGAGGTCATGATGAACCAGGGTATGGTACACCTGTAGTGTCGGGCGAGGGCGAGGATTTTCTCTGCAAAGAGATGGAAGAGTGTTTTCCCTCTCACCGGAGTCACCTTCACCACGCCCTTGGGGGCTTCGATCCCCAGACGTGATCCCTGGCCCCCGGCGACGACGAGTGCTGCCACCTTGCCTCCGCGAAGGAGTTCCTCTCCATGGAGGATGGCGTCCTTGGCCTCTTCCGACGAGGCGAAAGATGAGGGGATGACCTCTGCCGGTTCCACGGGCCCGCGGGGAGGATCGTAGAGGCCTTTCCCCCGGATAAGACTGTCGACAAGATCCAGATCGACTCCCTCGAGATCCCCCGTGATCAACCCTCGGGAGACGGTAGTACCCTCACTGCTTAGAAGTCTTGCGATATGCTCCTGTCCCAGTTCTCTTAGCCTTTTCTCGAGCATCCAGAATCTCCCGTATCCGTTTTTCCACACCGGCATCCCTTGGTTTGTACAGCTCCAGCCTTTGCAGACCCTCGGGCAGATAGTCCAAGGTCAACGCCCCAGCAGGGTCGTCGTGGGCATAGATGTACCCCTTGCTGTAGCCGATCTCCTTCATGAGCCGGGTGGGTGCATTGCGAAGCCAGAGGGGAATGGAGGGGCTGCCTGTTTCACCTATGAGCTTCTGGACCTTCTTCTCCGCCAGGTACACGGCGTTGCTCTTGGGCGCACAGGCAAGGTAGATGGCCGTCTCGTACAGGGCGATCTCCCCTTCGGGACTCCCGACAAAGGTGAAGGCCTCCTTGGCGCTCACCGCTACGCGCAGCGCATTCGGATCGGCCATGCCGATATCTTCGGAGGCGATCCGTATCATCCTTCTCAGGATAAAGAGCCTGTCCTCGCCTGCCTCCAGCATCCTTCCGAGCCAGTAGATGCTGGCATCCACGTCCCCCGCCCGCACGCTCTTGTGAAAAGCGGATATGAGGTCGTAGTGGTTCTCCCCGGAGCGGTCATGGTACAACGGCCGGTCCATGAGTCCCGCAAGGTCCACCACGTCAATGCGGTCCTTGTCGATATTTGAGAGAATGAGCTCTAGCAGGTTCAAGGCAGCCCGGGCATCGCCGTCTGCGGCCCTAGCCACGGCGGCTGTGCAGGCATCCGAGATGGTCTTGTTCAGAGAGACGATGAATTCGTCGCCGGACATGGCCCGCCTAAGGATTTCTTCGATGGCGTCCGAACTCAGGGCCTTGAGTATGATCACCTGGGTTCTGGACAGCAACGGCGAGGTTATGGCAAAGGATGGATTTTCCGTTGTTGCCCCGATGAGGATGATGGTTCCGTTCTCCACGAAAGGCAGCAGGGCATCCTGCTGAACACGATTGAACCGGTGGATCTCGTCGATGAAGACGATGGGCTTCGTTTCGGATCGGACGGCCGCAGCGGTGACGCGCCTGATTTCCTGGACGCCTCCTGTCACCGCATGGATGGTGAAATAGGAGTCCGGGTAGAGTCCCTCCACAATGCCCGCCACGCTGGTCTTGCCTGAGCCTGGAGGGCCCCAGAGCATGACCGAGCGGAGATTGCCCTTGGCAAAATCCTTCAGCAAGTTGCGGGCCTCTTCCTGCCCCAGCAGACCGTCGATGTCCTGGGGTCTCACCCTGAATGCGAGGGGTGGCAGCTGCTTCGACATATGTTCTTGTATACCACGAAAAAAACATTTTGAGAAAAAAGACTAAAGCGCTTCTTTCCACTTAAGTCATGGGGAAAGCGGACGATAGATATATATAGGTTCTTCAAGATTCATTCCCCGTAGAACCTCCTCATATGTTCGCAGGTCAAAGCTGGCCTGCTTTTTTTTTGTGAAATACACTAATGCATGTGCGGAGACGTCTCTCGCATCGGCGGGAGATATGATTCGGCTCTGGGTGCGGGTCAGGACACCCGCTCCAGGGGAGATCCTGTTAAAGGGGCAATGAGGGTGGACAGGACGTGAAGAAGGGAGGGGGTATCGGCTCCTAGGGTTTTCCAGGCTGGTTCCGGGGTGTATCACCCTTCTGGGCACCGATATGGGATGTCTTCTCGATTTCGGCATCAAGGGTGTCCGCATCGAGTTCCGGAACCGGATCTTCGCCGCTGGGGGACTTCCCGGCACCAAGGGTGATCCCCAGATCCTTCATCTCCTTGAGGATGAGAGCCTCGAAATTTCTGGCATCCATGAAGTGAGGATTAATCTTCAAAGCTTTGCTCAGCCACTCTATGGCCTTGTCTAATTCCTTCTTGTCGTAATACAGGCGGGCCACGTTGAAGTGGAGATGTTCGTCCTCCGGCGAGATGGTAATGGCCTTCTTATAGTTTGCCAGGGCCTCATCCACCATGTTGGCCTTCCTCAGCTCGATACCGAACTCGTTGAAGAGGTGCTTGTTCTCTTCCTCGAAGATGGCCTCGACCTCTGAGAGCTTCTTGAAAACCTCCTTGGCCTTGCTTGTATCGCCCATCTCCATGTACAGGGTGCCGATGCCGAAATTGGCCTTGATGCTGTCTGGGTCAATCTTCAGGGCATTGGTATATTCGAATTCCGCAGAATAATTCTCGCCACGGGTGCGGTGCTTCTCGGCAATGGCCACGTGCCGGTCGTGCTCCGCCTCCTCCTTGGTCTTGACTCGATAGTTCGGATCGAGGGTGTACCGCCTGAGGAACTCATCGTAGGGCAGCTCAATGACGATGCCGGTGGGCTTGCCCTCGTTGCCCAGGAAGGAAAGCCTCACCTTTTCATCATCGAGCTGCTCGGCATGGCAGTAGTTCTTCATCTTCTGTGTTTTCTGAGTATGGCCGGTGCCCAGGGTGATCGTCGACTCTTCGAAAAATACACCCTGGATCTTTTTTAGGTAGCGGGAGTGTTCCATAGACTGGATATCGGAAGATTCCTCATCGAAGTTTACATGAATTCCTTGCCCCTGGTCCAAGGGTGTTGACGCATGGGGGCTGACTGTGGCAACGCACATATGCATAAGGTGATGGAAAAGGGGGATATGATGAAGCCACTCGGATTCATCGGGGCCGGCAATATGGCTGAGGCTATTGTCTCGGGTACTCTCAGGAAGGGACTGATCGCTTCTTGCGACATCACGATGTTCGATGTCAAGCCCGGGCGCATGGACCATATGAAGAAGGCATATGGCGTCGAGGTTGCCTCATCTGCCCTTGAGGTCGTGCGTTCCCGGGACACCCTTCTCCTCGCCGTCAAGCCCGACCAGGTCCTGAAGGTGCTCTCCGAACTCGGCGGAGAGCTGCCCGGGAAACTTGTCGTCAGCATCGCCGCAGGAATAACCCTGGGGAGTATGCTCGGTGTCGTCGGGGAAGGGGCCAGGGTTGTGCGGGTCATGCCCAACACACCCTGCCTTGTCCTGGAAGGTGCCTCCGTGATGGCGTCATCCCCTTCCTGCTCGGAGCAGGACCGGGCAGCGGTTCAGGAGATATTCACCGCCGTGGGTTTGTGCCTGGAGATGGATGAACGGTTCATCAATGCGGTCACCGCCCTGTCCGGTTCCGGTCCGGCCTTCTGTTTCCTGTTTCTTGAAGCCCTCGCGGATGGGGCCGTGAAGGCCGGTCTCCCACGGGACGTGGCATTGAGGCTCGCAGCTGCGACGATGCGGGGTGCGGCGTCCATGGTGCTCGATCTGGGAAGGCATCCTGGAGAGCTCAAAGACATGGTAACCTCGCCGTCGGGGACTACCATCGAGGGGATCGCCGCCCTCGAATCCAGGGGTTTCCGTGCCGCCGTCATCGATGCGGTCGGTGCTGCATACAGGAGGGCGGAGGCCCTGTCGGGGAAGGCGTAGCGGCGCTACGGGTCCTCGGGAAAATTAACCTGCTCACCTGCGTGCATCCTGCACATCTCATTGAAAATCAGCCTGTGCGGGATGCACGCAGGTGAGCAGGCCGATCTTTCGCCTATATCTTATAACTTCATATCTTCGAGTTCTTGATGATTTCCACGGCTTCCCGGGGTGAATCCACCAGGGTGAAGATGGACCTGTCTTCGGGGACGATCATGCTTTCCTTGAGCATGGTGTCGTTGATCCATTCCAGGAGGCCTGCCCAGTATTCGGACCCGATGAGGATAACCGGAAATGGTTTGAGCTTGTCGGTCTGGATGAGGGTCAGGGCCTCGAAGAGCTCGTCCATGGTGCCGAATCCACCCGGGAAGATCACGTAGCTCATGGCGTATTTGACGAACATCACCTTGCGCACAAAGAAATACCTGAAATTGATGTGGATATTCGTGTAGGGGTTGAGCTTCTGCTCGAAGGGGAGCACGATGTTGAGTCCGACCGATTGCCCCCCGGCCTCGTATGCGCCTTTGTTCGCAGCCTCCATGATGCCCGGCCCGCCCCCGGTGATGACCGAGAAACCTTCCTCCGCCAGCATCCGGCCGAACTGTTCCGCCATGGCATAGTATTTATCGCCTGGTTTTGTGCGCGCGGATCCGAAGATGGTGACCGCAGGCTCCAGGGGGGTGAGCTGTTCGATGCCGTCGACGAACTCGGCCATGACGCGGAAGACCCTCCAGGCTTCCTGCGGCTTGATCTGGTCGATGACGTATCTGTCATTCTTCATATGGGGCGCTCCTTAGGTTACGTGTACGTATTTGCGTTATCGGCATGCATGGTGCTACGATTGATCCGCCGTGTACGACCTGCACATTCATACAACACATTCCTCGGACGGGCAATACAGCCCGATCGATCTGTTTGCCATGGCGAAGCGTAAAGGCCTGAGAGGGATTGCCTTCACGGACCACATGGATATCAACGCTGCAGCCGAAGGGTTGCTGCTGGCTCCCGGTACTGGCATCCGGTTCTTCACCGGCGTGGAGATCTCCACGGTCTTCAGGGAACAGGAATACCATCTCTTGCTGTACGGCTTTCGGCCCGAGCATACCGTACTGCAGGGGTTCCTGCAGGACTCCTGCAGGGTCATCTGGGACAGGGCCGTCGATGCACTCAGGATCTTTACCCGGATGGGCTTCGACATCCGGAAAGAGGATGTCGCAGGCTGGGGATTCTCCGTGCCCACCGGTGTCACCCTCCTCAATGCCCTACTCGCGAGGAACAGGAATGACAGGAGACTTTGGGAATATCTTGAAGGTCCCAAGGCTTCATCGCCGTATCTGAATTTTTATCAGGACTATGCGGTCAACGATATCGGAGGCGTCGTCAGGTCGGCCCTTCCCGATCTTGTGGAGACGATGCGTCTGTTCGGGGATAATGGGGTTCTTGTTCTCGCCCATCCCGGGAATGCCGCAATGGATTTCCTGAAAGGCCTCAAGGATGAAGGCCTCATGGGTATTGAGGCCTTCAGTACCCATCACGATCCCAGGCAGACCACCCGTCTCCTGGAGGCTGCCCGTTCGCTGGACCTGTGGGTGAGCGCCGGGTCGGATTTCCACGGCGAGCTCATCAAACCGCTCATCAGCATCGGCGGTTGTCCGGGGCAGCCCGATGAAGGGTTCATCGAGGTGCTGGCCGGCCTCAATGCATGATGTTCCGTGTCACTGTGCGAGGATGACCGGCTCCAGCAGGATGACCAGCTCTGCGGTTTCCACGGCCTTGGTCTCCTGTTTGAAGAGATAGCCGAGGTAGGGGATGTCTCCCAGGATGGGGATCTTGGTGTTCTCGGTGGTGAGGTTCTTGCTGATGAGCCCGCCTAGGGCGATGATGTTGCCGCTGGACACACGGATCTGGGAGGATGCCTCTTCCAGACCCACCGTGGGAAGTGTGTAGATATTATCCTCGATGGAGCGTTCCTCGAGCTTGACGATCCTGCTCTTGATGGGGGTAATGCTCAGGTTCACCGCATTGGTGTCCAGGTCGATGCTGGGAACCACCCCGAGCATGATGCCGTCGAAGATGGAGCCTACGGTCACCTCCGGGGTGATGATGGAAGTGCCGCCATCCACGGAGGTGGTGGTGACCTTGATCTCCTGGATGTATGAGGTGTTGGTGCCCACGCTGATGAGGGCCGGCTGACCGTTGGTCACCCGGATGCGGGGATTGGAAAGGACCTTGATGTCCCCGAACTGCTCAAGGGCGTTCATGGCGGCATCGAAACCGTGCTTGGTCGAGCTCACCTGGATCTCCAGGGCCGGCGTCAGGTTGTCCGTGCTCAGGGCAAGGTTCTGCTGGATGGGATTGAATGCATAGTCCCTGACCGTACCATGGATGCTGGTCCAGTCGATGCCGTACTTGCTCTCGTCCTTTAGGGAGACCTCGATGACCTTGGCGGTAATGAGGACCTGTGCGTTGTAGTAGGTCTTGATGGTCCTGATATAGGCATCGATACGCTCCACGGCATCCCTCATGTCGTTGACCTCCAGGAAACCCAGGGCCCTGTTCATCGAGTATGTGCCGTAGGGCGTCATGGAGGTCTTCACCACGTTCTCGATCTGTGTGCAGATGTCATTGGTTGCCGGGGGGATGGTGTCCCGGATGGAGAATTCACCGCTCAGGGGATTGCCCCCCGAGGTCGTGCTTGAAGAGCCCCCCGAAGTGGAACTCGAAGAACTGGTGGAAGAACCGCCTGTGCTGCTCCCTAGGACATCTCCTCCCACCGCCATGGTGGTCTCCTTCTGTGAAGATAGGAAGTTGAGGTGATAGGTCCGGGACTCTGTCCCTTTCACGTACAGGGTATTCTTCTTTACATCGGAAAAGATATGGAGCGCCGAGTCAAGATTTTCAAGTGCTTCTTCCAGCGGGGTCCGGTTGAAGGATATGGAGACCGGTGGAAGCCCGATGCGGACGCTTGCAGGGGTCTTCCCCTTGGATAAGTCCTGGGCGGCATCCATCCCGGGGGCTTCCGGAACATCAGAGGCCGCCAGGCGCGAGTCGATAACCAGGTCCAGGCCAGCCTTTTCCGCAATGGCCGCGTACACGTCGGTGAATGCGGCTTTGCTTGCGGTCAGGGTAATGGTCTTTCCCTTCAACGGGTTGAGAGGAGTCTTCTTATCGTCGGCTTTCCCGATGACGGCCGGCCTCGGCTCCACTGGTACCGCTGCAGCCTTCTCTCTCTCGATGGTGAAGTCTTCCTTCTTCATCGACCGGTCAACGGCACAGCCGGCAAGAAGGGTCAGACAGAGGATCGCGATCACCGCTGATTCAATATGCTTTGACATGGTGAGTCTCCCTGGTTCCGTTTTGATAGGTGATGGTCACGGAGTCTTTTCCCAAGGCCGTGACCCTGAAAGTGTCCGTCCTGTCTCCGAGGTACATCTTCTTGCCGTTGATGATGCAGAAGCTTCCCAGGCCGCCCTCCATGATCATGGTCACCCTTGGGGGCTGCGATATGGGCAGGGCCTGAGTGTCGGGATAGGGTGTGAGGTTGGAGGAGGACAGGGTCCATTCATGGCGGAAGACGTCCCGTATGCCACCGGCAGGGACATCTTCCGATCCCTCCATGGTGAAGAGGCTCAGCTGGTCGATGGTGGAGAGAAACTCGGGGTGTGCAGGAGAATACCTCGCGGTGTTCGGGAGAAGGAATGCTGAAGCGAAGCAGAAGATGCAGGCCATGATGGGAAAGATAAAAAGAACAGCGAGTTTGACGTCGATCCTCATGGAGTGGGAGCCCCCAGTTTGAAGCCCTTCATGGTTACGGTTATGCCTGCCGAGGTGCTTTCGACGACCGCTTCTTCCAGAAAGAACATACCGCCCGAATAGGTTGATGCAACCTCGCCCATGAGCCGTGTGAGGTCGTGGTCTGTCAGCTCGATCTCATAATCCACGTTCGTTCCCCTCTCGCTGGACAATGCGATGAGCTTCGTGCTTCCTGCCTTGATGGCCTCGATCTTCTTGCCGTAGTCCTTTCGCTGTTCGGATGCGGAAAGGACCGATGACAGCTTGGCTCGCTGGAGGCTTACGTCCCTGACGCTGGTGCGATAGAATGCGAAGGCGGATGATACCAGGAGCAGGCTGATGAAGCCGATAATGACGGCGGTCCGGTAATGCCTCATAATTTCATCTCGCAGTCGAGGCTGAACTCGGCATGGTGCTCTTTATGGCGGAAGGCTGCACTGTTCACCGAGTATACACCCTGCATGTTCGTCATGAAGGACGAGAAGATTTCCTTGGAACGGGGATACGAGGTGTTGATGACCCCGTCGATGACGATCTTGAAGGAGTCGACACGGGTTGTTCGTGCCTCGGAACCCGCCTGTGGTTCCACCCGGGCGGGGGGGGAGCCGTTCTGTGCATCGGGCCTCTTTACTGAGATCCTGGTGAGGAAGACAGTTTCCGGGACCTGGCGGGAAACGGTGTCCATGATGCCCTGCAGTCTCGGCTCCGACTGGAAGGCCTTGTATGCATCGACGAGGCTGTTGATGTTCGAGAGGTCCAGTTCCTTGCTGAGGAGCGCATAATCCTTCTCAAGCTTCCGAAGGTCCTCTGCGTTTCTGATGGATGCCGCATTGAATTGCCCCTGGAGTTCCCGGGCCTTTGATGCATTGCCCCAGCCCAGGCCGGCGAAGAGGACGGCAAGAACGACCATGACCAGAGAAACGGCCATGGAAATCTTCGCGTACCCGACCACGGCCCTTGTTTTCCTGAGCCTGTCGCTTGTAAAGTCATAGTGCGGATACAGGGCGGTCCCGTACAGCACGGGGTCAGTGGCCTCGGACCCTCCTGCAGAACTCAGGAGCAGGGGCTCGGTATCGATGGTATGCCTTTCCAGATCGTCCCTGCCGATCTCACCCTGTCCGGTCATATAGATGATCCTGACTTTTTCTTGGTACGAGTTCATGAGCAGTGACGTTATCTCTCGGATACCGGACACCGTGTCCGATAGGGCATCAAAGGACTCGGTGGCATTGATGGTGATGAGGTAGTAGATAACGGCATCCTTGGCCGCGATGATGCGGATGAACCGCATGTCCTGATGGACGAGGACCGCCATGTTTTTTTCAACGGTGGCAAGCGCTGATGCCAGGGACGCCTCGATGGGGCAGAACGTGTCCACAATGGCTGCGGTCTCATCCACAACATCGACCCTGTTCAGCTCCGAGTCCGGAACAGCCAGGTAGGAATACCTTCCTTTCAGTTTGTCGATGTCCTGGATCTTCGTGAAGGCGATCCGGTAATCTTCCTTGAAGAGACCTATTTTATCCAGGGAGGAACGGATGTGGGCCGATGTGGCGTCGCGTGAAACGCAGGAGAAATCTCCTATGTCCGAGTAGATGTATCGGGATGAGAAGCAGAGGGACAACCTGGTGCCATCCCTCGAGAGCTCCAGCAGGGCGGTCGAATCGATGGGGTCGCTCCGGCCGAGGCTGAGGGAAGCCCCCTGCCCTTTGTAGGGTGCCAGGGTATGCCCGGCGTCCCCCAGGAGCACTGCATGTCCCTTCTTCGATCCCCCCCGCATGGGAGCAATCATAGCCCAGGCCTTTCTCTGCATAGGGATTCTCCCAGTGTTACTATCCATACTCTCGGAAATCACAGGACAATTCTTTACGCCAATCTAGGGGATGAGCCCGTAAAGGTAGGTCAGGCCGGTGACCTCGAGGATATCGTCATAGGAAGAGGTGATGGGGGATGTGGGAGATGCGAACTGGCTGTCGTCGTTGATGTCTATGATACGGTTGTTGTTGTCGTCGTTGGGCGCATCTGCCCGCAGGTTCTCCCCTGCGGAGACGACGATGAACGCAGCCCTGATGTTCGTGCCGTCGCAGAAGAGATCCGGCGTGAGGGTCCCGCTGATGAGGTCGCCCAGGCGCTGCTTGAACTGGGTGAGGGTGGTCGTATTGGCAAGGTGCGAATCCGTCGCATAGAAGAGGGTGGTGTTGTAGGGGTCCCTGCCGGTTATTCCCAGGGTGGCCCAGGGGAGGTATCCGCTCAGTCTTCCGGTTGTCTGGGTACCGTTCGCATCGGAACTCGCATAGGGGAGCTTGCCCGTGGCCAGTGCATAGCCGATGATGGCGGTCCTCGCCTCCCTGACGAGCATCCTGTCGTCCTTGAGCTTGTTCTGCTTGACGAGCATGGGAAGGAGCTCCGCCCCGAGGCCTATGAGCAGACCCAGAATGACCATGGCGATGGCCACCTCTATCAGGGTGAAGCCGCGGTGCGCCGAGAGCATGCGCCGTATATCGCCGATTGGTTTTCCAGGGGCGCTGCAACCCATCCTAGCCGCCTCCGAGCTGTGACATGAGGTCGTAGACGGGACCAATGAGGGACACCACGATGAAGATGAAGAGTCCACCCGAGAGGACCATGACGATGGGTTCAATCATCTTTCCCATCAGCTCCACGAAACGAGAGGTCTTCTCCTGATAGGTGTCAGCCAGGTAGCTGAGCCTCTGGTCGAGGGTTCCCGTCTTTTCTCCGACACTGACCATTTTCAGGGTGACGGCATCGAAGAACAGCGTTGTCCTGAAAGAATCGATCAGGGAATTACCCGAACCCGTTTCTGCCTGTATCGTGCGGATTACCCTTCTCAGGAGAGGATTCCTGAAGATGCCTGCCAGCACGTCCAGGGCCTTCGTCAGGGTGAGCCCGGACCGCAGCATCAAAGACAGGCTCGAGAAGAAGAGCGTCAGGGTGGACGCCTTCAGTAGGTCCCCAGCAACCGGGGTTTTGTATGCCAGTCGCGTGGTGAGAAGCTTCACCTTCTCGATTCGTGCGAGGAAGATGAAGGCTGCGACGAGAATGCCCGAACCGAGGGGTATGAGGAACCAGGAATGCTCGATGAATGCGACGAAGCGCACCAGGGCCAGCGTGATCTCGGGAAGCTTGACGTTGATGTCCTTGAAGGTCTCCACCAGGCGCGGCAGAACATAGAAGAGCCAGAAGACCATGACACAGCCCATGGCGACCATGACGAATCCCGGATAGATGAATGCCTTCTTCACCTGGGAGACTATGGTATCGACCTTTCTGAGGTATTGCGCCGAGTTGTTCAGGGCATTCTGGATAGTCCCGGTCTCCTCGCCGATGTTGCAGAAGAATACGAGCATCTCGGGGAAGACGGCCGGATGATGGGAGAAGGCCCCGGAGAGTGTCTCGCCTCCGGCCACTTCTCTGATAACCGCCTCAAGTGCCTCCCTGAGCCGTTTTACCCGGATGGTATCCTTGATGCTCTCCATGGAATCCAACAGAGGCAGACCGCTTCCCACCATGGAGGCAAGCGACTCGCAGAACTCCACGATCTCCATCCTGGAGACCTTCGGCTGCACGAGATTCAGAACGGTATCGAGGAGAGGGAAGGCATTTTCCCGGTAACTGACCAGGGTGAGATCCTGTGATGCCAGCGTGTCCATGAGATCCTGGATATCCTCGAAGTCGGCCTTTGCCCTGATCGTTGACCCGTCCTTTCTCTGTGCACTGTAGGAAAGCAACATTACCGCAGCACCCTCCAGACTTCCGCGAAGCTTGTCTTTCCCGAGAGGATCTTGCGCACTCCGTCCCCGTTCAACGTAACCATGCCCTCCTCCACAGCCTTTTCCCTGATTTCGAAGGGGTGTGCACCTGTTGATATGAGCCGTTCGATGTCTTTCGATACCACGAGGATCTCCGCAACCATCAGCCTGCCGAGGTACCCGGTCTTGATGCAGCGCGGGCATCCCACCGGCGCATACAGGGTAGTCCCGGGGGCGATGCCGAAGACACGCCGCTCCTCATCGCCCGAGGCGTAAGCTTGCTTGCAGTACGGACAGAGAGCCCGGACGAGCCGCTGGGCGATGACGCAGATAAGGGACGAGGAGATCATGTAATCCTTCATGCCCAAGTCTTTGAGCCTGGGGACCGCTCCAGAGGAGTCGTTGGCATGGACCGTGGACAGCACGAGGTGGCCCGTCTGGGATGCGCGCAGACCCATGGTGGCCGTATCCCCGTCCCTGATCTCGCCGATGAGGATGACGTCCGGGTCCTGCCTGAGGAAGGCCCTCACAGCACTGGAGAACACATAACCGGCCTTCTCGTTGACCTGGGTCTGGCGGATGAGCGGGAACTGGTACTCGATGGGGTCTTCGACGGTGACGATGTTCTTCTCGATGGAGCTGATCTCGCGCAGGGCTGCGTACAGCGTGGTAGTCTTGCCCGAGCCTGTGGGTCCTGAGACGAGGATCATGCCGTACGGCTTGTGGAGGAGGTCCCTCAGCCTCGCGATATCATCATCCTCCAGCCCGAGGTTCTTGATGTTGTACAGCTCCTCCGAGGAGGAGAGGATGCGCATGACCATGTTCTCGCCGTAGGTCACCCTCAGCGTGGACACGCGGATGTCATAGCTCTCGTTCAGGAAATCGAAGGACAGCCTCCCGTCCTGGGGTTTGCGCTGTTCCGAGATGTCCATCTCGGCCTTGACCTTCAATGTGGAGATAACCCGGGAATGGAGCTCCACGGGGAAGGTGTAGAACGGATAGAGGATACCGTCGATGCGGTAGTGGATCTGGGTCGTCTTGTTCGTTGGGGTGATATGGATGTCCGTGGCCCGCGAGTTGATGGCGGCCATGATGAGCAGTCTCGAGAGCTTTTCCGTGTCCACATCGTGGGTGTTGTACTTGGCGTGTTCGAGATGCTCCCCGATCTCCTCGTCGATGGGGTGCTCCAGCAGGTAGTAATCCTTTTCGATATGCTTCTGGATCTGGGTGGGGGAGGCGGCCATGCACCTGATGCGCTTCTTGGAGATACGCGAAGCCAGGTCCATGAGCTTGGCGTTGTCGGGCTCGCTCGTGGCGATGGAAAGGGTGCTGTCCTCCACGCCGATGGGAAGCACCGAGTTGTCCCGGGCGAACTGGACCGGCAGGGAGGAAAGGGCCTCTTTCTGAGGGGTGAAATGCCGCAGCTCGATGAAGTCGATGCCGAACTGTTTGGCAATGGCCTGAGCGAGCTCGGTCTGGGTGACGAGACCCAGCCTCAGGAGGATGTCGCCGACCCGCTCCCGGGTGGCCCGCTGCTCCAGCAGGGCCAGGCCGATCTCCTTATCGCCGATAATTCCCTCTTCCTTCAGCAGATCGCCGATACGCTTCTTTTCCATGTGGACCCGTCTCTCACCGCCCGATGAAACCTGGCCTGTCCATCAGTGGCATATGCGGGCATGCACACCCGAGCAGGGCATGCATGCCGTCTCTGACCGTAAACTGTCGTTCCAGGGGCAGGCGCCTCTTTTGTAGGGCGTACCGTATCCCCCTCAAACGTTACATACGCCAGTAGACCACCTTGTTGGTCTCGGTGGTGTAGTCGCTGTCTGCCCTGATGGAACCGGTATTGTACGTCCCGTCGTCGTATTTTCTGTCCACCTGTTCGGCAGAGTCGTAGGGGATGGCATTGAACACCACGGTGTTCGACTGCTGGTCGGCGTTCCATTCGATCCGCACCCAGCTCCCATAGGGGTTGGTGGGCACGCTGTTCGCCGCTCCGGTGTAGTTGCCGTTGATGATCTGTGCCAGGACGAGATCCTGAAAGAGGTACCATCTTTCGTTGCCTGCAATCTGCCCGTTCTGGTTCCCGTTATTGGTGTCGTCCGGTGGGGCCGTCGTGATGTTTTCGTCTCCCGGGTAGGCGTTGTACCTGTCGTAGAAGGAATAGTAAGCCGCAGTGAGAGACTCCTTCTGGTTGATGAGCTTCTTGACCTTGGCATTCTCGATGAGGGCCTCGCCTTTGAGGACACCGGTGATGAGAAGGCCGATGATCACGAGGACCAGGGCAAGCTCGACGAGGGTGAAGCCTTTGCTGTTCCGATTCCGAAACCCTTCCATGGAGCACCTCCATCTGAAATGAATACCGGTAAATTACATTACCAGTATGAACACCATCGGTTTTCTTTCATTTCACCTTTAATAAAGGTAAGGACTCCAGACAGTTCTGTGGGCCTGTGGTGAGAGAACAGGGATCTGGAGGCGCAAAAGGTCAGGGGTGAAGGAGCCGTCTCACTCAAGCTGCCGGATGAGTTTTTTCCCCAGGGGGCAGGGTTGTATCCCCAGCAGGGAGGAGATATCCTTGTCGAGGATTTCTCCCGAGGCGGAGACGAATTTCATAAAGGCATGGTCCAGGTCGAGGCTCGGCCCGAACGCCGCCCCGGCACACAAGACCTCTGAGCCGAACCTTTCTCCTGTCAGCACATCGAACTCGTGCAGTACGGTGGTTCCGGTTTCCATGCCAAGGCAGGGCGGCTCCCCGGTCCATACGGACACATAGGCCCTGCCGTCCATGACGGCCATGCCCATGGGCTCACCCGGATCCAGGGAGGCGGTCCATTGGAGATCGTTGAGGGTACATCCTGCAAGACAGGTCCTGCCCAAGGCAAGGATGTGGGTCGTCTTTCGCATCGTGAACGAGCTGATATCAAGGATCGCCTCGTTCATGCCCGTATCGATGATGCCGGTGAGTTCCAGCGCCTGATCGAAGAGATACAGGAGACCGTCCGCCGTGCCCGCCATGATCGTGCCGGTGACCGGGTCGTACCGGACTATCGTGATCCTGTGGTTCGTGTCAAAGGCGAATACCAGGAAACCGTCGGCGAGCGTATGTGCCTGAACCGTGGAACCCGTACCCACATACGCGATGGAATCTGATGCATCCATGCATGTCCCCTGCTGCCGCCAGACCGGGTGAGGATCCCGGGAGATGCAGGTGATGATGCCTTGCCTGTCCGGGCCGCTCAAGAGAAGATCACCCCTGATATACAAGGCTCCCCCGAGGTCCTTCAGGAGCCATGAGATATCCCTCTTCGACAGATCGATCCTGATGATCCGGTCCCGGGAGGTAGAGACGTACAAGCAGTCGCTCGATGAATCCGGAGCGATCGTGAAGGCCGTGCCGGAGACCGGGAGGTCCGGGCAGGGCAGGAGTTCCCATGGGTTCATGACATTTAGCCTTCCATGCATGCCGGTTTCTGCCGAGAGCCAGGTCGGGTGGAGGCATGCCCTCGAGTTCGACAGGACCAGGGAAAGGTCGGGCCGGATCATGAGGGGAACGGTTACGGTGGTCCCCTCGGGCGTGAGGTCGTCCCTGCCCGGCATGAAGCGTCCCCCTCCTTTTGATGCCACATCCCTGAGGAAATCGGTATCGGGCCCCATGACATGGACAGCGATGCCCAACGACCGGGCGTATGCGGATACGTCATCGAGACAGTGGGAACCTTCGCCGTCGAAGGCGATATCATCGGGGTTGTCGTCATGGTCATAATCCCTCAACCATGCAGGGAGATGGCCGTCGTTCACGGATATGCCCGCCGTCACCAGCAGGATATGCCTGCCCGATACGCATGGTTCAGGGAAGATCGCGGAAGCCTGGTACAGTGTCTCGGCCAAGGATGCCCGGGAAGATGTCGGGTGGAGAGCGTCCAGGGCTTGCATGGTTTCTCCCCAGTTGCCGGTGAAGTGGTGGATCAGGCCGCGGGAACCGCTCATCACCGCAATCTCGCACTGGTCCAGAGAGTCGATGAGGGATCTGGCCCTGGAGAAGGCCAAGGCCCAGGTCGGCATGGCTCCGTACAGGCCGTTCATGGCCGCGGCCCGCTCATTGGAATTGCCCCATCTCCCCGAGAAATAGATTCCCTCAGGGCATGCATGGGTATCCGGGACCTCGCTGCAGTCCGAAACATGAACGATACCTCCCGCATCGGAGCGCAGGTAGAGCGATTCATCCCGGTAGTCATGTCCGGACGATGCGTTCATGGAGACGGAATCGTCGACGATCACCAGAATATGGGGGCGTTGAGAGGGGGCAAGATCATGCCGGGGTATGCCCCGGTAGGGTTCGCGGACCGCCACGCGCCATGAGTAGGTGCGGATATCCTCGATCCCCACATCGATGAGCTCGGTGCTGAAATGGATGTGGTCCCACCCTTCAGGGGCATCGAGGAGACTCAGACGGTGCGAAAGCTCCCTGCCGTCTCTGGTGGAGAGAAAGGCGTTTTGCACGATACGGGAGTATGCACGGCTTGATTTCATGTGGAACAGGACCATGGACGCCGATGCCAGCGTGAGTCCCAGGGTTACGGCCAGGACCACGAGTACCAGCGCGATGACCCAGCCCTGCTCAGGGGATGGGGTAGGATAGGGACATGTCCTTGGTTGTCTCATGGTATCGGGCCCTCATGGATATGGTGAGCGTATGACCGGAGATCCGTGGCTGGAAGAGGATGACCGCCTCGGCGAGAAGCTGGTTGTTCCGGTACAGGCCGTCTGGCTTGAGCTCGTAATGGATGGCAGGGACTGCTCTGTCCCCCTGAACCGGGATCATGTCTGTCAATATGGCTACGCGGCTGTCGCCTCGTGCATAGGAATGGCTGATGACGCATGGGGATGTGTCCGTGATCATGCCGAGATCGGCCCAGAAGTCAGGACGGCAGTCGCCGTCGATATCGGTGGTGTCGAGGATGAGGCCCCGCGCGTCTGAGGAGATGACCAGCGAATAGTAGGGCGGCGGGGCATGGGATGAAACGCTGACCCCCGGGTGCTGTGACGTGACGGGTATACCGGAGATGAAGAGCTGGTTCCCTTCGACCCTTATTTTTATGTCCTGAGGCAGAAGGCAGGCCCCCTGGGCCAGATCGCTGTTCAGCTGAAGAGTGGCCGTACGGAGCGACTGCATGCAATACCAGGTACAGCGCATCCCGTGATGCGATGCCGCCGATATACGGTTGAAATGATACAGGGCCAGTACCAGTATTGAGGAGCACGCCAGCGCTATGAGCAGCTCCACCAGACTCATGCCTTTTCCCACGTTACCCTCCTCCGTTCAGGAGCTCCCCGTTGGGGATGCAGAGATCGTATCATGTGAGGAGGGGTGGGGCCCGACAAGAGGGGGCACGGAGAAGCGAGGGGAAACGGTCCACAGGGAGCACGCATCTTCCCCTGGCAGACGGGACAGTGTTGTCAGTGCCTCCTCAAGAGGGCATTACAGAACACCTCTTATGCATACCACCTTATTACAGTGTTCGTCAAGGACTGAAGGTGGCCCGGTTTCAGCGACCGGGAGCCTGGTAAAATGGCCATGGACAACCTAAAGATATCTTGATAATAATCGCTTCCAATCGACATGTCACGTATGCATACAAGGGGAAATACGGTTCTCGTGATCATCGTGGTGATCGCGATCACCTTGGCATTGTTCCTGATTGTGCCTATCGGGGGCAAGCTCGGGCAGCTCAGGGAAGCCACCATATCATTCCTGTTCAGGAAACCCCCCCGCTTCATTTCCATGGAGGCCGATGTGGAAGGGGTCCCTCAGATCGTCAAGGCCGGTGAGTCACTGAAGATCAAGGGGGGCGAGACCCTCATCATCAGGAAGATCCATGCGAACACCTTCTTCGATTCGTATCTGGGCGCCGATGTGGCGGGCTTCGGAAAGCCCAATGACCTGAACGAACCCGTCGATACGGCGGAGATCAGGGACCAGCTCATGGCTGCGGGCATACGGTCGGTGCCCATAGACATATACTATCTTGACCGCAAGATAGCCAAGGTGCCTCTGGAGATGGAGCTCTCCGTGCAGGATTTCAAGGATCAGCTGGAGGCAGCCAAGAGCGACGAGGAGAGGATCGCCATCCTGAGATCAGCCCACGCAAGTTTTCCCAAGGATGCCTCATTCCTGGACATGCTGGACAGGCTCCTGACCGCCAGAGAGGATTACCAGTCCCTGATCATGATCTACAAGGCAGTCTCCGATGCGGACCCTTCGAACATGACGGCCCTTGCCAACCTTTCTCGGTATTACATCAGGCTGGGAAAGTTTGACGACGCCCTTGCCATGTGCACCAGGATCGTTGACGCGGGCAAGGCGGATGCACCTCTCTATCGGCGTATGGCCTATATCGCCGGTGAGAAGGGGGACTTCGAGGGCCGTGTCTCCTATCTCAAGAAGGCCCTGGAGCTCGATCCGGGAAACGACGAAGTGATCGTCGACCTGGCCAAGACCTATGAGCAGGCAGGACTCAATCAGCAGGCCATCGATGTCTACAAATCGGCATCCGAGACGGCCGGCGACCGGGAGATCCTCGTCCCCCTCATCAAGGAAGCGCTCAAGAAGAAAGACTATGAAAAGGCCCGCAACCTCCTGGAGAGGTACGTGAAGCGCTATCCTCAGGACAGGAATGCCGTGGCGCAGCTGGCAATGGTCATGGGCAGGCTCGGTAATACCAAGTCACAGGTGGAATATTACGAGAAGGCCGTGAGCCTGTCGCCGGGCAGCAACGTGCTCTGGTACAACCTGGGCGTTGCCCGGGAGAAGCAGGATGACCCCAAAGGGGCGCTGGATGCCTACGCACATGTCCTCCAGATGAAGCCCGGGGACCAGGACTCCCTCCGGGGGGCGGCCAGATCGGCCCTCAAGGCAGGCCAGTACAAGGATGCCTACGGGTATTATGGTGCTCTGGTGAAGATGAACGGGAACAGGGAGAACCTGAAGGGGCTCGTGAGTGCGGCGGTCGGCCTGAAGGACCAGGACAAGATTATCGATGCCTGCACGATGTTCCTGAAGAAGAACAAAGACCACGATGTCGCCATTTCCCTGGCCTATGCCTACGAATCCCGCGCAGCCAGGCATGAGGGGCGCAGCAGGCTCGATGATCTGAGCAGGGCACTCGAGGCCTATAAGACGGCCTTGAGCATCAATCCGCGGTCCAAGGTGGCGTCAGAGAAGATCCCTGAGCTGAGCATCGAAACCATCAAACTCAGGAAGAGCCTTCAATAACGCCAAGCCTTTGAGACAAGTTCTGGGAAAGTCAGAGCATTACCGATGAACAGGACCTTTGCCATTGGAGATATTCACGGGTGTCCGGACAAGCTCGAAGACCTTATCTCCGCCATGGACCCGCAGCCTGAAGACCGGATCGTCTTTCTCGGTGACTATGTGGACCGGGGGGAGGGAGTCGTGGAGGTTATCGATGCCCTCATCGGACTCGCCGGTCGGTTCGATTGTATCTTTCTCCGGGGGAACCACGAGGATATGTTTCTCTCCTTTCTCGAGTTCGGGAACAACAAGACGGTCTTTTACGCCAACGGTGGACTGAGGACGGTGGAATCGTATGCACGACCGGACAGCTACGTGTCCGCGGACCAGATCGCCCGTCGCATGCCCGATGCACACAGGGATTTCTTCTCGCACCTCAGATGGTACCATGAGGACGAGAACTATATCTATGCCCATGCAGGATTGAAACCCGGGGTCCCGGTGGCCGAACAGGACAGGCATGACCTTATCTGGATCAGGGACGAATTCATCTCCACCCCCACGGGGATACCGAAAAAGGTGATCTTCGGCCATACCCCCTTTGCCCGGCCCCTGGTCAAGACGGATAAGATAGGCATCGATACGGGGGCGGTCTACGGCGGCTGCCTCACCGCAGTGGTGTTGCCCGAAGAGAAATTCATCCAGTCTTTCAGGTAAGCGGAGCAACAGCCAAGGGGTCACCGACATGTCCAAGGATTATTACCGGGTCCTGGGTGTGGCACGGGATGCCACCTCCCAGGAGATCAAGAAGAGCTACCGGATGCTTGCCATGAAGTATCATCCGGACCGCAATCAGGAGGACCCTGCCTCTGCGGAAAACTTCAAGGAGATCACCGAGGCCTACGGGGTTCTCATCGACCCGGACAAGCGGCGCACCTATGACATTCGGCGTGAGTTCGCCTTCAACCGGGAGACGGTTTTCGACGACATCTTCAGCCGCTCCGAGTTCAGGGATGTCTTCGATGATCTTCCCATCAGGAAGGAATGGCTCGAGAAGATACTGAACATCAGCCGTGTCATTGCCTATGAGGCGCTCGTGGTGGGGGGGACTCCCGGCGCGGTGCTCAGGCGCTCGATGATACGCCTCGCATCCCAGAAACTGGACAGGATCTTCCATTCCGTCATGGACATGAACGAGGATGTCGTGATTCCGGGAACCATCGCGCTCACGGGCGGCCATATCACCCTGGAGTACCGTCCCGGATTTCTCAAGCGCACCATCAAGGTGAAGATCCCCCCGAATACGGTGGATGGAATGGTGCTCAGGATTCAGGGCATGGGGAGGAGAAACCCGTCAAAGAAGGCAGGGGACCTCTATTTGCACGTCGGTATCGAGTCGTCATAGACCACGATCTGGTTCTTCCCGTGCGTCTTCCCCCAGTACATGGCGGCGTCGGCCATGCGGATGATGTCGTGGGGATCGGTGGAGTTCCCGGGCAGGCTCGACAGTCCGATGGTGACGCTCACCTCGAGGGTCGACTCCACGGTGCTGCAGATACGCTGCGATACCACAAGGGCCTCTTCGATGGCGGTCTCGGGGAAGATGATGACGAACTCCTCTCCACCATATCGTGCAAGGATGTCGCAGTTACGGGTATTGTGCTTGAAGATGTGAGAGAGTTCCGTGAGCAGTTCGTTGCCTTCCTCGTGGCCTTTCGCATCGTTGAACTTCTTGAAATCGTCGATATCGATCATGGCCAGAGACAGGATCCTGTTGTAGCGAAGATGCCTCGAAACCTCGCTCTTGAGCACCGTCATGAGGTGACGGAAGTTATACAGCCCGGTGAGCTCGTCTGTGCGGGAGAGGTTCCGGTAATAGTCCGCAAGCTCTGCCTCCTCCTTCAGACGTGCTTCCTCCAGTATCCTCCGCATGGTCAGGTGCAGGTGGTCCAGCAGGATGGGCTTGGTGATGAAATCCGATGCGCCCAGCTTCATGCATTCCACCGCATCCCGGATGGTCCCGTAGCCGGTGATCATGACCACCTGGACATCGGGACGGATACTCTTGATGGATTTGAGGAGCTCGGCACCGGTCATGCCCGGCAGGTGGAGATCCACAACGGCGATATGAAAGAGATCCTTCTGGACGATGGTCACCGCCTCTTCCCCGCTCATGGTCGTGGACACGTCAAAGCCGCGCCCGATCAGGTATTCCGCAATGAGATCAAGGGTTTCCTGCTCGTCGTCGACGATCAGGACCCGAGTCTTCTTCAGCACCAGGGAGGCGCTCATCGTTCGCTCGTGTCTCCTTTACCTTCACATAATAATACACATTCTTTCAGTGACAACACTTCCCATATTAACGGATATCCGTGAACAAATCATGAGGGTTATTTTTCTTTCCCCTCCTCCAGGATGGAGCAGTCCGGCCAGGTCGGCCACAATGGCTGCCCCTGCCCCTCATGAGGCCCGATACAATCTTCGGATTGCAGTCCGAATCCTAAAGAATTTCAGTGAAAAGGCCGTTACTTCTGTTCATGGAATCGAATGGTCTCATGGGGAAAATAGGGCGGAGCCTTGATGGTATCCCGACGCTGGAGTCCAGCCGCATGCGGATCTTCCAGGTGCTTCAGGATGAGGAAACGCCCATAGAAAGAATAGAGCAGGTCGTTTCCAGCGATCCAGCCATGGCCGCAAAGGTGATCAAGCTGGCGAATTCGGCCTTTTACCGGCATGCCGACGGGCATGTGGGCATTCAGCAGGCACTGAGGACCATCGGGCTCGACATGGTGAAATGCATAGCCCTGTCCATGGCCGTGATGGAGACCTTCGGGAACGAGACTTCTTCAATGAAGGAACTCTGGAGGCATTCCCATGCCGTCGCGCTGATCTCAGGGCTGTTCGGGGGCACGAAGCCTGAGAAGGAGTGTCTGTTCACGGGGGGCCTCCTGCATGATCTCGGCAGGATGGTGCTGATGTGCGGGGCTCCGAATGAGTATCGACCTGTGTGCGATTTCAGCGGCTACTGGCCCGATCCCGCCCTCGAGCGGGATGTCTTCGGCCTGGACCACTGTGCCATCGGGAAGATGGTTGCCGAGAGGTGGCATTTCCCGCCCGATGTCATCCTGATCATCGCCCATCACCATGAGCCGGTGGATCGGCTCACCGCCCTGGTGGGACTCACGGATCAGATCATAGGGCAGCACGAGAGAGGCATCATGTCCGAGGAGCTTGAAGGCGAAGACCGCATCAGTCTTTTCCTCGGGCCTGAGTACAAAAATCTTGTAAATACCATCCGAGATAGGTATAGAACGAACACGACCGTATTCGAAATTTTGGGTTAAGGGGCATTGTGTTTGCCGTGAATGACCTGAACTCTCTCCGGGAGGATTCAAGAGAACCCGCATCGACTCGTGAGAGAATCCTTTTCGATCTCCTGAACAAGGCCTCTGATTTCTACGAATACACCGTCGGCATCCTCTCGTCCATCTTCGAGATCGCCGAGTTCGTCTCCAAGGGCTCACCTGAAAGAGATTTCTATTCCTATGTGACAAACGTGCTCATCACCGAATCACGGTGCGAGAACGCCTCGATCTTCATGGTAGAGGGCGGTTCCATAGTGCTGAAGGCTGCTTCGGGCACGACGGCCGGTGGTGCGAACCAAAGGGTCGTCATGGACCTGGGAGAGGGTGTGGCCGGGACCTGTGCCAAGGAAGGCAGGACCATACTCGTGAGCGATGTGGAAGACTGTGAGTTCTTCAAGAAGTTCGATAGCGCGAAGGTCGTGATAGGTTCCATGCTCTGTGTGCCCATCAGGGAAGGGAACAGGACGCTCGGGGTCATGAACCTGTCTCATCCGTCCAAGAAGTTCTTCAATGTCCACATCGTCAGGGTCTTCGAGCTGCTCGGTCTTCTCATCGGGCAGATGCTCACCCTCGTTCATCTCTACCAGATATTCAAGCGGAAGAACTCAGACCTCAGCGACCTCCTGAGACAGAAGGACGATTCCCTGCGGAGCATCACCGAGCGATACAAGGCGGTGGTGGACGTCTCCGAGGAGATGATCTGCATACTCAGCGACAGCGGCAGGGTGCTGTTCCTCAACAGTGCCTTTCAGAGGTATCTGGCCAGGATTCCCCTCACTGTCGCAGAGATCTTCGACGGAGAGTCGGCGGGGAGGATCCTCGAGAGGATCTCCAACATGGAGCGTGACCGTTCCATGGAGTTCGACCTCACGGTGAAGATGGGTGAGTCCAGCGAGATCATCGGCCAGTTTTTCCTCAAACGCATCGACAGCGATCAGGTCCTGGTGATCCTGCACGACATTACGGCCAGGAAGCGCATGGAGCAGAAGACCATGCAGACCGAGAAGCTCACCTCGCTGGGGCTGCTGACTTCAGGCATCGCCCATGAACTCAACAACAAGCTCACCCCCATCCTGGGATTCGCTGACCTCATCGACGGAGAGAGCTTGAGCGCCCAGGACCGGAAGAGGCTCTCGGTCATCATCAACGCGGCCTCCGCAGCCAAGGGGATCGTGGAGTCCCTGCTCAAGTTCTCCCGGAACAAACCCCCGGAGAAGAACATCTTCGATATGCGGGAGGTGATCCGCAGGACCATCAATCTCTACTCCCCCATCATCAAGAAACGCGGTATCACGATCTTCCATGAAGATCCCACGGATCCGCTCTATATCAAAGCGGACATGAACTGCATGGAGCAGGTCCTCGTGAACTTCATCAACAACTCCATCGACGCCATCGACGAAGGGCAGGGGACCATATGGGTTCGATCGTTGCTGAAGGATGATACCGTTCAGGTCTCCATCGAGGACTCGGGCCCCGGTATTCCGGAGGACGTGATGACGAAGATCTTCGACCCGTTCTTCACCACCAAGCCCAAGGACAAGGGGACCGGACTCGGCCTGTCCATCTGCTATGGGATCATCACCGACCACAAGGGAGAGGTCTCGCTCGAGAACACGGAGAACGGGGCCATGGCCACCATGAGGCTGCCTGCAGCCAGGGAGATCGATGACTCCAGGCCCGAGGAGATAATGAACATAGTCCCGATCTCCCGGGAAGAGGCCGGCAGGAGGAGCCTCATCATGGTTGTCGAGGATGAAGAGGATCTCCTGGACTTGATGGTGGACACGTTGAGCCCCTACTATACGGTTATGACGTTCGAGAACGGGAAGACCGCGTACGACCACATCGACGAGCATGCCTGGGAACTCATCATCTCGGACCTGAGAATGCCGGTGATGAACGGAATGGAGCTTTATGAAGAGGCCGTCAAGAGGAACCCGGACCTGAGAAAGCGGTTCATGTTCATCACCGGGGACACCTATGACTTTCAGGTGAAGGAATTCCTCGAGAGGAACGGCGTCACCTACCTGCGCAAGCCTTTCAGGATCAAGGAGCTGAAGGATACGGTGAGCAGGCAGCTGCAATGCAGGGTGTTCGTGGAATGAACGGGAAGAAGATACTCGTGGTGGACGACGAGGAGATCGTCCGCTATTCGTTGAAAAATATCCTCACCACCCATGGGTTCGAGGTGGAGGATGTCGCCAGTGCCGAAGAGGCGCTGAAGGTTCTCTACGACAAGAGCTTTCATCTGGTACTGACGGACCTCGTGCTGGAAGGCATGGGCGGGCTCGAACTTCTGGAGAACGTCAAGGTCATCTCGCCGCGGACCCTGGTCATCGTCATCACCGGCTACGGTTCTCTCAAGACTGCCGTGGCGGCTCTCAGGCTCGGCGTGTACGACTACCTCCTCAAACCCTGCGACGAGAACGAGCTCGTCATACGGGTCCGCAGGGCCCTGGAGATGCAGTCCTACGGCATTGAGCAGAGACGGCTCCATGAGATCAGCGCCATCGCCAAGACGGCGGTCACCCTTTCCGACAGGATCAATACGCCGCTCAATATCATTCTGGGCAACATCGAGATGCTCCAGCTCAATCCGGAGCTGGAAAACAAGGTGAAGATACTGGAAACCCTGGATGTCATGGAGGCACAGATCTTCGCCATCAAGAAGGTCATGGACAAGCTTGCGAACCTCACGAATGCCGAGACAAAGAGATACCCTGCGCTGCGTGATTATGAGATAATCGATCTGACAAGTGAGGAGGCTGATGATTAGTTCGAAGGAGATCCTGGTCGTTGACGATTCTCAGGACCTGACTCATGTAATTGCTGATTTTCTGAGCATGCACGGATACCAGGTCCACACGGCGCACAATGGGTATGACGCGCTGGAGTGCATGGGGAATGAGCACATCGGCATCGTGGTGAGCGATATCCATATGCCGCGCATGGACGGTTTCACCCTGATGGGAGAGATCAGGTCCAGATACCCCCAGGTGCCCATCGTCCTGATCACGGGTTTCTCCGTGAGTGAAGCGAAGAAGATGGCCTTCGAGAAGGGGGCCAATGCCTTCGTGGCGAAGCCGTTCAAGCTCAGAGACCTGAAGAATGTGATCGAATCGGTTTCGAGGGAAGCCGCACATTCAACCGAGAGGAGGTAAGATATGAAGAAATCAAAGGTGAAGAAGCCCCAGAAGATCTTGTGCTATATCGATTATGCCAAGTCGAGCCCCCATGTCGTGGACTATGCGTACCAGCTCTCATGCCTTCTGGAAGCGGAGCTCTTTGTCCTCCATACCGTCACCGACATCAGGAACGCTGCGGGCTTCTATGTCCCCCACATCAACACGGACAAGCTCGAAGAAGAGGTCATCAAGGCAGCCAAGGACAAGATGTACGCCATCTGCAGCCAGGTAGTCGATGATGCGGTCGACGCGAAGCACCGCCTCGTCATGCGCGGTATTCCCATCGACGTGATCAACAAGGTGATCAAGGACAAGGGGATCGAGCTGCTCGTGATCGGGCATGAGGTCAACAAGGGTGCCCTGGCCGGGTTCAGGAGCGACTATGCGGAGAAGTTCATGAAGAACCCGCTGGTTCCGTTCCTGGTTCTTCCGGTGTGACGACCCGGGCACTGGCAAGGATCCCAGCCGTCGCAGCCGCCGGTATCCTGCCCATGACGGACATCATCACGACCTTTTCCCCATCGAAGGAGAGTCCCAGGGACTGCTTGGGGGTGTAGAACACGATACCCCTGGCATCCTTTGTATACAGGATTCTGGCCTGAGGGTCTCTCTTCATCCATGGAGGGATGAGGGCCGCTTTGGCACCCATGAGCGTGGGATTGTACCGGTGACGTAGAATGGCGTCCATGAGCTCGAAGGTGTCCATCTTATCAGTGTCTCCCAGAAAAGCCCTGATGATGGGGTTCTTCAGGGACGCCCTCCACCGGTTCTCCTGGGGAAGCCCCTGGATGACCTCAAGGGAACCCCTGACCCTGTCTCTGCTCGAGAAGATCTCCATGCCGCCACCCTGCGGCACGACGTCGATTCCGCGCGGGATGCATACCGACAGGGGGCCTGCGACGACCACCCCGCAGGAACTCCCGGCACCGCCGATGCGTTCGGGCATGAGGAAAAGCTCCGGGGAGTTGATCCGTGCGGTCCCGATATAGAACACGTAGATGGAAGCTGCAATGAGAGCGGCGCCGAAGAGGAACCGGAGTCCTTCCCTATCAGTCTTCCTAGTCAAAACCATTTCGGATTGATGGGCCTGCTGGACGGGGTGCTCCTGTCGACCCGGTCGTAATCGTGCCGAAGGGGAGGCCCGGGAGGCTCGTCGGGCATGGGTTGCTCGCCGTGGATGTCATGCTCTTCGGGCGGCTCGGCATTCTTTCCGGCAGAGCTATACCTGCCCAGTGTCTTGAGCACATAGGGGATGACGAGGAACAGGATGAGGACGATGATGGGAAGCAGGCCATTGATATCGATCGCCAGGGAACGCGTATCCATTTCCAGTGAATAATAGCACATAGAGGCGGCGAGTAAACAGGAAATTCCTGTGGGTCGAAGGATGAACGCGAGAAAATCGCCAGGTCAGGGAAAAGACAAGCCCTCTTTCATGACTTGTGCGTGGCTCCCGCAATCATGGACATGGAAGGAAGAACGCGAACCTGCTCAATTCATTTCTTCGCCAGCGCCCCCGTGATGAGCCCCCAGAGTTCGTCCATCCCTTCGCCCGATGTCGCCGAGGTCATAACCGGCTGCAGGCCGCTCTGGAGGGAGAGTTCGGAAGCGCGCTTCAGCCGCTGACTGAATCCGACCTTGTCGGTCTTGGTGGCGACGAGGACGACCCGAGCCCCGGATCCGGCCATGAGGTCGATGAGCAGGCGTTCCTCTTCACCCAGGTCCCTGCGGATGTCCACCAGGAGCATGACCAGCCGGAGGTCACGATTGCCGCTCAGATACTTTCCGATCAGGTCCTGCCAGCCCTTGCTGACTGATTTGGGCGCCTTGGCATAGCCGTAACCCGGAAGATCCACGAGGAAGACGGAGGGAAGGTCGACGAGGTCCACCCGAAAGAGGTTCACGGCCCTGGTCTTTCCGGGCGCCTTGCTGGTCCGTACCAGTGTCTTCCGTCCCACGAGCCGGTTGATGAGCGACGATTTGCCCACGTTGGACCTTCCGGCAAAGGCGAACTGGGGCAGGCCTGCATGATCGTAAGGGAAGACCCCGGCGAAGAGAGCGTTGCGGATCTTCACCTTCATAGGGTCTTCAGATAGGCGGCGACGCGGGAGACGCCTTCCACGATGTTCTTCTCCGAGTTGGCGTAGCTGAAGCGGATATACCCCTCCGCCCCGGGACCGAAGTCGATGCCCGGGGTCACCCCCACGCCGGTATGGTCAAGGATGTCCAGGGCGAAGGCCCGTGAATCTGCGGTATACCTGCGCATATTCACCAGCACGTAGAAGGCACCGGTGGGCTCCACCTCCACGTTGAATCCGTGCCGGGCCATCTCCGCGAGCATGACCGTTCTTCTCCGTGCGAATGTCCGGTGCATGTCCGCCACGTCCTTTTCCGCTTCACGCAGGGCGGCGACACCGCCCCACTGTGCTATGGAGGGGGCGCAGATCATGAGGTTCTGCTGGAGTTTCTGCACCGATCTGATGAGAGCCTTCGGGAAGACCGCCCAGCCGAGCCGCCATCCCGTCATGGCATAGGCCTTGGAAAATCCGTTGATCACGATGGCGTCGTCCGTGAACTCCAGCATGGTGTGCTGCTGCGATCCATACACCAGGCCGTGGTAGATCTCGTCGGAGATGATGGGAACGGGGAGTTCGGCCAGGGAGTTCATATGGTCCGTGTCCAGGCACACGCCGGTGGGGTTTGCCGGCGAGTTCACGATCAGTGCCTTGGTGGCCTTCGAGAGCAGGCCGGCCGCCCTGTCCGGGGACAGCTGGAACCCGTCAGGGCTGCCGGTGGGGATAAGGAGAGGTCGCGCCCCCAGTACCTTGACGAAGTTCGGGTAGCAGGCATAGTACGGGTCGGTCATGGCGACCTCGTCCCCTGCATCCGCCAGACAGGCGATGGCCATGAGCAGTGCAGGGGAGGAGCCTGCCGTGACGACGATGCGGCCTTCGTCGACGGTGACGCCATACGTCCTTTCATAGTGCTCCGCGATGGCGTTCCTGAGCTCGGGTATGCCCAGCGAGTCGGTGTAGTGCGTCCTTCCCCGCGTCATGGCTGCGACGGCGGCGGTGCGTATGCACTCCGGCGTGTCGAAGTCCGGTTCGCCCACCTCCAGGTGAATAACGTTTCTCCCGGCGGCGGCCATGGTATTGGCCTTCTCCATGATGTCCATGACCAGGAAAGGCCGTATGGTCTTCGCGGTGCGTGACGGATTCATGGTCCTCCTATAGCAAACCTCCGGAGCGCGGGTCAATGGAAGGCTCCGGAAAGGCTACCGGTCTTCGGCGTCTCCTTCGGAGTCCCCTTCGATGTCCTTCAGAACCTTCGTTATCTCGGCCTCCGTGGCCCTGAGCCTGTCCTTCAGGTAACGGATCTTGCCTGCGGCGGACTTGATGGTGTCCTCCAGATCGTCTATGGGGATATCCCCACGGTTCATCTTCTCGAGCATTTCCTCGAGTTCACGCAATATGTCCGAATAGCCCTTGGTCTTCTTCATCTCTGTCATGGCTCCTTGTCATATATCACTGAATGTATCCTGCCCCGGGCGAGCATGGTCGTTATGCGGTCGTCCCTGGCTGCGTCGTCGGCGCTGCGCAGTGCCTTTCCGTCCTTGCCGAAGGTGATGGAGTATCCCCTGAGCAGGGTGAGCTGCGGGTCCACCGTCCGGAGGTCCTTCTCGTACTGATCCAAGACCCTCAGGTGCCCCCTGATGCCCAAGGCGAGTTCTCGCAGCATGAGGGCATGGCGGTGCCTGAGGTCGTGATCCACCTGCCTGATCAGGGAGGCCGAGTTCAGCCTCAGGCCGAGAACGGACCGGTCGATGATCGCTGCCTGGGCATGGATGGAAGTTGCGGCCTGGCGGGTGATGGCGGAGATCACCTTCAGGAGATGCCGGTCATGTGAGGCCGTCAGGGTGGTACCCCCGGCCAGAATCGCGGATGCCACGGTCTTCAGGGCTGAGCGTGCGCGGGAGGTGAATCTCTGGGAGAGCAGGGCGAGGCGGGAGCAGTTCAGATCAAGTCGCCGGGACGAGGCGTCCAGGGCCCTCCGGGCCGACTGATGGAGGTCTCCGGAGGCATCTTCCAGGAAAGACCAGACCCCTTCCATGCGGGAGACCAGGAAGCGTGCCGTGTCCGTGGGGGTGACAAAGGAGCCGTACGCCACCATGTCGGCCACCGACCGGTCGATCTCGTGGCCGATGCCGGTGATGACCGGCTTCGGGCACAGTGCGATGGCCCGACAGATGGTGATATCGTCGAACACGAACAGGTCCGTCTTGGCGCCACCGCCCCTGGTGATGACGATGGCATCCAGCTCCGGGAGGTTTCCCAGCGCTCTGATGCCGCCGGTCACCTCCCGGACGGTCCTGTCCCCCTGCATGTGGGCATCATAGAGAGTGATGCGGAAGGAAAATCCGCTGCCCGCGACGATGCTTGTGAAGTCCTGGTAGGCGGCAGACCCAAGGGAGGTTATCAGTCCGATGTTCAGGGGGATCGCTGGGATCTCCCGGCCCTTGTTCAGCTCCAGGAGACCCGACTCCCTGAGAGCCTCGATGGTCTGGGTCCTCCGCCGGGCAATGGCGCCGTAGGTATGGCTCGGGTCGATCTCGCTGACGATGAGCTGGTACCGGCCCTCCTTGACGAAGAGGTCCACCCGTGCACGCAGCTTCACCTCGATGCCGCTGGCCAGCTCGAACCCGGGAAGGCCCGAGACGGCCAGCGAGCGCTGCCATGCCCTCAGCGAGCCCTGGAAGAAGGCGCAACCGATCTTGGCAATGTACTGATCCGTCCCGGAAGAGGCCTTTTCCACCAGGTCGAAGTAGACATGGCCGGACTTGGCATGGGCCTTGAGCCCATGGATCTCCCCCACCACCCAGACGTCCGGCCCGAAACGCTCGCTCAGGGCCTCCCGGGCGCGGTCGTTCAACTCGCTGACACGCAGGCAGCTCACAGATTCATGGCATAACAGAAAGGGGGGAGACTGATCAAGCATTCCTCGAATGAAGTCCGGGGCACCGATCTGGCGGGAATCATTTGATTGACATGCCTTTTGTCGGGAGGTAGATGTCGTACAGCACACAGGGAGGGAATGCCCATGGAATATCAGTTCATCAGGGCCGATGTGAGGGGACAGATCGCGATCATAGAGATGAACCGCAAGCGCGAGCTCAACGCCCTGTCCTCAGGGATGATGAAGGAGATTCACCAGGTCTTTGAGCGCTTCCTCCAGGAGTCTTCCGACGTGAGGGTGATCATCCTCACCGGGGGGGACGAGTGCTTCTCCGCCGGGATCGACCTGAAGGAGGCCCCGTACTTCACCGGCGAAGAGGCGGCCAGGTACTTCCATCACGCCGTGGAGCTCTATACCATGCTCCTCGACCAGGACAAGATCCTCATCAGCGCGGTGAGCGGCATCACCTTCGGGGGCGGGTTCAACCTCGCCCTCATGGGCGACATCATCATCGCCTCCGAGAGCGCCATCTTCGCCCACCCCGAGATCAAGTACGGCTTCAACCCCCTCCTCACCCCGCTGGTCTCCCGCATCGGCCTGGCCCGGACGAGGGAGCTGGCCCTGAGGGGAGATCCCATCGGGGCGCGCGAGGCCTATGCCTTCGGCCTGGTGAACCGCGTGGTGGAGCCCGAGCGGTTCCGCGAAGAGGTCCTGACCTGCGCCAGCGAGCTCATGAGCAGGCCCCCCGAGGTGGTCAAGGCCGTCAAGAGGAGCCTCGATGTCGTCAGCCGGCTCGATGCCAAGGCAGCCCTCGAATACGAGCTGGAGATGACGGCCATGCTCTTCAACATCAGAGGCGATATCCGGGACAAGATGAAAGGCGTCATCAGGCACAAGGGGCATGAAGAACCGACCTGCGAGAAGTGAGAACGGTTTCGATCCCGCACACCTGCACCGTATCCTCCTGAAGCACTACGGCCCGTCGGGATGGTGGCCCGGTGAAACCCCCTTCGAGGTGATGGCCGGGGCGGTGCTCACCCAGAACACCGCCTGGACCAACGTGGAGAAGGCCATCGCCAACCTCAGGAACGCCTCTCTCATGAGCCCGGACGCCATCCACAGGATTCCCCATGAAGAACTGGCATCGCTCCTGAGGCCGTCCGGCTACTACAACATCAAGGCCCGGCGGCTCAAGAACCTGGTGGGCATGGTCATGGAATCCTTCCAAGGATCCCTGGACATCCTCTTTTCCCTGGATGCGAAAGACCTCAGGGAGGTCCTCCTGCAGGTAAACGGCATCGGCAAGGAGACGGCGGACAGCATCTGCTGCTACGCCGCGGGCAAGCCCGTCTTCGTGGTTGACGCCTACACGAGGAGGATGCTGAGCCGGCATGGCATCGTGGACCATGATGCGGGTTACGACGACATGCAGATCCTCTTCGAGTCGTCCCTGCCCCCTGCCCTGGAGGTGTACAAGGACCTTCACGCCCACATTGTGTTCGTGGGCAAGGACTACTGTAGGGCGCGCGACCCTCGGTGCGGCGCGTGCCCCCTTGAGGGAAGGCTTTAGGGCTGCCCGCCGACGTCGGGGCGTCGTCCCGTGATGCCGCCTAGGATCCGACGGGCATTGTCCCGGAACACGGCGTCGTAGAACGCCTGCGGCAGGCGGTAGCCCAGCAGGCAGTCGAGTTCCATCTCGCGCGGCAGGATCAGGTTGGGGAAATCCGAGCCGTAGACGATGCGGTCCTGGTGGCGTTCCAGATACTCCGGGCCCAGATCGAAGGCACCGGGGATGCCGGGATAGAAGGTGAAGGCCGTGTCGAGGTACAGGTTGGGGTGGTCATCCAGGAGTTCCATGAATCCCCGGTACTCCAGGGCGCCCATGTGCGCGACGTTCACCGGCAGCTCCGGGAATCGACGCAAAAGCTTCCTGAAGTGCTCCAGCCCCACGAACTCGTTGCCCACCGGTCCGGTGCCCGTATGCATGAGCATGCGCTTGTTGCAGGCCTGGACCATTTCGTAGAGCGGCATGAGCCGTTCGTCGTGGGGATAGAGGCGCTGCACGAGGAGATGCAGCTTGAAGCCGATGATGCGCGGGTGCCGGAGGAGTCTCTCCGCCGCCTTGAGTGCGTCGGCGTCGCCGGGATGGTAGGCGGCGAAGCAGTACAGGTCGGGGATCTCCTCGAGGATCTCGAGGTTCCAGGCATTGATGCCGTCGGCCACCCTTGGCCTGTGGGCATAATTTGAATAGACGATGGTGCCGATGCCCCGCTGCCGGAGGTAGTCTACGCACTGCCGGTAATAGAGGTGGTGGAGCACCCTCTGCCCATAGCCCTTCTCGAAGAACTGCCAGATCGATTCGAAGAGCCGGTCCGGGAAGAGGTGGACGTGGAAATCGATGATCGTCTCGGGCAGTTTCACCATATATACGGCATCCGTAACCCTTTATGAGAGGGATTCGAGAGCCGGGTCTTTCCGGCAGTCTCAATGCCCTTCAGTCGATAGCTATAATACGGAAAGGTGCCTGTGTGCAAACTCTGTGTGCCTATAATCCACCGCTTCCCATTCCAGTTGAATTCTCCCGCCGATTGACCTAGAGGATAACCCATGGAATCCTTCGATATCATCGTGGTGGGCGCTGGCCATGCGGGCGTGGAGGCAGCCCTTGCGGCCCACCGGCTCGGCATGGACACGGCGCTCTTCACCCTCAGCATGGACACGGTGGGCAGGATGCCCTGCAGTCCGTCCATCGGCGGGCTGGCCAAGAGCCACCTGGTCAAGGAGATCGACGCGCTGGGCGGCATCATGGCCGAGGCGGCCGACGAGACCGCCATTGCCTACCGCCTCCTCAACACCAAGAAGGGGCCTGCGGTCCGCGCCACCAGGACTCAGAACGACCGGTGGCTCTATGAGGCGGCGGTCAGGAAGAGGGTCGAGGAGTCGGGGATTCATATCCGTCAGGGGCGCATAGACGCCGTGGATGTCGAGAACGGCTGCATCGTCGGGGTAAGGGACCGGTTCGGGCTGTCCTACCGTGCCCGGGCGGTGATCATAACGGCAGGCACCTTTCTCTCCGGGCTCATCCATATCGGGACCACGAGGCAGAGGGCCGGCAGGTCGGGGGAAGAGGCCTCCTATGAACTGGCGGAGTGTCTCGGGGATCTCGGTTTCTCCATGGGCAGGCTCAAGACCGGCACCCCGCCGCGGCTCCACCGTGATACCATCGATCTGGCGGCCCTCGAACGGCAGGATCCCCAGGAGGGGTGCATGGCTTTTGGGTTCGATTCCCGCGGTTCCCGACTGCCCCAGGTGCCGTGCCACATCACCAGGACGACGACTAAGACCCACGAGATCATCAGGTGCAACATCGGCCTGAGCCCGCTCTATTCGGGCGCCATCACCGGGACGCCGGCCCGCTACTGCCCTTCCCTGGAGGACAAGGTGATGCGCTTCGGCGACCGGGAGGGGCACCAGGTCATTATCGAACCTGAGGGGATCGACACCCGGGAGGTCTATGCATCGGGGCTGGGGAACAGCCTTCCCGTCGAGCTCCAGTGGGAGGTCGTGCGGTCGGTCCCGGGGCTCGAGCGTGCGGAGATCGTCAGGCCCGCCTATGCCATCGAGTACGGGTACGTCCACCCCGTCCAGCTCATGCGGACGCTCGAGACCAAACGGGTGCAGGGGCTCTACCTGGCTGGTCAAGTCAACGGGACCTCGGGCTACGAAGAGGCCGCGGGACAGGGCATCATGGCAGGCATCAATGCGGCCCTGAAGCTCAGGGGAGAAGAGCCCTTCATCTTGGACCGCTCCCAGGCCTACATCGCGGTCATGATCGACGACCTGGTGACCAGGGGCACCTCCGAGCCCTACCGCATGTTCACTTCCCGGGCCGAGTACCGCCTCATGCTCCGGGAGACCAACGCCCTGTTCAGGCTCAGCAGCGATGCCTTGCGACTTGGGCTCATACCGAAGGAGCGAGCCGAGAGGGTGCAGGCGGTGATGGGGGAGACCGCATCGCTCCGCAGACACCTGGAGACGACCTCGGTGGTCATCCCGGACGAGCTCCCGGAGTTCTCCCCCACCCGGGGGAACGACCAGGAGCGGATCACCCTGGACCGGCTGTTGAGGAGGCCCGAGGCGTCGCTGGCAGGCTTCCGGATGCACGGCCTGGTCCCCGATGCGAGTCCGCTGGCCGAGATCGAGGCCGAGGTGCAGATCAAGTACGAGGGGTATATCGACCGGCAGCTCAGGGAGATTGACCGGCTCAAGGAGCTCGAACGGATAGTGGTCCCCTTGGAGCTTGATTACTCTTCCATCCATGGCCTGTCCAATGAGCTCAGGTCCAGGCTCGGGGAGATCAGGCCGGAGACCCTGGGCCAGGCCGCACTTGTCGAGGGCATGACCCCGGCCGGCCTGCAGGCCATTCGGCTGGCCGTCAGGGTGATGAAGGATTCCCGGGCCTAGTCCCTCAGCAGCTCCCGGGCGATGACCAGACGCTGGATCTCCGAGGTGCCCTCGTAGATCGTGGTGGCCCGGGCATCGCGGTAGAGACGCTCCACCTTGAACTCTTTGGTGTAGCCGTAGCCTCCGTGGATCTGCAGGGCGAGGTAGGCGGCCTTGTTGGCTGACTCCGAGGAGAAGAGCTTCGCCATGGACGCCTCCTTGGTGAAGGGGACACCCTGATCCTTTTTGAGGGCGGCCGACATGGACAGGAGGTGCGCCGCCTCGATGTTGGTAGCCATGTCTGCGATCATCCACTGGATGGCCTGGAAGGAGCTGATGGCGCGTCCGAACTGCCGCCGCTCCTTGCCGTACCGGAGAGCCTCGTCCAGGCATGACCGCGCGATCCCGATGGCCTGGGACGCGATGCCGATGCGGCCGCTGTCCAGAGCGCTCATGGCGACCTTGAACCCGAGCCCGGTCCTGCCGAGGAGGTTCTCCTTGGGGACACGGCAGTCCTCGAAGATGAGCTCCACCGTGTTGGACGCGCGCAGCCCCATCTTGTCCTCCCTCGACCCCACGGAGAATCCCGGAGTGCCCTTCTCGATGACGAACGCCGAGAGGCCCTTGTTGCCCTTCTCCGGCCCGGTCCGGGCGATGAGGTTGACCACGTCGGCATAGGCCCCGTGGGTGATGAACACCTTGGTGCCGTTGATGAGGTAATGATCCCCCTTGTCTTCGGCCCTGATCTGCAACCCGCCCGGGTCCGAGCCCGCGCCCGGTTCGGTGAGCGCGAAGCAGCCAAGCATTTCCCCGGAGGCGAGCTTGAAGAGGTAGCGGATCTTCTGGGCCTCGTCCCCGAACTTGAGGAGCGGCTCGGTGGAGAGGTTCGCCACCGACATGGTCACGGCCGTGGACGCGCAGGAATAGGCGATCTCCTGGAGAGCCAGGCAGTAACTTACCGCACCGGCTCCAGCGCCGCCGTACTCCGCCGGGACCATCATGCCCAGCAGGCCGAGCTGGCCCATCTTCCTCACGACGTCGACGGGAAAGATCTCTTCCTTGTCCCTCCTGGCCGCAAGGGGCTCCAGCTCCCTGCGGGCGAAGTCCCGGGCCATGAGCCTGACCATTTCCTGTTCAGCGGTTATCGTGTACGGCATGGCGGACCTCAGGGTACGTAGATGACCACCAGGAGCTCGGCCTTGTCCTTGGTGGGGTTGCTGAGCTTGTGGTGGAGGGCGGAGTTGAAGTGGATGCTGCCGCCCTTCTTGAGTGTCGTGACGTTCTGGCCGACCTGGATGGTCAGCCCCCCGTCGAGGACAAAGACGAATTCCTCGCCCTCGTGGTGGTACTCGACGCCCTTGTGGTCTGTCTGGGGGTCGATGGTGACGCGGTAAGCCCGGAGGTGCTTCTCCTCCCCGGGCTGGGTGAGCGGGGCATAGGCGTAGGACGCCACCCGTTTCTTGTGGCTTTTGGTACGCCTCCTGGTCGCCTCCTTTTCCTTGGGTGCCTGGAGCTGCTCGATGTCCACCTTGAAGGCCCGGCCGAGTTGGAGCACCAGGGCCACGGGCGGGGCGATCTTGCCCTCCTCCACTTTTTCAATGAGGTCGGCAGGGTATCCCGTGTCCCGGGAGAGGTCGTCCAGGCTGAGGCTCTTTTCCTCCCTCAGGGTCCTGATCCTTGCGCCGAAGGTATCTTCCTGAATCTTGCTCACGTATCCCTCCTCAAAAATGCCGGTGCATGGCGAGCCCGGCATGAACAGGAGGTTATGATAGCATGAAGTCCTACTGTATTACTATAGAATCAATGAGTTTTCATGACGTGGTGTGAATCTGGCATATATCGCGGGAATCACCGTTCACCGGGAGCATCTCTGCATCGGCATAGAATATATCAGGACATGCACCTACGGCACAGGATGGTATGTCGTCAAGGGAAGCCCCTGTCTTTTCCAGGACGATGAATACTGCCGTAAAAAGCACCATATGACGGTGTTCCTGTTGAACGTCGCCCGTCATGTAAAGAGCGGCTGTTCAGGATTGACCAGCCGCCGCTTGGGATCTTTACCGCCAGTTGTTTCCGGAAGGACGTCAGGTTGTCGGGGTTGTTTCAGTTGGTTTCCTGGCAGAGAAACCGCCCGCCAAGCTGTATATGAGTATACCGGATACAACGACTACAAGCACCGCGGTGATCAATGCCGGCAAGCTCAACATCTTGATAACAAAAATCATGGCAATACATACAAAGGCAATGATGATTTGCAGGATGATGTTTTTCATGATGCTCCTCCGTATCTTTGGATATTCACAGGTCTGAATCTAGGTTATGTTAGTGAACATTAACAAATGATATAGTTGGTGATAACTAACATGTCAAGTCTATTTGCAGTGGATCAAGAATGTCCTGGGTGCAGTCCGCATGTCTTGCATGCAGAAGGATAAGACTCGTGACAAGAGGCTAACCTGCGGGAGTACACGTGCTGTGATCAATCTGTATATGATCTCTGGAGAAAGAATCGGTTCCGCTCAAGGAACGAGGCATATACAGAGACGGCTTATTTCTTCATGGGCCTGTTCACGAAGCTTGCTGCCGGGAATGGGGCGTGATGGGTCGGATTTTCCTTCCTGCCTGTGGGGCGATACGGATGATCATCGCTGGGCGATTGCCTGACTGTATACCCGCCACAGCGATCCAAATTTATCGAACAGGTTGAAGCTGCCCTTATTGAGAGACCAGATGCTTATTATGGTCTGGATCATGCTGAACAGGAGTAAGGCCGATGCCTCCAGATCGATATCCTGGCGGACAGATCCGCTTTTGACGCCGGCGGCCAGAAGCTCAATGAGTTTGGAAATGTACGTGTTGATCATCATGGATGCTTTCTTGTTAAGGCCTTTGTCTCCGAGGCTTATGATCTCTGCGATGACCAGAAACGCCAGTCCCTTCCTGGTATCAATGGCGGTAAAGTGCTTCTGAATAGTCTTCTCGATGGTTTCCAATGTCACGATTTCATTGCCGGCTCCTTCTCGTGATATTTCTGTCAAAAGGATGGTTTCGATATGGCTGACAAGAAAGAGGAGGATACTCCTTTTGCTCTTGAAATGACGATATATTGCCGCCTCGGAGATGCCGACCTCCTTGGCTATGCGCTTGACTGTCAGATGTTCACTGCCATGTTTGAAGATCAGCCGCTGGGCGGCTTCGATGATCTGCTGCTGTCTGACTTCCGTTTTTTTCCGGATCATGGTCGTTGCCATGTCCCATCGAGGATGAACAAGGTCATGTTTCCGGGAAGTTTCAAAGGACTGTTCCTCAGGGGAGCACCCTCTCCCCTATACGGATAACCCCCCGGAATAACTGTTCCGATGACCATATCGATGGAAGTAATAGAATGCACCCGGGAAATCAAGCAAAAACAGGATGGGTGAGGCCGGGAGCATTGCCGGGATGCACCTCGAACAGCCTGGCACCCTGAAGCCCTGGCAAGCTGGAAGCCATAAAAAAAATCAAAAGCTTGTGTCCTCCTTCAGGAATCTTTGCCTGAAGGGGATAGGGGGGAGCGGCATAGCCTCTTCGGCAGCCAGAATCGGGAAGGGATCTCTTCGCTTGACAGTGGTTTCGGGCTCAGCCAGATTATCTCGACCAGGTGATAGATCATAGAACAGATACATCAAGGAGTGTCTTCATGGCGAAGAAGAAACGGGATATGGAGAAGGGCTATTCACGAATCCAGGCGGCGGCCAAGCTGAAGCGCCTCGCCGAGGCGCTGGAGAAGGGAGAGCCCTTCCGTATCCAGGTCGGGGGCGAGCGCGTCACCATCCCGCCTGATGCCGTATTCACGATCGAGCACGACCGGACGAAGACATCCGAAGAGCTCGAGTTCGAGTTCAGCTGGAAGCGGCAGTGATCCACCGAGGTCTCAGAATCCTAACCTGAGGCGACAGCGCTTCCCTTTCCCCCTATGATCCCGGAAACATCCGGGAAAGGGAGGGACGCATGGACCGTAACGGGTCGCCGGTGGTAGGCTATGCCTGTTCCTACGTGCCCGTGGAGATCGTCATGGCCGCGGGCTTCTTGCCCGTGAGGCTCGTCCCCGATGCGCGGAAGACCGGTTCCGACGGATACCTTCACCCCAACACCTGCCCTTATGTGAAAGGACTGCTAGCAGATGCAGGGGAAGGCTCCTATTCCGGCATGGATGCGGTGATCCTGGCCAACTCCTGCGATGCCATGCGGAGGCTCCACGACCTGTGGGATGCCTATGTGAAGGAACCCACGGCCCTGTTCCTGGACGTGCCCAGGAAGAAGGACCGGGATTCGGTCGCACTCTTTGCCTCGGGTCTGAGGAACCTGTATGAACACCTTTCCGGCCTCGGAGGCGGGAGAGGGGTGTCCCCTGAAGGGCTGAACGCATCCATCAGGCAGGTCAACAGTGTCCGCTCGGCGTACCGGGATCTATTCCATGCCCAGAGAGATCCTGACAAACCGGTGCGGGGTTCGGTGGCCTTCTCCCTCATCCAGGACGGGGCCCTCCTCGACCCTCCGGGATTCAGAGACAGGGTCTCACGACTCATCAGGGACGGCAAGACAAGGTGTTCTAAGGGAGGGAAGAGGATCTTCCTGGCAGGCAATGCCCTGAACAGTCCGGAGCTTATAGCCGTGATCGAGGCGGCGGGCGTGGCGGTGGTGGGGATCGATACCTGCTTCGGTTTGAGGAATGTCCAGATGGACGTGGAGGAGGACACCCCCGATCCCTTTGTTGCCATTGCCAGGCGCTACCTCTGCCGGCATGCATGCCCCAGGATGACGGGCCTTGGGGAGCAGGTCGATTCTCTTGTGGCCATGGCGAAGGACGTCGGGGCCGACGGTGTGGTGCTGAGCAAGGTGAAGTTCTGCGACGGCCTGACCTACAACATCCCTGCGTTTCAGGCTGCACTCACCGATGCGGGCATGGGGTGCCTCGTGCTGGAGAACGACTGCGGGTGGTCGGACATTGAGAAGGTCCGTATCAAGGTCGAAACCTTCCTGGAGATGGGGTGAGCCATGGTCAGAGATACGCTGGAAATGATGGCCCGGATGATGAACGAGGCGCTACTGGAGAGGACGACCTTCCGGAACCTGTGGTACCGGGAATGGTTCGACCTCTTCCTCAGGGCGTATGAGTCGGGGAGAAAGGTCGTGTATACGTCCCTGTACGCCTTCCCCATGGAGATCCTGGCCGCGTTCAATGTCGCCCCCTTCGACTTCGAGATCGCAGGGGGGCTCATGTCCTCCATGGACCAGGGGCTGCCCCTGATGACGGAGGCCGAGGGGAGGGGGTACTCGGCGGATGTCTGCTCATTCCACCGGGCGGGTCTCGGGGGTTTCTTCAAGGGGTGGTTCCCCAGGCCCGACCTCCTCATCACCACTTCGTTCTACTGCGAAGGCAAGGGGAAGGCGAACGACGTGGCCTCTCTCGTCACAGGGGCCGATACCTTCTACCTCGACGTGCCCCGGGAGATCTCCGTGGAGTCGGTGGGCTATGTGGCCAGGCAGCTCGAGGATGCGGCCCGGAAGGTAGGGGAGGTCGCAGGGCAGGGGCTCGATATGGAGAGGCTGAAGGACGCGGTGAGAAGCTCGAACAGGTCACGCCGGCTTCAACTCGAGATCCTCGACCTGCTCAAGGAAAGGCCCATGCCCATGAATCCGAGGGACATGATCGCCTACTCCATCAACGGACAGCTCTTCTGCGGGAGCCCCGTCAAGGAGCGTCTCGAGGAGCAGCTCATCCGTGAGATCGGGGAGAAGAGGGCGCGGGGAACAGCCCGGCCGGAGAGACACCGCATCTTCTGGTTCGCATGGACCCCTACCCACCGTACCGAGGTGTTCGATATCCTCAGGGACCACCGGGTGGGGATCCCCCTCTGCGAGACCTTCAGGGTGCACTGGGATGAGATCGACGAAGACCGGCCCTTCGAGGGTCTGGCCCTGAAGTGCCTGCGGAACCCTTTTGTGGGCCCTGCGGCACGGAGGCTGGAAGGCATGGAGGATGTGGTCGGCGCCTATGGGATCGACGGCGGCCTGCTCTTCGCCACGCCCGCGTGCCGTCATTCCCACAACGCCCACATGCTGCTTAAGGATGCCTTTTCCAGGCTCGGCAAGCCGTTCCTCAAGCTGGACCTGGACATTTCCGACCCCCGGGGTTACCAGCCCGAGCAGGTCAGGACAAGACTGGAGGCCTTCATCGAGGTGATGGACAGGGGTGAGCTCAGGCCTGGGCACGGTTCCGTTTCACCGGAAAACATGGTATAGGATCAGGTGAGGGTTTGTCATGAAGACGCGCAGGTCTTTCGAGATCAAAGGGTCTGCCACCGTGCCCGGCAGGGTCCACCTCGGGTCGGATATCGAGCAGACCTTCCTCCTGGAGGAGTTCGAGCTGTCCCTGCGGGCCACGGACATGATCAGGAGGACCAGGCAGCTCCACCGCCTGTACAGCCACCGGTATGAGCCCGGTGCCCCCCCGGACGAACCGTGCAGAAAGGCCGAGCCGAAGATACCCGCATCCATCGCCCCGCACGAACTCGAAGGCCGGATCGCCAGGAAGCTCCGGGAGGAGAGGGTATACCTCGACGAAGAGCTGACCCTCGCCGCCATGGCCCATGCACTGGATCTCCAGCCCCACCAGCTCTCGCGGTTTTTGAACATTCGCCTCCGTATGTCCTTCACCATGCTCGTGAATTCGTACCGCGTCGAGGAGGCGAAAGTCCTGCTGAAGGAAGAGCCGGAAGATACAATCCTCGATATTGCCTTTGCATCCGGGTTCAACTCCAAGGCGAGCTTCAACCGGGTATTCAAGAGAGCGACGGGCATGACCCCGTCGGAATACCGCATGAAGGTGAGATGCAGCAGGGCTCAAGGCCACGGTGGGTAAGGGCCTTCAGGAGAGATGCATGCCCTTTGCGTCCCTGATCACTCCAGCCCCTTGAGTTTTTCCACGGCCATGACTCCGAATGTCCCCCCCGGGTCGAGCTGGACCACCTCGACGAGCTGCTCCTTAGCCAGTTCCCGGGCGCCCATCTGGAGATAGAGGGTGGCCAGGTCCCAGCGGGCCTCGGCGTAACCGGGAAACTCCAGGATGGCGTGCTTGAGCGCATCCACTGCGTCATTCGGGTGGCCCTGGGCCACGTAGATCTTGGAGAGCAGGTGCCATGCCGGTGCGTAGTGGGGGTTGTGCTCGAGGGCCTTCTGGGCGTTCTCGAAGGCCAGCGGGAGAAGCTTCTTCTGCAGGTAGACATTGGCGAGGTTGTACAGCACGAACTCGGGGGTTTGATAGAGCTCGTCTTCCAAGGCCTTTTTGAAGTAGGGAATGGACTCGTCGTACTTCGCCTGGGCCACGAGGATGGTGCCCTTGAGGTTGTAGGCCTCGCTCGTGAGGCCCGGGTGCTCGACCTCGATGTTCTTCCCGTATACGATGGCCTTATCGACGTTCTCGATGGCCTTGTCGAACTTGCCCGATTTCCAGTATGCCAGTGCGTATGCATAGTAGACCTCGGGATCGGTGGGGTTGGCTGCTGCGGCCTTGCGCAACTCGATGAGGGCCCCCTGGATCTCGTTCTCCTGGATCTTCCCCATGGCAAGTGCCACCATGGGCCTGGAAAGCTCCCGCCGTTCCTTGAACTGGGATGCGCACCCGATCGCCAGCAGGGTGATAACGATACCTATGGTCAGTCTCTTCATCATTGGCCCCTTCTCCTCATGGAGGATTCTCTTCGAAAGCCTGTCTTCGGGTAAGACGTACGACCTCACCTCACGGTTTTTCCGATGACATACCATCCGTCCTCCGAGTCGGACTCCGTCTCCACCAGCAGGTGGATCACGGACAGACCGGGGCAGGACCTCTTGAGGTCGTCCAGGTCTACGGGCTCGAACTTCTTCTTGTTGTTCAAGTATGCATCCGGGGTCAGGGCGTTGGATTCGTAGTTGTCCTTGGATCTGCGGGATATCTTGTCCAGCGAGTACTTCTGGGAGCAGGACGTCTGCTGGATGAGCAGGGTCCTCCCGTGCCTCGCTGCGACCTCGGCGGCGCGCCTGCGCAGCGACTGGGTGATGAACGTGGCATCGAGGATCACCCCCTCACCCTTGGAGGCGAGCCCGTCGGCCATGGTGAACATGGTGTCGTAGACGAGCTTGCGCTTGTCCATATCCGAGGCCACCTTCTCGTCGAAGATGTCTTCTCCCTTGAGGACTTCCCTGCGTATGATGTCGGTTCTGAGCATGGTGTAGCCCTTGATCCGCGCGATGACTTCGGTGGTCTCGGTCTTGTTTGTGGCCGGCAGCCCGCAGGCGATGATCACCATGCCGTCGGCGATCTCTTTCTCGACATATGCTTTGAAAGGCTCTCTCACGCTCGTCACCCCGCCAATGCAATCCGTAGTATGTCCCTGCCGGGAGCGTCCTTCACAAACACGCCCCACGCACCCTTATAAGCCAAACTGCTCCGCAACACAATCCGGGACATCCACGCTGCCCATGAGGACAGGCTGCTGATGGCAGTCGGAACCGCCTGTGACTATCAGATGGTGTTCGCGGGCGTATTCCCGGTAGAAGGATGAGGTCTTGGCATCGTGTCTGGTGTGCCAGCATTCGATCCCGTCGATAAAGGGCAGCAGGACCTCTTCGATCATACGGGCCTGCTCGGCCAGCGATGTGGTGAGCACCGCAAGTGAGGTGCCGTTGGGGTCGTTCGGGTGGGCGATCACGAGTCTTCCTCCGGCGGAGCGCACCAGCGAGGATGCCTCTTCCGGTGCAAGCGGCATCTTGGGGACATCACACTTTACCAGGTACCGGTCGAAGGCCTCCTGCTTGCTCGCTACGATTCCCTTGCTGATGAGGTAGCCGGCGATGTGGGGTCTGCCGAAGGACCCGTCCACGCTTTCCTCGATGGCTTCCATGTCGTGGACGGTGAACAGGGGGCGGCCCTCCTTATGGAATTCCTCGTTGAGATTATCCAGGATCATCTGGGCGCGGCGCTTCCGGTAGTTCCTCAGTTCGTCGAGCTTGGTAGTGAAGTCCTTGTTCCCGATGTCGAACCCGTAGCCCAGGAGGTCGAGGGAAGCCGCCTTTCCCCTTGTCCATCGTTCATGGGTGATCGTCACGTTGAGCTCGACCCCGGTGAGGTACCTGATCCCATGATGCAGGGCGAGCCTTCGAGCCTCGTCCTGGGCCTTCAGCGAGTCATGGTCCGTGACGGAGATGAGGCCGATGCCCCGTCGGGCAGCCTCGGCAAAGATCTGCTCCAGCGGCCATCTGCCGTCCGATCCGTTCTTCGAATGCACATGGAGGTCAATTTTCACGGCTCACATACTCGCGGGCGAGAGCGTAGTACCTCCCGGCCGTAGTGAGGGCCCTGGCCTTGACGGCATCGCCGAGCCCCGGGTCGTCAAGCATGAAGGAGGTGACCTTGGCGCGCACGTAGGCGCGGTAGACCTTGTAGAAGGTCAGGACCTCCGGGAGCCCCGCATCGCCGGACTCCGCCATATAGGCCTGCACGAAGGCTTCCGCAAGGCCGGGATATCCGTTGTAATCGAGGTCCATGGCTAAAAACGCCACGTCCGAGGCCACGTCGCCGTAGCGGAACCGCTCGTTGAACTCAATGCAGTCAAAGACCGAGATATTGTCTCCGTCCACGCAGATGTGCTGCAGGTGCAGGTCACCGTGGCACTCCTTGATGAGGCCCCGTGCGACCCTCTCCTCGAAGATCCCGATCCGGTCCCTGAGAACATCCATGCTCCAGTTCCTGATGGCCTCGAAGGCGTCCCTCGACACGGGACCTCCGACGTATTTCTCGGTCTGCTCGAAATTCTCCACGATGTTGTGCGAGACGACCTCGATGCCGCCGAAGGGACGGGCGGTCTCATCGCTCGCTATGGTGCCGTAGACCCTGGCCAGGTGCGCTCCAACCTGCCGGAGCACATCCTCGCCGGCGGAACCCTTCTCGAGCAGCCGGTAGAGCATGTGGTCCTCACTGATGCGCCGCATCTTCAGGGCGTACTCCACAATGTTCGTAGTGTCACCGAACCTGAACGTGCCGTTCCTCTCCGAGATGGGCACCACGTCCAGGTAGACGTCCGGGGAGAAGCGCCGGTTCAGCCGCAGTTCCTCGCCGGTATAGAACCTGCGCTTGTCCAGGGTGGTGAAGTCCAGGAAGCCGAAGTCCACCGGCTTCTTGACCTTGTATACGAGGTCGTCCCCGATGAAGACCCAGGAGATGTGTGTCTGAACGAGCGTGACCCCGCTGGGTTTCTCCGGGTACGAGCCCGGGTCCTGCAGAAATTCGATGAGTGACCTGTCCGCCATTACCCGATACCTCCCGCCAGCTGCCCGCAGGCAGCCAGGATATCCTTTCCCTTCTCCTTGCGGAGCATAACCGTATAGGGACTGTCCTTCAGCCGCTCCTCGAAGGCCGCCACAGCCGCCGGATCAGGGGCCTCCAGCGAACACCCCGGCCAGGGATTGAACGGTATGAGGTTCACCTTGGCCTTCAGTCCGTGGAGGGTTTTGATGAGCCTGCGCGCATGGGCGGGGCTGTCGTTGACGCCCCTGATGAGCACGTATTCCATCGTAATGCGCCTGCGGTGGGGCAGTTCGTATTCCTTCAGTGCGGCGAGGAGCTCGGCCATGGGGTACTTCCGGTTGACGGGCATGATGGATGAGCGTGTCTCGTCGTCCGGGGCGTTGAGCGACACGGCCAGCCCTGCCTCAGTGTCCAGGGCCAGGCGCCTCAGCGCGGGCACGATGCCGCAGGTGGAGATGGTGACCCTCCGTTTGGAGATCTGGGGTCCTTCCGGGTCGGTGATGATGTTCGCCGCTTTGATCACGTTGTCGTAGTTCAGGAGCGGCTCGCCCATGCCCATGAAGACCACATTCCGGATCTGCCGGTCAGGGAATTCGTGGATGGGGAGCAGGACCTGGGCGACGATCTCGCCCGAGGTGAGGTTCCTGGTGAACCCCATGGTGGCGGTGAAGCAGAACCGACACCCCATGGAACAGCCCACCTGGGAGGAGATGCACACGCTCCAGTGGTCCTTTTCGGGGATGAGCACGCTCTCGACGATGCGGCCGTCCTTCAGCTGGTAGGCGAGCTTTTCCGTGCCGTCCCGGGAGACCTGCCTGCCTGCGATCCGGGGGTAGGCGATCTCGGCGATGTTGCCCATCTCCCGACGGAGCTCCTTGGAGAGGTTGGTCATCCCTTCGACATCGCGTACGCCCTTGCCGAACACCCAGGTGAAGACCTGACTGCCGCGGTACGGTCGGTCGGGGAAGAGCCCCTCGAGGTCATGCCTGTCGCAGTCGAGCAGGTTGAGCCTGACCTTCACGCCCGAACCGGCGCTGTCTCTGACATGTCCCTCGGTGGCGGCTGTGCGAGAAGCCATTTCTGAACCCTTCTTATCCCCACCGCCTGCGGACCGTACGGTCCGCAGCATCGCTTCGTGCATACCGGCGGTATACAGGGGAAATATATGGCGCGCCCGACAGGGATCGAACCTGTGACCTTAGGCTCCGGAGGCCTACGCTCTATCCTACTGAGCTACGGGCGCATTGTTCAGTTCTTCATCAAGTGCTCAACGGCCTTCTCGAGACCCTTGAGGGTAATCTCGAACATGGAGAATACCATCTGGATCGCATCGATGGTCTGGGTGTGCGACCAGGTGTGCTCATACTTGGGGTTGAGCCATACACTATGTTTGAACGTCTTGGCAAGGAATTCAAGCTTTTTTATGCTGGGATCGCTCGTGGTGTTGTAGTAGATGCTTCCGTTGCGGCTGAACAGCTCGTAGGGGGCCATGGATGCATCGCCCACGATGATCAGCCGGGTGGCGGGGTCATATCGTGCGAACTCGTCCACCATGACGGGTTTGTCGTAGCGCTGGGGGTCCTTCCACACCCGGTTGTAGATAGTGTTGTGGAAGTAGTAGGTCTGCAGGTCCTTGAACTGGTTCCTGGCATGGTTGAAGAGCACCTGGACCACATTGACGTAGGGATCCATGGAGAACCCCCCGTTGTCGATCATGAGGATGATCTTGAGCTTGTCCTTCATCGACCGATCGAACACGATCTCGATCTCGCCCGCGTTTCTCATGGTCTCGTAGATGGTCTTTTCGATGTTCAGATGGTCTTTCGGCCCGGTGGGGACCATGTGGCGAAGCCGCTTCATTGCGTCCGAGATCTGGGACGGGCCGAGCCTCGTGTCGTCGGTATAGTCCTTGTAACGCCGTTCCAGGGCAACCTTGACCGCCGATTTCGTGCGCGAAGCCCCGCCCACGCGCATGCCTCCCGGGTGATAGCCCGAGTGGCCCACCGGCGATGTGCCGCCGGTGCCGATCCACCGGTTGCCCCCGTCATGGCGTTCGGTCTGCTCGGCCAGGCGCTGCCTGAAGTATTCCTCCAGCTGTTCGGGGGTGAGCCTCTTCAGCTCCTGCTCGTCGATGCCGAGGAAGTCCGCCATGGCCTTGGGATCTTTAAGCCACTCCTCCAGCAGGGACTTGATGGCCAGATCGATCTCGGCATAGGCTTCAGGGCTCAGCTCGGCCCCCTGGAAGAAGTGGGCGAAGACCTTGTCGTATGTGTCGAAGTGCCGCTCCGACTTGATGAGCACGGACCTGCTCACCGAGTACAGGTCGTCGAGAGAGCAGATACAGCCCTTGTGGAGGGCCTCCTGAAGCCTCAGGAAGCTCGAGGGCGATATGGGGACTCCCCGGTCCCGCAGGAGGTAGAAGAACTCTGCGAACATCTTCTCAGGCCGACCCCGATCAGTAGGTTCCCGTCACCTGGCGCTGCACGATCTTGTAGTCCTCGCTCTTCTTGAACAGAACCCCCAGGTAAGGGATCTCGTTCTTCATCAGGTGCTTCGGGTCGAACTTCTTGTCCATGAGCAGGATCCTGATCCAGTTGATGAGCTCTCTCGTTGCGGGCTTCTTCTCGATGCCGCGCAGCCCCCGCAGTCGGTAAAAGGCTTCGATGCAGGCATCGGATATCTTCTTGTCCAGGTCCGGGAAGTGGGCATGGACGATCTTATCCATCATCTCGGAGTCCGGGAAGGCGATGTGGTGGAACACGCATCTTCCCAGAAAGGGGTCCGAGAGGTCCTTCTTGGCATTGCTGGTGATGATGATGATGGGGCGGTTCACCGCCCGGATGGTCTTGTCGATCTCGATGATGTCGAAGGACATCTGGTCGAGCACGTCCAGCAGGTCGTCCTGGAAGTCCGTATCCGCCTTGTCGATCTCGTCGATGAGCAGGACCGTCTTCTGTTCGGACACGAAGGCCTGGCCGATCTTGCCCATCTTGATATAGTCTTCGATGTTGCTCACGTTGCGTTTCGAGTCGGCGAAGCGGCTGTCGTTGAGCCTGGTCAGCGTGTCGTACTGGTACAGGGCCTCCACGGCCTTCATGCTGGACTTCACGTTGAGGATGATGAGCGGCATGGCGAGGTTCTCGGCAATGGCGTGGGCCAGAAGGGTCTTGCCCGTACCGGGCTCGCCCTTGATGAGCAGGGGCATCTCGAGCTTGATGCTGGCATTCACGATCTTGGACAGCTCGGGATCGAGAACGTAATCCTTTCCGCCGGTGAATTCGTGGGTCTGCATGTACTTTCTCCTGGAGTGAATTCTGGCCCTCCATCCATAGCACACTCTGTCCGGGGTGAAAATAGGGGACGAGGGTGGAGTTTGAAGGATTAGTTTTTGTTTTTTCCCCTGACCTGCTCAATCCGGTCGACTTCCCTGCCTTTGGGGAAGTCGACCGGATTGAGCAGGCTAAAAACCCCGCCGCGCACCGCCCATTGGAGTATAGTGGTACGGATGCCTGCATTGTTCCGGTGCATATATGATCGTATTGTACTGCCCCGGCATCCACGTTGTGGCCTGACGATTTGTTCAGGTTCCCGAGAAGATGAAGGCTCATGGTGGGAACCTGAACAAATCGCCAGGTAAGGGTTCCCTCTTGCATCATTGGGTGCAGAAAGGGTCGTTATTTGTACTGCCCCCACATCCACGTTGTGGCCTGCCCGCTTTGATCAAGTTCGAGAGGTGGATGAAGAACCATCTCTCGAACTTGATCAAACCAGGCAGGTCAGGGGTCTTGCTGCCATTGCTGGATGCCTAGATGTCTTGTCGTCTTCCCCCGCATTGACTGTTCGTCGTGTTTCCGATAGAAATAGTGTCCTGAATTCATTACACGGGAGAGGCACTCATTGGGTGAGAATGACGGACAGAAGCCTGCCGATACCCTGCTGAAGAGACTGTGGCTCTACCTCACAAGGACCGGGGACGAGGAGGTCGCGGACGATACCAAGCGGCAGATCGAGAAGATCCTCGACGAGGTGGAGGAGCAGGGCATCATCGACGAGGACCAGGGCGACATGATCCATAACATCCTGTTTCTTAAGGATACCGCCGTGGGCGAGATCATGATCCCCAAGGGCGATATCGTTGCCCTTCCCGTCTCCACGGACATCGACGAGCTCGCCAGGGTATTCACGGACGAGGGTTACTCCCGCATCCCGGTCTACGAAGAAAGCCTGGACAACATCATCGGCGTGCTCTACGCGAAGGATCTCCTGAAGTACTGGAACAACCGGGCGGACCTCACGGACATCAGGCAGCTCCTGCACCCTGCGTTCTTCGTCCCCGAGGGGAAGAAGCTCATCGATCTCCTCAAGGAGTTCAGGGAGCGGCGCACCAAGATCGCCATTATCATCGACGAGTATGGGGGTGTCGACGGGCTGGCCACCATCGCCGACCTCATGGAGGAGATCGTGGGGGACATGATCGGTGAAGAGGGTGACGAGTTCGAGGAGTACGTGGAGCACAAGGGTGACGGCGTCTATACGGTGGACCCCAAGATGCCCATCGACGAGTTTGCCGAGACCTTTGACATCGAGATCCCCGAGGGGGACTACGACACCGTGGCGGGATTCATCACTACACGGATGGAGCGTATCCCCAAGACCGGAGAGCGGTTCGAATTCGGCGGGCTGGCCTTCGAGATCGCCGGTGCGGACAAGCGGAGGATCAGCAAGCTCGTGGTCCACGCACCGGCCCGGAAAGAGGAAGCGTGAGGCGGGTCCTCCTACCCGTCATCTCCGGTGTCCTGTATTTCCTGGCCTTTCCCTCCTTCGGCATCTGGCCCCTGGCATGGGTCTTTGCAGTACCGCTCCTGCTGGCGGTGGAGCACGCAGACACCCGACAGGCATTGCTGTCGGGCCTGATCGCAGGGCTCGTGGCCTGGGCCGGTGTGGTGTACTGGATCGCGCTGGTCATGAACACTTATGGGGGCATGAGCCTGTTCACCGCTATCCTCCTGCTCCTGCTGCTCCTGTTCTATCTTGCGCTCTATTTCGCCGCCTTTTCCTGGGCGGCTGCCCGTATCGGTCCCTCGAGGTATGCCGTCCTCATCCTGCCGGGCATCTGGACTGGCCTGGAGCTGTTCCGGTCGTACGCGGTTTTCTCCGGTTTTCCCTGGGCCCTGCTCGGGCACTCCCAGCTCCCTTTCACCGCCCTGGCCCAGACGGCCGAGCTGGGGGGGGTGTTCCTCGTGAGCGCCCTGGTCATGGCGGCCAACGTCGCCGTCTACCAGGCACTGAAGAGGCGGTATGCCCCCCTCGTATTCGCTGCGGTCCTGGTGGCTGCCGGGATTTCTTTCGGACTCTGGCGCATACAGGCCGGTCATTTTGACGGGGTGCCCATGAAGGCGGCCGTCGCTCAGGCCAATGTACCCCAGGATCAGAAGTGGCGGCCTGAAAAGGTCGATTCTGTGCTGGAGACCTATCTTTCCCTGACCAGGGAAGCCATGGACCGGGGGGCAGATCTGGTGGTGTGGCCCGAAACCGCCTGCACCTTCTACCTCTTCAGACACTGGCCCCAGACGATGCGCGTCCTGGACCTGAGCAAGGGGAATCAGGTCGATCTCCTGGTGGGGAGCCCGGCCTACGAGGAAGGACGGTTCTACAACCGGGCTTACCTGCTGCGGGATGCACGGATCCAGGGGGAATACGACAAGGTGCACCTCGTGCCCTTCGGTGAATACCTTCCCCTGGCCGGGCTGCTGAGGAGATACTTCAACGGGCTCACCGCGGAGGTGGGGAATTTCAGCCCGGGTCAGGTGGTGGAGCCCGTCGAGGACATCGGGGTGCTCATCTGCTTCGAGAGCATCTTCCCCGACATCTCTCGGGAGCTCTGCGCCAAGGGTGCGAGCCTTATCGTGAACATGTCCAACGATGCATGGTTCAAGACATGGTCCACCCCCGAGCAGCATCTCCAGCAGGCCTGCTTCAGGTCCATCGAGACGAGGCGCTGGCTGGTGCGGGCGGTGAATCACGGGATATCCGCCGTGGTGGACCCTTACGGCAGGGTGGTGCAGCGGATCGGGCTGCTCAAAGAGGGCATGATCGTCCAGCGGATCGCCAGGATCACTGAGCTGAGCTTCTATGTCCGGTTCGGCCCCCTCATCCCTCTCCTGTGGGCTGCGGCATCAGTTATTGCAGCATTGACATTGTCCAGACTCGGTGATAAAGCCAAAAGCCCATGATAGCAGATCTCCAGCAACAGATTGCATCCATCGGCGAACGGATGAGCGCCATGAGGGGGTATCTTTGAAATACCCACGCGCGAGAAAAGGCTCTCAGAGCTAGACACGCTCCTTGCCCAGCCGGATGTCTGGAAGGACCCGGGCAGGACAAGAGACCTCCAGTCGGAAAAATCCAGGATATCGGCCATCCTCTCCCAGTGGCAGATCGTCTCCACCCTCTGGGACGACCTCCAGGTATTCCTCGACCTAGCCAGGGAGGACGAGCAGGGGGCGGCATCCGACATCGAGGATGCCGTGGCCGGCCTTGAGAAGCATATCCACGACATCGAGAAGGCACATGTCCTCTCGGGCCGGGACGATGCAAAGGGCTCCTTCCTCGAGATCCATGCGGGTGCCGGAGGTCTCGAGGCCCAGGACTGGGCGGAGATGCTGCTGCGCATGTATCTGCGGTGGGCAGAGATGAACGGGTACACCGCCCGGATCATCGACATCTCGTCCGACGAGGAAGCGGGCATCAAACATGCCACGGTGGAGATTTCCGGCCCGTGGGCCTTCGGTTACCTCAAGGGAGAAACCGGGGTGCACCGGCTCGTGCGCATCTCCCCCTACGACGCCAACAAGCGCAGGCACACCTCCTTCGCCTCCGTGCTCGCCACCCCCGAGGTCGACCAGAACATCGACATCAACATCGATGAGAAGGATCTGAGGATAGACACCTACAGGGCATCGGGCCATGGAGGCCAGCACGTGAACAAGACCGACTCCGCGGTGCGCATTACCCATATCCCCACCGGGGTCGTGGTCCAGTGCCAGAACGAGAGGTCCCAGCACAAGAACAAGGCCTTTGCCATGAAGCTCCTCGCCTCCAAGCTCTACGAGCTGGAGGAGATGAAGCAGAAGGAACGTCTGAACGAGTTCAGCAAGGGCAAGAAGGAGATCGCCTGGGGTTCCCAGATCCGATCCTATGTCCTCCAGCCCTACCAGCTCGTCAAGGACCACCGCACCAATTACGAAATGGGTAATGTGAACGCCGTGCTCGACGGCGACATCACCCCCTTCATCGACGCCTATCTCATGTTCGCGGCTTCCGGCCGGGAGGTCATTGATGCTGGATCTCATTAGGTCCCGGAGGAGCATCCGACGGTTTGCCGGCCGGGAGGTCGGCGACGATCTGGTGGATAAGGTCCTGGATGCAGGCAGGTGGGCTCCATCGGGCATGGACAACCAGCCGTGGCGGTTCGCCGTGGTCAGGGACAGGGTCATGAAAGAGCAGGTGAGCCGACTGACTCGCTATTCCGCCATCGTACAGGGTGCTGACGTCCTCATCGCCGTCTTCCTGGACACCGAGGCCGGCTACCACCGTACCAAGGATGTTCAGGCCGTGGGCGCCTGCATCCAGAACATGCTTCTTGCCATTCACTCCCTGGGGCTCGGAGGGGTATGGCTGGGGGAGATCCTCAAGAGTGAGGGCGAGCTCAGGGAACTGCTCGGCGCTCCAGGGACCTATGACCTCATGGCCGTTATCGCCTTGGGCTATCCTGCCGAAGAGATGCCTGAAGCACCCCGGAGAAAGGAATTGAACCGGCTCGTTTTTTTCAGGAAATAGCGACGGGAAAACGATACGGACAGGAAGAGAAGGAAGGGAACCATGCCGACCGAGACGATTCACCTGGGGGACAGAGAGATCATCATGGTGGGTACCGCCCACGTTTCCCGGACATCCGTGGAGGAGGTCCGGTCCATGATCAGAGAGACGAGGCCGGATGCCGTGGCCGTGGAGCTCTGTCAGGCACGATTCGATGTCATGAAAAATCCCGGGATGTGGCAGAACATGGATATCTTCAAGGTCATCAAGGAGAAGAAGGCGGCCTTTCTCATGGCCAACCTCGTCATGTCCTCCTTCCAGCGCCGCATAGGGGAGAAACTGGGAGTAAAGCCCGGGGATGAGATGCGTGCCGCCATCGACGAAGCGGAGGCGGGGGGGATCGATGTGGTCCTCGTGGACAGGAACGTCCAGGTGACACTGGCCCGGACATGGCGATCGCTGACCTTCTGGGAGAAGATGAAACTGCTCTATGCATCCCTGATCGCCATCTTCGAGGCGGAGGACCTGAACGAGGACGACATCGAGAAGCTCAAGGAAAAGGACATGCTCACCACCGCAGTGGAGGACATGGCCAAGCACGCACCCACCATCAAGGAGGTCCTCATCGATGAGAGGGACGCCTACATGGCCAGAAAGATCGCCGACATCCACGCGGACAGGGTCGTGGCTGTCATCGGTGCCGGGCACATGAAGGGGATCGTGTCCCAGCTGGAACACCCCATAGATGATTTAGGCCGGCTCGAGGAGGTCCCCGCGGGGGGCAGCAGTTTCTGGAGCTGGGTACTGCCCCTGTTCATTGTGGCCCTCCTGGTTTCAGGTTTTTTCTTCGGCGGCACCAAAGACGCCTATGACATGATCAAATGGTGGGTCATCAGCACCATGGCATGCACCGCGATTGCCACGATCATTGCCTTTGCCCACCCCGTGACCATACTCGTTGCGACCCTTGTCGCGCCCCTGACGACCCTCCACCCCGCCCTGGCGTCGGGCTGGTTCGCAGGTTTGAGCGAGGCTTACATGAAGAAGCCGAGGGTCGTCGACTTCGAGCATATCCACGATGACATCATGACGCTCAAGGGGTGGTGGCGGAACCCCATCACCCGCATTCTGCTGGTCTTCTTCATGTCCAACCTGGGCAGCAGCATCGGGGTCTTCATCGCTGCGCCCATTCTCACCAAGATCGCACTGACCGGATAGGAGATCACCGGAAGGTCTCAAGGCGGGGCCCCGATTCATTCCAGGAGAGCCAGGCCCCGGTATCGAAGAAGGCCGGCAGCACGATGAGGCCTTCCCGTTGTACGTGCCGGTGGAGGTGCCCGCAGATCACCAGGTCCACGCCCCTCGCCTTGGCCATGTCCTTCCTGATGTCCGCTGATGACGGTCGCACCATTGCCGATGACCGCACCATGAACCGGGCGCATCGATCCTTTATGGATACCGGCAGTATCCTGTCTGCACACCCGATGACCGGCCATCCATAGCGGTGGAGCATCTTGAATCCGGCATCGGCATCGGTGAGGGTGTGACCGTGGGCGAGGAGTATTTTCTTCCCCGACAGGGAAATCGTCACCTCTTCGGCATGACTGATGTCGATGCCTCTGAGCCGTGCATTCCTGAGCAGGAAGTCTCGATTTCCCGGCATGAGGTGGACCACGGGGGACTTCAGGGCCTCGATCACCGTTTCGAAGCTGTTTTCCATGCCCGAATACCAGTAATCGAAGAGGTCTCCGAGGATGTACACCGCATCCCCGGTCTCCGCCGCATGGGAGAGCCAGGAAACAAAGCGGCGGACCTCGTTTTTTGCCTGAGGCCTGAGGTGGATGTCGGCAACAAAGATATGCACGTCTCCCATAAAAGACAAATGTTACTTGATATTGCAAGAAATTCCTTTTATAACACCCCGTAACCATGGGTTTGAAATGGAAGAGGGCATCCTTATACCTGAGGGGTAGAAGGAGCAACCTTAGGAAATTCATATATATAGCCTCCACATTGGTGGTTCTGGCCGCAGTGGCATGCGCCATCATCGGGGATGGGGTTCACAAGAAAATCTCGCCCCCGGACGCCGTCCCGGCCTGCGGGGACGATCAGTCCGGTCGTCCGCCTGAACAGAATCAGAACCCTGCCTCCGCCCAGGTTGAGAACAGGGTGGATCTTACGGTCAATCAGGGTGACACGTTTGTCGGCATCCTCAAGGAAAACGGCATATCCGTACAGCAGGCGCTGGACATCCAGAAGGCGGTCAGGGAGATCTTCAACCTGTCCCGACTCTGTGTCGGCAACCGGCTGGTCCTCATCTTCAGCCAGGACAATCAGACGCTCCTGGGCCTCGAGTACGAGATCGAGAAACTCAGCAGGCTCACGGTAAGCATCGACGGAGAGAAGATCGAGGCCAGCACACAGCAGGTGGAAGGCGTGGTGAGGCCCCGGTATGCCGATAACCTGAAGGAGATAGAAGTCGAGGTAAAGAAGGGTGACAGCATATTCAACCTTCTGAAAGAGTACGGGATCGATGCCGTACAGATCCATGCACTGTCCAAGGCGGTCAGGTGTGAATACAATCTTGCAAACATCACACCGGGTCACCCGCTCAAGATATGGGTCAACGACCACTCGCCCGGGAGGCTTGCCAGGCTCACCTATGACATCGACCCGGTGAAGTACCTGGAGGTTATCCCCAAGGGAACATCCTTCAAGGCCCTCATGCAGACCAGGAGCATGGATGTCTCCCATGAGCGGGCCCAGGGCACCATACGGAGCTCCCTGTACGAGTCTGCGATGCAGGCCGGCCTGGAGCCGGAGATCGTCATGGATCTCACGGACATCTTCGGGTGGGACATCAACTTCTTCACGGATATCCAGCCGGGCGACACCTATACGGTTCTCTACGAGAGGTACTCCATCGATGGACAGCCCGGGGGCTGCGGACGCGTGGTTGCCGCACGCTTCACCCTCCAGGGCCAGGAGCATCTGGCCGTCTACTACGACGACGGAAAGGGCTGCCAGGGGTATTATGACGAGCACGGCAAACCCATCCGTAAGCTCTTCCTGAAGGCGCCGCTCAATTACCGCCGCATATCCTCGGGATTTTCCTACAACCGCATCCATCCTGTCTTCCACGTGAAGAGGCCCCACCTCGGCGTCGACTACGCCGCGCCGACGGGCACCCCGGTCGTTGCCCTGGGCCAGGGAAGGATAACGAGGTGCGGCTGGGTCAGGGGATTCGGCAAGACCATCACCGTCAAGCATCCCGGTGGGTATGTCACGAATTACGGACACCTCTCGAGGTTTGCCAAGGGGATCGCTTGCGGCAAGCGCGTCGACCAGGGAGACGTCATCGGCTATGTCGGAAAGACCGGCATCGCCACGGGTCCGCATCTCGACTTCCGGGTGCAGCACAACGGCAGGTACGTCAATCCGATGCGCCTTGCACCGGTCAACGGCCCCAGGCTCTCCGGCGCCGCCCTGGCGGGGTTCAGGCAGATCTCGCTCAAGCGGCTCACCTTGCTTGATGATATCTCCCTTGACAGATCGTTCAAGGTGAGCACATTGGATTAATTACCCACGAGCGTTCTTCGGAGGTGTACCATGGGTGGATACGTTGTCATCACCATCGTCGTACTTACGGTTCTCTTTCTCATTTCGGCGGTCAAGATACTCAATGAATACGAGCGCGCCGTCGTGTTCAGGCTGGGGAGGGTACTCGGCGACCCTAAGGGGCCGGGTCTCATCATCATCATACCCCTGGTGGACCGTTTCATCCGCATTAGCCTGAGGACCATCGTCCAGGACGTGCCGCCCCAGGACGTCATCACCAAGGACAACGTCACGGTCAAGGTGAATGCCGTGGTCTACTTCCGGGTCATCAATCCCCTGAAGGCCATCATTGAGGTCGAGAACTACCTCTACGCCACCAGCCAGCTCAGCCAGACCACGCTCAGGTCTGTCTGTGGCCAGGCCGAACTGGACGAACTCCTTTCCAAGCGGGAAGAGGTGAGTGCCCACATCCAAGGCATTCTCGACAGGCAGACCGACCCCTGGGGCATCAAGGTCTCGGCCGTGGAGCTCAAGCACATCGACCTGCCCGAGGAGATGCAGCGGGCCATGGCAAAGCAGGCAGAGGCAGAGCGTGAACGGAGGGCCAAGGTCATCAATTCGGAGGGTGAATTCCAGGCCGCCCAGAAGCTCTATGAGGCCGCCGTTGTGATCGCGCAGGAGCCCATAGCCGTACAGCTCAGGTTCCTCCAGACCATCCGCGAGATATCCTCGGAGGGCTCTACCAACACCATTATCCCGCTGCCCATCGACCTGCTGAGCCCGCTCATCAAGAAGTAGCATCGCGCGGGCAGCGGCCATGGGCACCATCACGAGCAGGCACAACCCCCTGTTCAAGACCATGCTGAATCTGAAGAAGGACAGGGGGGTCATGCTCCTCGAAGGCCGGCGCCTTGTGGAAGATGCCCTGTCCAGGGGATACATGCCGAGGACAGTTGCCGTAATCCCGTCCTTCCTCGATGCGTACGACCTCCCCGTGAAACCCCAGGCCGTCCTTTCGGAATCCCTGTTCGCGGACCTGACCGACACCGAGACCCCCCAGGGTATCCTGGGGTTCTTCGAAGTACCCTGGTCCGATGCGGACGAGGTCATGGGCGAGGACAGGGTGGTCATCCTGGACGGCCTCCAGGATCCGGGGAATGTGGGGACCATCGTACGGACCGCGGAGGCCTTCGGCTTCACCGGCATGCTTGTCATGCCCACGACGGCGAGCCCTTTCTCCGCCAAGGCGGTCAGGGCATCCATGGGTTCGTGCCTGGGCATCAGGATCGCCAGGGGTGATGTGTGGGACGTGAGAAGGCTTCCACACAGGATCCTCGCGCTGGCTGCCGGGGGCAGCACGAGGCTTTCACCCCGTCTCTTCGAAGGCAGGACGGCCGTGTGCCTCGGCCAGGAGGCGATGGGCGTCAGCAGTGAGATCCTTGCAGCTTCCCATGAAACGGTGAGCATCCCCATGACGGGCAGGACCGAGTCGCTGAACGTAGCCGTGGCCGCGGGCATCGTCATGGCCTGCGCTGCCGGGGTTTTCGGAGTGTGATAGGGTCTGTTATCGACCTCTTCGAGACGCTTGCTTCGAAGAGGCCAGGATTCCCTCGCCAGAGGGAATCCTGCAAAATCATCCTGCTACATCCCTTCTGTCTCCTGTCCCGAACCTCCCTGCACCCTCATGATCACTACCTCCACGTCGGAGCTTGCCGTGGCCCGTACACGATCGCGGGAGATGACGGAGCCCGGCTTCAGATAGCGTTTGGTCACCAGGCATGCCTGCTCGAAATCCACCTCCACGATCCCGTGCTTGAGGACGGCGATGCTGTCGTCGGAGTGCACGGGGATCGCCTCACCCTTTGCATAGCGGAACGTGGCAAGGACCTCATGTGTCTGAACTGACCGGTCCTTCTCCTCCATGTCCTCCCTGACCTTTTTCATGATGCGGTCACTGTAGATGCGCTCCAGGATCTCATGCAGACAGGCATGACGCCCCTGCAGCGTACGGAGCGGGTCCGACGGTATCCTGACCAGCACGCTCTTTTCCATGGTCTTCACCGTGGCGGAACGTGCGGAACGACCGAAGAAGCCTATCTCGCCGAAGACATCACCCGGGCGTAAGATGGACAACCTTCGGCCTTCACGGATGATCTCGCACGCCCCTGAGATGAGGAGGAAGACGTCCTCCCCCGGATCCTGACGCTTCACAATGACCCGACCCTTGGGGCAGGATCTGATCTCCATGATGGATAGAAGATCGAGGAAGGCCTCTTCATCGAGGGGTGCAAGGAACGCAAGGTCTTTCTTCCTCAGTTCTGCGGCGGCGGATTCGAGTTCCTGCCGGGCGTCCCCGGTGAAACCTGCTGCCCTGTAGGTGCGGATGACCAGGGCCCTGACCCTGGGGGTGGGACCAAGGACGGTCCGTGCCCTCTTGGATACGGCAATGGCCTTGAAGGGCAGTTGTTTCCTGACATACTCCCTGATACACTCCTCGAAGCGGGAAAGAGCTCGGTCCTCGTCTTTCCTCCGGGCCGCCTTAACCGCCTGGTCCAGTAACTCGCGCACACCCGGTGCGCCCTTTTGAGCGTTGTTCATGACCTCCTCCTTTCATTTCATTCAACGGTATCAGGAGGATCCGGTCCTGGTGGGGAATCCCGGAAGCTTTGAGGATCCGACCTTTAAAGATAGGTGTCTCTGATGAACGCTGCAATGGAAAGGCTTGCCTTGCCGTTGCCGAAGGGATTGTCGCTTATATCGATATGCACGTCCATCATGGCCAGCGCGGCATCCCTCATGGTCGAAGGATCCGTTGCAACGAGACGGTTCGCTCCTGCCTGCACGGTTTCCGGCCATTCGGTGGTATCGCGTACCGTGATGCAGGGGGTGCCCAGCAGAAACGCCTCTTTCTGCACGCCTCCCGAGTCGGTGATCACGAGCGAGGCGTCTCTGACCATGGCCAGCATGGTGAGGTAGCCGACAGGGTCGATCACGCGGATGCACTCAGGGTGATTCTCCAGGATATGGGGGAACCTGTGCCTGGTGCGGGGGTGGGCCGGGAAGATGACAGGGATCCGTCGTGATATGAGCTTCAGTCCCTCCCAGATGTCCATGAACCTCTCCGGCACGTCGGTGTTTTCCGCGCGGTGGATGGTGACGATCACAAAAGGCGGCTCATGGGGATGCACAAGGTCCTCGGGGCGAGTCTGCAGGATGGCGTCATACATGACATCCCCGGTCAGGATGCCGTCGATCCCCTCCCGTTTCAGGAGCGAGACGGCATTCGTGGTGGGACAGAAGTGGTGGTCGCACACATGGTCGGCCACGACACGGTTGATCTCTTCGGGCATCCTCCTGTCGAAGCTGCGGACCCCTGCCTCCACGTGCCCCACCCCGATGCCGAGTTTTACGGCGCTCAGGGCACCGGCAAGGGTGGAGTTCGTGTCTCCGTAGACCACGACGAAGACAGGCCTTTCTTTCATCAAGATATCTTCGATGCCCTGAAGCATGCCGGCGGTCTGCCGTGCATGGCTGTCCGAGCCGATCCCGAGATAGAAGTGCGGTTCCTCCATGCCGAGCGAGGTGAAATGCAGGTCGGACATGGTGTAATCATAGTGCTGGCCTGTGTGCAGTACCTTATAGGGGATGTTCATCTCCCGGAATGCCCGCACCATCGGTGCGAGCTTGATGAACTGGGGGCGTGCCCCTACGATGTGCAGGATAATGGCTGGTTCCTCCTCATGGCATACGGTCTTGCATGCAGGTTCCCGGGGAACCTACATCTTGACCACCACACATTTCCGCTGCAGCTTGTCCGAGAGCTTGGCGCACTGTTTCTCCGCGGACTCCCGGGTGGTGAACGTACCCCAGCGGACATAATTCAGTTTCCCGTCCCTGTCTATGCGCAGCGATATCCTTGCCCTTTCGTTGAGTTCCCGGACAAACTCCTTGGCGTGTTCATTCTTCTTGAAGGCCCCGATCTGAATGCTGTAGTGCTCTTCCGACTGGGACGGGTCATCTTTCTGGCTCAGGAGATCGTAAAACTCATAGTCATAGCCGCCCATCAAACCGGTTTTTGTCTCGGGAAGCTTTGCCGGTGCATCGGCCTTCTCTTCTCCGGTGACAATGCCGTTGAAGGCCTTCTGGATGGGATCCAACGAGATGTCAGACCGATTGCCCAGGTATGAAAAGAGCATGCTCGCACCGGTGAGAAGACCCAGGGAGACCAAGAGCAGAACAACATTCTTGAGGGTGGAATACTGCGTACGTTTCTTGCGGCCTCGCTTTGTGCTCTTCTTTTTCCTCATAGCCTCTTACATGCTCTCTGGTGCATCAACGCCCATGAGGGCCAGGGTATTGGCTATTACCTGTCTCACAGCGCCCACCAGGATCAGCCTTGCCCTGGTCAGTGCCGCATCATCGGATATCACCCGGTTTCTATTATAGAACCTGTGGAAGGCCGTGGCAACATCCAACAGATAAAAGGCTATCCGGTGCGGCTCAAGGTCCGCGGCGGAAGATGCTACCATGTCGGGGCAGCTTGCCAGGATCTTGATAAGGTCCAGGTCATCCCCGGATGCAAGCAGCTGCAGGTCGGCGTCTTCATGGGAAGCGACGATCCCCTGTTCAGCGGCATTCTTCAGGATGGAGCAGATCCGTGCGTGGGCATACTGGATATAATAGACAGGATTCTCCTCGCTCTTCTTCTTGGCCAGGTCGAGGTCGAACACGAGCTGGGCATCGCACTTGCGCATCATGAAGAAGAACCTGGCCACGTCCTTGCCCACCTCTTCGACGATCTCGCGCAGGGTTACGAATTCACCGGCACGGGTGGACATCTGTACCGGTCTTCCGTCACGCACGAGGGAGACGAGCTGGATGAGCAGGGCATGGAAACAGTCTTTGTCGGCCCCCATGGCTGCTATGGCCGCGTTCATGCGGGGTACGTAGCCATGGTGGTCCGCTCCCCAGATGTCGATGACCTTTTCGAAGCCCCTGTCGAGCTTGTCCTTGTGATAGGCGATATCCGGGGCGAAATAGGTGAGCGAACCGTCCTGCTTGCGGAGTACCCGATCCTTCTCGTCGCCGAAACTCGACGTCCTGAACCACAGGGCCCCGTCCTCCTCATAGCTCAGCCCCCTTGCCTTAAGGTAGTCCAGCGATGCCTGGACCTTGTGATCGAGGTACAGGCTCGACTCGCTGAACCACCGGTCGAAATGGACATTGAACAGGCTCAGGTCCTCCCGGATGCCGGCCAGGATGGTCCCGGCCGCATACTCCCGGCAGATCTGAACCGCCTCGTCGTCGTCCTTCGACAGGAGGCCGGCACCATGGATGGAGATGAGTTCCCGGGCGATGTCCCTTATGTAGTCCCCTTTGTACCCACTCTCCGGGAAGGGTTCGTCCCGGCCGTGGATCTCTCTGTAGCGGTGAAGCACCGACAGGCCGAGATTGTTCATCTGATTGCCGATGTCATTGATGTAGTACTCGGCCTGTACCTCGAATCCTGCCGCATCCAGGATGCGCACTAGGGTGTCGCCCACGGCGGCCCCCCGTCCATGGCCGATGTGCAGTGGTCCGGTGGGATTTGCGCTGACGAACTCGACCTGGACCTTCTTCCCGGCCCCGTACGATGTTCTGCCGAAGTCTTTGCCCTGGACGACTATCTCCCGCAGGGCCTTCGCCCACATGACGGGGTTCAGGAAGAGGTTGATGAACCCGGGGCCTGCCACCTCCGCCCGGCTCAGGAACTCCCCGTGGGATGCAAGTGCCTGAACGACGGTGGCAGCTACCTCACGAGGAGGCTTCTTTGCCTTTTTCGCCGACACCATGGCCACATTCGTGGCGAAGTCACCGAATTCCTTGTTCGGGGGTATGCTCACCGAGATGTTCTCGATGTCGATGGCGGGCAGTGTTCCCGCCTCCATCAGGCTGGTCAGGGTGTCCTTCAGCAGCCGTTCGACCTTGTCCTTCATGGGCGCCTCTTCTTCTGTCGTGCTTGTGTGATGATCTCTCGGATTCAGGTGCCTCTTTAATATCAAAACAGGTCTTTGTCCAGTGAGGAAAAGATGTACCACGCGTGGAACATGCCTGTCTCGCACGATGCGGCATCGATACGGTTATCCACCGGTTCGATGTTGACATCGAAGATGAGAGATTCTATAAGAACCCTGTTAGCAGACAAGGCAGTTGAGTGCTAAGGATAATTGCGATGCACGAGCTAACCGACCGAGATAAAAGCATTTTAAATGCTATCATCCGTGAGTATGTAGAAACCGGTGAACCGGTCGGCTCCAGGATTATCTCGCGGAAATACCTCTATACCCTGTCTCCTGCAACGATCCGCAATGTCATGGCGGACCTTGAGGAGATGGGCCTGCTCTACCAGCCCCATGTATCAGCCGGCAGGATCCCCACCCCTGAGGGATTCCGGTGCTATTTGAACGGCATCATGGAGGTCAGGTCGCTGCCGCGTGTGGAAAAGACGATGATCACCCGCCAGATAACCCGCGGATCCGGTGACATCAGGGACACCCTCAGGAGGGCATCGGTCGTCCTGTCCCAGATATCCCAGAACGCATCCATCATCATACTGCCGAGGATCGACACCTTCTTCTTCAAGAGGGTCGATTTCGTCAGGCTCGATGAGAACCGGATCATGGTCATTCTGGTGAGCAGGGCCGGCATGGTGTACAACCATATCGTTCAGGGCGAGGACATTACGCAGCACAAGCTTGATCGGTATGCGAATTACCTGAATGAGGCATACAAGGACCTCACCATCCACGAGATGAGAGACTCCCTCATGCGGGAGATGTCCAGCGAGAAGGCCAGTTTCGATACCCTGGTAGGGCAGGCCCTGGACCTGGGGATCACTGCCCTCAAGGCCGTGGAAGAGACGCAGGACATAGTCATCCAGGGCAAGGAGACGGTGTTCAACAAGCCGGACCTGGCGGACCTTGACAGGCTCCGGGACATCGTGAACGCCTTCGAGGACAAGGGCAGGATCGTGAGGATACTGAACAGGGTTCTTGAGGTACCCGGGGTGTCCGTACTGCTCGGTGAGGAGATGGAACACATCGGCATGGACAATTTCAGTATGGTCGCCAGCGGATATTCCCGCAGGAATATACCCGTGGGGTCCCTCGGCGTAATCGGCCCCATGCGGATGGATTATTCCCGGGTCATACCGCTTGTGGGGTACATGGCACGCATATTGAGCGAACTGCTGGAGGATATGTAGGATGTCAGATGAAAGGAACACCATGGATGAGCGCAACACAACGACTATGGCTGAGGAACAGCCGAACGGGGAGCATTATGCTCAGACCGACGGGCCCGAGCCCGGGATCGACGAGCTGAAGGCCCAGGTGGAAGAATTCAAGGACAGGTATCTGCGGGCCCTGGCCGAGATGGAGAACATGAAGAAACGCCAGCAGCGTCAGCACGCCGAGGTGATCAAATACGGCAAAGAGACCGTGTTGAAGGATTTTCTCCTGGTATATGACTCCATCGAGAAGTCCATCCTCTCGGCGCTGGAGCTCTATCCCGATGACGAGCACTTCATCACGGGCCTGCAGATGATCGAGAGGCTCCTTCTGGAGACCTTGAAAAAACATGGTGTTGAACCTATACAAACCAAAGATATGGCGTTCGACCCGAACTTTCACGACGCTATGATGCAGGTTTCCAGGCCCGATCTCGGAGCGGGAATGGTGGCTGACGAGATCGAGAAAGGCTTCATGCTCAATGACAGGGTATTGAGACCTGCGAAGGTAACTGTGGCGGCTTAAGAGGAGAAAAGACAAGGGAGGATTGTTCACATGGGAAAGATATTAGGAATTGACCTCGGAACTACCAATTCCTGTATGGCCATCATGGAGGCAGGGGAACCGAAGGTAATCCCCAACGCCGAAGGTGCGAGGACCACACCGTCGGTCGTTGCATTCACCACCGGCGGAGAACGGCTCGTCGGGCAGGTGGCAAGGCGCCAGGCCATAACGAATTCAGAGAAGACGCTGCACGCTATCAAGCGCCTCATAGGAAGGAAATTCGAAGATAACGAGGTACAGAAGGACATCAAGGTCATGCCCTTCAAGATCGTCCGGGCGGACAACAGTGATGCGGCCATTCAGATCGATGAACGGCGTTATGCACCTCCTGAGATCTCCGCCATGGTGCTCCAGAAGCTCAAGATGGATGCCGAGGCGTATCTTGGCGAGAAGATCGAAGAGGCCGTCATTACGGTACCGGCATATTTCAATGATTCCCAGCGGCAGGCCACCAAGGATGCGGGCAAGATAGCCGGTTTCGAGGTGAAGAGGATCATCAACGAGCCGACGGCGGCAGCGCTCGCCTACGGGCTTGACCGTAAGAAGGAAGAGAAGGTCGCGGTGTTCGACCTGGGCGGCGGTACCTTCGATATCTCCATCCTGGAGATCGGCGATGGAGTGTTCGAAGTGAAGTCGACCAACGGAGATACCCATCTTGGGGGCGAAGATATAGACAACCATATCATTGACTTCCTGGTTTCAGAGTTCAGGAAAGAGACCGGTGTCGATCTAGGTAAGGACCGCATGGCACTCCAGAGGCTCAAGGAGGCGGCGGAGCGGGCCAAGCATGAGCTCTCATCCATGATGGAGACGGAAATCAACCTGCCCTTCATCACGGCGGACCAGTCCGGCCCCAAACACCTCAACATGAAGCTGACCCGGGCCAAGCTGGAGAACCTCGTGGAAGACATCATCGCCAAGCTTGAGGCTCCCTGCCGCAAGGCCATGACGGATGCCGGTCTGGCGCCCAAGGACATCGACGAGGTCATCCTGGTGGGCGGACAGACGCGTATGCCCAAGGTCGTGCAGAGGGTGAAGGAGATCTTCGGCAAGGAGCCCCACAAGGGGGTGAACCCCGACGAGGTGGTGGCCATCGGTGCGGCGATCCAGGGAGGCGTGCTCGGCGGCGAGGTCAAGGACGTCCTCCTGCTCGACGTGACTCCTCTTTCTCTGGGCATCGAGACCCTGGGGGGAGTGTTCACCAAGATCATCGAACGCAACACCACGATCCCCACAAAGAAGACCCAGGTCTTCTCCACGGCCGAGGACAACCAGAATGCCGTCACGATCCGGGTGTTCCAGGGTGAGCGTCCCATGGCGGGCGACAACAAGCTCCTGGGGCAGTTCGACCTGATGGGCATCCCGCCGGCGCCCAGGGGAATACCGCAGATCGAGGTAAGCTTCGACATAGACGCCAACGGAATCCTGCACGTCTCCGCCAAGGACAAGGCCACGGGAAAGGAACAGTCGATCCGCATCACCAGTTCATCGGGCTTGAGCGAGGATGATATCAACCGGATGATCCGGGAGGCCGAGGACCACGAATCGGACGACCGTAAGCGGAAGGATGTCGTGGAGGCGAAGAACACGGCAGACAGCCTGGTCTATACGACGGAGAAGACCCTGAAGGAGCATGGCGACAAGGTTGATTCCATGACCAGGTCCAGTATCGAGAACGCCCTTTCAGACCTCAAGGATGCGCTGAAGAGCGATGATGCCGAGCTCATCCGGAAGAAGATCGAGACCCTGACCGCTGCATCCCACAAGCTGGCCGAGGTGATATACTCCTCAGCCGCCCAGGGCGGCGCAGGTCCCCAGGCGGGACCCGGACCAGGGGCAGGACCCGGGGCGGGCAAGCCCGCCGACGACGTGGTGGATGCCGAATTCGAAGAGGTCAAGGGCGACAAGAGATAACGAACAGGGGGATTCTCCGCATGGGAGAATCCCCCTGATGGTTCATTCATGCTATATAAGAAATATGCCTATATATGATTACATGTGCAAATCGTGCAGAGGTGTGACGACGCACCTTGTCCAGGGCTATACTCCACCCGACGATCTCCGCTGCGAGCATTGCGGGTCCGCCGATCTCAAGAAGATCATCTCCCCGGCACACTACCATTCGTCCACATCAGACAGGCTGTCTTCCTACGACCCCAGGTCACGCCGATCCGACAGCTTCTACAAGGACAGCAGGAATATCGGACTCCATGCCGAGCATATGCTGGAAAAGGCGGGCGTCAAACCGACCGAGGAGTTCAAGAGCAAGCTGGAGAAGCTCAGGACGGACCCGGGCAGTGTGATCAAAGATACCAAGGATTGACAGGCCGTCACGGGGTGTCCAGACCATCCTCAAGAAGGGAAAATCCATGGGTTCATGATTGAACGGAGCCCTGCCGAAAAGACAGACAAAACGCATGAGCGGGATGCCTTCCTGAGAATGCCGGGAGTTTCATGTCATGGTGGACAGGGTCCGTGCACAGGAGATGGAACAGGAGTTGCAGCAGCTCCGGGGCGAGTTGCTGCAACTGCAGGAAACCACGAAGCACCTCGAACGATGTGAAGAGCTCTACCGTGCCATATTCGAGACCTCCGGCACGGCCATCGTCGTCATCGACGACGACACCACAATCCTGATCGCCAATTCGAACTTCGAACATTTCTCGGGTTATCACCGGGAGGAGGTCGAGTCGAAGATGAGCTGGACCGCCTTCTTTGCCGAGGAAGACCTCGCGCGTATGAAGACTTACCACGAGCAGCGCCGGATCGATCCCGCTTCGGCCCCTGGTCAATACGAATGCCGCTTCATCTGCCGGTCGGGCCATAAGAGGGACATCCTCCTGAATATCGATGTGATACCCGGGACGGGCCAGAGTGTCGCCTCGTGCATTGACATCACGGCACGCAAGGAGATCGAGGGATCCCTCAGACAGAATGAACAGAACTACCGGAATATTCTCGAGAGCATCCAGGAGGCCTACTACGAGGTGGATCTCTGGGGGAACTTCACCTTCTTCAACCCCATGGCATGGAGGGGCCTGGGTTACTCCGAAGAGCAGCTCAAGAACATGAACTTCCATGCCTACATGGATGAGGCGGATGCGAAGAAGGTGTTCGACACGTACCACCAGGTCTTTCTTACCGGGGAGCCTGTCACTGCCATGGAATTCAATGCGATCATGGTGACAGGGGAGCGGCTCCCCGTCGAGGCGTCCGTCTCGCTGCGGCGGGACAGCTCGGGCAACGTGGTCGGGTTCAAAGGGGTCGTCCGGGACGTCAGAAGGCGGAAGGAATCGGAGAAGGCCCTGCGGCTGAGCGAAGAGCGGTTCCGGGACCTTGCCGAGCTCCTGCCGGAGACGGTCTACGAGGCCGACCTGGATGGCCGGATCACCTTTGTGAACAAGAACGGCATGGAACATATCGGGTTTACGGAAGAGGATGTCCGCCGGGGCCTGAACCTGAACGAGGTGTTGCATGCACGGGAGCTGCCCAGGCTCAAAGAGAACCTGGAAAAGATGTACCGGGGAGAGAAGACGGGACTGAGTGAGTATACGATCCTTCGGAAGGATGGCAGCACCTTCTCCGGACTCGCCCATTCGGCACCCATCATGAGAGAGGGCAGGGCCGAGGGGGTCAGGGGCTTTGTCGTGGATATCACCGAAAAGAAGAAGCTCGAGGCGAGACTCCTCCATGTCCAGCGCATGGAGTCCATCGGCACCCTGGCGGGGGGGATCGCCCATGATTTCAATAATCTCCTCATGGGCATCCTGGGGAATATCTCTCTGGCCGTAATGGAGGTGGATGAGGGGAGTGTCCTCCAGGAGCGACTGAGAAACATGGAAGGATATGTGAAGCGAGCCAGCGACCTCACCCGCCAGCTCCTCGGGTTCGCCCAGGGCGGTAAGTACGAGGTGAAGGTCACGGATCTCAGTGAGTTCATCAGGAGGAGCTCAGACATGTTCGCCCGAACGCGGAAAGAGGTAAGGGTGCACACGCTGACGGACAGGGAGGTCTGGCCGGTGGAAATAGACCGGGCACAGATGGAGCAGGTGATGCTGAACCTCTACCTGAATGCCTGGGAGGCCATGCCCGGTGGCGGCGATCTGTATGTGGGAGTGGAGAATGTTGAGCTGTCCCGCAGCGATGCCGATGCCTGTGCGCTTCCCGAGGGCAGGTACGTGAAGATCATGGTCCGCGATACGGGCAAGGGCATGGATGAGCAGACCAGGGCCAGGGTCTTCGACCCGTTCTTCACCACCAGGGAGCGTGGCCGTGGTACGGGCCTTGGTCTGGCTTCGGTATACGGGATTATGAAGAACCATGGGGGGTATGTGTCCGTTCAGAGCGAGCCGGGCGTGGGTACGGAGTTCTCGCTCTACCTTCCTGCATCCTCCCGGCAGGTGGAAAGGAAGGCCCGGAAAAGGGAACCCCTGGTGACAGGCAGCGGCTGTGTTCTGCTGGTGGATGATGAAGAAATGATCCTCGATGTCGGTGAGGAGATGCTCTCGCTGCTTGGATATCGCGTGATCAGGGCTCATGGAGGTCGGGTCGCCCTTGAGCGGTATGCAGCCTGCAGGGACGAGATCGACCTCGTGGTCCTCGATATGATCATGCCCGACCTGGGGGGCAAAGAGGTCTTCGAAGGGCTCAAGGAGATGGATCCTCAGGTCAGGGTGCTGCTGTCCAGCGGTTATACCCTGGACGGGCAGGCCAAGGAGATCCTGAACAAGGGGTGCAGGGGCTTCATCCAGAAACCCTACAGGCTCCAGGATATCGCACGGAAGATCAAGGAGATACTACGGGGTAAGGGATGACGGGAAAACCGTCGGACTCGAGGTATCGTATCAGAACTTACCGAACAGCTTCTTCCTCTTCGGGTCCCTGATCTCTTCGCCCGCGGTTTCGGCGAATCTGCGCAGCAGCTCTTCCTGATCCTTGGTGAGCTTTCTGGGGATCTCAACCTTGATGCCCACATGCATTGACCCCTGTCCGCCGCCCCTGAGGTGTTTGATGCCCTGCCCCTTGAGGGTGTAGATCTCGTCCGGCTGGGTTCCTGGCTTTATCTCCAGCTCGGTCTCCCCGTTCAGGGTCGGCACCTTCAGCGTGGTCCCCAAGGCTGCCTGGACGAAGGAGATGGGCACCTCCAGGTACAGGTCATCGCCCTGCCTGATGAAGGTCTCGTGTGGCTTGATACTTATGAATACATACAGATCGCCGGGAGGACCTCCCAGCTCACCCAGTTCGCCCTCGCCCGGTACCCGCATGGTGGCACCGGTGTCGACCCCGGCAGGTATCTTGACCTTGAGGTGCTTTTTCTTGACGATATGCCCTGAGCCCTTGCAGGGCCTGCATGGTTTCTTGATGACCTGGCCGGCTCCCCGGCAGGTCGGGCAGGTGGTACTGATGGTGAAGAAGCCCTGGGAGCGGTAAACCTGGCCTTTCCCTCCGCAGGAGGTGCACTTCTCCGGCGAGGTTCCGGCCTCCGCGCCGGTGCCGTTGCATTCCTCGCAGGGAAGGGTCTTGGGGATCTCCAGTTCGATCTCGGTCCCTGAGGCCGACTCCTCCAGGGTGATGGAGGTATCGTACCTGAGGTCGGCGCCCTTGGTCGGCCTCCTGCGACCTCCCCTGCGTCCGCCCGGGAAACCGAACATGTCTCCGAAGATGTCCGAGAAGCTGCTGAAGATGTCGTCGAAGCTCGTGAACTCGTGGAGGCCGGTACGCGAGAGGCCTTCATGGCCGTACTGGTCGTAGATCTTTCTCTTTTCCGCGTCACCGAGGACCTCATAGGCCTCGGCGGCCTCCTTGAATTGCGCCTCGGCTTCAGGATCTCCGGGATTGCGGTCCGGATGGTACTTCAGGGCAAGCTGACGATACGCCTTCTTTACCTCATCGGGGGTGGCGGAACGGGAAATTCCGAGTATCTCGTAGTAATCCCTTTTTGTCATGATTTTTCGTGCAGCGTGATCTTACCCTCGGCGAGCTCTCGGAGCGCTGTCACCACATACCGGTTGTCCTTGCGCCTGCTCAGGGCAAGGGCGCCTTTCATGAGCTGCTTGGTCCGTTTGGATGCGGCGACGGCCAAGGAGAAACGGTCGGGTACCTTCTCAAGACAATCTTCAACGGTGACTCGTGCCATGGTTTCCTTCCTGGATTTTCAAGTGAGTGCCTACTTGCCACATTTGTACGAAGGCGTCAAGGGTTATAATGCTAGTAAAATACTCACAAATACTCCCCACCCAGGTTCAGCCACCCAGTGGCGGGAGAACCGGGGTGGGGGATCACCCGACGTCAGTCGTCGTAATTGCCTTTTCCTGCCTCTTTCTTCTGCATCTTCAGGGCATGATCAGCGATCTTCTCCTTGGTCCATGCAGCGGGATCCTCGATGCGTTGCGACTTGGGGCCCAGGTCGTGGGATCCCTCCTCGAGGATCGCCTCGATGGCCAGCGGCGCGGTGTCAGCAGCATTGAACCACTTTACAAGCAGGTCGTAGACGAACCCTTCCACACCGCTGGCCATGCGGTCGCGGATCTCTTTGGGCTGAGCCAACAGCTTGTTCTCGAAGGGCAGGTTCAGGTTCTTGTAGTCTCCCGCCTTGAGTGATTTGCCCTGGGCGTAGGTTACCATCTCGGCCCAGAGCTCTTCGGTGACGCCGGCATCCGGGAGCTTGATGAAGTTCTTCTGCTCGTCCAGCACGGCGTTGCCGAACTCGTTCACCTTGACGCCCCAGGAGAGCATCTGCAGTGCCGTGGCCACGTTGGCCTTGGTGGTGCGGGTCTCGGTGGCGATGCGCTTGAGCCGCTGGTAGTGATTGCCCGAGGTGCCGTGCTGGGCACCTGATATGCCGTACGTGGCCAGGGAATCGTGGATGCGCTTGGTCAGTTCCACGTCGATCCCGGAATCCGACGCCTCGATCCCGTGGGTAGTGCCGTTATTCAAGGCGATCCAGTCCGGGAAGATGCCGTTGGCATTGAGGCCCTGGATGAGGAACAGGGCCTCCTCAGGAGTGGAGAGCCCCTCCTTGCCCTTGATTTCGCCCACCTCGGTCTCGTACCCGGCCCAGGAAGGGATGTACGAGCTCAGTTCGATGTTGGCCAGCAGGTTCTCTTCGTCCGGCATGTGGGATGCATCGATGGCTATCGAGGTGATGCCTGCATCGAACATGGACGGGATGTCGGTCCGTGCCTTACCCACCTCGGGCGGCTTCTTCAGTCCGAAATGGTCGGCATGGACGGCCACGGGAATGGTGATGCCGAGCTCGTTGCAAAGGGTGTCGGCGTACCTGGCCAGGTTCCACATGCTGATGGGACAGTAGCCTGCCTCTGACTTGGCGATCTCGAGGATGACCGCGGCATTGGCCCGTTGAGCCGCCTGCAGGACGCCCCGGATCACGAGGCTGTTCCGCGCGTTGGCCGCTATGGTCATGGCCTGACCCTTTTTTATCATGGCCCGGTCGATGACCTTGCCGCTCACGATGAGCGCCCTGGAGTTGGGGAAGAGCCTGACGATATTCGGCGGCCTTCCGATCTCGAGGGCCCTGGTGAAATCTTTTTCTTTTGCCATACAGTGCCTCCTCACTCTGCAGGATATGTGGCGATTGGCCTGGTATCAATTTTTCTTTGCAAACTGTTCGTACTCCAGAACGTCGTCCTTCGACCCTATGATGAGCGGCACCCGCTGGTGCAGGCCGGTGGGCTTGATGTCGAGGATCGGTTCATAACCGGTGGATGCATAGCCGCCCGCCTGCTCGGCGATGAAGGCCAGGGGATTGGCCTCGTAGAGGAGCCTCAGCTTGCCCGTCGGCTTTTTGGGGTCCTTGGTGTCCTCAGGGTAGAGGAAGATGCCTCCTTTGAGGAGGTTCCGGTGGAAGTCCGCCACGAGCGAACCGATGTAACGCGAGGTGTAGGGCTGCTTACGCGTGTTCTTCTCCGATTTCAGGTACTCGACGTACTCCCTGGTGCCCTGCTTCCAGTAGGGCTGGTTGCCCTCGTTGGTGCTGTAGATCTTGCCGCGTTTGGGTATGGTGATGTTGGGGTGGGACAGGACGAACTCGCCCACGCTCGGGTCCAGGCTGAAGCCGTTGACCCCGTGGCCGGTGGAGTAGACCATGTTGATGCTCGAGCTGTAGATGATATACCCTGCCCCGAAAAGCTTGTGGCCAGGCTGGAGACAGTCCTCCAGGTTGCCGTCGCCGTCGGCGGTAATCCTGCGGTAGATGCCGAAGATGGTGCCGATGGACACGTTTACGTCGATGTTGGTGGACCCGTCCAGGGGATCGAACATGACCACGTAGTCGCCCTTGGGGTATTCAGAAGGGATCATGATCATGTCCTTTTCCTCTTCGGATGCCATGACGCATACCTTTCCGATGTAATTGAGGGCATTGATGAAGAGTTTGTTGGCATACACGTCGAGCTTCTGGACCTCCTCGCCCTGGACGTTCGTGCGTCCGGTATTGCCCAGGATATCCTCGATGATGCCGGCATGTGCCACCTCGGCCGCCACGACCTTGGCGGCGAAAATGATCTGGCTGAGGATGGCACTGAAATCCCCCCTGCCTCCGTACTTGCGTTGTTCCTCCATGATGTGGCGGTCAAAGGAAATGATCCGGTCGTTCATAGTACCCCCTTGTGATGGAAGGTGATGGTGGTGAAGGGTGGATCGAACACGGATAATGATATCGCCGGGGGGGTGAAAAATCAAGATGATATAGTCCGTTGCAGAACATCGGTCGTATTGATTCCAGGGCACGGAGACTGGTGAAACCTTGGCCTGCTCAAACAGGGCATCTCGCACGGAGCCTTGGATTTTCCCATCTTGCGAGATGCCCTGTTCGAGCAGGTTTATTTTTCTCCTCACACCTCACAACCCTTGCAGGTTTGTGTATGGTAACTTTCACTACGCCCTCAAGGAAAAGGTGTTGACATCCGATGATTGTTTCTGTATAGAGAAACATCATGATGAAGATAACACTTGCCCAGACGACAATCAGGTGGTGGTGGCGCGCCATGGATAATGGTGTGAGGGGAGGTTTGCCCTAGGGTAAAGGTTAAATCCACGCATGAAAGCGGCAAGCTCCTCCGAGAGCTTGCCGCTTTTTTTATATTTGGAGAGAAAATGCCTGACAAGATGAAGATATTCAGAGACGTCAACGACCAGGGGGTGCTCGTTATGCAGAGCCTGGCCTGTGACACCGTCACTCCGGTGGGCGCATACATGGCACTTGTCGGAGAGTCCCAGGGTTTCCTGCTTGAATCCGTGCCCGTGGCCTACAGCTTTGTGGGGAGGTTCGATGCGGACGGCATTCTTTCCGTGGATGAGGGTGCGGTTGACCCCTGGTCATTCATCCCTGCTATTCCGCAGCCGCTGCACTTCAATGGAGCGGGGCTGCCCCCGTTCATCGGTGGGTATGTGGGGTACATAGGCTACGACATGGTCCGTGGTGTCGAGACGCTTCCCCGGCCGCCGATTGCCTCGGGGTTCCCGGACGCCCTCCTCGGTAGGGTGAGCACCCTGCTCGTCTTCGACCACCTGAAGCAGGACCTCAAGCTGCTTCGTGCCATACACGGGCCCGGCATCCAGGAGAGGGATGCGGCATCGATCGCAGGGAGGGACTTCCGGGAGATCGAGGACAGGCTTTTTTCGGGGCGGATCGATGCCAGGGCGCAGATGCCCCGCATCAAGGGTATACAGGAGGTCTCCCTTTCGGACGGTGAGTTCACCGATGCGGTGCTCCGGGCCAAGGAGTATCTGCACCGGGGCGACATCATGCAGGTGGTCCTGTCCCGCAGGGTGAAGATCGATCTCGAGGGTGAACCCTTCGACGCCTACCGCAGGCTCCGACTCATCAACCCCTCGCCGTACCTCTTCTTTATCCGGATCGGTGAGGTGACCCTCATCGGATCGTCCCCGGAGGAGATGGTGAGGCTCCAGGGGGACACCATCACCACGGTCCCCATCGCCGGGACACGGCCCCGGGGCAGGAGCGACACGGAGGACGACGAACTGGCGGCCGACCTCCTGGGAGACGAGAAGGAGCGCGCCGAGCACCTCATGCTGCTGGACCTCGCCCGCAATGACCTGGGAAGGGTCTGCCGGCCGGGGTCGGTCCGCGTCGCGGCACGGGAAAAGGTGAGGCTCTACTCCCACGTGATGCACATCGTGTCATGCGTCGAAGGAGACAGGCTTTCCGGCGTCACTGCCGCTGACGTGCTCAAGGCATGCTTTCCGGCCGGCACGGTCTCCGGTGCCCCCAAGGTGAGGGCCATGGAGATCATCGACGAGCTTGAGGGCAGGTGCCGCGGGCCCTATGCCGGGGCGGTGGGATACCTCTCGTTCAATGGCAACATGGACACGGGCATCATGATCCGGACCATTTTCTCGCGGGCCGGTGAGACCTATCTCCAGGCTGGTGCCGGCATCGTCTGGGATTCAACCCCCGAGCGGGAGATGCAGGAGATCGACAACAAGCTCAAGGCCCTGCAGGCGGCCCTGGGAGGGATCTGAATGATACTCATGATCGACAACTTCGATTCGTTCACCTACAACCTGGTGCAGGCCATAGCCGCCAGGGGCGAAGATGTAGTGGTGAGGCGGAACAACGCCATCGATGTCGAGGGCGTACAGGCCCTGAGCCCCGATGCCCTGATCATCTCGCCGGGCCCCGGAGACCCTGACGATGCGGGGATATCCGTGGACCTCATCAGAAGCCTCTCCGGCAGCATCCCTATCCTCGGGGTCTGCCTCGGCCACCAGTGTATCGCCCACGCGTTCGGCGGGCGTGTGGTGCTGGCGAACAAGGTCATGCACGGCAAGCTCTCCCGGATCTCCCATGACGGCACGGGTCTGTTCGAGGGAATCCCCGACAACTTCCCCGCAGTGCGGTACCACTCCCTTGCCGTGGAAGAGGCGAGCCTGCCTGCAGACATGCGCGTGTGTGCCAGGGCTTATGACGACGGCGAGATCATGGCCATCTGCAGCGATGACCTGAGGCTCTTCGGCGTCCAGTTCCACCCCGAATCCATTGCTACCGATTTCGGCGAGCAGATCCTGGAGCAATTCATCAGAAAGACAAGGAGGATCCCATGAAGGAAGCCTTTGAGAAACTCATAGCAGGAAAACACCTGTCCCAGCCCGAGATGGAGGAATGCTTCGATCTGATCATGTCGGGCCAGGGGAACGATGTGCAGATCGGGGGCTTTCTCACGGCCCTGCGGATCAAGGGCGAGACCCCGGACGAGATCGAGACCGCTGCGCGGGTCATGCGCAGGCATGCCGTTACCGTGGACACCGGATGCGGGACCGTGGTGGATACCTGCGGCACGGGCGGCGACGGTGCCTCCACCTTCAACATCTCCACGGCCGTGGCCTTTGTCATGGCAGGGGCGGGGTACAAGGTAGCCAAGCACGGCAACCGCTCGGTGAGCTCTTCCTCGGGAAGCGCCGACTGCCTGGAGGCGCTGGGCGTACCCATCGGGCTGGGGCCCGAGGAGGCTGCACGATCTGTCCGCGACAGGGGTTTCTGCTTTCTGTTCGCCCCGGCGTACCACCCGAGCATGAAGCACGCCATGCCTGCCCGGAAGCAGCTGGGCATCCGGACCATCTTCAACACGCTGGGCCCACTGGCCAACCCGGCTGGCGCCACCAACCAGGTCATCGGTGTGTATGCGACGTCCCTGGTGGATCCCATCTGCGAGGCGCTGCGGAATATGGGCCTCAAGGGTGCCATGGTGGTGCACAGCGGCTTGGACGAGGTCTCGGTCTCGGGACCCACCCGGTATGCCAGGCTCGTTGACGGGACCATTCGCAGGGGTGAGCTCAAACCGGAGGATGCGGGGCTGTCCCCCCAGAGCGCCGATGCACTCAGGGTATCGTCCCCGAAGGAGTCCGCCCGCATGATCCAGGACCTCTTCGAGGGAAAGCTCCAGGGTGCGTGTCTGAACAGCCTGCTTCTGAACGCGGGGGCCGCCTTCATGGCAGTGGACGGAGCCGTGGACCTGAAGCAGGGCGTGGTCATGGCCCGCGATGTCCTGGACAGCGGCAGGGCCCTGGATGCCCTGAACAGGGCCAGGGCATGAACATGGACTTCCTGGAGATGATGGAAGGTCTGTCCAGGCTCAGGGCGGCGAAACTGAACCCTCCGCAGGGCACGGGATTGCCTGTGCGGTCCTTCAGGGCTGCCCTGGAAGTCGTCGGCATGGCTGTCATCGCCGAGGTGAAGTATGCCACCCCGGCTGATGGACCACTGGGGATTACCGACTCGCCTGCGGTCGTTGCCAGGGAATATGAGACGCTCGGGGCCGCCGCCGTATCGTGCCTCACCGAGCCCGAATACTTCGCTGGACGGCTCGAGTATCTCGGGCTTGTCAGGTCGGCCTGCGGTCTGCCCGTCATGATGAAGGACTTCATCGTGGATCAACGGCAGATCCTTGCAGGAAGGGCGCTCGGGGCGGACGCCGTGCTGCTCATCACCGAGATGCTGGGCCTCGATGAGCTCAGGGCGTTATATGCCTGCGCACAGGACCTGGGCATGGACTGCCTCGTGGAGGTTCACGGTCCTGAAGGACTGGACAAGGCACTGTCCGCGGGTGCTGAGATCATCGGGGTGAACTGCCGAGACCTCAGGACCCTGAAAGTTGATGGAAGGAGGCACGAAGAGCTTGGCAAGATGATCCCTGAAGGCATTGTCAAGGTGGCGGAGAGCGGCATCACCTCGGGGGCGAGGCTCCGGGAGCTCTCGGAAGCGGGCTATGACGCTGTGCTCATTGGCAGGGCGTTTGCCGGAAAGACACAAAGGGAGGAGATCTTCCATGTGGGTCAAGATCTGCGGCATCACCAGGCGTGAGGACGCCCTTGTCGCTGCAGCCCTGGGTGCTGATGCCATGGGCTTCGTCTTCACGGAAAGCCCGCGCAGGGTCTCCCCGTATTCGGTGTCTCCCTGGATTGGCGCGGTCACCGGGGTCGAGAAGGTCGCGGTGTTCACCACCGAGACGGTAGATGAGATCCTCGACACGTGCGGAGGGATGGGCATCGACACCATCCAGCTCCATGCCTCGCCGTCGATTGACCATGGGCGGCTGACCAGCCGCTACAGGATCATCTACGCGATGGAGGACTGTCGGCAGGAACTGATGCCCGGGTTTCCGTGCCGCATCCTCATCGATGAGAGCAGGGGTACGGGCAGGCAGGGAGAGTGGATCGTGCGGGATTTCCCATACATCCTGGCAGGGGGGCTGAACCCGGACAATGTCCGGAAGGCCGTCCGGACCGCCGGACCTTCAGGGGTGGACGTGTCGTCCGGGGTCGAGTCGGCCCCGGGTGTCAAGGATCCGCGCAAGGTAGAGAAATTCATCAGGGAGGCCAGGTCATGAAAGGATACTTCGGAGAATTCGGAGGGCAGTATGTCCCCGAGACGCTGCTGCCCGCGCTCGAGGAGCTCGAGTCAGCCATGGAGGCGGCCTTCGACGATGCCGTCTTCAAGGAGGAGTTCGGCTCCTACATGGTCCACTACGTGGGCAGGCCCACACCGCTGACCCATACCAGGAGGCTCTCGGAGCACTTCGGGTGCGACATATGGCTCAAGAGGGAAGACCTCAACCACACGGGCTCCCACAAGATCAACAACGCCATCGGCCAGATCCTGCTTGCCAGGCGCATGGGCAAGCACCGGATCATCGCCGAGACCGGTGCCGGTCAGCACGGCGTGGCGACCGCCACGGTATGCGCGCTCTTCGGCATGGAGTGCCATGTGTACATGGGCAGTGTGGACATGGCCAGGCAGCGGGTGAACGTGGAGCGCATGAGGCTCCTGGGCACGGAGGTGGTGCCGGTGGAAGGGGGCACCGCCACCCTGAAGGACGCCACCAGCGAGGCCATCAGGGACTGGATCGCCAACGTGGACACCACCTACTATCTCATCGGTTCCGCCATCGGACCGCACCCGTATCCGGCCATGGTGCGGGAGTTCCAGTCCATCATCGGCCGGGAGGCGAGGCAGCAGATCACGGCCCTGGCCGGTTCCCTGCCCGATGCCGTTGTCGCCTGCGTTGGCGGCGGGAGCAACGCCATCGGGATCTTCAGCGCCTTTCTCGACGATGAAGGGGTGGAGCTCATCGGCGTCGAGGCATACGGGGAAGGCAACGGCAGGCACGGGGCCAGCATCAGCTTCGGGACTCCCGGCGTGCTCCACGGGACACGCACCTTCCTGCTCCAGGACAAGGACGGCCAGGTCAAGGACACCCACTCCATCGCCGCCGGGCTCGACTACCCGGGGGTGGGTCCCGAGCACAGCTACCTGGCGGCCTTGAAGAGGGCCCGGTATGTCCTGGTGGACGATGCGCAGACCCTGGCGGCGTTCAAGCTGCTGGGCAGGCTCGAAGGGATCACCCCTGCCCTGGAGAGCGCCCATGCCATCGGGTACCTGGAACAGTACTGCCGGGACAACCGGGGGAAGACGGTCCTGGTGAATCTCTCGGGTCGAGGAGACAAGGACATCCACACCGTGATCGGGGGTGTGTCATGATAGCGCAGAGCATTCGCGCCCATGCAAAAGCGGTCATACCTTATGTCACGGCAGGACTTCCGAACCTCGATCTCACGGGGAGGATCCTGCTGGCGCTCCAGGAGGCAGGGGCCGCAGCCGTCGAGATCGGGATTCCGTTCTCCGACCCCATGGCGGACGGGCCCGTGCTCCAGAAGGCATCCCACCTCGCCCTTCAGGCCGGGTTCAGGATGGACGACCTGATGCAGCGCCTCAAGGGGTGGAGCACCATGCTCGACGTCCCGCTGATCGTCATGTCGTACATCAACCCGCTCATGCGCAGAGGCCTGAGAGGCACGCTCGCGAGGCTGAAAGAGGGAGGCGTGGACGGGGTCATCATCCCGGACCTGCCCCGCGATGCGGACAGGATCCATGCAGACTGCCGCGAGACCGGACTCGACCTCATCCGTCTGCTGGCGCCCACCACCGTGCCCGAACGGGCGAAGGAGGTCCTGCACCAGTGCTCCGGGTTCGTGTACGCGGTTTCGGTCAAGGGTGTGACCGGCCAGCGCACGAGCATGCCCGAAGGGATCAGGGATCAGGTCGCTTCCATAAAGGCGCTCACCGACCTGCCGGTGTGCGTGGGGTTCGGCGTATCGCGGGCTTCCCAGGTGAGCGAACTGCTGGGCTTTGCGGACGGGGTGATCGTGGGGAGTTATATCATGCAGGAGATCATGGAGGCCCATGATCCTGTGCAGGCAGCGCAGGACGCGCTCAGGGGGCTGATGAACGGAGGGGGTCGACGGTCTTGAGGTATTCCTGCCGGTAGGATTCCGTGGTCTTTTCCTGGGTGAAGTGATTCCTGATCCTCTCCCGGGCCTTCATGCCCATGGCCAGGCGGGCTTCAGTCGCCATCCCGGCAATGGCGTCCCAGGCCAGGCGCAATTCTTCCGGTGATTGCCTTTTCACCAGGATGCCTGCATCGCCCATGAGGATGCCCGTGTCCCCCGCATCGGTGGCCGCGCAGGGCAGCCCGCAGGCCATGGCTTCGCCCACGGCATTGGGGAATCCCTCGGAGACCGACGAGGAGGTGGCCAAGTCCAGTGCGGCGAGGATCTGCGGGACGTCGCAGCGTTCACCGAGGAGATGGAACGCGGAGCCGTCCGGTATGCCCTGCATGAGGTCCCTGATGTCCGGGTTCTCACGGGTGACGTTCCTTCCCGCCAGGATGAAGTGGGTACCGGGGTGGTCGGAGAGAAATGACCCGGCGGCCTGGAAGAAGGTGGCGTGGTCCTTCATGGGGTCCAGGCGACCGATGATGCCTATGACAAAGGCGTCCTCGGAGATCTTCAGCCCTGCCCGCACGGCGGAGCGAGCCTGTGAATCGGGCCTGAACAGGTCCGTATCGAACCCATTGGGGATGGTGATCCACCGCTTCGGACGATACCCGATTTTCTCGTGGGCGGACCTCCCTGCATCAGAGTTCGTGATGACGGCGGCGGGCATGCCCGAGAGCCGTGCGCCGGCCAGGACCGTGAGCCGGTAGAGGCGGCCGTAGCGGTCCAGGTCCATGTCGGAACAGCGGATATTCCAGAGAATCTTCTCAGGATGCAGCAGGGTCATGCCCATGAGGTTCGCGTGATACATCCAGCACTGGACGATGTCGGGGCGGTAGAGGCTCGCCATGAACCGCAGCTTCAGCACGGCGCCGACCTCGGGTGCGCCTTTTCTCATCCTCAGGGTATGGACCGGGATGCCTGCCTCCTCGATCCTGCGGCCCATGGGGCCCGGTATCGTCATGCAAACGACCTCGCTGACGAAGGGGCCCCCCCTCATGGACGACGCGAGCCTGAACAGGTTCTGCTCGGCGCCCCCCACATCGAGGGTGGAGATGAGGTGCAGGACCCTGACGGGCCTGCCGGGCTGATCAGCCAATGTACCTCCTCCTCCACATCATGTACACGAGCAGCAGCCAGACCCGGTCCACGGCAACGGACCCCTTCCTGCCCTTGAATGCGGCGACGGTCCTGCCCACCGGTGCCGGGTCGATCTCGCCCTGGGCGGCCAGGGCATCGGGATTGAGATATTCGTCCACCAGGTGCATGAGGTCGTCATGGAGCCAGGTATAGATGGGCACCGCAAAGCCCTGCTTGGGCCTCTCGAAGAGGGTTTCGGGCAGATACCTGGCCAGGATCCTTCTCAGGATGTACTTCATGGACCCACTGCGGTACTTGAGCGCCATGGGCAGCCTGAGGGCGAACTCCACGATGCGGTGGTCCAGAAATGGATCCCTGCCCTCGAGACTGACGGACATGGTGGCCCGGTCCACCTTGGTGAGGATATCTTCGGGCAGGTAGTTCTGCATGTCCCAGAGCATCATGGAGTCCAGGAACGGGGCGTCGAGGTTCTTGAGCGACGGCCTGGGGTCCCGGTATGCGCCGGTCAGCGACCTGATCTCTTCGGGCAGCCAGTAGGCGACGGCATAGGGATATGCCCCGCCGGCGTCTCCTCCCCAGTTGGCCAGCACGGCCTGGAACTTCCGCATGCGGTCCCTGATGGCAGGCAGACGAAGGCCAGGATGGGCCGCGGCGACATCGGCCGCGGTATCCGTCCCGATCAGGGCGATGGCCCTGCCCAGGATCCTGGGGATCGTCCCGGGCATCGGGGAGAGGTATCTCCTGATCCTGTCCATGACCCAGTAGCGGTGGTACCCGCAGAACAGCTCGTCTCCGCCGTCCGCCGAGAGGCTGACCTTCACGTGCCTTCTGGTCATCCTCGATACGATGGTGGTGGGTATGCCCGAGATATCGCCGAAGGGTTCATCATAGATCTCGGGCCACTGCGGGAGGATGGACCTGGCATGGTCCGGGGTGATGGTCTCCTCGGTGTGCTCGGTCCCCAGGTGGTGCGCAACCGCGCGGGCCCATCCCGACTCGTCGTAGTTCTTCTCGGCAAAGCCGATGGTGAAGGTCCTGATGGGCGTGTCCGTATGCCGTGCCAGGACCGCGGTCACCAGCGAGGAGTCGATGCCGCCGGAGAGGAAGACGCCCACGGGCACGTCCGCAATGAGCCGCTTCAGGAAGGCGTCGGTGAGGATCTCCTCGAGCCTGTCCGTCAGGGTCTGCTCATTGTCCTGAAACGGCGGCCTCCGCGACAGGGATGCCGGGTCCCAGTACCGGTGATGCTCGATGGACAGCGATCCGTCCACCATGATCCTGCAGCCCGGCTCCAGCTTTGCCGTGTTTCGGTAGATGCATCTCGGAGATGCGATGTACCCGTAGTGGAGGAACTCGGACAGGGCCGCCCGGTCGATCTCGAGCCGGTCCGAGAGGCCGGCATGGAGGGCCTTGAGCTCGGAGGCGAAGGCGAAGGTGCCGTTATGGAGGTAGTAATAGAGCGGTTTGACGCCCATGCGGTCCCGGAAGAGATGCAGGCGCCGCTCATGACTGTCCCAGACGGCATAGGCGAACATGCCGATGAGCCGGTCGACGCTCCGGGGTCCCCAGGCGGCAAATGCGTTGAGCACCACCTCGGTGTCCGAGGTGCCCCTGAAGCTGTAACCCAGGGACTCGAGTTCGGGTCGGAGCTCACGGTAGTTGTAGACCTCACCATTGTAGCAGATGGTGTACCTGCCGTCGCTGGTGGTCATGGGCTGGCTGCCCGTCTCGGTGAGGTCGATGATGGTAAGGCGCCGGTGGCCCAGGGCTATTCCGGCGGAGCCGTCCATGAAAAGACCCTCGGCATCGGGTCCGCCGGCCTTCATGGTGTCGCGCATGGAGATGCAGAGAGAAGAGAGGTCCTGCCTTGCGGCAGGCTCCCAGATGCCCGTGATCCTACACATGGACGGGGCCGCCTTTCCGGGAGATGCACATGAGGTAGGGTGAGGTGATCGGATCGCAGGGGTTGAGGTCGAGTCCTTCGGACAGGACCATATTGGCTGCCTGCACCAGGAGATTCGCGCCGACGATCGCATACCGCAGAAAGCGGGCCGCAGGGTGTGCCTTGAGCCGGTTCATGTTGACCACGCCCAGGTGAAGCAGCAGCGAGTAGTCGCAGAAGAGAGGTTCCATGCTGGTGTCCGCATGTGCTGCAAGCAGATCCTGCCTGGTCAACGGTACGTGCATGGCGTACACGGCAGGGTCGATGACCTTCTGGAGCCATCCGGGCATGCCGGTCATGTTGGGGACCACCGTGACCATACAGCCGGACGGTTTCAGGTATCCGGCCATAGCGTCAAGGCATCGGGCGGTGTCAGGGAAGTGCTCCAGGACCCCGAAGGACACGACCAGGTCGAATCTTCCCACCATATCAGCAGGGGGATCGAAGAGGTCCGCCTGCACGACCCTGCCCTGAACGCCGGCCTGATCCAGAATGGCCCGGGCCGAAGCACAGCCCTGCTCCGAGTAGTCGATCCCCGTGACATCGACCCCGAACCTCCGTGCAAAGGTGGGGAGCCACTGGGATCCTCCGCAGCCGATCTCGAGCAATGCCGCCCCGGGATGGAGGCTGTCTTTCAGGCGTGATGCGATGGTTTTCATGAGATGGATGAACGGATACTTACGTATCCGGTGGAAAAGCCCAGCGCTGTACACATCACGGTACGGCTCATGGCCTGTCCCTCTCCAGAGCGTGTTCCAGTGGTTCTTCCCCGCCAGGTCGGTCTTCGGTTCCAAGGGTTCAGCCCTTTCTCCCGCGACGGAGCAGGTCGCGGTGGATCCCGCCTTCCCGTCGTGCGATGGATTCCATGGAATAATCGTTCACGATCCTGTCCCGTGCGTTTCGTCCCATGGCCTCTGCCCTTGACGGATCCTCTGCCATCCTCTTCATGCACGCCGCGATCGATGCCGGGCTCGTGTTGCAGATCAGACCGTGGACACCGTCGTCGATGAGGTGGGTGTTCTCGGGGATGTCGCTCGCGATGCAGGGCCTCGCGCAGGCCATGGCCTCGATGAGGGCCTTGGGGTTGCCTTCCCAGTTCGACGGGAAGATGAACATGCGGTGCCGTGCGATGAGCTCCGGGATGGTGCTGTTGAGCACGGGCGGCACAAAGACCGCGTCCACGCCGAGCTTGCGAGCATGATCCTTGAGCCGTGCCTCCAGATGACCGCGGCCCACCAGGGTCAGGCTCATGCCGGTCATGGCGGCCGCCTCAATGAGCGAGAACAGGTTCTTCTGCTCGGTGAAGCGGGCGACGATGATCCCGTCCCTTTCCGGGGCGGTGTCCAGCGGCCTGAAGAGGTCCGTGTCCACGGGGTTCCCCAGGACATGGATCCTGTCTCCGGGGATCCCATGGCTTTCCATGAAGAAATCCCTGGCCCCGGGGTAGGTCACGATGACGGCGTCCGCCGCCTTTGCGATGACTCGCTCCAGGAAGGTGAAGGTCCGGATGAGCATCTTCGACGTGTGCTCCCGGGCGAACTCCGGACTGAACAGATACCCGCAGCGGAGGATGAACGGGATGCCCATCCTCCTGGCCACAAGGACTCCTGCCCACGCCCCGGAGAGCTGTTCGCTGCGGACCGCCGCGCATCCCTTGAATGCGCGGCGGGAGAGCGGCGGGAGCCAGCTCCCGAAAAAGAGGCCGTAGCGGATGCGTCCGAAGCGCGCCGGCAGGGTCCACGCGATGGTGCTTCCCGGGAAGTAGCGTGAGGCGATCTGTTCTTCCTGTTTCCTGTCGGTACCGTAGGTGATGAAAGCCACTGGTCCTATATGTCGGGACAGCGCCTCGAAATAGGCCAGCTCCCTCGATATCAGCCCGAGCCTGTCCATCTCGGCCATGGACATGCCTGCCTGCAGCGCAATGAGGGTGGTATTCCGCTGGTTCTGCATGGTTCCTCGGCTACCGGGGGCTGGTGCTGCGGATGAATGCATCGAATTTCCGGAATGCTTCATGGGTTGCTCTCTCTTCGTAATTAAGGTCCCCCTCGATGTTCTCTGCCTGTATCCCGTCGAAGAGCCCGGCCAGGGCATAGAGGAAGATGGTGTCCCCGGTTCTCTTCCATCCCCGGGAGAGTGTCCGGTAGTAGTCGAGGAATCCTTCCAGGGGGTAGTTGTAATACCTGAGCTTCTCGCTCATGAACCGGAACCTCCAGAAAGCTTCCAGGGGCTGATAAACGGGGTGGTGAGCGCCTTCGACGGTGTGGGTGTCGCGGACGACGAAGCCCTGCTCGGCGAGCTTCCTGCTCATGAAGCGGTCTTCGGTCTTGTCGTCCGTGAGCGGGTGAAAGCCGATGGTCCTCACCGGTTCGGTCCGGTACATCTTCACGCCCTTGATGATGCCGAGGAGCGGGTCGACCAGCGACGCCTCGGCCTCGCCGCACCGGGAGGAGCGGGTCATGGTGAAGAAGAGCCGCTCGAAGCACGTGGGACCGAGGTCCATGTCTCCGTCGACATTCACATAGAAGGGGGTGAGCACCTTTTCGAGGCCCTCCTGTCGGGCTTTCGAAACCGGAGAGACGTTCCTCACGACCTCGACGGCACATGGCCGGATGCTCTGATTCCTCACGGAGTCCATGCAGCGTTCGAAGAGATGGTTGGGGTCCACCGTGAGGATGACGGCGGTGATCTCCCTGGACGCCTTTCCCGGGTCGAGTGAAGCGGAGAACTGCCTGAACTGAAGTGATTCGAGGGGGTGTGACGACATCTTCGCCGTCTGGATGAGGGTGGGTACGGACCAGTGTGTCAGCAGGATATCAACGATCGATGGCGTTTCTTTCATGTGTCTTCCCCGTGGAGCGGTCTCCGGTCATTATCCCCTTGGTGTCCTCATGCGGAGGATCTTGGACAGCACGATCATTTCCGGAAGGGGATTCCATCGGAACGGCTCGATGGACAACGCCTTCAGAATGCTCATGGACGCCCGGTACCGATGGAGTCCCCTGAGCTCCAGCTCGGCCTGCTTCCGGTAACTCGCCCGATATGCCGCCCCCCTGATCGCCCGGAGGCGTCCGTCCTCCGGACGATGGGCGAACAGACGGTCCATCACCCGCCTGTGCTCATTGCAGATGGCTTCGGAACTGGTATTCGTCTTGGTCAGCGGCCACTCCCTGTTCATGGAGAGGACAGCGTCCGTTGCTGCAACTGCGCCGGCCGGATAGCGGAGCCCGATGCGTATCCAGTATTCCCAGTCCATGACGTAGTGGAGGCCCGTATCCAGGTACCCGATTTCGTCCAGGACCTCACGTCTCAGGAACACGGAAGGCTGCAGCGGGACCCCGCCGCATGAGGAGATCATGGCATAGGGATCCATGGGAGAAGGTCTCTTGCGGGACAGGACGGTTTCACCGTCCCTGTCGCACGATGCCCCTGCGCCGCTGACTACGAGGACATCGCTCCGGGAGCGGAAGATCCGGGCGATGGTCCTGAACGTACCGGGGTAGTACATGTCGTCTGCGTTCAGCCACGCGACGATATCACCGCTGCCCTGTCTCCATCCCTTGTTGATGGCGTCCGACTGGCCTTCATCCGGTCCTGAGATCCACCCGGCCAGCCAGGGCTCGTACCGCCTGATGACCTCGACGCTGCCGTCCGTGCTCCCGCCGTCCATGATGAAGTATTCGAGGTTCGGGTATCCCTGGAGGAGGACCGACCGGATGGCCTCTTCGATGAACGCCGCCTGGTTGAATGACGGCGTCACCACGGTGATCCTGGGTAGTGGTGGGGCAACACTGTCGGCCTGCAGCGTGTCGGCCGTCCACGGCCAGCCGATCCTGTCGGCAGGAGGGGGAGGGAACGGTGATCGGGTGTGACTCAGGACCTTCCTCCCAGCTGTTGATAAATGTCCAGGTAGCGGCGTGCCTGGAGCTCGGGAGTGTAATTCTTCAGAACCGTCTCGCGGCAGTCCCGGGACATTGCCTCCCTCATGTCGTCCCGGGAGAGGATGGCCCGAAGGGCTGTGCAGAGACCTGCGATATCTCCGGGTTCCGCAAGGAGTCCGTTCCTGCCGTTGGTCACCATCTCCGGGATGCCCCCCGCGGCAAAACCGGCCACCGGGGTTCCGCACGACATGGCCTCGAGCACGGTGTTCGGCAGGTTGTCCTCCCTGGAGGGTATGACGAAGCAGTCGGCCGCATTGTAGACCATGGCGAGCAGCCTGTCGCTGCCGATGTTTCCGAGGTTGATATGAGCCCCGTGGCGGGGGATGTCAGCACCGGTCTTCCCCAGCGACAGCAGGTAGAGCCGCTGCACTGAATCGAGTCCTTCGAGCGCCTTCAGCAGTTCCCCGAAGCCTTTCCTGCGGTTGTCGATGGAGGCGGCGACAAAGAGCACGACCCTTGCGTCAGGGGGTATACCGAGGGCGCTGCGGGCGGCCCAGCGGTCACGGGGAGCATATATATCGGTATCGATGCTGTTGGGGATATTTGTCACGGGGAATCTCCCCATGAGCGAGCTCCTGGCGACTTCATCGGCAAGCCACCTGCTCGGGGTGACGATATGGAGGCGGGCCGGGGTAGTATTCAGATAAGCCGAATGCTTGCGCAACCAGATGCGGCGGGAAGGGTCATCGGGACTTGAAGAGTTGAGCTGTGGGCAGGACCCGCACTGCCCGGTGAAACGGCTGCACCCGTTCGTGTAGTGACAGCCTCCGGTGAACGGGTTCATGTCGTGCAGGGTCCAGACCACCGGTGCGGTACTGGGAGATGAGAAGAAATCCCGGTAGTCGATGAAGCCGGCTATCCAGTGGAGGTTGGCCACATCGTGTCCGGGCATCTGGCTCCGCACCGCCCTGCCGCATGGCGAGCGGTCGTCGGTGAAGACGTCGAAGACCTCCCGGGATACTGCCCGGGCCTTGAGGATAGGGCGGTTTATGAGTCTCCTGAGAATCTGCCAGCGTATGCGGGTGAAGTCGCTAGGCACCCTGAAGCCGTGAATGCCTTCGATGTCGGTGCTCTGCATGGTCTCGACGAACATACGGGACTGCACGCCCTGGTCCAGGAGGGCCAGATGGAGTCTGAGCGCCGCCCTGGCGGCACCACCCGAGATGTCGTGGGAGTTGATGTGGAGGATTCTCACAGGGAGTTCCTCCCTCCTGCCCGGGACAGGGAACGGACGAGGGAGAGGGATCGCTTTCCCAGGGATGCAAGCACTCGATCCACGTTTATCCTCAATGGTCTCAGTACGAGGTGCATGGGCGTGAGCAGCTCCAGGATTCGCCTGCCCAGTGCATATCGCCTCGATTCCAGCAGGGCTTCTATGTCGTCCGTCCGCCGGAGACCTTCCTCGATGCGCCCCTTCATGAGGTCATCCCGCATTGCCTGGATCTGCTCCGGGTGGCTGCCTTCGAAGCGTTTGAGCCAGCTCGGATGTTCATAAACGTTGTGGACCCGGTAGGGTCTCGTGAGGCCGAGGTAGACGTCCCGGGCCCATCTCTCGGCACCTGAACGGTGCGCCCACGCCGCATTGCCGTAATAGGAACACTTCTCCCTGACCTGTTTGGGGAAGAGCAGGGAATAGTGGTAGAGGAAGATCCCCGTCTCGGCCATGGTCTTCCCTGATATCCAGGTCTTTGTACGCAGGTCCCTGCCGCTATCATCGACCACGGTGGGCGGTCGGTGCCCTGCATAGCGAAAGCCCTCACCCCATCGGAAGAGCCGGTGGTAGAACTCCGCACCTGTCCTGAGATACCATCCGTCCACGATGTAGTCGAAGCCGCCCCAGAAGGTGATCTGCCTGAAGGAGACGGCTGTTGTATCCGGCTGTTTCCTGAGGAGGTCCATGACGCGCTCGATGTCCCCGGCCTGGTAAAACTCGTCGATGTCCACCTGCCAGAGGTAGTCGCCCGTTGCCCGGGTTGCGTAGGCCCTGCTCTGTTCGTCCTTCTCCCCCGGCCAGAACCCGTCGTCATACCCCTCGTCCTCGGCAGTGACGACGATGAGCTTGTGGTCGGGGTCTTCCGCCCGTTGAAAGTCCCGCAGGACCTGGAGGGTTCCATCCGTGGAATGGCCGTCCGGGGTCGCCACGGCCGAGGCCGAGGGGACTGCGCCTTCCACGGCGATGATCTCGTGGGCGTACGGGTAAATCTGCCTCAGACAGTACCGGGTGAAGGGTTCTCCGTTCAGTACAATGATACCAAAGGTTATGCGAGGCAATGACAGAGGATGTACCTTCACGGCTGAGAACTCATGAGGGGTCTCCATTCCTATCTATTGAGGGTGAGCGCCACTCCGCCCTGAGGCATTCATTGCTTTTGCGTATACCGCTGATGTCAAGGTGGCTATATAATCCCAATCATAGTGCCTAATTTTCTCATGATTATGTTTCCCCATGGCCTGTACATCGGCATTCTTCATTTTCAACATGGCATCGATCAGACTCCTTTTGTCTGCAGGATCAAACAACATGCCTCCATTCCCATCCAGCAGATCCTTAATGCCTCCCATGTTCGGGGCGATGACCGGTTTGCCGAAGGACATGGCGAGGACAGCCGCTCCGGAGTTCAAGATGTCCTTATAGGGCAACACAACGACATCTGATGCATTCATGAAGACCTGTACGAAATCGTCAGGGATATAACTCAGGACCGTATGGATCCTCTTATCCGAAGAAGCCGCTTTTCTTATGACATGTTCAAAAGACTTGTTATGAGCCCTTCCAGCGACGAGCAAACGGATAGATGGATCAGGGATGTCCTTCATCAGACCGATTACGGTCTGCAGTCCCTTGTAGGGACGAGCTTCTCCAAAGCATAAGAAAATAAAGGAGTCCTCGTCGATGTTGAGAATCTGACGGGCCGCCGGCTTGGAAATCTTGTTTGTATATGAATCAACATAGGATCCGTGGGGGACAATATGGAACTTATCCTGAACACACTTATGAGGATTTATGATGCCGTTGAATGCCTCTATGCCCGCCTGACTCATAAAGGTTATTTCGTTGAAAAATTTCAAGATGATTTTCAGAAAAAACATTTCAATTGCAGGATGTGTTCTTTCATGATTGAGCACATTGTGGACTGTCCAGACAATCTTGATTCCCAGAACTCCGATGAGCATGAACTCGAGGACACTCAGGATTGACCTTATCAGTGATCCCGGTATTGTTTTCCTGATCAGGAATTGGTCCTGCCAGTGGATATGGAAGATGTCCGGTTTACCGTTTTTGAGAACATAATGGACAAAGGGGAAAGGCCAGACGGGAGTATACAGATCCACGGAATGTCCCATCCTCCGCAGTGCATCTGCCAGTTCCCTCTGGTAGGGGTTGCCGTCGGATATGGGTGTATGAACGATCTTCATGAAGTTGGATTTCCTGAGTCCTTTGTGGAGTTAGATAAACAGGGATAGTTCATGTTTTGCACCACGTTCCATTTTCCTTCGATGGATGAGAACGCCGGAGACAATACCCGCAATTCGTGCACACAGGTAAAGCATGTTGGGATAATAAGGCCTTGTGGTGTATTCATGGAGGATGGAAAGCTCTGTCTTCAATGACGGTATACAATGTTGGCCGTATACCCTTGCAAGAAGAATACGGTTCCTTGCCATGAAATAATGATACCTGATCCCCTTGCGGCTTGACTGGTGGTATACCGTGGCATCATGATTGATGCAGACTTTCCATCCCTGTCTTTTCGCACGAAGACACCATTCGGTTTCCTCATAATAGAGAAAGAAGTCTTCCCTGAATGTTCCGATCTTTTCCAGTGCCTTTGAGCGGAGAAGGATGGCGCTTCCGTTGGCGTAGTCCACGGAGCTTATCACCGGTTCATTAAGTTCCTGAATAGTTTTCCCGGTGTTCTTGTGGATGACGAGGAAGCCCCTTTCAGGGTAGACGAGTCCTCCATCGGAATATACGGTTTCGGGATGATCCCGATAACATATCCTCGGACCAACGGCGGCTATGGAGGCATCGCGGTCCATGGTTTCCACAAGCAAGGAAAGTGCTTCCTGTGTTGGCCGTATGTCCGGGTTGAGTATCCAGATGTAATCAGCCTGCATATCAATGGCGGTGTCAATACCCACATTGTTCCCCCCGGCATAGCCGAGGTTCTTCTCGTTTCGTATCAATGTGATGGTTCCTCTGTATGCACTGAGTTTCTCCATGGAATCATCGGTGGAGTGATTGTCAATGACGATCGTGTGAGAGTCCTCGTAGGGTTGCGCCTCAAGTGTATCCAGAAGCCCTGTTGTTTCTGTGGGGCTGTTCCAGTTCAAGATGATGATAGCCACCCTCTTCTCGGGCATCAGGAGGTCCTCGACGTTAAAAGACTTTGTCCCAGGTATACACGGGCTGAACCTGTACGACCGACGGAATCGGAAAGATCAGTTCGATGGCGGCCGATCCCGAACACTTCTTATGGTTTCCTGGTTTGTGTTGAGAGCCTTCTCTATGAGCTCTTGGGCCGGCATCCATGGATCACCTTCAAGTCCTTCAAAGAAATCATCCAGGAACAAACGCTGGCGCCTGTATATATCCTGCGCATCCCGATCGTTCTGAACGATAATGCGCAGGACTCTTGTCAGATCCTCGGGATTTCTAACAAGGCAACCAAGTTTTGTAAAAAGTTCGAGGGAGGTGTTCCAGCAGGCTTCTTCAATGTATGCCACTACGATCTTGCCGTGAAGGAGGGCCTGGATGGTTGCCCCGTCGAATACCGACGTGATGACTGCTTGAGCAGATGAAAGATCATGGATTAATGACGGCTCGCTGGAAGTAGTGATTGTCCCTGGATGCGTTTCAAATAATTCATCCACGAACGGGTCCAGTTCCTTTTTCCCTCCCCTGGGATGTTCCCTTACGATCAGTTTCTTCCCGACATGCATGCATGCGGAATGGATGGCATGGATCTCTCGATACCGTTGTTTCATGGATGCCGGGAAGAAAGGAAGAAGTCCGTGTCCCGGCAGGTATAAGAATGCTTCGTATACCTGGCTGACAGGTTCTTTCCTGCTTTTCAGGGTCCTGTTCAAGATACTCCCAAACTGCATGGAACCGCACACGGCAACTTCCCTTGCCCTGGAGATGCCGGAAGAGGTGATCTGATCGGCCATGATCTTGCCGAATGCTCCGAGAAAATCACCATCGACATGGTACTGCTGGGATATGACAGGAAATATACCATGGGGAAACAACACGAAGGGGACGTTATTCTCTCGAGCCCAGGAACGTATGAACGCCATATCGCCCAGGGTGGACAGACCTGCTACGACTCGGGGAGAAAGAGCATTCAACAAACGGCTTCTGCGCTCATATTTCTCTCTCAGTCCGGAGACCCCGCATTCGCGTATAACGTCAATCCAGTCCCCAAGGGTCAGAGTTGAAGGGACATTCGTTGAAAGGATGCGGCCAAGGTTTCTGCAGGTATACGTGTCTGACATCCTGGCGAGTAAGGGATGGATCCATGAAACGTTCGGTATCATGTTCCATTCAAGGACATGTGTCTCGCGGACATTGATGGCTTCGAGGAGGGACTTTTCTTCTGGTGTTATATCCGTGGATCCGGATATGGTGCGAAGGTTCAAGGTCAGCCAGAGGAAAGATCCATCATGACGATCGTGCAGGCATTTTGCAAGAGGGGCCTGATTAAAGCTATCCGTCCATTGAGTACCCGCTAACAGTATTTTGATCTTTGGAAATGTGTTGAAGACAGATCTCTCGGGGGAGAGGACCTTAGCTCCATGGGATACAAGGAAACGCAGCAATCGGAAGATCTTTCGACGAGAAGGGTTGGCCTTCCTTTCTTCGTAGAGAAAGATACGAGCGCAATGGTCCACAACATAACCAGCGGTACAGGAAATCGACTCTGCCAGTTGCTTGAGGTACTTCCCTGGGTAACGGGGCTTCGCATGGGAAACATGATTTCTTGCTCGTTTGATTTGATAAGATCTGAAGCAGATCCAGAATACCTTCATGGCCAGCATATCAAACCCTTTGCCCCTGAGCAGAGATGGTTTGTAAAAAGCCTGGGGGGGGACAATCTCAAAATGATCGTTCCCCATCTCTCGCTCTATTCCCATCAGAAGGGATTCCCATACGAGTACCAGGGTGGTGGCATAGTTAAGTTTCTCAGGACCGCACCCTGCTATCCACGGTTCTGATCTTCTGCTGATAAGGTCCGCCAGGGTTTTCCTGAGGGATGCTCCGATGATACCTGCTCGTTCATCAGCCTTCCCGATAAGTGCATGGGTATCTATGATTCTGTTGCCAGATGACAGAGCAGCGCTATACCCTCCAGGCGCAAGAGGGATAACTATGGATTCCCGATTCGACCCCCTTTCCACGTCTTCCTTTGACCAGGCTAAGATAATATGAGTCATCATGTGCTCGGTGTGTGACAGGATATTTTCATGCGTATTGTGTACGCGAACTCGCGAGCGGGCGTTGTTGTTCTCGGAACGGTATCGTCCGTTTCCGATGCGCTGAGGGCCAGCCTGCAGAAGAAGGTATCCGAGATCTCCCGGTAGGTGACAAGGCCGATCAGGGAACATGAACCCCGGTCGATATCGATGGTCAGCACCTTGTGAGCATCGCCCATCTCTACAATGTTTTCGGTGATCCCCAATGCATAACTTGCCGACACAAGGGATGATACGGACTTGGGGTGATCTATCTCATGCCCTTTTACATAACATGTTTCAGCGAGCGTCCCTCCATTGTGGGTACTGAAGAACAGAGATTGCTTGTCAAAGCCCTCTGGAATCAGGGTAATGTTCCCGATCCTCAGTGTTGATCCGGCAATATCTTCAAGGTCAAATTCATAGATCAACTCGAGTACAGGTGTTTCCCTATGAAGGATAACAGTCTTTCTTACCGAACCGAACTCGGTGCGAATATCTGCTGAAACGCAGGCTTTATCGCCACTGTCGGATATCGAGATTTTAGGATCCGTGGATACCAGGTCGGTGACCTTGGGGCTGAGTGGCCTCTCCAGGATGATATGGCCTGTATAGAAGTCGGCACCATATGAGATGTCGTCATAATAGCCATGATGCAGTGTGCCAAACAAGGGCTTTTCACTCACTTCCTTGAACCACATGGAATCAATGGCCAGTCCCCGGGCGCAGTTCAGCCTTGCTTTCGCCAGTGAGGATTCAAGGTTAAGAAACCTACCGTCCCTGCCAAGTGAAAAGTCTGCATTGCCTGAGAACTCCGTTTTCCCCTCAACCGTATGACGGCACCATACCTGGTTGCCGGCGGGTCGGGCTATTCCAATGCGGTTCTCGAATGCGGCAAGACGCTCAAGATAGGTCCCCCACCTTTTCTCGGTTATATGGGTGCGGAAGTCGCTGCTCCAGGCATAGCAGAGCTCTTTCCAGTCAGTTTCATCCTGAATATTGCCTGCCATGAGGTGGTTGTATATTCTCATGCAGGCCGTGTTTATTCCCAGGTCGTCTTTGCCGGTCACTGCCCATCGGATGATATTGTATTTTCCCTGTTTCTTCACCGGGACGGGCTGCTCGGGGGATTCGAGGTGGATAAGGTTGCCTGCTCCAGGGTTGGTTATATGATCCAGCACCTGGCTCAACCGGATGCATGTGAACCGGTCATCCTTCAGTAATGCATCGAAAAGGCGACCGATTCGATTCCACTCACTCTCTTCGGACAACTGGGCTTCGGTATGGTACCTCCCGGGGCGGAAATCGAAGATCTCCACATCATTGCCGTACAGGGGAAAAACCCTGACAGTATCTGAAGGATGGCCTCCGAGGTATTCCATGTATTCCTGAAGTTCGATCTCCCCATGGGCATACCGCTGGAACTTCTGGAAGGCTATGGCATTGTTCCATATGACGGGTATGCGCTCACCGTTCTGGCCGCAGGCGATCTGGGGCATGAAACGCCATTCCTTGTCCCATTCGGGGTGGTAGAGGGCAGGGTTGTGCCACTCCATGATGATTGCCCGGTACCCGGCCTCCAGATAGTGCCGGATCAATCCCGGGGAGTATGCCTGTTCGTTCACGAGGGCAATGGCGGGGCGGAATCCCAGAAACCGCTCATATACCGTGTTACCTATTCTCAGGTTTGCTGCATTCACTTTTGCCGGGACCAGGGGGCCGATGATCTGTGCATAGCCGGACCCTATGAACTCGCAAGCACCTCCTGAAGTCAGTTCACGCAGTTCGTTGACCCATGCCGGATCAAGGGCTGCAATGGACTCCAGGGTGTATCCTGACGCCTCGATGCCGAGGGGGAGGCTGGATTTTCTTGCGAGGTGCAGCAGCGGCCAGTAACATTTTCTGATGATCTCTGAACGCTGATCCTCCTCTATGGAGGAATAGGCAATATTCAGATGGAAGATAGTGTAGAGACGGATCATGCTGCCGAATGAGAGATGGCTGCGATCAAGGGATGGATTGTAATCCGGTGGGCTTTACTACGGGGCTCCCGTTCAGCCACTGACCTTCAACCTTGAACAAGAGTTCCTGGTATACGGTATCAACAATGGTCTGGACCTGCTTTCTGTCCTGTCCGACAACAACCATGACCCCGGCTCTCTGTCCATGATGACTGATCTCTGGAATAGTGTCGCCGATCTTGTATGACAGAGAGAGTTTCTGTATCTCCTGAATCTCTCGGATGCGGTCCAGACCCTTGATGTCCTCGAGTATTCCCGTTGGCAAGAAGAAATAACGGTTTGCCACGGCCTTCTGCCACTTGGGCATGAGATCGTCCCACTCAGGTTCCTCCCCCATCGCGATTTTCAATGCGGCCTTCACATAGTTGACTCCGCAGCCCAGCGGTACGAGACTCTCTGAAAAATCACCTCCGCTGAGGCGTGCGGCCATTTCGATCATCATGGGGCCTTTCTCTGGATGGATGACCACATCACCCTTGGCGACACCATTGAGAATACCCAGTGCCCTTGACGCCTTTTCAACCAGTTCTACAACAGAGGCACGTGTTGGTGCATCGAGAACCGAAGGTACCCAACCGCCATTCTCCATTATCTGGGGCCAGAACACATCCATCCCCTCATAGACGCGGTCCGCAAACCCCGGAGTCAATGCGCGGTTCTCAGTGAGGATGCTCTCGGTGCTTATCTGCAGTCCCGGAACATACTCCTCCAGGATCACATTGCCGTTTCTGGAGCAGGAGAGTGCATACTCATGGGCAGGCTTGACTTCGTCTTCATCGGAGATTACCCGCACCCCGCGCGAGCCCGCCCGATCTGTCGGTTTGATGATCACCCATTGACAGTTCCATGTTCTCCATTGCTCAAGGACGTCATCCGCTGACGATACGAGACCGAAGTGTGGGACAGGTATGCCTTTCTCCGCGAAGCGGCATTTCATGGCATATTTGTCGGTGGCCCATCTCCCCGTCTGTTCTGAAGGTCCTGTCCAGCCGAACTCCTTTGCTATGGCCCCTACGATATGGGGCACGTCACTGCCCATGACCGTGACACCGCACACGTTCACCCCGTCTTTTCTGAGGCCGTTCACATACTCGATAACCCGGGGCACATCGCTGAAATCTATAGGAGCCGAATAGGACGACGAGCGCAGGCCGGGGGCCTTGTCATTTGCGTCGATGACTACGGTTCCCAGCCCCATCTCATGGGCAGACCTGATGATGAACAGTTGGTCATCGCTGCCGCCGAGCAGAAGGATGTATCGCTTGTGTATCAAAAAAGTTCCGCCCAGTGCGATCGGATTCTCGCCAAGATGGACTCCGCGTCTATACCTTTATTTCTGCAAAGATCTTCCTTGGTCCCGGGGATCACGAAGCTTTTCTCAATGCCGCACCGCAGCAGCCTGCACCTGAGGTCGTTATCTGTTATCAGCTCGGCGATACTGCTCCCATAACCTCCATCCAGGACATTTTCTTCAATCGTCACCGCATATCCGACCGATTTCAGCAGCGGTATCAGTTGGTTCTTCGGCAGGGGATTCAGCCATCGCGCATTCACCAGGCCAAAATGGACATTCCGGCGTGCCAGGAGATCACAGACCTTTATCCCGGTCCCCAGGGTATTGCCTACGGATAGAATGTAACCATCACTCCCGGGCTTCATTACCTCCGCACCTTCAAGCACGGGGTCCCGGGGTTGATGGATGTCTTCATCCTCCCTGATGCTCTCATAGGGATACAGGATCATCAGCGGTCCTGATGAAGCAACGCACCGCTCTTCTATGATCTTCTCGAGCTCGTAGCTTGTGCCGGGATAGAAGATGGGGAGGTTGGGCACGCATTTGAGGTAGGACAGGTCATAGATCCCGTGGTGGGTATGGCTGTCGTATCCGGCAAAGCCCGACCTCACGGACATGATGGTGACCGGAAGGTTCATGAAGGCTATATCGTGCAGGATCTGGTCGAAGGCCCTCTGCATGAAGGTCGACTGAAAGCAGACATACGGTTTCAATCCTGACAGGGCCATTCCTGCGGCGTAACCCAGTGCATGCTGCTCGGCCATCCCCACATCGATGGTTCGATCCGGGAATTCTTCGAGGCATGCATCAAGGCCAGATGCGTACGGTGTCGAGGGGGTTATGACCATGATGGCTGGATCGATTCGCATGAGGGAACACAGCTTGTCTCCGGCCACTGCTGCATATGTTTTTCCCGCTGGCACGGGAGATGATCCCTCACCCGTAACCGGATTAAACGGCATTGAGAAATGCATCTTGTATTTATGGTCCTTTGCGATGGGCAGCCCACGACCTTTCTCGGTCTTCACATGAACGACTACCGCACCATCCCGGGCTATGTCTTTTGCCCTCCTGAATGTCGTCACGAGGCTCTCGATGTCATGGCCGTCCTGTACGCAGAAATAAGTATATCCGAGCCCTTCGAAGTGATTCCTCGACTTCTCCATCCAGTCGCTGCCCGAGAAGAGGTTTTTTATGCCTCCGACGTTCACTGGGATGGACATGCCGTTGTCGTTGACAACGATAACCATGGGGAGATTGCCATGGACCACGAAGTTCAGACCTTCTGCAGACATACCCTCGACGAGAGCGCCATCGCCGACCACTGCGACAATATTCTCCGAGGATTTCTTCAAGACCTTCTTCTGGGCCATGCCGGAGGCTATGGAGATGGCCGTACCGGCATGGGAGGCTTCTATGCTGTCGTACGGGCTCTCGCTCCGTGCTAGGAAGCGTGACATTCCGCCCGGCTGATTGAGGGTCTTGAAGAGCTCTTTTCTGCCTGTCAGCAGCTTGTGGGTATACCCCTGATGCCCTGTGTCAAAGATGATCCTATCCTCAGGGAACGAGTATACATGGTGGAGGGCGACGGTCAGCTCGATCACGCCCAGATTGGCACCGATGTGGCCTCCCGTCCGCGATATGGAATCAACCAGGAAGTCCCTGACCTCCACGCACAGTCGCGTGAGTTCATGGAGTGACAATCGCTTCACCTGTTCAGGTGAGCGCATGGTTTCCAGTATTGGTTCTCTCATGGCTGCTCCTGTTTCAGAAATGCATACCGCCGTTCACGTTCAACACATGACCGGTGATGTAGGAGGCCTTCTTCGACAGGAGGAAGACCACGGTTTCCGCAACCTCTTCCGGTTTCCCCAGCCGCTGCAGCGGAATCGCTGAAAGGGCTTCCTCATGCAGTTCTCTCAAGCGCTGTTCCGTGAAGATCCCTGTGTCTATCCACCCCGGAGACACGGCATTCACCCGGATGCCCATAGGGGCCCCGATGCGGGCCATGGACTGGGTGAAACAGATGAGGGCGGCCTTTGAAGCGGCATAGTCCGGTGCCCTGGGTCCGCCCGTCTGGCCCCCGATCGAGGCGATATTGACGATCGACGGATCTTTCGTTTCAGTCATGATCGGCATGGCTTCCTGGCAGAGCAGGAAGGGGCCCTTGAGATTGGTCGCGAATGTCTGGTCCCACTGTTTTTCCGTAAGGTCAAAGAAATCACCCTGCCTCAGTATCCCTGCATTGTTCACGAGGAGCGAGACGGGCCCGCCCCATGCCGCGCAGGAAGTTTTCAGCAGTTCCTTCACGTCCTTCCTCTTCGACACGTCGGACCGCACGATCAGAAATCTGTCCCCGGGCAGTCCTGCCCGTATGAATTCCGACCGTGTCTCCTCCGCGCTTGATGCATCGTGGGCATACGTTGCGACGACGTTGCTGCCCGCCTGCAGGAGTGCCCGAACAATCGCCCTGCCGATCCCCCGCGTCCCGCCGGTTACTATGGATATCCTGCTCCTCAAGGTTTGATCAGTCATGGTCCACCATCTTCAGTATGATATTGATCTCATCGCGAGATCGGGCCCAGGCCCAGGCCAGGCCGAGGATGTCCTCGTTGTTCCTCACGACGTCCCTCTCCCGGGTACCCTTCAGAAACAATCCCACGTCCCCCCGAGACAGGAAGCGATCCTTTTCGGAAAGGGTGAACACGGTCTTCCATCCGCCGGTCATTTCCCGTGCATCTTCGAAGGGGACAAACGTCAGGCTTCTGCCGTGAAATATCCAGCTCAGGAACTGATACAAGGGATTCGTCTCATGGAGGAATCCCATGACGTTCGACGTGAATACGTCTCCATGGAAACGTGGCGATATCTCGTATACAAGACATGCATCGTTCCTGTCTACAACGCAATCCGCCTTGACAGGCCCCCACGAGATGCCCATGGAACGGGCACCCTTTTCAAGAAGCGAGTAGAGTTCTCTCCGCTGCCTCGCATCCAGGGATGTGGGAAAATATCCGTGGTGGGGGACGCAGTAGGGAAACGGGGTGAAAAAGCGGTCTCCGATCCCGCAGGGATAGAATGTACCGTCCCAGAAAAGGCCGTTCACGTCGTGATGCGTGCCATCGATGAACTGCTCTGCGATGATAGTGCCTGTTTTTGCATACCGTGCCGCCTCATGGAAACACTGAATCGCTTCCTCTTTATTGTGGGCCAGGCTGACGCCCTGGCTGCCCGACCCGGAAGAAGGCTTGATGATAAGGGGCCATCCGAGGGATGCACCGGCCTGCATGCAGTCCTGGTCCGAAAAGATCGTTGTTGACGCAGGGAAATGCGGCCGGATGGAATGTTCCCAAGACCTCTTCATGAGGTTCTTGTCCAGGCCGCTGATGATCGAAACGAGGGGGGAATGAGGCAGGCCCAGGGCTTCGTGTACACAGTATGCGGTGAGGAGACCGAAATCGCTCCCGCAGTGACAATACTGGATATGGTATCGATCGTTGTGGCCGGCCGCCCAGGTGGCAATGCTTCGGGCATCCGTTGAATCGAAGTGGATTTGAACGTCAGCAAGGGCAGACCCGGGGGATCGGGGGTTCCTGTCATTGACGATGATCTGGAATCCTATCTCCCTCGCCCACGTCAGAACGGGGATCCCAAGCTGGCCACCTCCAAGGAACAGGATTGACTTCATCCGTTCGTGCCTCGCTACGGACGCTGACTCTCGAGCAGTGTGCCATGCATCGGTCTTGTCAGTACCGTCATCTCCGATCCCTCCAGCATGGCGTTCATGCGGTCGAGGTTCTTTCCCACGGAGCCCTCCTGGAAGAAGAGAGCATTGCCGCACGTCGCTGCATTCCGGGCCATGGCATCGGGAAACGTCCCTCCGTCATAGAGCAGGCAAGTGGGTGTGATCCCTGCCTCGATCGGCATGACTGGTTTACCCGCAGCCGCCTCCAGCACCATATGGAAGAAGTTGAACCCGGGTATTGCCGTAGGGAGCAGCACGTCTGCAATCAGGTCTCCGCCCAGGTCTCCATGCAGTTCGATAACGAACGGATTGCCCGAGCGATCAATCCGGAAGGAGAGGATCATCAGGGCATCGACGGCGGTGAAATGCCTGCTGAAGAGACCGACTGTCTGCTGGATCTTTTTCTCCGCCTCATTCCCTTCGACGACAGAGGGGACGCTTACACCTATCCCCCGAATGGCACGGTCATGCATAATCGCTATCAGCTCGTCCCATAACCGGATAACCGTTGCCTGGCCGTGTCTGAGCAGGAAAAGGGCGCTCACGTCGAACCCCTCGACATACTCTTCTACCTCGGCGCACCCATTGCCCGAGGATCGAACTGCAGCTTCCACTGCCTGTTTCACGGCAGTGAGATCAGAGACCACGCTCACGTCCTTCTTTCCGGTCATGGTGAGGTCGGGCTTGACGATGAGAGGCAGGGAGAGCGCCGGGTCAAGGTCGTCCGATCGCTCTGTCCTCTGTCCTCTGGGCATGGGAATTCCCTGACAACTGCAGAATTCCCTGAGCCTCGATTTCTCCGTTGCCAGGGGGATGATCTCCCGGCGCAACCCGGGGAGGTGGAACTCTTCCGCTATCGCTGCAGCGGTTCTCAGAGCCGGGCCCGAGGTTCTCGCTATCAACCCTGAGAAACTGCAGCGATTTCGGAGTGATCGCAGTTCGGCCAGGACCTTGTCGCTTTCATACGTGCTCTGCAGGATCCTGATATCTGCATGCCGAAAGCCCGGGGCGTTTTCATTCCGATCGATGGCGATGACCCTGTAGCCCATCCCTTTCGCCTCGAGAATGAGAGGCAGCTGGGACGATCCGGCAGCAAGGCATATGATGTAATCATTTTTCATAGCAACGAAGAATCGTTATGTCTCTCGTGGTATGTCTTCTGATCGTATGCAAAATCTCTTCCTTGAAATCATGTCAGGTTACGCTCGATGAATTCATCTCCCGACTAACGCGAGTGAAAGGGCCCCTCATCTTTTCCGCGCATAGATCTGTACTTCACGGCCTATGCCCAGCGAAGCGAACGAGCGGTAAAGCTTTTGTTTGAGTCCTGATAATCCTGCCTCGGCAAGGTTGTGCTCGAGCATCTTGCGCTTCATATGACACTGCCTTCCCAGAGTGTCGTTCCCCACATAGTTGTCTCCCATGAGCAGGAAGATATCAATGGGGAACGATGTTTCCTCGAGGATCACTTCGAATCCCTGGGACTGGACGAGGCGGCCGAGGGAATGGAAGTCGAAGTAGTTGATGTGCTGGGGGGGAGCCAGCCACCATGGTTCGAAGGCGCACACCTTTCTCAGGGCACTCTGAAACGGGTTATAATCGTTCGGTACAGACAGGAAGAGGATGCCGCCCCGATCAAGCAGTTCGCGGGAAAGGCTGATCATGGATACAGGATCCGGAATGTGTTCCAGGACTTCCCTCATATGGACCACATCAAAGGTCCCTAATTCTCGGGCAGTGCGTTCGTCGAGGAAATCGTTCACAATGTTCAGTCCCAGATCCCGACTGTAGCTGGCGGCATGTCCGGAAGGCTCGATCCCTACCGGCAGCCATCCCCTTTGTTTCCCATGGAGCAGAAAGAAGCCCGGCCCGGAGCCCACATCCAGTATACGGCGCCTTCCCGGGGGCAGCAGTTCCTCGAAGGTGTCAAACCGCTCGCTGTAGACCATGTTCCACCATTCGAGGTCTTCGCGATGCCTTTCCAGATAGAGAGGCTTTTCGACGATATAATATTCGTGGCGATAAACGGCTTCCAGTTCTTCGGGAGTGGGTATCGGCACGATGTGCTTGAACCCGCATTGCCCGCATTCTATGACGTCGAAACCCTTGACTGAGTCAAGGATAGGTCCTGTATGGTTCTGCCATGTCCGGGTTGCAGGATCAGGCGCCATTCAGACCCCCTGTCAACTCTTGTGCAATCCGCACGGCACCCCTGCCGTCGACGAGTTTCCTTCCTCTATCCGCCATCCGGGCAACCCCTGATAAGTTCTCGAGGGCGGCTCGAACTTCTGCCGCAAGATCTTCTACGGATACATCCTCGAACAACCCCATGCAGACCGCTATGCCGGCATCGACAAATGAGGAAGCCGATTCGGCATGGTCCGGGGTCAGGCACAGATGGATGGCTGGCACACCCATGGCTGCAAGCTCATATGCCGTGACGCCGAAGGAGGCTATGGCAAGGTCCGCCCGGGCCATGAGGGCGGGAACATTCGTCACGTTTCTTTGCACGTCAAAGTGGCGGTGTGCCCCTGAGAGCAAGGACCCAAGAGCCCTGTCTTGGCGGAATGCGGCACCGACCATGACGACAGCATCGAAGTCCTTATCGAGCAGGTCAAGGGCTTTGACCGCCTTCAGCGTCATGCCGGCCGGATCACTACCGCCCATGGTGACAAGTATGGTTGGTCTGGTCTTGCTCCGAATATCGGGGTCCAGGTCTTGTCCTGGTTCACAGGCGAATTCCCTGCGGAGGAGAACCCATTCCCATCCTATGTGCAACATGCCCGTGAATCCGGCCCAATCCATGCGTTTCACCTGGGGGACCGGGGGGTAGAAGGCGAGATCGGTGCTCAGCCGGCGGTCGCTCGGGTCATCGATGGTGGCGCAGAGGATGCCGTCCGAACGCCACTCCTGTAGGGCTGTCCGGCTCAATCCGGACCGGACGTCCAGCACGAGGGCGCAGGGATGCAACCGACGGATGACTTCCCCCAGCCAGGCATCCTCACCGGCATCATCGGGTTTCTGATCGACGGGATAGTAGGATCTTTTCACCAGATCGATCCCCGCCGTCCCCGATGCCATTGCGAAAGACACACCGCATCCGTGGGCATTGCGCAGCTCATCGGCAAGGGCCAGGCATCGGTACACGTGCCCGAGGCCGATACGCTCATCGCCGTCGCAGCGCATGAGGATCCGCAGGCTTTTCTCGTCCGCTCCCTTCTGGTGGACATGGGCATTGATTGCGAGCAGGGATGGTTCGGCCCTCAGCAGTCTCACGGCATCCCCGAGGACTGCCTCTCCGGCCGGGACCTGGAGACGGGCATAGACCTGCTCCAGGAAGAAGAAGTCGGCCGGCGTGTCCACCGAGATGCGGGCTCCGCTGAACTGGTGGTCCGGGGCTATGGGTATGGTGCATCTGGTGAAGCGCTCGGGGTGTTTCCGGAAATATGCGATCACATGCTCCCGGGCGGCAGGATCCCCGGATCCCTCCTCCATGATCCTCTTCAGTGCGGCGGCGCTGAACGGGTCGAACCCCTCATGGATGCAGGGCACACCAGGTTCACCGGCACAGAAGTCCGCTCCCGTCTCCTGGAGGGTCCTGACCATGAGGTCGATGGTCGGGGGATCGATCAGGGGCGCGTCCCCGGTGACCCGCACGATGATGTCCGCCTTCAGCCGATCTGCAGCAATGACATAGCGTTCCAGGACATTGTCTTCCGGTCCCCTGACGCACTCGATGTGTTCTGTACCGGCGAATGCGACAATTGGGTCGTCCGCCGGGGCGGTGGAGGTGGCGACTGCTATGGCGTCAAGGGTAGTGCATTTCCGGAGGCGATGAATGATATGCCATAGAACTGACTTCCCCGCGATGGGCATGAGCACCTTGCCGGGCAGGCGGCTCGATCCCATGCGGGCCTGTATGATGGCCACAACCCGGGTCATGTGCCCTTCCAGGTCTTACGGATTTTTATGAAGGGCCTCAGACCGTCGCTCGGGTCCGCCCTCCAGTCCCTTTCAGCCATCTCTGAAGGAGATGGTCCTTTCTCGCCATTTCCATCTGCAATGAAACCATTGTGAATGGTTCTGATCACTGGTGATATCTGATCTGGCAGCCAGCAGTGACCGGTCTTGTACTCATCGCCGGCGCCTTCCAGGTCCAGGTGGAACTCGACCATTTCAGCTTCCCATCGGTACACTGCCCGGTATATCACCTCGGGCTTTACGCTGTGATCCGACCAGCCGAATCTCATTGATATCCCGGGATCACCAGGCCGGATCTCCCTCCGCAGTGATTCGATCGCCGATAAGTTGCATTCGATAATGGGGGTGGGGTACCCGGAGACGCAGTGCAGGATCGTGCATTCCCTGCATCCGTTGTTCATCAGGACGTCCACGGCGCCTTTCACCTCGTCCATGGTCGCCATACCCGTTGAGATCACCACGGGCTTGCCTGTCCGGGCGCATGCGGTGAGTAGCTCCTTCCAGAGGATCTCGTATGAGGCGATCTTGTAGAAGTCCACATACGGAAAGAGTTCGTACACAGCCTTCAGATAGAAGGGTGTACACCCGAACTCAATGCCGCGCTCTCTGCACCGTTCCGATAGTGATGGCAGGAATTCCACCGGCAGTTCCCAGGCCTCCCTTTTCCTGTGGTCCTCGCTTCTGGCAAGAATCTCCGGGGCAAAAAGCTGGGCGATCCTGAAGAGCTGGAATTTCACGGCGTCGCAGCCGATTCCTGCCGCCTCGTCTATGAAGGCGAGGCAGCGGTCCAGGTCCCGGTGATGATTGCTGGATACCTCGGCGACGAAGCGCGGTCGTTCGGTCCTTCCCATAAGACTACCGGCAGAGGTCCTGTACCGACCGGATCACTGTGTGGATATCGCAGTCCGACATCCCGGGGTACATGGGCAGTGAGAAGATGGATTCATAGGCATCCTCCGCCACCGGGCACATGCCCGGGTGTGTCCTGTAGTTCTTCTTGTAGAAGGGATGCAGGTGCACTGGGATATAATGAACATTCACGCCGATTCCCCTGCTCCGCAGGCCCGTGAAAACCTCTTCCCGGCTTGGACCGGGGCGTGAGCGGTCAAGGCGGACCACATAGAGGTGGTAGGCATGATGAACGTCCGGACGCACCTCGAGAGGATTTATTGAAGGCATCTCGGAGAAGGCCTCATCGTAGAGAAGAGCGATCTCCCGGCGCCGTGCGAGCCAGGCAGGCATCTTTTCGAGCTGGCTCATGCCAAGGGCGCACTGGATGTCGGTGATCCGGTAATTGTATCCGAGCTCAATCATCTCATAGAACCATGAACCCTTTGCCTCGCGCTGCCTGTGGTCCGTTGTGATGCCGTGATTGCGGAAGATCCGCATTCTCGCGGCAAGATCCGGATCATCAGTGGTAATCATGCCGCCTTCTCCTGTTGTGATATGCTTCACCGGGTGGAAACTGAATACGTTCAGATCGGCGAGGGTACCGCACTTCCTGTTCTTGTACTCGCCCCCCAGGGAGTGGCAGGCATCGGCTACAAGTTTCAGGCCGTGACGGACTGCGATGGCGTGCAGCGCATCCCAGTCGCAGGGCTGGCCGGTATAGTCGACGGCAATGATTGCCCTGGTCCTGGGTGTGATTTTTTCCTCGATTTTTCGGGGATCGATGAGGAGCGTGTCCTGTTCCACATCCACGAAGACCGGCGTGCCCCCCCGATACACGACGCAGTTTGCAGTTGCGGCAAAGGTCATGGGTGGGACGATCACCTCATCGCCCGGTTCGATCTCCAGTGCAAACATGGCCGCATGGAGGGCTGCGGTGCCGCTGCTCACGGCAACGGCATACCGTGCACCCACATATCGGGCAAGGCCGTCTTCGAACACCTGAACCCCGGGGCCAGTTGTGAGCCAGTCGGAACGCAGGACCTCTACAACGGCTTGGATGTCGTCTTCATCAATGATCTGCCTGCCATAGGGGATCATAGGGTTCTGATGATCTCCTTCATCTCCTCGATGGTCAGCATCCAGGGATTGGTGCCGGAATTATATTCAAAATCGTCAGGGACATGGTTGCCCCCTTCAGCGTTGAAGCGGCGCTTGAAGTATTTGAAGTCAGGCTTGATGACATAGTAGTCGTCGAACTCTATCGTGTTCCGCGCCTCGTCCCTGGGCACCATAACCTCGTGAAGCTTCTCGCCTGGCCGGATGCCGATGATCTTCTTCTCACATTCCGGGCAGATCGCCTGTGCGAGGTCCATCATGTTCATGCTGGGTATCTTGGGTACGAAGAGTTCTCCGCCCACCATGATGTCAAGGCACTTCAGCACGAAGTCGATCCCCTGGTCCAGGGTGATCCAGAAGCGTGTCATCCTCGGGTCGGTTACGGGAAGGACGCCCTTCTCCTTTTCCTTCATGAAGAACGGGATCACGCTCCCCCGGCTCCCGGCAACGTTCCCGTAACGCACCACGCTGAAGATCGTATCGTCACGGCCGACATAGGAATTGCCGGAGATGAACAATTTGTCAGAGCAGAGTTTTGTAGCCCCATAGAGGTTGATCGGGTTGGCGGCTTTGTCGGTGCTCAGTGCGATGACCTTCTTGACACCCTGCTCTATGGCTATGTCGATGATATTCTGTGCGCCCAGGATATTGGTCTTGATCGCCTCGAAGGGGTTGTACTCGGCGGCAGGCACCTGCTTCAACGCTGCTGCGTGGATTACGATGTCCACGTTGTGAAAGGCTCGGTAGAGTCGCTCCTTGTCCCTGACATCCCCGATAAAGTACCGCATGCAGGGATATTCCTCATGGGAAAAGACCTGGGACATCTCGAACTGCTTGAGCTCGTCCCGGCTGTATATAATCAGACGGCGCGGTTTATAGTGTCCGAGGATGTGCTCTGTGCATTTCTTCCCGAAGGATCCCGTGCCGCCCGTGATGAGGATGTTTTTGTCATTCAGGCTCATGATAGCGTGACTCCACTGTCTGTATTAGTGTTTTTCCGGAATAGAATCTCCATGTCCTCGGCAGATACACGGGGGAGCCCTGACGGATATGGTTCATGGCCATCGGGCCGACCAGGGGGATCTTATCCAGATGATCGTCCGTTATACGGAAATTTGCAACAGTACGCATGGTGGATATATCGGCAATCCCGTCACCGCTTCTGACAAACAGGAGAATATCATAGAGCTTCGGCGTCAGAGGGATCGACGGGATGGTGCATTCGACCATCCCGGCTCCTTCGACCCACTCCGGGCCGTGACCGTCGATCAGCATGCTCACCTCGAATACACCACGGCCGTTGTGAAGGAAGCGCAGGTTGAACAAAGGCCTGAAGACCGGCTTCGAAGCATTGTAGTATATGCGGACCAGGAAGTCGGAATAGAAGGGGAACTCATCCCTCACCTCCCCAGTGGAATCAACGAGCTCCACCTTCGTGATGTCCACCAGATCGACACTGTGGCCATCCCTGATCGTCTTCTGTGCGGTAGATCTGTTGTCCCGTGATGTCAGGTAGGCCCTCGTGGCCTCCGTCACGCGACCCTGATAGTCGATCCCCTCCCTTCGGGATTCCTCCATGGCGCGCCTTTCCTGGTTGTCGAGGTAGGCACGTACCACCTCTCCGGCGTCACCGTATTGGACTACACTTCCTTTATCGAGCCACAAGGCCTTGTTACAGAGGGCTTCGACTTGGTAGAGGCTGTGGGTCACGAATACGATGGCCTTGTCCGAATTGCGCAGGGCATCCATGCGCCGCATGCATTTTTCCTGGAAGGCCATGTCACCGACAGCAAGCACTTCATCAATCAGGAGAACATCAGGATCAAGTTGTGTTGCTATGGAAAAGCCAAGTCTTGCCTTCATGCCGGAGCTGTAGCTTGCTACGGGGGTGTCGATGAAGTCTTCCAGACCTGCGAAATCGATGATGTCCGGCAGAGCCTTGTCGATCTTCCTTTTGGAAATACCGAGCACGGCTGCGTTTATATAGATGTTTTCCCTCCCGGTGAGCACCGGGTTAAACCCGGCCCCGAGCTCGATCAGGGCCTGGACGTTACCTGCGATGGAGATCGTTCCCATATCGGGTTTCATGAGCCCGTTGAGCATTTTCAGTAGGGTGCTCTTGCCGGCCCCGTTCTGTCCGATCAGTCCGAGCATCTCACCGCGCTTCACTTCCACCGATACATCCTGAAGGGCCCAGAACTCACCGCTGCGCAACCGTCTTCCCCCGTTGTCGCGGCAGAGGATTTCCGCGAAGATATCCTGTACCCCGTACCACAGGGATTTCTTCAGATACCTGCAGAACTTTTTCGAGACAAGGTCTACGCTTATGAGTAATTCTTCGCTCATGGGCCGGCTAGATATTCAGGCGTTCGATGAGGTGGGGCAGAGCGAGCCGGTAGAGAACCCATCCGAGCAGCAGCAGCAGCATGGTCACTCCGAGGATGATGAGAAAAGGGTGCAGCTGGGTCAGGGTTCCTGTGGTGATCATCTCCCTGGTGGTTACGAGGAGCGGGCTCACAGGATTGAGCTTCGACAGAAGGGATGCTGGCCAGCTCGTCGGCAGGGGGTAGACGACAGGAGTCAGGAGCATCCACATGCCCAGTATCAGCGGCAGGCCCTTTTCGATGTCCTGAAAGAGGACGCCCAGCGGGGTAAGGACAATACCGAACATGAGCCCAAGGGCCATCATGGAGAGGATTCCCGCCGGCGCGAGGATGGCCGTGGCGGGCAACGGTATCCTGTACCAGATGAATACACAGAACATGAGGACCAGTCGTATGGTGAAACTGAAGAGTACTTCCCCGATGCCTGCCATGATCAGCGCCTCCCGGGGGAAATGCATCTTCGCCAGGAAGGATTTCGACTGATTGATTATCTTCAGGGGGCTGAGCACCGCATCGGCAAAACCCTGCCAGAGGAGTGTCCCTATCATGACGTATGCAGGATAGGGGATCTCCGTTTCGCTGATCCGTATGATTTTCTGGGCATTGAGGAAGACGAAGGTTACGGTCGTCACTAGGGGGGGCAGGAAAACCCATAGATAACCGAGGAACGTCTGCCGGTACTGGGCGGTGATGTTTCGAATGAACAGACGCCAGGCAAGCTCTCTGGAAACAGAGAGGTCCTTCACCATGGACCTGAACATGACGAGTGGCCGGCGAAGCTGTGATTCAGGGCTGTAGACGACCACGGGCACACTGTACTTCTTTGATTTATTTCCCATATCTGCGAGGTTAGGCATACTTCTCAATGGCATGAGATGGTGATCTCAAGGGTTCAGGTCATAAATCACCCGGTACAGCTCCGCCCCGCCGGGTGAATCCGGCCATCCACGTTCGTCCTCGGGTAGAATCCATGAGCTTGTCCACGCACGATCATTATAACATGCCGCGCTTGAAAGAAGGTCTCTCTTACCCGCAATGTCCAGCCATGAGCTGATTATATCCGCTTATGAATCTGTCCGCAACGGTGCTCCATACGATTTTGCCCTTTAATGACAGCCTCTTGTACAGCAATGCCTGGGCGTTTATCTCTCCGGACAAGGCATTGATGATGTTTTCTGCCAGGTCCTTCTCGTTCCCCGGCTCGAAGAGGTAGCCGTCACGGCCGTGGGTGACCAGGGCCCTGTTGGCCTCTATGTCCGTGACCACCGGGATAAGGCCCGCGGCCATGGCCTCCTGGAGGGCGATGGAGGTGCCGTCGGCTCGGGCTGAAGATACGAACACCCGCGACCTTGAGGCGAGTCCGGGGATGTTTTCATGCGGCACATGGCCGAGGAAAGTCACATGGTCCGCGATCCCCAAGTCACGGGCCAGGGACCTGAGCGGCTCCTCCTGGGACCCTGAGCCTGCAAGGACGAAGGCCGCACCGGGGATCTTTTCCCGTACCAGCGGGACGCTCCTGATCAGGGTGGCCGCATCGTACACGGGTTCGAGGCTCCGGGTGAAGAGCACGGTCCTCGATGACTCGTCAGGGATCACCTCGAAGAACACCGGGTCCACGCCCGAGGATATGACCTCTGCGGATTCGAGCCCCGGGATCGACCGCATGGCATCGGAGACCACCGTGAGCCTGTCGGAGAGCCTGACCGCGAGGGTGAACAATGCCCTGACCAGGCGGTTGTCCCTCACCCGGGTGTCCATACCCCGGGCGGTGTTGACGACCGGGGTCCCTGTCAGGAATCCCGTCAGTGAGGCGATGAGGCCGGTGGGCACGATCCAGTTGCCGTGGATGACATCGGGATTGAAGGTCATGACCGCCCGCAGGGCTGCGATGATCCCGGAAACCATGTACACCGACATGGCAAGGACGGGGATGGAGTCCATCTGGTTCAGCTGGCGGCCGCCGCTGGGATACCGGAACCTGCGGACGATGATGCCGCCATCGTTCTCCTCTGTGGGACTGGTGCCGAGGACCCTGGGGGTCAGGACCATGACCTTGATGCCGAGTCCGAACAGGGCGAGGCAGAGCTCCCTTATGAATATGCCCCGCTGCGATCCCGGGTGGTCGGGGTAGGAGGTCGTGACGAGGAGCACCTTCATGGAAGATGTCCTATATCATCATGTATGATAAATTCAAGAAGATAGCGACAGGATCACCCGTCACACCCCATGGGGGAGACGGGCAAACTGGTAATGATGTATTACAAACATACGAAATCTGTTGACACCGCCTTGCGGTGGGTGGGATAATACTCTCCAACACATCCGCCGTATTCCGTTGTTGCAGGTGGCATGGGGTGCAATGACGCAGGTCCGGAAAGCTTGATCCATCCAAGACGTGGTCCTCCATCAAGAAATCGTGACACCGGGCCGGAGGTGTTCCAGGGGCATCGAACTCACCATTCATACAAATCATACAAAGGAAGGTCGAAAGAAAGACATGGACGCATTGCTATCCGGCATCAAGATCCTCGACTTCACGTATCTTCTCCCAGGGCCGTTTGCCACCATGATTCTGAGCGATCTCGGGGCCGAGGTGCTCCGGGTGGAGTCGCACACCCGCATGGACATGGCCAGGCTCGCCCCGCCCTATGTGGACAGTCAGTGCACGGTATCGTGCATGCACGCCTTCCTCAACAGGAACAAGAAGTCCATAGCCCTGGATCTGAAATATCCCGAGAGCATCGCCATCATCAGGCGCCTCATCGCCGAGCAGGGATACGACGTGGTGATCGAGCAGTTCCGCCCCGGGGCCATGGGACGCCTGGGGCTGTCGTACGACACACTCTCCGAAACCAATCCCGGCCTCATCTACTGCTCCATCACGGGCTACGGCCAGACCGGACCTCTGCGCGACCGGGCGGGTCATGACATCAACTACCTCTCCCTGGCCGGCGTCATGGGTTATTCGGGCACGAAGAAGGCGGGCCCGAGCCTCATGGGCATCCAGGTGGCGGACGTGGGGTCGGGCTCGAACAACGCGGCCATCGGTATCCTTGCCGCCCTCATCGGCCGGATGAAGACGGGAAAAGGCCGGTATATCGACGTGTCCATGACCGACGGCATGTTCCCCTACCACGTGGTGAGCGCCCTGGGATGCCTCGTGGGGGGGGTGGAGCCCTCGTACGAGAGCGAGATCCTCAACGGGGGCTCCCTCTACGGCTTCTACGAGACCAGGGACGGCCGGTATCTCTCCTTCGGGGGGCTCGAGCCCCAGTTCCTGAGTGCATTTCTGCAGGCCCTGGGGCTCGGCCACTACATAGCCAGGCTCCTGGAGCCGGATGTGGGCGGTGAGTTGAAGGAGCGGGTCAGGGGGGTCATCCGCTCACAGGACCTCTCCCACTGGGAGGAGGTGTTCAGCACGGTCGATGCCTGCGTGGAGCCCGTGCTGAGCGTCCTGGAGGCGACGTCGAGCCCTCATGCGAAGGCACGGGGGATCGTGGTACAGGTCCCCGGTCCCGACGGCACACCCATTCCTCAGGTGGCCGCGCCCATCAAGTTCTCGGATTACGAGCCTGCATATCACAGGTCCGGGCCTGCCCTGGGGCAGGATACGGCGGATGTGTTGACGTCCCTGGGCATGACCGGGGCTGATATTGCGGATTTGAAATCAAAGGGAATCATCGGCGGGGTGTAAAAGCTCATGAAAGGGGGGTATCAGGTATGGTTGGCATCACTGCGTATGGGGGGTACGTACCGCGCTATCGGATAAGCCGCATGACCATTATCCAGAACATGGCATGGTACTTCCCGGTTATCATGGCAGTGGCCGGCGGAGAGAAGGCCATTGCCAACTGGGACGAGGATGCCGTCAGCATGGCCGTTGCAGCGGCCTATGACTGCATGGCAGGCAAGGACAGGAAACAGGTGGACGGGGTGTACTTCGCCTCCACGACCCTGCCTTTTGCGGACAGGTTGAATGCTGGGATCATCGCCGCGGCGCTCAACGTCAGGGAAGAGGGGGTCGTTGCCGCCGATTTCAGCGCGTGCCTCAAGGCGGGCACCACCGCATCCATGGCAGCCGTCGAGGCGGTGGCTTCCGGGGAGAAGAAGAGCGTGCTCGTGACAGCCGCCGACCAGCGGCGCACCAAGATGGCCACCATGTTCGAGATGTTCTACGGCGACGGCGCCGCGGCCCTGCTCTTCGGCGACGAAGACGTGATCGCCGAGTTCAAGGGGAGCTACTCCCTCAGCTGCGACTTCGTCGACCACTACAAGGGGTCCGGCAAGGAGTTCGACTACGGCTGGGAGGAGCGCTGGGTCAGGGACGAGGGGTACGGAAAGATCATCCCCCAGGCCATTGCCGGCTTCTTCAGGAAGTACTCCATGAGCATGGCGGACATCAGCAAGGTCGTCTACCCCTGTTACTTCACCGGCACCCACAAAGCCATCGCCAAGAACCTGGGCATCGAGCCTGCCAAGCTCCAGGACAACCTCCACGGCATCTGCGGGGACACGGGCACCGCCCACCCGCTTCTCTTGTTCGCATCCGCTCTGGAAGGGGCAAAGCCGGGGGAGAAGATCCTGCTGGCGGGATTCGGCCAGGGGTGCGACGTGCTGTGTTTCGAGGCGACGGACAGGATACGCGGGTTCAGACCGGCCAAGGGCGTCGGCGGACACCTCGCCTCCAGGGTGGAGTTCACCAACTACCTGAAGTTCGCCAAGTTCCGCGACCTCATCACCGCGGATCTCGGCATACGGGGTGAGGCCAACCCGAACTCCTCGCTGAGCGTTTTATGGAGGAAGCGCAGGATGATCCTGGGCTTCACCGGCCTGAGGTGCACGAAATGCGGCACCGCCCAGTTCCCGCCCATGCCCGTGTGCGTCAACCCGGACTGCCAGAGTGTAGGGCAGTTCGAGGACTACGAGTTCGCCGACAAGCCGGGCAGGGTCGAGGCCTTCACGGGCGACCTCCTCTCGCCGTCGGTTGATCCGCCCGCCGTGTACGGGCTCGTCTCCTTCACGGGCGGCGGCAGGGCGTTCCTGGATTTCACCGACTGCGACATGAACCAGGTCAAGGTGGGCATGCCCATCACGATGACCTTCCGGCGGCGCTCGCGCGATGCGATGCGGGGTTTCACCGGGTACTTCTGGAAGGCAGTGCCCCGGGTTGAGGGGTGAGGAGGTGAGCCATGGCAAGCGGAATCAGAGATAAGGTGGCCATCCTGGGCATGGGGTGCACCACGTTCGGAGAGCGGTGGAACGACAGCGCCGAGGACCTCATGTCGGAGGCCTTCCAGGAGTGCATCGCGGATGCGGGCATCGAAAAGAGGGAGATCCAGGCCGCGTGGCTGGGTACGTGCTTCGACGAGATTCACGTCGGCAAGAGCGCGCTGGCGGCATCCACGACACTGCGCCTGCCCAACATCGCAGTCACCAGGGTCGAGAACTTCTGTGCCAGCGGTACGGAGGCCTTCAGGGGGGCGGTCTACGCAGTGGCCTCGGGGGCCTGCGACATCGCCCTGGCCCTCGGTGTGGAGAAGCTCAAGGACATCGGGTACGGCGGCCTGCCCGAGTTCAGCTCGGCCATGGGGATCACGAACTCCATGTGGTTCCCAAACCTGACGGCGCCGGGGGGGTTCGCCATGCTGGCAACGGCGTATGCCGCAAGGTACGGCCTCGACATCCAGGAGGTGAAGAGGTCCATGGCCCACGTCTCGGTGAAGAGCCATGCCAACGGGGCTCTCAACCCCAAGGCGCACCTGAGGAAGCCTGTCACCGAAGAGCAGGTCCTCATGTCGCCCATGATCGCCTTCCCCCTGGGGCTGTTCGACTGCTGCGGGGTGAGCGACGGGGCCGCATGCGCTATTGTCACCACGCCCGAGATCGCGAAGTCGCTGGGCAAGAAGGACATCATCACGATCAAGGCCCTCCAGCTGGCATTGTCCAACGGCACCGAGCTGTCCTACGACTGGGACGGCGCCCATTTCATCACCACCACCAAGGCGAGCACGGCGGCCTATGCCGAGGCGGGCATAATGGACCCCCGAAAGGAGATCAGCATGATGGAGGTGCACGACTGCTTCTCCATCACCGAAGTGGTCACCATGGAGGATCTGCACATATCCGAGCGGGGCAAGGCTCCGAAAGACGTCATGGACGGCTTCTTCGACCGTCAGGGCACGGTCCCCTGCCAAGTGGACGGTGGGCTCAAGTGCTTCGGCCACCCCATCGGCGCTTCCGGCCTGCGGATGCTCTACGAGATGTACCTCCAGTTCCTGGGCAGGGCCGGGGAGAGGCAGATCAAGGACCCCAGGTTCGGGCTGACCCACAACCTCGGCGGGTTTCCCATGCTCAACATCTGCAGCATCGCCATCGTCGGCAGGTACGGAGACTGAAGGGAGGTAAGATAATGGCTGATCATTCAAAGGTCGGGAAAGAATATGCCCGGGTGAGCTGGGAGGTGGAACGCGGCAAGATCAGGGAGCTGGCCAGGGCCATCGGCGATCCCAACCCCATCTACCTGGACAGGGAGGCGGCCATCCGGGAAGGGTACCAGGATACCCCCGCGCCGCCCACGTTCCTCACCGTGCCCATCTTCTGGTCCGCGTCCCTGCCCCCCGTAATCATGGACCTCGGCATCAACTTCATGATGGTGCTGCACGGTGAGGAGGAATACCAGTACTACCGTGAGATCTATCCGGGCGACGTCATCACCGCGTCTCCCAGGATAGCGTCCATCGAGGAGAAGACGAGCAAGTCGGGCAGGAAGATGGACATGGTGACCGTGGAACTGCTCTACACGAACCAGCGGGGCGAGAAGGTCGCGAGGGAACGGGCGGTGCTCGTGGAGCGGAAGTAGGAGGACAAACATGGCGCATGAAATCTATTTTGATGATATACAGGTGGGAACGGAGATGCCCCCGCTGGTCAAGGGCCCCATGCAGAAGCTACAGCATGTCATCTATGCAGGCGCTTCGGGCGATTTCAACCCGCTCCACACGGACGACGACTTCGCCAAGGCCGTGGGTATGCCCTCCGGGGCGATCTCCCACGGCATGCTCGTCATGGGCTTCGTGGGGCAGGCCATCACGGGCTGGATCCCCAAGAAGCACCTGAAGCGCTTCGGGGTGCGGTTCGCCGGTATGACCAGGCAGGGCAACACCATCACCATCACGGGCAGGGTGACGGACAAGCGCAGCGCGGGCGGCGAGAACCTCATCACCTGCGAGGTCACGGCCGCCGACGAGACGGGGGACGTGAAGATCACGGGGAGCTTCGAGGCGGCACTGCCGCTCAAGGGCTGATGCACGCATACATGAAGGAGGAGGAGACATGGCAAAGATCGATTTGACCGGAAGGGTGGCGATCGTGACGGGGGCAGGCGCCGGCCTGGGCAGACAGCACGCCCTGGAACTCGCCAAACGCGGCGCCAAGGTGGTGGTGAACGACCTGGGAGGCACCCGGGACGGGGTGGGCCACAGCGACGCGGCGGCCAACAAGGTAGTGGACGAGATCAAGGCCCTGGGCGGCCAGGCCGTGCCCAACTACGACAATGTCGCCACCGTACAGGGCGGGGAGAACATCACCAAGACCGCCGTGGAGGCCTTCGGCAAGGTGGACATCCTCGTGAACAATGCGGGGATCCTCAGGGACAAGACCTTCAACAAGATGGAGGAGGAGAACTGGGACGCGGTGCTGAACGTCCACCTCCGGGGTGCGTACTGCGTGAGCAAGCCCGCCTTCAACAACATGCGGGATAACGGCTTCGGCAGGATCATCATGACCACCTCGGGTGCCGGTCTGTTCGGCAACTTCGGCCAGAGCAACTACGCCGCGGCCAAGCTCGGCATCGTGGGTCTCACCAATGTCATGAAGCTTGAGGGCGCCAAGTACAACGTCAAGACCAACGTCATCGCCCCGGTGGCCGCGTCCAGGCTCACCGAGGACGTGCTGCCCCCGCAGCTCTTCGAGAAGATGAAGCCCGACTTCATCACGCCGCTGGTGCTCTACCTGGCCTCGGAGCAGTGCGTGGACTCCGGCATGATCATCAACTGCACGCTCGGCTACTACAGCCGCTCCGCCATTGTGACGGGTCCCGGCGTCTTCCTCTCGGACGGACACAAGGTGCCCGAGCCCGAGGAGGTCATGGCTGCCTGGGACAAGATCAAGAGCCTGGAGAACCCCAAGTACTTCGAGCAGCTCCCCGAGATGTTCGGTGTGCTGGGTCCGCTGCTCGGTTGAGGTCAAGGAGGGTGACTGTTCCTGCTTAAGCGACAGCGAGGATAGATACTTGTAAAAATCCCCATGCCCTCCCGGGGCATGGGGATTTTTATCCTCCTGATACCGTCATCTCACCGAAAGGCATGGTGAGATGACGGTATCAGGAGGCCGTGGATAGACTCCATACAATAGGAAGAGCTCCTCCCTAGCCTCGGAAATCGCGAAGGCACAATGTGGACGTCGGTGTCGGCTTGGTCCCGTCACCCGGGCAGAGATCGAAGTGCCGCCTCCAGGGTAATCATCCCCCATCCAGCTGCAGGAACCGTATCTCCTCCTCCTCGGGCAGGAACAGGGCGAGAGACGACTGATCGAGGGCCCCGACCGTGATCACGTAGCGCCTTTCCTTGAGAAGCCTCATCGTCATCCCTGCCCCTGCGGGGATCTTTCCACGGCCGGGACCGTCGAGGTCCACGATGGAGGGGCTGTGGGAGTGTCCCCGGAAGAGGATCCTGCAGGTGATAATGCGATCCAGATCGAACAGGGGATGGTTGTCCGTGATGGGCCAGCTCGTGGCTGCCGGCCAGTCGAAGGGCGCCGAGTGGGCGAAGCGGATGTCGTCCATGGCGATGACGTAGGGCAGAGCTTCGAGGTAGGCCATGACCCCGGCGGGCAGGCTGTCCCCGCGGGGCCCCTGATGGTTGGTCAGGACGGCGTACTCGTTGTTGCCCCTGACCGCCTGCACGCCGTGCTCCTGCAGGACGGACACGGCATCCTCCAGCGCGAGCGGCGCCAGCGAGTCGCAGATGTCGCCGAGGTGGACTATGCTACCGGTCCCCATCCCCTTGAGCATGAGGATGGCGCGCATGAGGAGGTCGGTCCTCCCGTGGCTGTCGGCGATGAGCCCGATGGGTCCCCGGATGCCCGTATGCATTCACCTGGCATAAAGAAAAGGGAGGTGCTTTGCAAGGGGGATATGCCGTCGGCAGGCCGCAGCACTGACCATGTCGATCACCGTCAGGCACGTAATAAATACCAACGGTATACCCATTAAGCAGCTCAAGCAAATCCAGCAGCATAAAAAGCATATAAATAACAATAGGAAAAGAGGCATTAAGGGCGAGTCAGAAAATACGTTGACATCAATAGCGCCTTAATGTAAACTAGCAGTATACTTTAAACAAGGCATCTCACATCGCAAGGGTAGAGGACATAGGAGATGCAGGCAATGGAATATGCTGACAAATACAGGGATTGGCAAGATAGGAAGGGGATTCTCATTCATGGATATCCAGCAAATACCACGGGTATATTTTGCCGAAGCAGGATCTTTTCTTCCGTCCTTGCATATCCAGACTGAGGAAGGATGAAAAATGGCAAGCACGAAACTTCGAAACATGATCGAGAATGGTGAATTTGTCCAGGCACCCGGTGCCTATGACGCACTGGGGGCACGTATCATTGAGGACCATGGCTTTAATGCGGTCTACATGACCGGCTACGGCACCTGTGCCGCACATTTCGCATATCCGGACGTAGGCCTTCTGACCATGACGGAAATGGTGGAAAATGCCAGGAGGATAACCTCGGCGGTGCAGATCCCCGTGATCGCGGATGCGGACACCGGATACGGCAACCCCGTGAATGTGGTCAGGACGGTGAAGGAGTACGAGAAGGCAGGGGTCTCGGCCATTCACCTGGAGGACCAGATATGGCCCAAGAAATGCGGTCATATGGAGGGGAAGAAGGTCATCCCTGCTGATGAGATGGTGGGGAAGATCAAGGCGGCCCTTGACGCCCGCCAGGATGAGAACTTCCTTATCATTGCACGGACCGATGTGCTGGCCGTCGATGGGTTCGATGCGGCCATAGAACGCGGGCACATGTTCGCCGAGGCAGGAGCCGACATCCTCTTCATCGAGGCCCCGGTCGACAGGGAACAGGTGTCAAGGATCCCCAAGCTCTTCGATTCCAAACCACTCCTCCTCAATCTTGCGCCGAAGACCCCAAACCTATCGGTCCAGGAAATGAAGGACATGGGGTACGCCATGGCGCTTTATCCGGGCACATGCCTCGCAGGGACCCTCGCAGGTTGCATCGGTGAGGTCAGGAAGCTCAGGGAGACCGGGAAACAGACTGACTTTAAGGATATGGCCAAGACCTTCTCGGAGATCAACAAGTTTCTCGGTGCGTCCCATTATGCGGACCTGGAAAAACGTTATGTATCCGAGTCGTGAGGGGGTCATCGAATGAACGCCACGAATGAATCGTCCGCCGTGGCCGTTCCCGGGGTGGGGTCTTCCCCGCATGCCCCGTGCCAAGCGGATGGGTAGTTTATCGGAGGGACAGGAGATGAGGAAAGTAAATCTGATCGTCAAGGCATTCATCGCTGCGGTGAGCGTTGCCGTTTTCTGTGGGTCAGCGACCGCCGGAGATATTTCCAGGCCCCTCGGCTCCAAGGAAATCAGGGAGAACATCTATTCCTCCGCCGTCATCTCAGGACAGGGGGTCATCATCTGCTGTGACAACGGAAAGATATACCTGTCCGACGATCGAGGGTGCACATGGTTCAGGGTCGCCAGCGGTACGAATCAGCCCCTCTACTCGGTATGCTTCACTGATGGGAAGAACGGGTGGATCGCCGGAAGGGCAGGCACCATCCTGCACACCACGGATGGGGGAAGATCGTGGGCCAGTCAGAAGAGCGGCATTAACAAGCACCTCTTCGGGATCCATTTCTCCGATCCTCTCCACGGATGCGCCGTCGGGGACTGGGGCGCGGTCGTGGTCACCGATGATGGTGGGCTGACCTGGCAGGACGTGCACCTCGAGGAAGACATCGTGCTCTACGCGGTACGGATGACCAAGAAGGGCGGCATCATTGTCGGGGAGTTCGGCAGCATCATCAAATCCGATGATTACGGGCATACGTGGACCATACAGCCGCCCGTAGTGGAACAGAGCCTGTTCTGCCTGAGCGAGAACAACGGAAAGCTCATGGCAGGCGGATTGGAAGGGGTCATCATTTACTCAGATGATGGCGGGGCACACTGGTCGCAGTCTCAGAACAACCTGATGCATTCCATCTACGGCATCGATCTGCTCGGGAATGCCGGATACGCCGTCGGGGATCGCGGAACGATTCTCATGTCGGCGGACGGCGGAAAGACCTGGGACCATCTGAAGGTCCCCCTGCAGATAAGAATGTTCTGGCTTTCCTCCGTGAGCATATCTTCTGAAAACGGCGTTCTCGGTGGATTCGGATCAGGAGCCAACGGGATCACATTCAAGCTGAAAGACAAACAAATATCCTGGTAGCGGAGCATTCCCATGAACAACGAAACAATGAACACCCAAGTGACGGACAGTAAGACCATGCCGGAACGGTTCGTGGCGTTCCTGCTGAGAAACAGGATCTCGGTGCTTTCGCTCATCTTTGTTGTCACCGCGATATTCGGTTACTATGCATGGCACCTCAAGGTGGCGACGGACTTCATATCGTTCTACCCTCCCCGCCACCCGTTCATCAAGCTCTACAATGAATACCGCAGCATGCTGGGCAGCGCCAACGTCATGACCGTTGCCGTGGAGGTCAAGGGCGGGGGAAACATATACAACTGGAAGACCATCGACAAGATCGACCGGATCACCCAGGCAATGCTGGAGATCGAGGGGTGCAATCCCGCACAGCTCGCCTCGATCACGCATCCGAAGCTGAAAAATGTCGAAGTGACCGGTTCGGGGATCATGCTGAAGCCCCTCATACACCCTGGGATTCAAAGGAGTGAACTGGGGCTCCAGGAGATAAAACGCATCATATACAGCAATGAAGGCATCAGGGGCTTCTATGTGTCCCCTGATGACAAGTCGGCGGCCATATATGCCGGGTTCTGGGAAGAGGGCTGGAATCCCGGGAAGGTCTACTCGCAGATCCAGAAGATCATAAAGAATGAGACCGACGCACAGCACAACATATACATCACAGGATATCCAGCTCTCTATGCCTATATCTACAGCCTGGCCCCGCAGATCATGTATATGCTCATCATTACGCTGGCCGTTCTCATCTCACTCCTTTTCTACTACTTCCGGACGCTGCAGGGCATACTCATACCGTTCTTCTCGGCAGTGATAAGCGCAATCTGGGGTCTCGGCTTTGCAAGCATGATGGGTTATTCCCTGGATCCGCTCATCCTGGTCGTACCGCTCATCATATCGGCGCGGCTCATGAGTCACTCGGTCCAGTGCATGTCCAGGTATTACGAGGAGTACCTCAGGCTCGGGGATCGGAGTGAGGCAATCATTTCAGGTTACGGGGAGATGCTCCCGCCCGCCGCTCTCTCCACGCTGTGCGATGCGGTCGGGCTGCTGCTGATCTCAGTTGCGACGATTCCGATCATGCGCAATCTCGGGTTCTTCTCTTCCTTCTGGGTCATGAGCATCCTGGTCACCGTGACGGTGCTCAACCCGCTCATCCTCTCCTTCATCAAGCCGCCGAAGGAAGAGAAGATCAAACGACAGTCGTACGGAAGGGTCTACAGCAAGATATCCCGCATGCTCGTGATACCGTCCGAGGGCAAGGGCCGCTGGGTCGTCGTCGGCATCACCGCCCTGATCCTCATCGTCGGCGGGGTGTACACCCACAATCTGAAGATAGGAGATACCGAGGCTGGATCGGCGATCCTGTTCCCCGACCATCCCTACAACGACTCCTTCAGGTTCTTCAACAAGCACTTCGTCGGTGCGACGCAGCTCATCATCGTCGCAGAGGGCAAGGAGAAAGGAGCGATCAGGAACTATGACACGCTGCATTCCATGGAGGAGTTCCAGCGTTTCATGGAGACCGAGGGCGGGGCGGGGGGAACCCTTACCTTCAACAACCTGCTCAAGCGGGTGTACCGGATGTTCCACGAAGGGAACCCGAAATGGGAGATGATCCCGGATTCCACCAGGGACCTCGCCCAGATCGGCTATATCATCCGGAACAATGCCGCACCCGGCGAGATGGATATCTATGTGGACTACAGCTGGACGAACGCATCCATCATCTGTTTCTACAAATCCTACAACAGCGATACCATCAAGAACTGCATCGCAAAGGCCCGTGAGTTCATACAGAAGAACAAGCATGACAAGGTGAACTACCGCCTGGCCGGCGGACTCCTGGGCATCCTGTATGCGGTGAATGAAGAGGTCGAGTACTCCTACTGGGTATCCCTCATCGTCGTCTTCCTCGCATGCTTCATGCTCTGCGTCATCGTGTTCAAATCCATAAAGTGCGGGATCATCCTGATTGTTCCGCTTGCCGTGTCACAGATCATCACCGAGGTATTCATGCTCGTCTACGGCATAGACGTGAACATCAACTCGCTCCCGGTAGCCGCAATAGCAGTGGGGATCGGCATCAATTACGGCATCTACCTCCTGGCACGTATCAACGGGGAATACGCTGCGACCGGTGATTACCGCGAAGCCAACAGGATAGCCATGAACACCACGGGGAAAACGATTGTCTTCACGGAAACCACGATGCTCGCGGGCGTCTTCTTCATGATCTTCGTGAACATGAAGTTCCAGTCGGAAATGGGCCTGCTCCTTTCCATCCTGATGCTGCTCAACATGATCAATGCCCTCATATTGATCCCGGTGCTCGCCACCATCCTGAAGCCGAAGGTGAAGGGCGGGGGGTTGCTGCAACATCACTAAGAGACGCCGTTCAGGTCCGGAACAAGAGCTGAACATCAAAGAATCATATGGAAACAAGAAAGAGGAGAAGAGACGCCAAATGATGAAGGAGGAGCATATGAAGGCATTCGGACACTGTTTCATGGGGACAACTCTCCTGCTGTTGGTATTGATGTACGGCAATGCGTTCGCAATCTCGCTCGATGACGAGGGTACGCTGGAAATAACCGGCAAGATCCAGTCAAGGATCTCCCTGCGCATGTCGGATTCAGAGGGGTACACGTCGCCCGACACCCCAGTGGGACACATGGTGCAGCAGAGAAACCTGGCACAGATCGAGCTGAACCAACTGCTGTTGCGGCAGAGCCAGGATACCCCCGAAGTCAAGTACCATATCAAAGGGCGGTTTCTCTACGAGGGCGTATACGATTACGGCCCAGACGAGTACCAGGAGACGCGGGAGAACAACCCGGACGTCATCGATGAGTTCAAGAAGGATGAGGATCTCTGGGAGTGCTACCTGGATTACTCCAAGGGGCCATGGTTCTTCCGAGTCGGAAAGCAGAATCTCTCCTGGGGCGAGACGGACGTCTACCAGCTGATGGACAGGATCAACCCCATCGACAACACCTTCGGCGGGGCCTTCGAAGACCTGGATGACCGGCGGATTCCCCTGTGGATGATGAGGGGAACCTATAATTTCGGGAATGTCGGGCCTGTGTCGTCCTTCACGGCCGAAGGCTTCATCAACCCGGGGTGGAGCGGTCAGGAGGTGGCGCCTCTTTCTCCGTACGGGACCCCGTATGCCTACCCCTCTTCCGCTTCATCGGTGCTTGTGAGGGTGCACGAGCCTGAAGAGACCTTCCAGAACAGCCGCATGGGCATCAGGCTGCAGGGCGTGCTCGCCGACAACTTCAACGTGTCCATCGCTCACTATCAGACGATCTGCGATACCCCGTCCGCGATCCTGACGTTCGACCCTACGCTGACGGGATACGTCGCCCAGGACCTGACGTATGAAACCGAGCAGGTGACGGGAGCGACAGCGAGCTTCTACGAGTCGCACATCGACGCCATCGTCAGGGCAGAGGCCGCATGGTTCTGGGATGAGCCGGTCTTCATTCCCGAGGTGAACCTGCCCGCCCTGTTCGGTGTCTACGAGACGGGTAAGATCCCGACGACCAACATGCTCCGCTACATGGTGGGCCTGGACAAGAGCCTCTGGATGAGGTTCATCAACGATACGTCGATGATCAACTGCTACTTCCAGTATTTCGCCGAATACTATCCCGATTACGATGACAGGCAGTGCCTCGCGGTCGAGGACTATTCCACAGGCGGATTCATCGAGCAGAAGCGTTACGAGCAGAAGGTGACCCTGATCACGTCCACGACCTACATGTCGGGTACGCTCACCCCCCAGATAGTGTTTGCTTATGATCCGCGCGGGGCGATGATGTACATACCCTCCATCGAGAAGTCGTTCCATCCCTGGATCTTCAAGATCGCTTATTACGGAATAGTGGGTGACGAAGACGTGAGCGTAGGGATCCTGAAGGATCGGCAGCAGCTTTCCATGCAGGCTACGGTCGTATTCTGATGCCGAACAGGAAGTATTCATAAGACCACGGAGAACGTGAAAAGGAGATAATGGAATGAAAAGGTATAGAATTATAGAGATGAGTTGTCTTGCGATCGTGATGGTTCTCTTTCTGGCAACGAACGGTCTCGCGGCAAAGACAGAATATATTGATAAAGCGAACTGGGAGACCCTCAAGGATCTCATGCCCGAAAACAGCCTGAAGTGGGTGAAGTCGGGCGATATGGTCGTGCGGTATGGTACGCTCGACTACGATCCTGCCAAGGTGATGCCCGAGTGGGTTCTGGAGTCGAAGCAGGAAAACATCGGTAAGTACAAGCTGGACAAGAACAAGGCGATCATTGAGGTCGCGACCGGCAAGATCCCCAAATTCATCAAGGGCATTCCTTTCCCCGATGTCAAACTGACCGATCCCGACGGGCCGGCAAAGGTCATGTGGAACACCCTCTATATGAGAGATGCGGGTGGTTCCCTCCATAACGAGCTGGAGGTGAAGTTCATGGGCCGCAAGACCGGCTACGAGCGCTCGATCTGGGTCGACTGGTACAGCAAGCCATACGATGCATTCGAACCGGCCAGATCGGAGGCTAATCCGGACGATCTCGAATTCGCAAGCCAGATCGTGGTGAGGAGTCCCTTCGACATGGCCGGTACGGCCATGATGACATGGCGGTACCGGAATGGAAAGGAAGACATGCTGTACGGGTATGTACCGGCAATCCGCAGGGTGAGACGGATGACACCGGCAGCCAGGTCGGATGCCCTGTTCGGCTCGGACTATTCCCAGGATGATGCCAGCTACGGAGGATATGACGGGGCCATCAATTATTTCACCTGGAAGTTCATGGGAGAAAGTGAAGTCATCGGCGCATTCGTCGATACGAAAACGAATCTCATAACCCAGAACAAGCTCGGCCAGTGGGTGCTGCAGATGAAGGGCAAGGATCTCCCCCAGTGGAGCTATGAAAAGAAGCGCGAGAAGAACTCGGCTGCTCCCTGGTTCGTCGACAGCGCGGTCTGGGTGAAGCGTCCCGTGTGGGTCATCGAGGGAAAACCCAAGGATCCGTACTACAACTACGGCAGGCAGATCATGTACATCGACAAGGAAACCAACCTCGGTTACTGGAAGGTGATATACGACCGCACCGGCAACTACTGGAAGACCCTCTGGTATCATTGGGCGAACGGTCAGGATGCCGGAAAGGCCATGAACCTGAATGCCATGCTGATTACGACGATCGTCGATGAGCGGGCGAACCATGCGACATGCCAGGAAGGATCAAAGAACTACCGAGCGAACAGCCCGCTGAACAGCAACCAGTTCTCCCTGGGCGGTTTTACGGCGGTATGCAAGTAGCGGTAAAAGAAATGCGCCGATACACGGATCTCATACCATTGTAGCGACATGAGCCTCCTTCTTTAGGGGGTGGCCCAGCCGCGGCATCGCCGCTGGACCACCCCCGGGGAACAGGGCAGGAACATCAGAGAAGGGAACAAGGGAAAGATCGTTGCATCAGGACAGTGCCATCGTTTCGTACACGATGGCAGGTAAGTCAGAATCCATACTCTCCTACTTTTTGGTTTTCGGCTCTCTCGGGCTGGTCCGGTGAGCACGGTGCTCACCGGACCCTGTTTGAAAAACCCCAAGTAGGATGCCGGCGACCTGAAATGTCCGAAAGAGACGATGATCGGTGAACCTGTGATATACTTGAGCCGGAGAGAAATACTGGAATCGCTTCGCAGGCAGGGGGTGTACGGCCTGTCTCAGATCAAGCTGGAATGCCGTCGGTACGAGAAGTTCCAGCAGGAGAGGGAACATGACCGGATACGTTCCGGGCAAGACTGCAATGAACGACGCATCGCATCCTAGACGAAAGGAGCAGTCCATGAATCAACGGGTAACGAACAAATACCGCACGTTCTTTCAGGTAAGCGCTCTCTACAATTTCCTCGCGGCATTCAACGGCCTGTTCTTCTTTGATAGGATGAACAGGATGTTTTACGGACCCCAGAAGATCCTCTACGGGGTGACCACCTTCATCCTGAAGACATTCTATACGCATGTGTTCGTATTCGGAACCGGATACTACATCGTTTCCCGTGATCCTGCCAAGAACCGGGGGATCGTTTGGATGGGGATGCTGGCCAAGACCGTCTTCTTCTTCGTGGCAATCCCCTATTACCTCAGGAAAAAGATCACGGCCATCACCTTCATACTGGCATTCGGTGATCTCGTTTTCGGAATGCTTTTCGGGCTCTTCCTCTGGAAGACACGGAATGAGCATCCGGCCGTTGGGCAGGAAACGTCAGGAGGATAAGCCATCGGCAGTCCCGATGGACGGCCCTCACCGCGGTGTTCACGGTCATACCCCTTGTACCTGAAGACGTTCCTGTCTCTTGCAGAGGCACTCTTCATAGCGAATGGAGACCTGATGTGCGGCATCACCTCCATGGCGTTTTTCTCCCTGATCTCGGAGAACAGCCTGATCCCTTTCTATAGCCAGGGTGTCGGAGGCCGTCCGGGAGGTCTCCGCAGGCTCCCAGGGCTTGTCCCAATCATCCACGGAGCAGGCCACCTCCATCGAAGAGGGGGCATGATGATTGCTGAGACGGCCGAACGGCCATCCAGAAAAAAATACTAACGGTATACTAAAAGAACGATACCGGGTGACATGGCGCTGATAACAAGAAATAATATGTATAAGTTATATAATGCGACAACAAGGCTTAAAATGGAGTTGACACGCAATATTTTTGTATGTATACTAAGAGTATACTTACAGACAGGAAAGCGGGAATCATGGTGGACGAAAGCAGGGGTCGCCTCTTCATGAAGCGGTAAGACCGCACGGTGCGACTGCCTGATGAGAAGAAAATCATCGATAAATCACAACGGGAGGTAAGTGATATGGGAACTGAAAAGATCGATTTTGATAAGAAGCTCGGTAAACCGGTTGCTGAACAGTATGCGGAATTCTGCACGGGTGTTAAGTTTGAGGACCTCCCCGATGAAGTCATCCGGATGACCAAGGTCTATATGATCGACATGTTCGGCTGCGCCGTCAGGTCCAAGGAAGAGCACCAGGTCAAGGCCGTCCTCAAGGTCATGGGGGACCAGGGCGGGAACCCCGATTGCTCGGTCATCGCGAACGGCTTCAAGACATCGGCCATGCATGCTGCGTTCATCAACGGCACCATGGGACACATCTACGACTACGACGACGATCACCGCGAAGGCACCATGCACCCGTCCGTCGCAGTCATGCCGGCTGTGTTCGCCATGGGCGAGAAGAACAAGGTCGACGGCAAGAGCTATATCCGTGCCCTCGTATGCGGCCTCGAGGTGATGATCAGGGCCGGAGAGGCCTTCCTCGGGAAGAGCTACTACCAGGGATTCCACCCGACCGGGACCTGCGGCGTCTTCGGTGCCGCCATGGGGGCATCCCTGATCCTGAACCTGACCCCGCAGCAGATCGCCTGGGCGCTCGGCCTTGCCGGGAGCTTCTCGGCGGGGACCCTGGAGTGGGGCACCGAGGGATCCATGCAGAAACCCCTCCAGGCCGGTCAGCCCGCCATGTCGGGCGTGCTCAGCGCCTCGCTGGCCCAGCAGAACTTCACCGGAGCCAGGACGATCTTCGAAGGCCCCATGGGGTTCATCAGGGCGCATTCCTACAAGGACACCTTCGATTATGCGAGGCTCACCGACAATCTGGGCAAGAAATGGGAGATGCAGGACACCAGCATCAAGGTGCATGCGTGCTGCCGCTTCAACGGCCCCATCGCCGACTGCGCCGTGGACCTGTACAGGCAGGGCGTCAGGGCGGACAATGTCGAGAAGATCGTGGTAAAGACCTGCAACTTCACCATCCAGGGCCTCACCCAGCCGAGGGAGAAGAAATACACGCCGCAGACCCATGTGGATGCTCAGTTCAGCCTCCCATACACCACCGCCGTGGCCATATGCCGCAACCGCACGGGCATCGACGAGTTCAAGAAGGAGACCTTCACCGACCCGGAGATCCTGAGGGTTGCGAGCCTCGTCACCGCCGAGGTGGACCCCGAGGCCGAGAGGGTGTACCCCAAGTACTACCCCGCCACCATGGTAGCCACCCTGAAGGACGGCAAGGTTGTCACCTCCCATGTGGACTATCCCAAGGGCGACCCGGAGAACCCGGTATCCTTCGACGAGATCGAGGTGAAGTTCAACCAGCTCACCGAACGCTACATCGATGCGAAAAGGCGTAAGGAGTTCATAGAGGCCGTCAAGAATCTCGAGCAGGTCACTGACATTTCAAAGATCGCCGACATCATCAGGTAGGCACGGATACGGAAGGAGCCGTCATGGATGAAATGATACGCATACCCACGGTCATCTACCGGGGTGGCACGAGCAAGGCCGTTTTCCTGAAGGAGAACGACCTCCCCGGGGATGCGAAGATACGCGACAAGGTCATATGCGCCATCTTCGGGAGCCCGGACAAGCGTCAGATAGACGGGCTCGGCGGCGCGGACCCGCTGACCTCGAAGCTCGCGATCATCGGGCCGCCCTCCAGGCCGGACGCCGACGTGGATTACACCTTCGGCCAGGTATCCATCGATTCCACCGTGATCCTCTACGGGGCGGTGTGCGGGAACGTGTCCGCAGCGGTGGGGCCGTATGCCATCGACGAGGGATACGTGAGGCCCACGGAGCCCGAGACCAAGGTGCGCATCCACTGCACGAACAACGGCCGCATCATCGAGGCCACGGTCCCGGTCATCGGCAACCGGGTCCGCGTGCACGGGGATTTCGCCATCGACGGGGTGCCGGGCACGGGGGCGCGGATCGAGCTCAACTGGTCGGACATGGTGGGCGCGAACACCGGACGGCTCCTTCCCACAGGGAATGCACAGGATATACTCGATGTCGAGGGCGTGGGGAAGGTGACCATGTCCATCGTGGATGTAGCCAACCCCGGCATATTCATAAGGGCATCGGATGTCGGCCTGAAGGGGACCGAGTCGCCCGAGGAGATCGACGCGAACCAGGAACTGCTCAGGAAGAGCGATGCCATCACCAGGGTGGTCATGGACAAGATCAAGAACATCGCCCTGCTGACCTATGTGGCGCCGCCGGCGGACTACGTGAAGTACGGGACCGGAGAGACGCTCAAGGCCGACCAGGTGGACCTCCTGGTGAGGATGATCTTCATGGGCAAGCTGCACAAGACCTTTGCCGCCTCCATGATCAACTGCTGCGGAACCGCCGCCATGGTGCCTGGGACCTTGGTGAACGAGGTTGCATCACCCGGTCTGACCGAGCGGGGCATGGTGAGAATGGGCCATCCGTCGGGCAGCGCCGAGCTGGAGGGTGTGGAAATACGGGAGACACCCGCCGGAATAGAGGTGAAGAAGATCATCGTATACCGTACGGCAAGGCGGCTGATGGAAGGGTATTCATTCGTAAAGAAAGAGGTTTTCTAAAAAGTGACAGTACGCTGTTCACAACCATGCCCCTTCACACGGACGTGTGAGAATCGTTGGGACATACACCATGGCCCGGAGGATCCGGTAACTGAGGGTTCTCAGGACCGCAACCCGGGCCGGGAAACATACAGAGAGGGGTTTTCATGGGACAGACAATGACGGAAAAGCTGTTTTCCGCAAAGGCGGGAAAGACGGTGAAAGCCGGAGAGTACGTGGTGCTGCCCGTTGACAGGGCCATGTGCCATGAAGGGTTTCTCCTTTCCTGCGCGAAACTGATCACCTCGGGGATCACCAAGGTATGGGACCCCGAGAAGGTCGTGGTCATCATGGACCATTACGTCCCTTCTCCGAACGTCAACATGGCGGAGGGACACGCCAAGATTCGCAAGATGGTCAAACAGTGCGGTATCACGCATTACTACGGCGAACGGGAAGGGATATGTCATCAGGTCATGGTGGAGAAAGGGCTGGTGAAGCCCGGAGACCTGGTGGTCGGTACGGATTCGCACACCTGCACCTACGGCGGCCTTGCCGCGGCAGCGGCGGGAATAGGCACATCCGAAATGGCCTATGTTCTGGCCACCGGCGAGCTGTGGTTCCAGGTGCCGCATTCGGTGAGGGTCAACCTCAAGGGATCGCTGCCGGACCGGGTCACGTCCAAGGATGTGAGCCTGGCTCTTGCTGGGAGGTTCGGGGCGGAGTTCGGCCAGTACCGGGCCATCGAATATACCGGTGAACTGCTGAAAGACCTTTCCATGGATTCTCGTCTGGTTCTGAGCAACATGTCCGTGGAATTCGGCGCCAAGTTCGGCCTGTTCCCGGTGGACGACGTGACACGGGGCTTCCTGCGTTCCATCGGGACCGAGTGCCCGGAAGCCTTCGCATCGGACGGAGATGCAGGGTTCCTCAATGAGTACGAGATCGATGCATCGGACCTGGAGCCCATGGCGGCGCTGCCGCACACGGTGGACAATGTGAAGCCGGTGCGAGAGATAGCAGGCGAGCGTATCGATCAGGCCCTCCTGGGTTCGTGCACCAACGGAAGGATCGAAGACCTCAGGGCCGCCTCTGAAATCCTCAAAGGCAGGCAGGTGAGCCCTTCGGTGAGGATGTACGTCTATCCGGCCTCCCGGAATACCTTCAGAAGGGCCATGGATGAAGGGATCATCCAGATACTCTCAGAGGCAGGGGCCATCATCTGCCCCCCGTCGTGCGGGCCGTGCTTCGGGAGCCAGGGAGGGCTGCTCGCATCGGGAGAGACGTGCATTTCCTCCACCAACAGGAACTTCAAGGGAAGAATGGGCAGCTCGGACGCCAGGGTCTATCTGGCCTCGCCGGCGACCGTGGCCATGTCCGCCATTCATGGTCGGATCACCGATCCGAGGGAGGAGGTGTAGCATGCAGATTCAGGGAAGGGCGTGGGTTCTCGGCGACAACATCGACACGGACCTGATCGTGCCTGGCCAGTATCTGATGGCCTCCCTCGAGGAGCAGGCCAGGCATGTATTCGAGGCGATCGAGCCCTCCTTCATGGCCGAGGTGAAACCCGGCGACGTTATCGTCGGGGGGAAGAACTTCGGATGCGGTTCCAGCCGCGAGATGGCGCCAGCGGTCCTCAAGCACCTCGGCATCGGATGCATCCTGGCCGAGGACTTCGCGAGGATCTTCTTCCGCAACGCCATTGCCATAGGGCTGCCGACCCTGTCGGTGAAGGGGCTAGGAGGAAGGATCAGGAGGTTCGATGAATTAAGCGTGTCCCTGGATGACGGCCTGATCTCGATAATACCCAGCGGTGAGCGGTTCCATGCCACACCGCTTCCGGAAAAGATGCGGGAGATCATCGATGCCGGGGGCATAGACGGGATACTGAAAACCATCGGAAAGAAATAAGGGGAGCGGAAACCGGCTCCCGCACAAAGGAGGAAGCGATGTCTTCGATCAGGATACATCCCCTGCACCTGGGCACCATCACCAGGTACAAGGACAGCATGATGTTCAAGATCGGATACGGCGTCAGGATGGACTTCCCGATCCTTGCCTTCTATCTGGAAGGCGCCGGAAAGAAGATTCTGGTGGACACCGGCGGGTGCGATCCTCAGGACCCCGTCCATGGGCCCCACAGGGCGCCCTATGTGCGGGAAAAGGACCAGGATGTCGTGAGCGCGCTCAGAAAGAAGGTCGGGGTCGACCCGGACGAGATAGACATCGTGATAAACAACCACCTCCACTGGGATCATTGCGCGGGCAACGACCTGTTTCCCAATGCAGAGATCATCGTGCAGAAGAGGGAGCTCGAGTCGGCGCTGAACCCCGTGCCGCTCCTTTCCGTTGCATATATCCGGAAATATCTGGAAGAGGTACGCTACACGACGGTGGACGGGGACAGGGAGATCGTACCTGGTGTATCGGTGCTCCTGACGCCGGGGCATACGGAAGGGCTCCAGTGTGTCCTGGTCGAGACCCCAGGGAAGCGGTACCTGCTGACCGGGGACTGTGTCCCCCTCTACGAATCCATGAACCATAACCCGCCTTGGCCGAACGGCCTCTTCGTGAACCTGAGAGAGTACTATGAAACACAGGTGAAGGTCTCGAAGCTCGGTGCATCGATCATACCGGGACACGATATGAAGGTACTGGAGACAGAGGTATACGAGTAGGACATCACTATAAAAAAGCAGGGGGATGCATCAATGAAGATAACCATTTTAGGGGCATTTACAGACGGTCTCATCGAAAGTTTCGGGGCGGACAAGGTCATCCTCGACGTAGCGGGCAAGGTGAAGAACCCGGATACCGAGGTCGTGTACAAGAACCTGGGGAAAGGGCTGACCCATGTGGACGACGGGGACCATTACGCCTTTCACCTCTTCTGCGAGACGACCATGATGATGGGGCTCTACGAGGAGCAGAACAAGGGCGCGGACGCGCTGGTGATGGGATGCTTCTACGACCCGGCCCTGCTGGCCGCGCGCGGCATCGTGAACATACCGGTCATCGGCAGCGCGGAAGCGTCCATGCATCTCGCCTGCTCCATGGGCGAGAAGTTCGGGATCGTGACCCCTAACTATGAATGCCAGCACATCATGCTGAGAAATTCCCTCACCTACGGCCTCAGGGACAGGATGATCGACAACCGCCCGATCCGCTGCATCAAGAGGATGAACTGGGCCGCCGTGGATCCGATGGAAATCATCAACAGCTTCAAGGACACTGTGAGGGGTCTCGCGGACGACGGCGCGGAAGTCGTCATCCTCGGGTGCTGGGCGTGGATCCCCACGATCACGGCCATCGGCATCCAGGAGGTCGACGGTATACCCCTCATCGACCCCTGCATAGCGGCCATCAAGTACGCCGAGCTCTTCGGCGGGCTCAAGAAGGCGGGCGTTCCCTGGATCAGCAGGAAGAGCATGTACAGGACCCCCGACAAGAAGCACGCGGACGAGTATTTCTCCCAGTGGAAGTAAGACCCGTCAGGGAGAAGGGCGCCTGAGGCGCCGCTTGGAGTTGCCTGTCGGGAAACACTGCCGCCATTGGTGGACAGTTCACAATACTAACTATAAAAAACGAACGGATACATACTAAAGGAGGAATCAATGGAACATTTCAAGATGTTCATCAACGGCGAGCAAGTCGAGGCGAAAAAGGGGGGCAAGGCCGAGGCCATCGACCCGGGAACCGGCAAACCCATTGCCACCTTCGCCTATGGGGGAAAAGAAGACGCGGATGCGGCGGTGGATGCGGCCCGCGATGCCTTCGACTCGGGCGTATGGAGCGACATGGATCCTAAGGAGCGGTCACGTATCCTCATCGAGCTCTCCGACCTCCTCTATGAATATCTCCCGATGCTTGCCAACTGGGAAGCCCTGGATTCGGGCGGCCTGATCACGAGGACCTCCTTCGACGTGATCACGGTCATCGGCGGGCTGAGAAATCTTTCCCGGTACGCCGCCCACGAGTTCAAATGGAAAGAGGACCTGCCCAAGTCCCGCAGTGGGTTCGTTGCAAGCATGAACTACCAGCTCAGGGAGCCGCTGGGAGTCTGCGTGGGCATCGTGCCCTGGAACTTCCCCTTCCTGTCCGCCATGTACAAGTGCATCAACGCTATGGCCATGGGCAACACCGTCGTGGTGAAGCCCGCCTCCGACACGAGCGTTTCCATGCTGGTCTTCGAGGAGGCCCTCAAGAAGTCCAGGATCCCGAAGGGCGTCATGAACATCGTCACCGGTCCGGGATCGACCCTGGGCAGGGCTCTGTGCCTCAACCCGAAGGTCGACAAGATCGCCTTCACCGGCTCCACCGAGGTGGGTATCGACATCATGACCATGGCCGCCCAGAACATCACGAAGGTGCACCTCGAGCTCGGAGGCAAATCGCCCAACATCATCTGCGAGGACGCGGACCTCGATTTCGCGGTCGACGGCGCCATGTGCGGCACGTTCGTGCATTCCGGGCAGGTGTGCGAGTCCGGTACCCGCCTTCTCGTGCACAAGAAGATCTACAAGCCCTTCCTCGACAAGATCGTCGCCCGCACCAAGTCCCTGCGGGTCGGCTACCAGATGGACCCCGCCGTGCAGTTCGGCCCCATCGTGAGCCAGAAGCAGCTCGACACGATCATGGGCTACATCGAGATCGGCAAGAAGGAAGGCGCCAAGCTCATGTGCGGCGGCGGCACGCCGAAGGTCAAGAACCTCGAGGGCGGCTTCTACTGCGAGCCCACCATCTTCGCAGACGTGGACAACGCCATGAGGGTCGCCCAGGAGGAGATCTTCGGACCCGTTCTCTGCGTCATCCCCTACGACAACTACGACGAGGCCATCAAGATCGCCAACGACACCCCGTTCGGGCTTGCCGGCGGCGTCTTCTCGAGAGACATGGGCCTGGCCGAGAAACTCGCTACCAAGATCAAGGCAGGCACCATCTGGATCAACGACTGGCACAACTACGGCGACACCAACCCGTTCGGCGGCTACAAGAAGAGCGGATTCGGCCGCGAGTGGGGTGCCGCAGGCCTGGAGGAGTACACACAGATCAAGCGCGTCGAGATCAACCCCGAGGCCGAGAAGGAGCGCTCCCTGCTGTTCGGCGTGGTCATGAAGTACCCCGAGCCTCCCAAGTCGTTCCACTTCAACAACCCGACCAAGCTCAGTGCCGGCCCGGGCTACATCTCGAGCATCAAGTACGAGATGAACCTGATGAACGTGAAGAAGGGCGTCATCATCACGGACAAGGGCATCAAGGCCGCGGGCATCGCGGACAAGGTGGCCAAGGCCATGGGCGACTACTGCGTGGGCATCTTCGACAAGGTCGTGGAGAACTCGGGCTATGAGACCATCGACGAGGCGGTAGAGTTCTGCAAGAGCGTCGGCGCCGAGTGCCTCGTGAGCGTCGGTGGCGGAAGCTCCATCGACACCGCCAAGGTCACCGCCGTCACCCTGTCCCGGGGAGGCAAGGCCATCGACAACATCACCATGTTCGCCCTGAACGACCCCATCACCCCGCACATCGCCATCCCCACCACCGCGGGCACCGGCTCCGAGATGACGAACATGGCGGTCATCATGAACCGCGCCATCGACCGTAAGATCAACCTTGCGGAATACCCCGTATCCCCCGATGTGGCCATCCTCGACCCGCTCCTCACCATCGGCCTGCCGGCTAAGATCACCGCGGCAACCGGAATGGACGCGCTCAGCCACGCCATCGAGACCATCATCTGCACCAGGCGCAACATGATGAGCAAGCAGTTCGCCATGGAGGCCATCAGGCTCGTCGCCAGAAGCTTCCGCACCGCGGTTTCCAACGGAACCGACGTGGACGCGAGAATGGACATGCTCCTGGCTTCGGCCAACGCGGGCATAGCCATCAACATGAGCGCGACGTGCCTCGGGCATGCCATGGCCCATGCGGTGGGCGCCAAGTTCCATTCACATCACGGCGCCCTGTGCGGCATCTTCCTCCCCCACGTCATGAGGTTCTGCCTCGAGGTCAGCGAGGGTCTGCTGGCCGAGATCGCGGAGGCCTTCGGCGTGAACACGCGGCAGATGACCAAGAAGGAAGCCGCCGCGGCATCCGTTGACTGCGTGGTGAACCTCATGAAGGACATCGGACACCCGCTCACGCTGACCGAACTGGGCGTTCCCGCGGATGCGATTCCGGACCTCGCGGTCGTGACGCTCTCCGAGTTCCCGACCATGTTCAACCCGATCGTTCCGACCCTGGAGCAGTGCATCGAGATCTACAAAGGCTGTATGTAAGTAATACCCTCATTACCCTCGCAGGGCCGCAGAGGGAAGACATCCTCTGCGGCCTTGCTTTTAAGGCCCCTCGCAACTATGATGATGACGTTTCAGCCCTCTACGAGTGCCTGCCGGAGGCACGGCCTCGGACAGGGCGTGAACCCCTTACGGTCTCGCGAGAGAGGCCCGGACAGGAGATACGACCATGACTCCACGGTACAGGGTGGCACTGGCTGAAGACCATATCGTGCTCAGGCAGGGCCTGCGGTCACTCCTGGAAAAGGATGAGGATTTCGAGGTGGTGGCCGAGGCATCCGACGGGCTCGAGGCCATACGGTGCGTGCAGCAGGCTCTTCCCGACATCCTCATCATCGACCTCACCATGCCCCGGCTGACCGGGATGCATGCCATAAAGGACATCAAGACCATGCACCCCGAGGTGAAGATCATCGTTCTCACCGTCCATACCGCCGAGGAGTACGTCTTCGAGAGCCTCAAGGCAGGCGCCGACGGGTATGTCCTGAAGGCCTCCGACTTCAGCGAGCTCGCCACGGCGATCCGCTGCGTGCTCTCGGGCAAGACGTACATCAGCCCGGACATATCGGATACCGTGGTCATGGGATACCTCAAGGGCGGCAAGGACCGGGAGCCCGTCTCGGGCAAGGACAGCCTCACCCCCCGGGAACGGGAGGTGCTCAAGCTCGTGGCCGAGGGCTACAAGAACCGCGAGATCGGCGACATGCTGTGCGTGAGCATCAAGACCGTGGAGAAGCACCGGGAGAATATCAAGAGGAAGCTCGACCTGGCCAGCACCTCGGCGGTGATTGCGTACGCCATCGAGCACGGCCTGGTCAGTCGCTGAAGTCCAGCGGCCAGGTCACCCTGATGACGGTTCCCTTCTGCGGGGCCGACTCGACGGCGAACCTGCCCCGGGAGAAGGCCACCCGCTCCCGCATCCCCGCGATGCCCAGGCCGGAGCGGTTCTTCTGCATGGAACCCAGATCGAACCCTTTGCCGTTGTCGCTGATGGAGTAGCTCAGGGTGTCTTCCGAGCGATGGATGGTGATGAGCACCCTGTCGGCACCGCTGTGCCTCGCGATGTTGTTCATCGACTCCTGGAGGACCCGGAAGATCACGATCTTGAGATGCTGGGGGATGTCCGCGTCATCGCAGTCTATCCGTTTCTCCACGCGGATGCTCCGGTACACCCTGCCGAACTCGCGCAGGAACCAGTTGATGGTGGCCATGATGCCCAGGTCGTCGAGGATGGAGGGCCTCAGGTCCATGGACACCCTGGACACGTCCATGATCGCCTCCTTGAGCAGGGCCACGTTGGCACGGAGCTGCTCCTCGATATTGAGCCTCCCCTGGTGCCTCGCACTGTTGACCAGGATGTTCTCGGTGCTCACCTTGATGGTGGACAGGTACTGGCCGATGCCGTCGTGGAGCTCCTGGGCGATGCGCTGGCGCTCCCGCTCCAGGATATCGAGGTGCTTCTCGTAGAGGTTGCTGAGCTCCTGCTGGTATCTCACGAGCTCGTCCTCGGCCTTCTTCCGGTCGGTGATGTCGTGGATGTGCGTCATCACCAGGTCGTTGGGGACGTAGGCGTGGGTGATGGAGAGGTGCTTCTCATCGTCAGACAGCATGGTCCTGAAGGCGGTCTGACGCTGGACGATGCCCTTCTCCTCGTAACAGCGGAGCATGTCCTGCCGGATATCCGGGTTCGTTTTGAAGACCAGGCTCGAGCTCGCGCCCAGCAGCTCGTACGCCTTCCCGCCGGTGAAGGCGTCCAGGGCATAGTTGTATTCGATGAGGACGAAGTCGTTGTTCGTATACCGCCAGGTCACCACGGGGACGGGGCTGCCGAGGTAGAGCGCCCTGAAGCGCTCTTCGCTCTCCTTGAGCGCGGTGAGGGCCTGCCGCTGCTCGGAGATATCCTCGAGGTACTGCACGAGCATGTTCGGCGGCACGAAGAAGGAGATGGTGTCGAGCTGCTTGACCGTGCCCGGGTTGAGGAAATCGCAGGTCGTCTCCATCCTGGTCATGCCCCTGCTCCGATAGGTCTCGTAGATGAGCTCCACGGCGTCGGTCCGTCCCCTGGCCTCGTAGAGCTCGTGGACGGTCCTGCCGGTGTACTCCCGGATCTTGCCGTCGGTATATCCTTCGAGGGTCGGGTTGAAACCGATGAGGCGCAGCTCACCGTTGATCTCCTGCCATGTCTGGACGCAGAAGGGATTGTCGAGCGTGAGGGCCTTGTCCAGGGGGGGGCCCTTGAAGGGCTTCTCTGCAGATGCCCCCATGGGCTCGGAAGACCGGTAGCAGGTGAGGTGAAAGACCGTGTCGTCCGCGGTGATGACCTTGCTGCTCTGCTCGCACTGGAAGACGGTGCCGTCCTTGCGCCGCCTGCTCACCCATATGAACTCTCCGCCCGTGGTCTCGTGGGCGAAGTATGACGGCGCTATGCCCAGAAAGATGCTCGGGAGCAGATCCAGGTGCTGCAGGGACTGCATCTCGGCCCGTGTATAGCCGAACATGCGGCAGGCCAGGTCGTTGCAGTCGTATATCGCCCCGTCATCCCTGCACAGGACCACGGCGACGGGGAGCTCCTGGAGCAGGCAGGAGAGGATGGACGGCGTGAGCCGGTTCTGCACCTGCATCTCCGGCTCGCCGTGGGCGTCGGGTCCGGAACGGTCCTTCCTTGGGGTCCGTCCTGTCTTTGATGGGTGCCTTCCTGCGGTCATGTGCGTGCCTGAATCGGGTGAAGACCCATGGTTATCACGCTGCGGGAGAAAGTCAAGGGGGCTTCGCGATCGTGGTGAAAACGCCGCGTTTGTCCTCTTCCCGTTCGTTTCCCGCGCACCGTGGCTTCACCGTGCAGGTTGAAGACGCATGCTCATTTAGCAGACGGCCCCGAAAGCATCTTCTTCACGATCCAGACAGGCAGTTTCAGCAGGAAGCCGATGACCTGCCTGTTGAGCATGAGCTTCGCCATGTCCATCACGTCGTCCGCCGTGAAGTAGATGGTGGAGTCCCAGGCCCCCAGCTTCCCTGTGGTGATCAGCCGCGTATCGTCTGCGGATACCGAGCTGATGGTGATTTCCATGTCTCCTGCGGGTGATTTCATGAGCGGCATATCCGTTCCTCCTAGGATTCGGGGGCGGAGACGGAGGCATGTCGTCTCCACCCCCTGTGCAGGCGGCTACTTCTCGTTGTGCCAGACCTTCAGGTGGTTCCTCACCGTGTCGGTGATGACCTCTTCGGGGTAGTACTTCTCGTAGAAGTCCAGCTCCGGATGATGGGCCGCGTAGGCCACGGGGAGGAAGATGGGGTCCACGAAAGCAGGGCACCTTCCATAGGTGTCGTACACGTAGTTCATGAACGCCTTGGCCATCTCCTTGCTCTGGGCGTCCGGGATCTCGATCTTCTTCGGCATGTCCTTGTCCTTCCAGGGGGAGACGCCCCGGTAGTCCTTGCCGAAGTGGCCTTCGGCACCGAACTTCATGTCGTAGAACTTGTCCACGGCCTCGTCCATGTTCTTCACGTACGGGGGGCAGAGCGATTCAATGAACCCGTCCTTGCCGATGGGGGTGGGCATCTTGTCCTTGCCGGTGATGAACCTGAATCCCAGGCCGTTGGTCAGCGGCGTGCCGCCCAGCAGGATGAGGGTCACGTACCCGCCGTAGTGCCATCCGCCGAGCCCCATGGCCGTGGCCGCCAGCGAGATGTTCATCACCATGTAGTGTGCGGTGGACATGCAGGCATTGAAAGCGGCCATCTCGAGCCAGCTCAGGGGGACGGTGGGGCCGTTCAGGTACCCGTTGTCCACCCACTTCTTCAGGCCGCACATCTGGCCGGTCCTGTCGTCCACGATCTGCCAGCGTTCGAACGCGCACGAGCCGAGCACGACGTTCATGTACTCGTACGAGACGTCCACGATGGGCATGAAGGCGGTGGTCCCGGGCTTGTTGGTGTTGAAGTAGTTGCTCTTCATGAGGGCGACCTCGGGGATGGTGGGCCTGCCGTCGATCATCTTGACCTTGGCGTCCTGGAACGAGGTGATGACCTTTTCGCGGTCAGCGGGTGTCTGGAATTCGACGTTCGAAGACGGGGCCTTGGGCCGGTACAGGTATGCCCCCGTATCGTCGATGTACATGAGCTCCTGGTGCTGGTCGTTGCAGGGGTTCGGGTGCGTCCTGCCGATGAATGAGTTCATGAAGTGCGTGGTGTGATCGAGGTCGGCCGTGATGGCGCCTGTGACGCCGTGTCCTGCCCAGCAGAGGATGGCGGTCTCGAGCTCGCTCAAGGGGATGGGTTCCTTGTCGGAGATATAGTTGAACGGTGCCTTGGTGATCTTGCATCCGCGGGGGAGACGGAATGCGCGTCTCTTCGCCAGCGCTTCGAACAGGGAGTAGTTCCACAGGTTGTCAAGGGCCTGCTTGTCGAAACTGTTCATCGTATCGTTCCTCCTTGCATGTGGTATGCATGAGGATACCGGGAAGCAAGAAGAGAGTAAATTCGTGGAACCACGGATTTTCTTCCAGGGGTATTAGTAGAAACCCGAACATGGAGGGTCTTCTTTCCCACAGGATGTTTCCGGTATGGAGCGTACCCCGCCCCGGCGTCAGCTGGCGTACAGGAAGAGTCCCCGGGTCAGCGTATCACTGGCCACCTGGAACAGCTTGCCGGGGTCGACATTGGCGATCTCGAACTTGTTCTCCTTGCTGGTATGGATGAAGATCCCCTTGTTCATGGCGGACATGAGGTGGATGACCAGTTCGGTGCTCAGGCCCGGTGAGAGCACGCCCTCGGACTTCGCCTTCTCCATGACCATTCTCGATTCTTCGAAGATGGCCTTGGTCCATATCCTGATCCTGGACATCAGCTCCTCCGGGATCAGGCCGTCGAATTCGTTCGAGTCGAGGGTCCAGTAGAGGCGCATGAATTTCTCGTTGTCCCGGGTGAACTCGAAGAGCGCAGTGAACAGGGAGACGATCAGCTCCTTTGCGGGGAGGTCCTGCTTTGCGCTTTTGGTCACCTGCTGGAGGAGATGCTGGAGGTACTCGTCGAAGAGATGGATGAAGAGTGCCAGCTTCGAGGGGAAGTAGGCATACAGCGTTCTCTTGGTTATTCCTGCTCGTCTGGCGATGACATCCATGGTGATGGAGCTGTAACGCTGTTCCAGGAAGAGCTCCTTTGCCGCCTGGATGATGGTTATGCGCTTCATTTCCTGCTTGAGGATCTTTTTGTTGCTTATCTCCATAGTCTTCCGCCTTGTTCTTTTTCCGCGTTCTCGTGGGGTGCAGAGCGTGGTGTGAATGACAATTAATGTATACCCGTAGTATACAGTAATCTTCGCGTTGTCAAGGGGAAGATCCCCCTTGAAATCTGTTATGTTGCTGATAGTTCTGGGGGATTATGGATAGTGAATTCATGGTCTCAGGCATGTATCTTCAGGGCTTCGTCCGCCTTAAAGAACTGAAAAAAATACCGATGGTATACATTAAACGATATCACCTGAAAGGCTTGACGAAGTCAAAGGTGATGAATATCAGGTAATTGCATTAAAATATTGCATGCTGAAGAGAAGCGGTTGACAGGTCAGGTTTATTTATATATACCAGAAGTATACTTAATGAATCGGGAGCGCCGTCCTCGGAGGAGCCATGACGCAGGAGAAGGGAAAAAAGATGTCGTACCGGGATCAGTACATCACCGTGGGTGCATTGAAAACCCGTTATGTGTGCGCGGGGGAGCAGGGAAAGGATCTCGTCTTCATCCACGGGTTCGGTACATCGCTGGAGATCTGGGAGAAGAATATCGGAGAGCTTTCGAAAAGGCACAGGGTCTGGGCCTTCGATATCCCTGGTTTCGGTTATTCCGATTTGAACGGGTTCCCGGACTACCTGCCCACCATGACACAATTCCTCAAGGGATTCCTTGATACGCTGAAGATCGAGAAGGCCACCCTGGCGGGCCTGTCCCTGGGCGGGGCGATCTCCATGAAGTTCGCCATCGATTATCCCCGGTCCGTGGAGAACCTCATCCTGGTGGACAGCGGCGGTCTGGGTACCGACCTGCCGCTGTCCATGAGGATCGCATCCCTGCCGTACCTCGGTGAGCTCCTGACCAGGCCGAGCAAGAAGATGGTCCGGGCCTTCCTCACCCCCCTGGTCTATGATCCCGCACTGCTGGATGAAGCATGGCTGGACTTCTATGCCGAAATCTACGCCCGGCCTGGCTTCCATGCCTCGTTCATGAGGGCCCTGCGTGCCATCTGCAACCTGTCGGGACCCAGGATAGAGTTGCTGAACCAGATCAGGTCCAGGATCAATGAGATAACGGCGCCGACCCTGATCCTCTGGGGCAGGCAGGATGCGAGTTTTCCCCCGGACCATGCCTACTTCGCCCGGGACAGGATCGCGAACTCGAGGATACACCTCTTCGAGGAGTGCGGCCATATGCCCAACTTCGAAAAACCCGACGAGTTCAACCGGGTGATCCTGGAGTTTCTGTCAGGCGAGTGATGGAACGCCGTCCGGAAAAGGTCACCGGAGGGTGGATCGAGACCATTGTGAGAAGATAAATCCTATTTCAACGAGGAGCAGGACGGCAATGGACAAGAACACGTACACGCTCAGGAATGCAAAGGAACGGTATCCCTTGGCCTTTTCCCCGCTGACCATCAAGGGCGTATCGATACCGAACAGGATCGTCTTCCCCCCCTGGGTGGTGAACTACGCAACCCCCGGCAAGGGGACCGTCTCCGATGAGCTCACCTCTTTCTACACCAGGCTCGCCAGGGGTGGGGCCGGGCTCATCTATGTGGGTGCCGCGGGCATCTCCGGGGACATCCCTCCCGGATATGAAGGCGTGATCCGCATCGACAGGGACGAGTTCATACCAGGCCTGAGGTCGCTGATCAAGGAAATGAAGGACTACGGGTGCTGCATAGCGCTCCAGCTCGCCCACATGGGCAGGCAGGCGGCAGGGCCCGCACCGGGTGTCGACGCGCTCATCGCGCCGAGCAATGTCCCCGACCCGGTGATCGCGCAGAAGAGCCCCTTCTACAGGCTGAGGGAGATGAACGATGAGGATATCGACAGGGTGCGCGGCGAGTTCGTCGAGGCGGCCTTCAGGGGTGTCGTTGCAGGGGCGCAGGTGATCGAGTTCCATGCCGCCCACGGTTACCTCCTCCACAACTTCCTGTCCAACCGGACGAACCGCAGGAAGGACGCCTACGGAGGCAGCCTCGAGAACAGGACGCGGCTGCTGCGCGAGATCATCGAGCAGACCAGGAAGAAGGTGGGGGACGCTACGATCCTCAGCGTGAGGGTCAGTATCACGGACTTTCTCGAGGGAGGACTCGAGCCCGAGGATTACGCCACCATTACCCCGATCCTGGAAAAGGCGGGCATCGACCTGATCAACGTGTCCGTGGGCACCCAGACGGAGACGCTCGACCGGTGCATGCCGGGTAAGAAGCTCGGCGAGGCGCCCAATGTCGACGTCATCGCCCTGATGAGGAACCATACCTCCCTGCCCATGATCACGGTAGGCGCCATCGGGAGTCTGGCCACGGCGGAGTCCATCCTCTCGCAGAAGAAGGCGGACCTGGTGGCCATCGGCAGGAGCCAGGTGGCGGACCAGGACTTTGTGAGAAAATCTGCCAAAGGCCTTGAAGAAGAGATCCGGAAGTGCATACGGTGCAACCGGTGCTGCTTCTGGACGGTGGGCGAAGACCGGATGCACTGTGCGGTGAATCCCGACTATAAGAAGGAATCGAAGAAACGGACATAGCAGGCCTCCTCGGATTTTTCTCCCAGTAGCGGCCCGTGAACCATCCATGCCTGTGCCCTCCACGATGGTTCACGGGCCTGTATCATATCCCGCGCATCCCCCCTTGACAGGCAGAGGTCGCAAGGGTATTAAAGGTTAAAGTCAAACTTTAATATTCATACTTCCCAAGGGGGTGTCTATGCCCGTCTATGATGCAGTGGTCATCGGTGCAGGGAACGGCGGACTGACGGCGGCGCTCACGCTTGCCCAGGCAGGGAAAAAGGTGCTCCTCCTGGAGCGGCACAACATACCGGGCGGGTGCGCCACGAGCTTCGTGAGGGGCAGGTTCGAGTTCGAAGTCGCGCTCCATCAGCTGTCCGGCATGGGCTCACCCGAGCGCCCTGGCCCCTTGAGGGCCATCCTCGGCGAGATGGGTGTCCTGGACAGGCTCGAGTTCGTGGAGATGGAGAACCTCTACCGGGTCGTGTTCCCGGGCACCTTCGACATCACCCTGCCCACGAACCGCGAAGGGGTCATCGACGAGCTCTCCAGGCTCTTCCCCAAGGAACGCGATGCCATCGCCCGGTTCATGGACCTGGTCTACACCTTCTGCATGGAGATGGTCCAGGGCCTGTTCTTCCACGACCCGGACATCTCGAAGGAGAAGTACCCCACCTACTTCGCCTATGCCTTCAGGAGCTCGCAGGAGGTCATGGACGAGTACCTCGAGAGCCCCCTGCTGAAGGCCATCCTCAGCGTGTACTGGGGTTATGTGGGCGTCCCTCCGAGCATGCTCCCCTTCGGCGACCTCGCCATCATGCTCTGGGCGTACATCGAGTTCAAGCCCTACCACCTCAAGGGCGGCTCCCAGGCCCTCTCCAACGCCCTGCTGGACGCATTTTTAGCCTCCGGCGGCGAGGTGCGCTTCAACTGCGCGGCGAAGAAGGTCGTGGTGGAAGGCGGCGAGGTCAGGGGTGTCCTCACGGAGCAGGGCGACAGGGTGGACACAAGCCGCGTGGTGTCCAACGCCAGCACCATCCATACCTACATCGACCTCATCGACCGCAGCGAGATCCCGCCGGAGGAGCTGGAGGCGTTCAAGAGCCACACCGTGGGCCCCTCGGCGTTCACCCTGTACATGGGCCTCGACTGCGAACCGGCCGATGTCGGCATACACGAGACGACCAACTTCCTCACCACCACCGTGGATTCGAACAAGGCCTTTTCCCTGTGGAGGACCATGGAGCAGCAGGGGTGGGCGCTGCTCACCTGCTACGACGTGTCCGACCCGGACTTCTCGCCGCCCGGGACCTGCCAGGCTGCCCTGGTGGCCCTCCAGTACGGCGACCCGTGGTACGCCGTGTCTCCCCGGGAGTACGCGGATGCCAAGTTCCGGTATGCCGAGGGCATGCTCAGGCTGGCGGAGCGGGTCTTCCCGAAGATCCGCGACCACATCGAGGAGCTGGAGGCGGCGAGTCCGCTCACCCACCTGCGCTACCTCGGCCACCCGGGCGGGGCCATCTACGGGTTCGACCAGTATGCCAAGGATTCCCAGTACTTCCTGACGAACAGGTCCGCCATCAGGGGGCTCTACTTCGCAGGGGCATGGGTAGGGGGTGGCGGGTTCCAGCCCACCCTGACCTCGGGCAGATCCACGGCGCGTGCAGTCCTGAAGTCACTGAAGAAAGTTTAAGGAGGGGGCCATGGCACTCAAGGACGTCATGAAGGATATCCGGGGATACACCGAGATCGTCGAAGAGATCCGGACCCTGAGGAAATACGGTTCCGACTACACCGACCGCAGGGGAGAGGTGGAGCGGATGATCGCGCTGATCCATCCGAAAACCGTATCTCTGAAGGTATCGGAGATCATCGAGGAGACGCGCACCACCAAGACCTTCCGGCTCGTGGGCGCCGACGGGTACCTGCCGCCGTTCATGGCAGGCCAGTACATCAACGTCTTCGTCGAGTCGGCAGGCGTCAGGACGAGCAGGCCCTACAGCATCTCCTCGCCGCCCACCCAGGCGGGGTACTACGACATCACCATCCGGAGCGTGGCGGACGGGTTCGTGTCGAACCGGTTTCTCGAGGAGACCCGGGTGGGCGATGCGCTCGAGAGCTCCTCGCCGGCCGGCACCTTCACCTATAACCCCCTGTTCCACGGCAGCGACCTCGTGTTCCTCGCCGGCGGCAGCGGCGTGACCCCGTTCATGAGCATGATCCGCGAGGTCAGCCAGAAGGGGCTCGACCGCCGTATCCACCTCATGTACGGCAGCAAGGAGGTCAGTGACATCATCTTCGCCGACGAGCTCCAGGAGATCACGGACAGGCACCCGAACATCACGGTGAGCCATGTCATCTCGAACCCGCCGAAGCGGTTCAAGGGGCTCAAGGGCTTCATCACCGCGGAGCTCATGAAGGGCCTGCTCGGCGACGTGTCCGCAAAGACCTTCTATGTCTGCGGTCCCGAGGTTATGTACGCCTTCTGCCGCTCCGAGTTGGAAAAGCTCGGGGTAGCCCGCAGGAAGGTCCGCACCGAGGTCTACGGCCCGCCCAAGGATGTCGCCTCCCAGCCCGGCTGGCCGAAGGCCGTGAAGCCCACCGATACGTTCACGGTCAGGATCAGGGGAGGGAAGGCGATCCCGGCGAAGGCGTCCGAGCCCCTGATGAACTCCCTGGAACGCAGCGGCATCGTGATCCCTGCCCTGTGCAGGTCCGGCGAGTGCAGCCTGTGCCGCACCAAGCTCCTCTCGGGCACGGTCTTCCAGCCCGACGGGGTGAGGCTGAGGAAGTCGGACCGGCAGTTCGGCTACATCCACCCGTGCATGGCCTATCCGCTGGAGGATCTGGAGATTCTTCTGTAGGAACCCGGCGGCTGTTCGATTCGGACAGGCCAGGATTCCCGCTTCAGCGGGAATCCTGCAGAACCCCACCCTCATAGATTACCCACAAACATCTCGAAAGAGATGGTAACCATAGCAAACCCACGATCATGGCATCTTATCATCCAAGGAAGACACCATCCCGTCTTTGATTTCCCATATGGGTCTGTGGTAATGAATACAGGATTCTGGAATGTGGTGGTCCTGTCCTTCACGTGTGCAAGCCATGCGGTTCACCACCCGTTGCGGAGCTGTATTTCCACCAGGGAGGTTTGACGATCATGCAGTTCATCGACCTGAAGGCGCAGCAGAAGCGTATTCATGCACGGCTCATGGAGAACATCTCCACCGTGCTGACCCACGGCCAGTACATCCTGGGTCCGGAGATAAAGGAGCTCGAGAAGAGGCTCGGCGACTATACGGGGGTGAGGCATGCCGTGTCCTGCGCCTCGGGCACCGATGCCCTGCTCATGGCGCTCATGGCCTACGGCGTGGGGCCGGGCGACGCGGTCTTCACCACGCCGTTCACCTTCGTGGCCACGGCCGAGGTCATCTCGCTGCTGGGCGCCACGCCCGTGTTCGTGGACATCGAGTCCGACACCTTCAACATGGACCCCGGATGCCTGGAGCAGGCCATCACCGCCCTGAAAGAGAGTGACCCGGAGCTGTACCCCCTGCCCGGGGGATACATGACCCTCACGGCAAAAGGCGTCATCCCGGTGGACCTGTTCGGCCAGTGCGCCGACTACGGAAGAATCAACACGATTGCCAAGGAGCACGGCCTGTTCGTCATCGAGGACGCGGCCCAGTCCTTCGGTGCCGAGTATGACGGCGCGAAGGCATGCTCCCTGGCCCATGTCGCGGCCACGTCCTTCTTCCCGGCCAAGCCGCTGGGGTGCTACGGCGACGGGGGCATGGTGTTCACCGACGACGACGAGCTCGCCGTCAGGCTCGATTCCATAAGGGTGCACGGCAAGGGCTCGGACAAGTACGACAATATCCGCATCGGCATAAACGGCCGGTGCGACACGCTGCAGGCGGCCGTCCTCCTGGCCAAGTTCGAGATCTTCCCCGAGGAGATCTCCCTGAGGCAGGAGGCGGCGTTGCGCTACGAAACGCTGCTGGGTTCGATCGGCGGTCTGGCATGCCCGGTGGTCAGGCCTGGCAACCTCAGCGCCTGGGCCCAGTACTCGGTGCTGTGCACCAAGAGGGATCTCGTGCTCGACGCCTTGAAGGAGGCGAAGATCCCCACGGCCGTCTACTACCCCAAGCCCCTGCATGTCCAGGGCGCCTACGCGTACCTGGGGTACGCAGCGGACGACTTCCCGGTGTCCATGCAAAGCGCCTCCGAGATCTTCTCCCTGCCTATGCACCCGTACCTTGCAGAGCAGGACCAGGCAATGATTGCGGATGTGATCCGAAAGGCTTACAAGTAGATCAGCAATGGTATTGATCCGACAAGGAGATTTCAATTGAAGAGTGAAGATGCGATGAAGGTGGCCGTGGTGGGCACCGGCTACTGGGGCAGGAACCTGGTGCGGAACTACGCCGAGCTCGGGGCGCTGGCCGCGGTGTGCGACAGCTCGGAGCAGGCCCTGGAGGCGTTCAGGACGAAGTACCCGAAGGTGACGTGCACCACCGACTACCGCGAGGTCCTGGACGACGAGGCGATCCGGGGCGTGGTCATCGCAACGCCCGCGGCCACGCACTTCTCCCTGGCGCGGGAGGCACTGCTCTCCGGCAAGGACGTGTTCGTGGAGAAGCCCCTGGCCCTGGACGTGAACGAGGCCGAGGAGCTCAAAGCCGTCTCCGAGAAGCACGGACGCATCCTCATGGTGGGCCACCTGCTCCAGTACCACAGCGCGTTCATCAGGCTCAAGGAGCTCGTCCGGGCAGGCGAGCTGGGCAGGATCCACTACATCTACTCCAACCGGCTCAGCTTCGGCAAGATCCGCCGGGAGGAGGACATCATGTGGAGCTTCGCGCCCCACGACATCTCCATGATCCTCACCCTGGCCCAGGAGGAGCCGGAGTACGTCATGGCCACGGGCGGCAACTACCTGCACAAGAAGATCGCGGACGTGACCACCACCCACCTGGAGTTCGGAAGCGGGCTCAAGGCCCACGTGTTCGTGTCGTGGCTCCACCCCTTCAAGGAGCAGACGCTGGTGGTGGTGGCCGAGAAGAACATGGCCGTGTTCAGGGACACCGCGCCCTGGGGGCAGAAGCTCCTGCTCTACCCCCACAACATCCAGTGGCACGACGGCGTTCCCGTTCCGGACAAGAAGGAGGAGACGAAGGTGGTGGTGGACGAGAGCGAGCCCTTGAAGGCCGAGTGCACCCACTTCCTGAAGTGCATGGCAGCGAGGTCCGCTCCCGTCACCGACGCGGAGGAGGGGATCGAGGTGCTCAAGATCCTGAAAGCCGGCCAGGACTCGCTGAACGCCGGAGGGAAGAGGATCTTCCTGAAGGACGCCTATGCGAAGCCGCGGAACTACGCGGTGCACGAGTCGAGCTACGTGGACGACGACGTGCTCATCGGCGAGGGCACGAAGGTCTGGCACTTCAGCCACATCCTGAAGGGCACGCGCATCGGCAGGGGGTGCAGCATCGGCCAGAACGTGGTCATCGGGCCGGACGTGAGCGTGGGCAACGGCTGCAAGATCCAGAACAACGTGTCCATCTACAAGGGCGTGAACCTGGAGGACAACGTGTTCTGCGGCCCGTCCATGGTGTTCACCAACGTGTTCAACCCGCGGGCCCACATCCCCCGCATGGACGAGGTGCGGCCCACCCTGGTGAGGAAGGGGGCCACCATCGGGGCCAACGCCACCATCGTGTGCGGCTACACCATCGGGGCCTATGCCTTCATCGGGGCAGGGTCCACCGTGACCCGGGGCGCGCCGGACCATGCCCTCATGGTGGGCAACCCGGCCAAGCAGATCGGCTGGATGTGCGAGTGCGGCAACCGGCTCGACGGCGACCTGGCCTGCTCCCACTGCGGCAAGACCTACGAGCAGCACGGCCAGGGGCTGAAGCTCAAGGCATGACATACCATCCCCCCTGTTTTCTCCACCAGGGGCAGAGGGGTCTATCATTTTCATATCGAGGAGGTTGTATCCCATGGACTATTCCGTAAGCCCTGACGGCACGAAGTACCCGCTCCCCAAGAAGAGCGATTATGCCAGGGAGTTCGAGCGGCTCAAGAAGACCGCCGCCGCCCAGCGGAAGAAGGGCAACGAGGTCGTGGTGGTCATGGGGCTCGGCTTCGTGGGCGCGGTCATGGCGGCCGTGGTGGCCGACAGCACGGACAGAAAAACCGGCAGGCCGAAGAAGTTCGTCATAGGCATGCAGCGGCCCAGCCCCCGGAGCTACTGGAAGACCCCCATGCTGAACACCGGCGTGTCCCCGGTCAAGGCCGAGGACCCCGAGGTGGACATCCTCATACGCCGCTGCGTGCTGGAGCGGAAGAACCTCATCGCCACCTACACGTACGACGCGCTGACGCTGGCCGACGTCGTGGTGGTGGACGTGCAGTGCGACTTCCTCAAGGCCGAGCTGGGCAACTGCACCACGGGCAGGGCCGAGATCGCGGCCCTGGAGGAGTCCATGAAGGTCATCGCGGAGAAGATCCGGCCCGAGTGCCTGGTCCTCATCGAGACCACCGTGCCGCCGGGCACCACGGAGTACATCGCCTACCCCATCATGAAGCGCGCCTTCACCGGGCGCGGCATCTCCACCGAGCCCCTCCTGGCCCACAGCTACGAGCGGGTCATGCCGGGCAGGGACTACGTGAAGTCCATCCGAGACTTCTGGCGCGTGTGCAGCGGCATCAACGCAGAGAGCAGAGACCGGGTGGAGCGGTTTCTCTCCGAGGTGCTCAACGTGGAGCGGTTCCCGCTCACCGTGCTGGACCGGCCCATCGAGAGCGAGACGGCCAAGATCGTGGAGAACAGCTACCGGGCCACCATCCTGGCCTTCCTCGACGAGTGGAGCACCTTCTGTGAGAAGAACGGGGTGGACCTGATCAAAGTCATTGGCGCCATCAAGGTGCGGCCCACCCACTCCAACATGATCTTCCCGGGCCCGGGCATCGGCGGCTACTGCCTGCCCAAGGACGGCGGCCTGGGCGTGTGGGCCTACCGCCACCTCATGGGCTTCGAGGACGAGAACTTCCGCATCACGCCGGCGGCCATCGACATCAACGACACGCGGGCCCTGCGGGCCGTGCATCACGTGCGCGACGCGCTGCGCAACATGGGCAGGATCGTGGCCGCCTCCACGGTGACCGTGCTCGGCGCCTCCTACAGGGAGGACGTGGGCGACACGCGCTACAGCGGCTCCGAGCTCATCGTGCGCAAGCTCGCCGAGATGGGGGCCGACATCCGGGTGCACGACCCCTACGTGGAGCACTGGTGGGAGTTCGAGGCCCAGGACACGTACCCCGCCGTGGGGGCCAGCTGGTCCCGCTTCTTCCGCAACCAGGACATGCTGAAAGACCTGCGGGTGGGCAAGGACCTGAAGAAGTCGCTTCGTGGCGCGGACGCCGTGGTGCTGGCGGTGCGGCACAAGGACTACCTGGACCTCGACCCGGAGAAGGTGGTGAAGATGATCGGGGAGCCGGCCGCCATCGTGGACTGCTTCGGCATCCTGGACGATGAAAAGATCCGGCGCTTCTTCGAGCTCGGCTGCGAGGTCAAGGGTCTGGGACGGGGCCACATCCAGCGGATCAAGGAAGAGGTGAGGACGAAGAAGTGAAGTACGGCATGAGCCTGTTCTGGGAAGAGGACCAGGTACCTTGACTGAGAGTGAGCAATCATATTATAGTAGCAAAAAGATGGCATAAATTGATGTCACATGGGAAGTGAGGTGTGATCATGAAGGCCATTACCATTAGAGGTATAGATACAGAGGTATCTTCACGGCTTAAGCAGATTGCCGAGGAAGAGAAGAAGAGCGTGAATCAGCTCGTCGTTGAAATGATCAGGCAGTATACCGGAATGAAAAAAGAAAAGAAGCATACCAAGATACATCGCGACCTGGATCACCTTTTTGGAAGATGGACAAACGCAGAATTCAATGAGATCCAGAGCATACTTGACAGCCAGAGAGAGATTGACCCGGAGCTATGGAAATGAGGCGTCTGCTGATCGATACGAACATATATTCCCATGCACTCAGAGGGGATAAGGATGTTGTAGAGATACTCAGGAGAGCCGACGAGATCGGGATGTCCGTTGTAAGTATTGGAGAGCTTCTGGCCGGGTTCAAGGGTGGTGGCAAGGAACAGAGAAACAGGGAAGAGCTTGGAGCATTTCTCGACAGCCCGAGGGTTGTAGTTTATCCCGTGGGCGAGGATACCTCCGAGTTTTATGCTGAGATCCTTCATAATCTCAAGAGAATAGGAAGACCTGTCCCTACCAATGATATCTGGATTGCAGCTTCTGCATTTCAGAACGGACTTATGTTGTTCACCAAGGATGAACATTTCAAGAACATTCCAGGACTTGCACTTGTCTGATCCATGGCTCCTGTTAGGGGTGTGAAGCATTCAATCCCGAGATAGCTATGAGGGGGTACCTATGCATGTGAATCTAAGAGAGCCTCTGTGGCCGGTCCATATTACTGTGTTTGTTATCTTTCTTCTGTTCTGCTCAAACACGGCCTCGGCCCAGCAGGTCCAGGTTACCCCCATACCAGGCTCTTCACCCGTCCTGGGAATGCCGGAGCAGGCCCGGCAGCCGTCGGTCATCCGGCAGACCGTGATCCAGGAGAAGGAGGCCGGACAGCCCGCCCCGGTCACCGCCGCCGCCCCGGCAGCGGAAAAGACCTCGGAGTTCGAGCGGTTCATCAACGATACCGCCGGCACGGACCTCAAGCAGTTCGGCTATGACCTGTTCAGCCGCCCGCCCTCGACCTTCGCCCCCGTGGAGGAGGTGCCCGTGGGGCCCGACTACGTCGTGGGCCCGGGCGACGAGATCCGCGTGACCGTGTGGGGGAGCATCGAGGGGCAGTGGACCAGCGTGGTGGACCGCAGCGGCACGGTCAACCTGCCCAAGGTCGGCGTCATCGGGGTCGCCGGGCTCACCTTCGCGCAGCTCAGGGAGACGCTGCGTACCGAGATAGCGAAGTACTACACCGGCTTCGAGATGAACGTGAGCATGGGGCCGCTGAAGTCCATGCGCATCTACGTGGTGGGCAACGCCCAGACGCCCGGATCGTACACCGTCTCGTCGCTCTCCACCCTGGTGAGCGCCCTGTTCGCCTCGGGCGGCCCCGCCAAGACCGGCACCATGCGCTCCATCCGCCTGCAGCGCGGCGGCGTCACCGTGGCCGAGTTCGACCTCTACGACCTGCTCCTGAAGGGCGACAAGGCGAACGACATCCGGCTCATGCCCGAGGACGTCGTGTTCATACCGCCGGTGGGACCCCTGGTGGGCATCTCGGGCAGCGTGAACACCCCGGCGATCTACGAGATCAAGGGCGAGAAGACCCTTGACGACCTCCTCGCCATGGCCGGCGGCCTGAGCGCGGTGGCGTTCACGGGCAGGGTGCAGATGGAGCGCATCGAAGGCGGCAGAAGCCAGGTGATCCTCGACGCCGACCTGGCCACGGTCCTGGGCAGCGACCTCGAGATCCGCTCCGGGGACCTGTTCAGGGTCTTCCAGGTGGTCCAGGACAGGAAGCTCGTCCGGCTCACCGGCGCGGTGAACCGCCCGGGCGAGTATGGGCTCAACCCGGGCATGCGCATCAAGGACCTCATCGACATGGCAGGGGGCCTCCGCTACTACGCCTACCGTAACGACGCGGAGCTGACCCGGGTCACGGTGACGCCCGCCGGGCCGAGCACCGAGAAGATCCATGTCGACCTGGAGAAGGCCCTGGGGGGAGACGAGGCCGGCAACCTTCCCCTGAAGGAGGACGACTACCTCTTCGTGCGGGCCGTGCCCGAGTGGGACCTGTACCGGACCGTGCAGATCTCGGGCGAGGTGCGTTTCCCGGGCACCTTTACCATCACCAGGGGCGAGCGCCTCTCGTCGCTCATCGAGCGCGCCGGGGGCTACACGGACAGGGCCTACCTGCGCGGCGCGGTCTTCACCCGCGAGCAGGTGCGGCAGCTTCAGCAGCAGGGCATCGAGGAGATGATCTCCCGGATGCAGCGGGAGCTGCTGGCCGAGGGATCGGTGCAGGCCTCCACGTCGTCCTCCCCCGAGGAGATCCAGGCACGGAAGGCCGAGCTGGAGGCCAAGGAGAAGTTCCTCCAGGCCCTGCGCGACCTCAAGGCCACGGGCAGGATGACCATCAGGCTCGCCCACCTGCGCCTGCTCAAGGGCAGCGAGTACGACATCGAGCTCGAAGACGGCGACCGGCTCTCCATCCCCACCAGGAGCAGCGTGGTGAACGTCATGGGCTCGGTCATGTCCCTGTCCAGCCACGTCTACCAGGAGAAGTACTCCTACCGGGACTACATCGCGCTGTCCGGCGGGTACACCCGCTATGCGGACAAGGCCAACACCTATGTCCTCAAGGTGGACGGCTCGGCCCGGAAGCTTTCCCGGGGGCTGTTCAACTGGAACGACCCCGGGTCCCGGTGGGAGGTGGCCGGCTTCGGCGAGGACATCCCGGACATCGAACCCGGAGACACCGTCATCGTGCCCGAGAAGCTCGACCGGATCGCGTGGATGCGCGAGGTCAAGGACATCACCCAGATCCTCATGCAGATGGCCGTGACCGCGGGCGTGGTGATCGAGTTGCTGGACAACGACTAGGCGTGGACCGGCTCCTGTTCCTTGCCCGGTCCGCTGATCGGGGAGAAAGACATAACCTGCTCAATCCGTGCATCTCGCGTACCTCATCGTAATGCATCCCGGGCCGCGAGATACACGGATTGAGCAGGCCGAGGTTTTCCCCTCGCCTTATTCGAGGCCGAGACTGAAAAATCTGCTCACACTCACCGGCATGTGCATCCTGGCCTTGAGCGGGGTCCTTGTCTTTTCTCCCTGTTCGTTCCTTCGTGCCGCGGACGACCCCTTCACCTTCTCCTCGAGCTGGGGAGGCACCGGCCTCATGGAGATCCCCACGGCCCGGGTCATGCGCGAGAACCACTGGCGCATCGGCATCAGCCAGGTCGACCCGTCCCGCACCTACTACGGGGTCATCAGCCCGCTTGCCGGGCTCGAGATCGACGGCCGCATCACCGAGATCCTGGATACGAGCGAGGAGACGGAGGTCGGGGACTTCGAGGGGTACGGCAACAACAAGGACAAGTCCGTGGACTTCAAGTACCAGTTCCTCTCCGAAGGCAAGTACTGTCCCGCACTGGCCCTGGGCATCATGGACCCCTCGGGCACGAGGCTCCTGGCATCGCAGTACCTCGTGGCGAGCAAGCAGATCTACCCCTTCGACTTCACCGTGGGCCTGGGCAACGGCAGGTTCGGGAAGCAGCCCCTGGAAAGGTCCGGCAAGGGCGTGGAGGTGGAGCTGTTCTCGGACCCCAAGCAGTGGTGGGACGATATGCAGGTCTTCGCGGGCGTCCAGTTCGCCCCCTCGGAGAGGTTCGCCCTCATGGTGGAGTACGCGCCCATCAAGTACGAGAAGATGAGCCTGTACGACGTCTCCACGGCGGAGATCCACTTCGACGAGCCCGTGCCTTCCAAGGTGAACGTGGGCCTGCGCCTCAAGCCCCTGGACTGGACCGAGATCGACCTCAGCTGGCAGCGGGGCGAGCAGTTCGGCGTCAACTTCGCCCTGGACTTCTCCATCGGGGAGCCGCTCATCCCGATCTACGACGCGCCCTACCGGGAGGAGCCCGCAGCGCGGATGTCCCCCCTGGAGGGACGGATCGCCACGGCCCTTGAGCATTCCGGCTTCTCCAACATAAGCGTGGCCGTCGACGGGGACGACCTGTGGATCGAGGCGGGCAACGACCACTGGTTCTTCCCTACCCGGGCCGTGGGCGTGGTCATGCGCATCGTGGACGAGACCTGCCCGGATACGGTGAATGGCGTCTCCATCACCCTCACGGAGAACCGGATCCCGGTTTCGAGGTTCTCGGCGACCCGCTCCGACATCGGCGAGTGGCGCTCCGAGCGGCTCACCGCAGGGCAGCTCATCTGCCTGTCCCGCCTGGACACGGATGTGTACGAGAATCTCCAGGCACCCGTAACGGGCAGGAGGTACTTCAAATACGGCTTCATGCCCTCCATGCAGACCTTCCTCAACGACCCGTCCGGGTTCTTCAAGGCAAGGCTCGGCCTCCAGGTGTGGGGGAGCGCGCACCCGTGGAGGGGGGCGTCGCTGGTGGCAGGGGTCGAGGGCTACCCGGTGAACAACATCTCCACCACCAACGAGCCGCTGTCCATCCCGGTGCGCAGCGACATCGCCCTGTACAAGGAGCAGGACGTGGCCCTGGCGAGGCTCATGGCGGACCAGGTGGTCAAGGGCCCGTACGGGGTGTACGGGAGGCTCTCGGCGGGCATCCTGGAGCTCATGTACACGGGCTTCGACGCCGAGGCGGCCGTGCCCGTCCTCGACGGAAGGTTCTTCCTGGGTGTGAGCGGGAGCGCGGTGAAGAAGCGCGACCCGGACGACGTGCTGAAGCTGAAGGAAGACGACGTGAAGGACTGGTACACCACGGCCTTCGGGAACGCGCGGCTGAACGTGCCGGAGTACGACGCGTGGCTCGACGTGAAGGCGGGCCGGTTTCTGGCCGGGGACAACGGGGCCAGGTTTACGGTGTCGAAGTTCATCAAGGGCGTAACGATGTCGGTGTGGTACGGGGTGACGGACACGTCGGTGTTCAGCGATGAGGATAACAGGGGATACCACGACACCGGGTTCATGGTGACCATCCCCATACGGCTCTTCAAGGGCGAGGATTCAAGGACCTCGTACTGGTACTCGCTGTCGCCGTGGACACGTGATGTGGCGCAGGACATCAGCCACTACAACAACCTGTTCGACCTCATCGGGAGGAACACGAAGATCGGGTTCAAGAGGGATGCCGGGGAGATGGGGGAGTGAGGGGGGAGTATAATCTCTGCTGGGTTAATTCCTTACAGCTCGCTACGGAGCAATTCATTGATGCATAATTGCCAAAGAAACCAAGTAGTTATTTTTGACCTGATCGAATAAATATATATGCTAATATTCCGCAATCTTACTTTATCAGGGCAACTTCTTCGCATTTCCGGATGGTTCAGAGACGATATATTCCGCAGGTTGTTTTTCAATGCAGGAAAGCTGTTAGGTGGGAATAGCATCGCAACAGGTATTGCACTTGTCTCAACATTACTAACAGCTCGTGCGCTTGGGCCACAGAACTATGGTATACTAGCTCTCGTCCTTGTTTATGAACTAACCATTGGCAAGCTTTTAACTTTTAATGTCTGGCAAGCATTCATCAAGTTTGGTGGTGAGGCATTACATATTGGCAATCATGATGATTTGCGCCAGTTGATCAAACTCTGCTTTTGCCTGGATATCAGTAGCGCTACTGCTGGAACAATTTTAGCTATGTTGCTTAGCGGCCCAACGATTAAGGTCCTAGGGTGGAATCAAGATATACGCTCACTGTTGGTTCTTTATAGCATCTTAGTCATTTTCAGTATTAATGGGACGCCCATTGGTGTGTTGCGATTATTTAACCGATTTGATTTGTTGAGCATCAATGCAGCCTTAAGCAGCCTTATTAGATTTATTGGTGTTGTTATATGTCTTTGGCTCAAGCAAAATCTTTATGGTTTTGTTGTTGTCTATTTGATAACCGGTATTCTAGGCCAATTATATCTCTTGATATCTTCAATATGGGTACTCAAAAATAAAGGTATCCATGGCTATGTGTTTCAACCATTGGTAAATATTCAAAAGAGATTTCCAGGTATTTGGAATTATGTTTGGACAACCAATATTAACTCAACACTTGCAATGATCCTCCGTGAAGGTAGTACTCTACTTATTGCAGGACTTACTGGTCCATCTGCGTTAGGTCTCTATAAGATTGCCCAACAAATAACACAAACGATATTAAAATTGTCTGATCCACTCAATCATGCTATTTATCCTGAGTTGTCAAAGCTTTTTGCAATGAAGAGAATCCACGAATTTTTTTCATTAATTAAGCGGTCCGCTGTTATAGTTACTACAATTTCCATAAGCATATGGTTCGTGTTTGTTGTATTGGGTGAAAAGGTGATCATCTATGTTCTGGGACATATATACTTGGGCGCATATCCAATAGCTGTAGTATATATTCTTGCAGCTGTTGTTGCGATGAGTGGTTTTTCGTTTCAATCAGCAATGCTTGCAATTGGATGGCCACATAGATCAACTATTATATTGCTGATAGGGACAGTTGTTTATTATTTTTTATTATTTATCTTGGTACAATATATTGGGATTATTGGGGCAGCCTACGCATACCTTGTGTTTTGCAGTATATGGTTAATTCTAATGTTTATGAATCTCAGGTCCTACTTTATTTATTATACTAGTGAATATCATCTACAATAATTATAGAATTATAAGGATATGATATGATAGTAGGATTAATTCGCAAGGTCATTTTATTTATATATGGTTATGTAATATTCAGAAAAAAGATAAGGGTGCACGGTTTTTTTAAGGTTGAGAATCCTAGCAATGTTGTAATTGGTGATAGTCTAGGCATTAATCATGGAGTATTTATTCAAGCACGAACTAAAATAGTATTAGGTAATAATGTAACACTGTCCCCATATTCTATTTTAATCGACGCTGGTCTCGACTTTGAATATAGTAATTCGAGTCTAGGGCGAAAGAAGAAACATATCGAATCAATAATAGTAATTGGGGACAATGTATGGATTGGCGCTGGAGCGATTATTTTACCAGGAGTAACTATAGGAGATAATTGTGTTGTTGGAGCTGGAAGTGTGGTTACAAGATCTTTTCCTCCAAACCTAGTCATTGCTGGTAATCCTGCCAGAGAAATAAGAAAGATTGTCAAACGATGATAATAGACAAGAGATTCAGACTTGCAAGGATCTGGTCTAATCAAGAATTAAGTAAACTGGCACCATTATTTGATGGGGATGTAGTGAATGTGTCTGCTTGGGATGATAGGGACAAGGAGGGGCGATCTTATCGAGATTATTTTATTAATGCGAAGAGTTATTCTTATACTAATTATATTGGGTATCGCGGATTTCAGGGATTGCCTAATGAATATTATTTAGATTTAATGGAAGATGTACCCGATGAGTTAAAAAGAAAATTTGATGTGGTGTTTAACCACACAACTTTGGAACATATTTTTGAGGTACAGAAAGCTATTTCAACTATATGTGAACTAACAAGAGATATTGTTATTGTAATAGTCCCTTTTGCACAAGTTCAACACGAAAGCGAATCATGGCAAGACTATTGGAGATTCACTCCCTCATGCCTTCGAAGACTTTTTATGGAAAACAATCTGTCTGTTATTTATGAGTCCGAAAGTCCCCATAAGCGAGCTGCAATATACTTAACTGTTGTAGCATCTCGAGATCCTGATCGTTGGAGAAATATTCTACCTAAATATAAACCAATAAACAATGCAGGCTCATGGATAGGTAGCAATATTTTATTACGTGCATTCAGCGCTATGTTTTCAATTCTAAAGAAATAAGTTCATGACAAGAGATAGTTTATTATCATTCCTATTGTACGGGCATATAATAGAAAAAAGTTCTTTCCCAATAAATATACAAGATCAATATACCAACAAGGAGTTAAATTATGATCAACCATTTATGAAATTAGTAAAAATAGGAGTAAAGATATGGAAATCAGTGATTAAGGAATGCTTGGAAAAATATGGGGACGCAGTCATAGTCCCTTTGAGTGGGGGGTTGGACTCAAGAGCAATTCTATGTGGATTGTTAGACTGTCTATTACCATCTGAAATCATTACTTATACCTTTGGGGTTCCAGGGGCTTATGATTTTTTGATTGGAAATAATATTGCAAAAAAATATGGTACGAGACACTGCACATTTGACTTAACCTATTACGACTATACTTTTAATAAGTTACTAGACATATCACGAAGAGTTAATGGGAAAACTGCCCTTTTTCACCACGCACCAATTAGTCTGATACAAAAGGATATTCCCTGTAATGCTTTTTTTTGGAGTGGTTTTATGGGAGAGGCTCTTTCTGGTGCCCATCTACCTGAACAAGAAAGCTTATCTTGGGAGCGGGCGAAAACACTATTTGTTAGTCGGAACGTTTTCTCCCGATCTATCAAATTAGTGCCTTTGGGTTTCAACTCTGAAGCTCAACTACCTCAAATACCATGGTTTGGCTCCGAGATTTTGAGTTATGATGATCAATTGGATTTTGGAATACGTCAACAATTTTATGTGAAGCCACTGGTGCTGATACAAGGCTTTAATTACTGCACACCGTTTCTTCATCCCAAATGGGTAAACTTTATTCTGCGCGTTCCTAGAAGATACCGAAGAAATCAATACTTATATAAAGAAATATTAAAGACCGCTCATCCAAAACTGTTTTCGTTGCCAACTAAAACAAATAATGGATTGCCGTTGGCCGCACCTGTTTGGAAAAGGGTGCATCAAACAGGAAAAATGTGGCTACGATCTGCAGCGAAACGGTCTATGCCATGGGCTAAATGTGGTGTTTCCCCACATGTTAATTACATTGATTTTGATGATGGTTTGCGTGAACGTGATGATTTAAAGAATATAGTTCATGAAAATATACAGGATCTGATTAGTCGAGGTATTATTGATTGGATTGATCTAAATGATATCTGGAAACGCCATCAAAGAAGGCAAGGTAACTTTGCCGACGCTTTAACACTTCTTGCATCAGTTGAAATTTGCCTGAACTATAGTGGCAGAGGATAAATCATTGAAAATCGCTTATCTGGCCAGCTCTATTATTCCATCATATTCAGCAAATAGTATACAGGTTATGAAAATGTGTAATGCGTTCGTTGAGATTGGGAATGAAGTAACATTAATCGTACCAAATAAGAAAGCCAAGGGTCTAGAATTAGTTGATAGTTTTGACTTTTATGGAATTAGACCAAATTTCAAGATTGAAAAAATATCACTTCTGAACATTAGAGGGCAATCGATTCTGTATGGTTTCAGATCAGCATATAGAGCAAAGTGTTTTAACCCAGAGCTTGTGTATGGTCGCAATGTTATTAGCTGCTCCATAGCATCATTATTGGGTTTAAACACGATGTTTGAATCCCATAGTCCCATTGCTGATTCTGGTTTTGTTAGTAAGATTATGTTTCCAATTATGATTCGGCGCCAAAATTTCAAAAGACTAGTGGTGATATCTGGAGCTCTGAGAGAGTTTTATTCTGAACATTACCCCTCTATTTCTAATAACACAATAGTAGCTCACGATGGTGCTGATGCGCCTCATTCCCCAATATTATATGATCATAAAATTGTTTCAGATAGATTACAGGTTGGTTATGTTGGAAGCTTATATAGCGGAAGAGGTCTGGAACTGATTAGCTCCCTCGCAGAAAAGTGCTCATGGTGTGATTTTCATGTAATAGGAGGCTCTAACGATGAAAAAAATTATAAGCAGCAGCACATCCCCCATAATCTTACCTTTCATGGGCAAGTACCACATGGGAATATTAAGCATTGTTATGACAGATTAGACATATTATTAGCGCCATATCAGCGTCAAATAGCAACTCAGGCCGGTAACAACACGGTACGATGGATGTCCCCGCTTAAAATATTTGAATACATGAGTGCAGGAAAAGCAATTGTCTGTTCAGATCTGCCTGTATTGCGAGAGATAATGAGACATGGGGATACAGTCATTTTCTGTGCCCCAGACATAGTAGAAGATTGGTGCAACGCTTTAGTTGCATTGAGAGATAACAGAGAATTACGCATGCTCTTGGGTTCAAATGCACAAAGAGAATTTCTAACCAACTATACATGGTACAAAAGGGCAAGGAAAGTCCTTGAAAATATTGGTCTGGATGGAATTGTATTATAAATATAATAAACGAGTATAATCAGATGGCTTTAATAGGCTATTTAACGCTGGCGTTTCTGATATTAATCGTAGAGTTAAAAAGGAAAAGGCCGTTACCTTTTGACTTTGTTTTCATGTTTAATCTTTGGTTTGCAGGCAGTTATTCTATTATACCTATACTTATATTACTCTTTGAGCCAACCATTAAAGATTATTTTCTAAGTATTAATTATACTTTCCTATTTGGCAATTGGTATACGCCTTGGTTATTGATCGCGTCATACATTATATTTTTATATGGATATTATTCTGTTATTAATAATATATTGGGTAAAATATACATTAAAAACCTAATTTCGGAAAAACTTATTGTATATATTATTGCATTTTCATATGCTTTACTTTTGCTTATAGTTACAGCTTATTGTATAAGCAACGGTGGTTTAACCAAGTCCATTACGATTGGGATTCATTCCCGTCTATCAGGTGCTGAAGCCGAGATCAGTAGGTTTGCCTTTCTAAAGCGTATATTTGTATCTCTATCACCGATCTTGCTCTATTTTACATTCTATAAATCTATAATTCGCAAATTCAATTATAGGTATATTTATAGATTCTACTTTGTAATTGGCTTGTGTGCTTTTGCTATTATTGCTTCAATAAATGCTGGTCGTGGATATATTGTTTTTACAGTAATTGGACTTTATTTTCTCTATTGTAATTACAAACGCAGAATACTTAAAATGCCGCTCGTTCTAATGGGCCTTCTCCTTTTAATTTTTATTGTTTTCGGGAAACCGCTCATTGGAATAATACCATTTTTAATAACTGGCCAATATGGTTCAATTGAAAGCTTTCTTGATGTTAAACACGAAGCACTTGCAGATCGTGGTATTCTTGTCGAACTTATTCGAAATGCTGTGCACCCTATAAACTCTTTTCAAATTTCCTTGAGTTGTACTGATAGATATAATTTCCGGCTCCTTAAAGATATCGTTAGCGCTGCCATTCGACTTGTGCCGACCTCACTATTGGGGATAAGGGACATACCTTTTAATACTGTTACATTTATTAACTCAAAGATAATATCACCTTATGCAGATGAGGGAATTCCACCAGGACTTATGGGGGGGTTTGTCTATACCCTATACATTCCAGGTTTGTTTCTCGGGAGCTTTTTATATGGATTAATAGGGAGAACTATTCAAAATATTTTAATTAACTCCTTGCGAATCTCGAGCACCGCTTTAGTGCCTCATTACTTATTAATGACATCATTCGGGCTTTTTGTTTTTAATGGCGATATATCAATATTAATACCTAAAAACATTATAACGTGTTTATTAATAGTTATAATATTGATGAGTTCTAAGATAATTATCGCCCGAAGAAAATCTATTAAGATTTGAAAAGCTCTTATTGCCCTTGATAGGGAAAGGGGAATTGCAGAATGAAAATTGCAGTGATAAGTAATAATTATCCTTCTTCAAGCCGACCTTATAGAGGGACATTTGTTTATAATTTTATGCAAGAAATATGTAAAAATAATGTTGATGTAACTGTTCTTGCGCCAGAACCTGCGCACCATTATTTATTAAATAAAATAAAGAATAAAGTCTCTTATGGTCAAGAACTAGCACAAATATTTCGATTTCCGTATCTCTCTTTCTCGAATAAGTTCTCATACAGAGATTTTTCGGCGGTATATTGGGGAATGAAATCAATGGCTCTTTCAGTTAGGTTCAACACGCAGAGGTTTAGAATAAAGACCGATCTCGTTTATGGTCATTTTTTTTACTCTGGATTGGCAACCCTCGAATTGGCTAAGAAGCTAGATGTTCCAGCAGTATTAACTATTGGTGAATCAAGGATTGGAGAACATACTAAGTATGTAAGCCGTGAATTTATCATTCAACAGATGAGTCGTTTTAGTGGAATAGTTGCTGTCTCTCAGGAAATAAAAAAAATTCTGATAAACAAGTATAATGTTCCCGAAAGCAGAATTAAATGCATTCCAAACGCCTCTGATTCGAGTTTGTTTTATCCACGTGATCGTATTGCAATGCGTATAAAGCATGGATTACCTTTAGATTCTTTTATTGTCATATTTGTGGGGCATTTTAATGAGTGGAAAGGAGTTCATAGACTGATTGGGGCATTGAATCTAATAGACAATGTTTATGGTATATTTTTAGGATCGGGATCTCCGCTCGGTTCTAATAATAAAATACTGCTAGCAAAGGCAGTAGCTAATTACCAAGTTCCTGAGTATTTAAGCGCAGCAAATCTTTTTGTTTTGCCATCCCGAAACGAAGGATCATGTAATGCAATTTCAGAAGCTCTAGCATGTGGACTCCCAGTAGTATCATCAGATGTGCCGGCAATAAGAGAGCAGCTTGATGAAGACGTATCATTATTAACTGACCCTCTAAGTGAAGAATCAATAGCTTCTTCTATACAGACGCTATTAAAAGATAAACCATTGTACGATAAAATGTGTGTGGCTGCTTTGAAAAAGGCGCAAATATACTCTCTGAGAAATAAGACTAAGGAAATGATAGGATATTTTGAGGAAATAATAAGACGATAGTGTCTGTAAATATTTAAGTTATTAGACTGTTATTATGGTCTTTTGAAAATGGGTCACTATGATACATGAAAATCTTTGTACAACCCACCGGCGATTAGGAACAGATCTGGATCTGATCTTCTGCGATAATGATCTCTGTCGAAGGTCAGGTACAAGATAGAGCAGTACTTTGGGGTTACGGCGCTGCACCAAGATGCTGGTCGTGCCCGTGTCAATGTCATAGCGTTCAATATCAAGAGATCGTATTGTGCGGAGTTCAGGAATCCGATTCCTGTTCCAGTGGCCTAGGGACATGTGTGCCCGTGTTAAGGAAACTGCCACAGGGCAGACGACAAAAGGGGAAGATCAGGCAGTTGATACAGCTCGAATTGATGATCTTTGAATGAAAAATCATATAGAAACAACGGCCCGACTCTAAATCGAGAATATGCAAAGGTCTCATCGAATCGAACAAGATTCCAAGTTAATACATGGCAATAAGCTGATTTTATTCGAGCAGGGTTAGGAAAGTAGCGCCTTCTTATCTTATTTGAATAAGAGTGATAAGTTCATGTCTAAATATCCACAACCTATAAAGATACTCTTTATTCATAAGTTAATCTTTGACTATCGCCTTTCGTTCTATGAAGAGTTGGCGATGATACCTAGGTATGAGATTACTGTGCTTCATTCTGGAAAGCCAATGAGAAGAGAAGATAGCAAATTTCAGGAGATTATTGTTTCTCAGAAATCGTTCTTTGGGTTTTTATGGCAAAGCCGAAGCAGATCATTGGCAGGCAATCATGATGTGGTTGTTGCGCTTTTTGATGTGCATTATTTGTCGACTGTATTATTAGCACTTCTTCCTCGCTCGTTTAGACTTATATTCTGGGGTATTGGCTTTGGCAAGAGTTCTTTGGCAAATCGGTTACGTACATTTCTTGCTCACCGTGCAGACGCCCTTGCCTTATATATGCCTGGCAATAGAAGAAATTTCATTCGTGCGGGGGTGAATGAAAATCGCATCTTCTGTGTGCGCAATACCATTCATATAGAGAAACCGTTTTGTAGCACAGATGCTAGCCAAAAGATTTCATTCCTCTTTATTGGGAGTCTGGCGCCAAGAAAACGCATCGATGAACTTGTAAGAGCTTTTGCCAGAGTTGTTGAAAGGTGTTCATCCAAAATCACATTGGAGATAGTGGGAGATGGAGAGATGCATAACGATCTCCGGCTACTTGTATCTGAACTCAAATTGAACAAAAGAGTACGGTTCATAGGTAAAATAACGAATGAAGCAGCACTGGCCCCTTTCTTCAAAAGAGCTATTGCTATGGTATCTCCTGGTCAAGCTGGCCTATCGATACTTCATAGTTTTGCATGTGGTGTACCTGTAGTAACCAATAGACATGCTATCTCAGGAGGTGAGATTGAAAACGTTATTGATGGAAAGAACGGGATCCTCTATGAAGGTTCGACGGATGAATTAGCGGCAGTACTATTACGATTGGCGGTGGATATTGAGTATGCATTAACATTGGGTCGAAATGCTTTTAAGTACTATAACCAGTCGATGACATTAAAACACTCAGTTCGTGAGTTTGAGCGAGCGATCGATTTTGTATGTTCATTCAATCAATGTCAGGATAGGTTATAAAAATGGATTGCCCCCCTCTTATGATCTATCGTTTCGGGAATCTTCTACATAGAGTTGGAATGAAGCGAGTCGCTTTGCTTATCTCCTGGGTCAACCGTGTTCTATTTGCTGTATGGCTCCCCTGCTCCTGCCAGATAGGGAAAGGGGTGAAGTTGGGGTACTGGGGTTTGGGAATTGTAATACACTCTCAGGTACGAATAGGAGATCATTCTGTCATAGGTCAGAATGTTACTATAGGACGTAAGGAAGGTGAAGAGTCGGTGCCGATCATTGAATCCGATGTATATATAGGAGCCGGAGCTTCTGTGCTTGGCGGAGTAGTTATTGGGCGTGATGCTATCATTGGAGCTAATAGTGTTGTGCTCCATACTGTACCTGCTAGAAGTATTGCTGTTGGTGCACCTGCAAGGATCTTGAGATACCGAAGTGATGATGAGATACAATCTTGGAAAAGACGTAGGTTTAGCACATAATTATTATCTGCTATAGGCTTTCTAACTTATTATATCCTGACTTGAAGTCAAGGGTAACATCGATAGAATGCATTAGGGATACTATGCTCATCGACCTCATCGCCGGCGCACGGCCCAACTTCATGAAGATCGCCCCGATCATTGATGCCATCAAGGCTCAGCAGCAGAAAGGTGCAGGCATTAGATATCGTCTTGTTCATACCGGACAGCATTATGATTACAACATGAGCGCCAATTTTTTTGAGCAGCTCAGTATCCCGGACCCCGAAATCAACCTGGGGGCCGGAGGCGGGACACAAGCCGAACAGACCGCTGCGATCATGACCGGGTATGAAAAGGTGTTGCAACAGGAACGACCGGACTTGTGCATGGTGGTCGGAGATGTGACCTCCACCATGGCCTGTTCCATCGTTGCCCGAAAGATGATGGTGAAGGTGGCCCATGTGGAAGCGGGTATTCGTTCCGGGGACTGGACCATGCCGGAAGAGATCAACCGTATTGTTACGGACAGCCTGACCAATATTTTCTTCACGACAAGTGAGACCGCTAATGAGAATTTGCGGAGGTGCGGTGTTCAGAACGATAACATATTCTTTGTCGGCAACACTATGATCGACACGCTCTTAAAAAACATCGGGCGGCTTCGAAGACCAGATATATGTGACAAGGCAAGGCTGAGAAACGGTGAATACCTTGTCATGACATTACATCGCCCTGCCAATGTGGATAGAGAGGGTCAGTTGAAGGAAATGGTTCAAGAGATAGTCCTGCATTCAAGGAATGTTCCCTTGGTGTTCCCCGTACATCCTCGAACGGAGAGGAACCTTCAGAAGCTCGGAATCCAAGCTCCCAATCTGCATATGATCGAGCCCCTCGGTTACCTTGAGTTCAATTATCTTGTTCAGTATGCCAGAGCCGTAATTACCGACTCAGGTGGGATTACCGAGGAAACCACGGTTCTGGGTATCCCGTGCATGACACTGCGGGATAATACAGAGCGTCCGGAAACGATCACCATCGGTACGAATGAATTAATCGGAACAGATCCAAAAAACATTGCAACAGCCCTGGATACACTTTTCTCTGGTGAATGGAAAAAGGGTGATATCCCGGAAAAGTGGGATGGGAAAGCATCAGAGCGCATTGTAGATATCCTTATGCAGAAGCTCTCGCAGTAAATATGTTCGCAAAAGTCATATATTCACGACAGATGATCCGGCATTTCGGACCAGGCTGGATTTTCAGAAGGATCGGTTATCTTGCATCTCAGAAGGCCAGTTTACTTGAGCGGCGTATGAAGCCTGTGCAGTGGGATGATGTACCTCTCGAATCGTTTCTTCAGGACATCACCTTGGCAAAATCTGAGGAGTATCTTGCTTGGAGGCGTACAGAGCCAGCTCCGTTTTTTTTCAGATCAATAGACTGTGAGGCCTACCGTGCATTCTTTGATCAGTGGGACCGGGATACAGAAGATCCTGTACGGGCGGCGGCGGATACTGTTCGCGGTGTGATGAAATTCTTTGGTCATCACCTCATCTCCACCGGATTTCCACCTGACTGGCACAGGAACCCCATGACATCTGAGCGGGCACCCTCCTCTAGACACTGGAGCCGGATAAACGAGTTTGCCTATGGTGATATCAAAACAATCTGGGAGATGAGTCGATTCGCCTTCGTCTACCCTCTTGTCAGGGCCTACTGGCGCTCGTGTGATGAGATCTATGC
>DAITOA010000001.1:0-219198 GCA_036834365.1 Thermodesulfobacteriota bacterium | reverse complement strand
TGTAGGCAAGGATGAGGATCATGAAGAACAGCTCGACGCTCACCAGGAGCAGGCCTACGCTCATGCCGGAACGCAGGCAGATGTTCACGATGTTCATGGGGTTGCCCTGCAGCGATGCGAAGGCCGCCCTGGAGTTGGCCACCGTGTTGATCCGGATGCCGAACCAGGCTACGCCGTAGGAGCCGAGGATACCCAGGATCGATGCCAGGAGGATCACGATGACGCTGCCCATGGGCATGCCGCCGAGGCCCTTGAAGTAGTAGATGATACACAGGGCGATGAGTATCCACAGTCCGGCGAGGAATTTGCCCTGCTGGGTGACATAGGTCTTGCAGGTTTCCCAGATGGTGTTGGAAACCGAGAGCATCTGCTCGGGAGCCGGCAGATCCTTGGTCTGTTTATACTGCATGATACCGAAGCCCAGCCCGATGATACAGATGATCAGGCCGAAATTCAGGATCGTCAAACCGCCCACTGGTGCGCCCATGATATTGAACGCCACACTGGACAGATCGGGAAGCTTGATATCCGCTTCCCCGGCAAATGCCATCGACGCCGACAGCAGCACGGCACCGATGACAAACAAGAAAGACCAGAAATTCCGTTTCGCTTTGCCCATAATCTCATCTCCTTGTTTATTAATAAATGCACGGGCCGGCGTGATGTCTGATTCCACCCCTCTCACAAGGTCTTCACAAAGGCAACACTCTCATTAAGATCTCAGAAAGATAAGAAGATTGGATCATACGCCCCGCCAAGCATGAGTGAATCATCATTCAGCCCACGAAAAACTACAATAGGCGCCGGGAAGTGTCAAGGACTTTTTTTGCCCTGAAAATCAGTTTTTTCCTGGAGTTAGTTATATTGCCGCATTATATCACCAAAATTTATTTACAGCCTTCAAGTTCATGCCGAACAAGCCGTCATGCCGGTCTGAGGTACTGCATGGTGCCGTCCTGGATGACCGCAACCTTGGCCCCTCCCGGATAATCCTTCTCGATCACGGCAAGCACCTCAGGCCAGGTCTTGACCACCAGCGCATCGTCCGGATGACAGACGAGGTCGAGGCCGGTCCTGTCGGGGTGAGGATTGAGGACGATGAGCTTCTTCATGAGGAGCTGCACGAATCCGGGGGAACGGTGGGCATAATGACGGCCCCCGTACTCCGATCCCCACTGTCTCATGACGTAGTGGGGGACCTGGCCTTCCGGCGCATCCGAGATGAGCACCGCCGTACCCTGTCCAGGCTTCATGGTCTGCAGCGCCAGCAGGAGCGCGATGGCCGACTCGTTGGCCTTGCCGTAGGCATTGCACACCACGATGTCGTATCCTGTGGAAAAGGGAATGCCGTAGTGGGCCCTGCCTTCCTCTGCCCCAGCCGCATGCGTCGCCCTGAAGGTCCCGGCATAGAGATTCGCCACCCGGCCCCTGCGGTTGATGAGGCAGTCCACCTTGAAGTTGAGCCCGGCCAGATCTCCGGCCGCATCGCACTCGGCGCGCATGATGTTGTTCTCGAAGTTTCCCAGACCGGTGCGGGAGGCATCACGGAAGAGCTGGTTATGGAACTGGTTGATGGTTTCGATGCCAGCAACCCCGGGCAGGATGATTTTTGCGCCTCCGCCGAATCCGACATGGACATGGGCGGTGATGCAGCCGATGCCGATCTTCAGGTCACAGTCCATGAACTCGCGATTGAACCAGAGCTCTACGCCGGTCAAGGTTCTTCCTACGCGAACGGTGTTCTGGAAGGGATCGTGGTTGTAGATCGCATACTTCTCCACGATGTCGTCGCCGAGCTTCTTGCGTGCATTGATCATGTCGTAGGCGCCGTGGGATCCCAGGGCCCAGAGGAACCTGATCTGATCCTTTCTCATGCCTGTCCTGTGGAGGATGTCGAGCACATGGGGCGCCACGTCGCTGACAGGGGTCGGCCGGGTCATGTCATCGAACACGATGACGGCATTCTTCTTGCCCCTTGCAAGCTCTTCCAGGGACGGCCCCTCGACGGGACATTCGATCCTTTTCCTGATTTCTTCAGGGGACAACCCGGGTTTATCAAAGCCAGGCGAGCTCAGATCGTCGACTTCCCACCTGTCCGGAAAGGTGAGCTCCCTTTCTGTGTTCTCATACCAGATCCTCGACGGAACGGATATCGTCCTCATATAAACCTCCATTACCCGGATGCCGGTGCATCCTTCCGCATGAGAAGCAAACGGGGTAAGCCCCGGCCGGCCGCACGGCATCCGGACGCATACCCTTCCAAGTATTGTCTGATAATATTATTACCTGTTTTCAATTGAAAGGCAACCGCCCGTCCTGCTATAGAGAGACATGCGGTTTGCATGCATGTCACTACATGCTCATGGGGAGGTTGAACCGGTCCTTCACCAAACAGCTCCCCCGATTCCAGGATCAAAGGAGTGTCCATGAACTCTGCCGACATCTTACGGAACGTTGCGGATAACCCCCACGACTATGCCCGAAGCCTGAAGGATCATGGGAAAAGCATCATCGGCTACTTCTGTTCCTATACTCCGGAAGAGATCATCCTTGCCGCAGGCCTCCATCCGCTGCGCCTCTTCGGGGCAAAGGACGATACCGGCACCGCCGATGCCCACCTCCAGGCCTACTGCTGTTCGCTGGTGCGGGGCGCACTGTCCGACGTGCTCTCGGGCAGGCTCTCCTACCTCGCGGGAGCCGTCTTCCCCCATACCTGCGATTCCATCCAGAGACTCTCGGACATCTGGAGGCTCAATACCACCTTCAGGTTCTTCGCGGACGTGGTCCTGCCGGTCAAGCTCACCACGGAAAGCTCCAGGCTCTACCTCGAGGACGTGCTGAGAAAATTCAGGGGCGACCTGGAAGAGGGCTTCTCCATCACCATCACCGATGACGATCTCCGGTCCTCCATCCGGACGTACAACTCGATCCGCTCCTCCCTGAAGACGCTCTACTCGCTCCATTCCCGCCGCGGACTGCCCGGTGCGGGAGACCTCAACGCCTTTGTCAGGGGCTCCATGGTCCTCGACCGGGTAGAAGCGGCGAACCGCCTGAGCGATCTGGTAGAGACCCTGACGGGATCGACCGGCAGCCCCTCTTCAGGGAAGAAGGTCATCCTGGCGGGCAGCGTCTGCGAGCACCCGGACATCTACCGGCTCATCGAACGCGCAGGCGCCGATGTGGTATGGGACGATATGTGCACCGGATCGAGGTACTTCGAGGGCCTCATCGATGAACATGGCGATCCCCTTGTCGCCCTGGCCCAGAGGTACCACGACCGGGTCATCTGCCCGGCCAAGCACTCATCGGTGAGGTCCCGGGGCGACAACCTCGTGAACCTGGCCCGGGAGCACGGCGCCCGGGGCGTCATCTTCCTGCAGCTCAAGTTCTGTGATCCCCACAGCTTCGACTACCCGTACCTGAAAGAGACTCTGGACAAGGCCGGCATCCCGAGCATGCTCCTGGAGATCGAGGCCCAGCTCCCGCCCGAGGGTCAGCTGCTGACCAGGTTCGAGACATTCACCCACATGCTGTGAGACCAAGGAGGCCTTCATGAGCACGCCCGAAAAGGACAAGCCGAAGAAGTTCCGTGCGGCAAAACGCATGCGCGAGATCATGACCGAGTACTACATCGACGCCAAGACCGCGTCCCAGACCGGCAAAAAGGTTGCATGGATCACGAGCGGCGGGCCGGTGGAACCGCTCATCGTCATGGACGTGATCCCCGTCTACCCCGAGAACTACGGCGCCATGATCGGGGCGTCCCACATGGGCGGAGACCTCTGCGCCAAGGCGGAGGCCCTGGGGTACAGCACCGACCTCTGCTCGTACGCCAGGGCGGACATCGCCTGCTCCCTGGAGAACGGCGGGCCCATCGGGGGGCTGCCCAGACCCGACATGCTCATCTGCTGCAACAACATCTGCGGCACGGTGCTCAAGTGGTACGAGGTCCATGCCCGATACTTCAACGTGCCGCTCTTCATCTTCGACACCCCTTTCTGCCACACCGAGTTCCCGGACATCGCCCGCCGGTACGTCCGGAGGCAGCTGGACGAGTATGTCGCCTTCCTGGAGAAGGCCTGCGGGAAACCCTTCGATCAGGCCAGGAGCATGGAGGTGGGAAGGCTATCCCTCGAAGGCCAGCGGCTGTGGCAGGCGGTGCTCGATTCGGCTGCGCACAAGCCCGCACCCATGACCGCCTTCGATGCCTTCTTCTTTCTGGCGCTCATCGTCACGCTCCGGGGCACGAAGACCGTGGTGGACTTCTACCAGGAGCTCCTCACGGAAATGAACGAACGCATTGAGCAGAAAATCTGGGCCATCCCCAACGAGCGTTACCGACTCCTGTGGGATAACCTGCCGGTGTGGTACCGCCTCAAGTGGCTCTCGGACACCTTCGCCGCCCATGACGCCTGCCTCGTGGCCGACACCTACACCACGGCGTGGTGCGGGAGCATGAAGTACATCGACGAGAACAACTTCTTCGACTCCATGGCCGAGGCCTACACGAGGATCTACCTCAACATCGGCATCGACGAGATGGCCGAGACCATCTTCGCCATGATCGACAAGTACCAGGTGGACGGTATGGTCATGCACTCCAACCGGAGCTGCAAGCCGTACTCCTTCGGACAGTACGACATCCGGAAGATGATCCAGGACCGCAAGGGCATCCCGTGCATGCTCATCGAGTCGCACATGAACGACGAGAGGAGCTTTTCCGAAAGCCAGACCGCGACCAGGATCGATGCCTTCATGGAGATGATCAAGCAGAAGAAAGGATAAGGAGAGCCGCACATGGGAGCAATCAGGTACGGACTTGAAGACAGGGTCTTCGTGGTGACGGGAGGGAGCAGGGGGATCGGCCTCACACTGGCCGGCGAACTGCTGGCCCAGGGGGCGCTGGTCGCCATATGCGGGAGGAAACAGCAGAGCCTGGACGAGGCCCTCGCCGCACTGGGGGGCGGGGACCGGATCATGGCCGTATCGGCCCACATCGCCCGGGAGGAGGATGTTGAGAGTCTCTTCTCGGCGGTCATGGCGAGATTCGGCCACGTGGATGCACTCGTCAACAACGTGGGCATGAACCTCATCACCCCCGCCATTGCGGATACGGACACGGCTCTGTGGCAGAAGATCATGGACACGAACCTCAACGGCACCTTCCTCTGCTCGCGCAGGGCCGCCAAGCTCATGCAGCCTCAGAAGAGGGGCAAGATCGTCACGATCTCCTCCATAGCGGGACGCAGGGCATCGCCGGGCATGGGCATCTACGGCATTGCCAAGGCGGGAGTGGAGATGCTCACCCGGGTCCTCGCCTCCGAACTCGCCGCTGCCAACATCCAGGTCAACGCCGTGGCCCCGTCCATGGTGAGAACCGACTTCAGCAAGCCGTTCTGGTCCAACGACCTCATCCGTGAGCAGGTCGTCAAGGGTATCCCCCTCGGGCGCATCGCCGAGCCCATGGACGTGGTGCACCCGGTCCTCTTCCTCGCCTCCGACGCGGCCGACTTCATCACCGGCCAGACCCTGTGCGTGGACGGCGGCGCCACTGCCATCTAGCCATGAGAACGGCCGGCATCGACATCGGATCCATCACCGCCAAGGCCGCCGTCCTGGAGGACGGCCGTATCCTGGGGACCCACGTGATCTTCACCGGGTACAACGTGGAGATGGCTGCCAGGAAGGTCTTCGACGAGCTCCTGGCCTCGCTCGGTACGGAGGCTTCGTCCATAGGGAAGATCATCTCCACCGGCTACGGCAGGAACAGCGTGCCCTTCGCCCACAAGGCCATGACCGAGATCATCTGCCACGGGGCAGGGGCCCACTCCCTGAAGAGCGACGTCCACACCGTCATCGACGTAGGAGGCCAGGACAGCAAGGCCCTGGTCGTGGACGACGCCGGCATGGTCAAGGACTTCGTGATGAACGACAAGTGCGCGGCCGGCACCGGCCGTTTCCTCGAAGTCATGGCCCGCGCCCTGGAGGTGAACCTGGACGACTTCGGCGCCCAGTCCCTCAAGGCGGCGGATCCGTCGAGGATCAGCAGCATCTGCACGGTCTTCGCGGAGTCCGAGGTGATCTCGCTCATTTCCAAGGGTGAGACGAGGGAAAACATCATAGCGGGTATCCACGAGTCCGTGGCATCCCGCGTCTATGCCATGGCCCAGCGCGTCAAGGCCATGCCCCCCATCATGATGACCGGCGGCGTGGCCAGGAACATCGGGGTGGTCAGGGCCCTGGAGAAGAAGTTCGGCGTGCCCATCGAGGTCAACGAGTACGCCCAGGTCAACGGCGCCATCGGGGCCGCGGTATTAGCTGCAAAGATATAACCTCCTCGTTTGGAGCATCTCGCCTTCTTTCCAGGCGAGATGCTCCAAACGAGGAGGCCAGCGCCGAAGGCGCTGCGGCTTTTTCTCCCGGATCACTAAAAAAGAAGAGGCGACGGGGTCTCCCCCGCCGCCTCTTCAATATCTTATCCTGATGCCCTTACTCAGGCGGGTACATGGACTCGATGACCGGTCCGTATTTCTGGTTGATTACCTTCCTCTTCACCTTCATGGTGGGGGTGAGCTCTCCGGTGTCCTGGGACCACTCGGTCTCCAGCAGGGAGAACTTCCTGATCTGCTCGACCCGTGCGTAGTCCTTCATGTACTCCTCGATCTCCTTCTCGTAGAGTTTCTGGACCTCGGGCTTGCCCGCCAGGTCCTTGCGGTTTGAGAAGGGGATGTTGTTGTCCCGGGCCCATGCCTCCAGTGTGGCGTAGGACGGTACGATGAGCGCGGAGAGGTACTTCCGGTTGTCGCCGATGACCGCCACCTGCTCGATGAAGGGCGAGGTGACCAGCGAATTCTCGATGTTCTGCGGGGAGATGTTCTTGCCGCCCGAGGTGACGATGAGATCCTTGATGCGGCCCGTGATCTTCATGTAGCCGTCCGCGTCGATCTCGCCGATGTCGCCGGTGCGGAAGAATCCGTCATCCGTGAAGGCCTCCTTGGTGGCCGCATCGTTCTTGTAGTAGCCCTTCATGACCTGGGGGCCCTTGATGAGGATCTCGCCGTCCGGGCCTATCTTGATGATGGTGTCCTTCAGGGCGGGGCCCACGGTGCCGGGCTTGATCTTCTTGGGCTTGTTGCCGTTGGTCACCGGCGTGGTCTCGGTGAGGCCGAAGCCCTCGAGCACCCTGATGCCCATGCCCAGGAAGAACTCGGCATCGGAGACGGACAGGGGTCCGCCGCCCGACATGGCGCCCTGGAGCTTGTCCATGCCCAGGGCAGCCCTGAGCTTGGAGAAAATGATCTTGTCCGCCAGGTTGTACTTGAACGCGAACCACCCGGTCCGTTCCTTGTTGTTGCAGATGTATGGCAGGTTGTCCTTCGCGACACCCATGGCCCAGTTGAACAGAGCCTTCTTGACGGGCGGCGCGGTTGCGACCTTGGCGGTGATGCCGGCGTGCACCTTTTCGTAGATGCGCGGCACGCTCACCAGGAAGGTGGGCCTGATCTCGCCGAAGTTCTCCAGGAGCTTCTCCGTGCTCTCGGCAAAGGCCACCTTGTGCCCGAGGAAGATGGCTGCGTAGTATCCAACGGTCCTCTCCAGGGAGTGGGCCAGGGGGAGGAAGGACAGGAAGGTATGGTCGCCGCTGAGGAACTCGGGGTCCACGGCGTTGAGCTGGTTCACGTTGGACACGAAGTTCTTGTGGGTCAGCATGACGCCCTTGGGATTTCCCGTGGTTCCTGAGGTATAGATGATGGTGGCCACGTCCTCTATGTTGATGGGGACGAGCCTCTTGTCAAACTCGTCCTTGTTTTTCGCAGCCTTGCCTTCCGCATAGGCGTCCTTGAGGTTGACGACCCCGGCAGGCAGCTTGTCCAGGTCGTCGAACAGGATGACGTCGCCGAGGTTCGGGAGCTTGGGCTTTGCCTGTAGGATCTTTTCCATGTGCCCCTTGGTCCCCACGAAGCACATCTTTGCATCCGAGTTGTCGATGATGTAGCGGGATTCTTCCGACGAATTGGTCGCATAGATGGGGACGTTCACGGCACCCACCGATATGATGGCCAGGTCCGCCACCCACCACTCGTATCGGTTCGGAGAGAACAGCGCCACCTTGTCGCCGGGCTGGATGCCCCTGTTGATGAGGAACATGCCGAGATCCCTGACCATTTCATTGATCTTGTTCCATGAGATTTCTTCCCATTTGCCCTGATTTTTCCAGAGCACCAGGGTCTTGTCGCCGTTATCCTGAACCCGGTTCTGGAAGATCGCGCCCATGGATGTTTCCTTGAATTTTGCCATGAATACCCTCCTCAAAAGATTATTGAATCAGCTCGGTTTGAATATTGATTCATCATAATAGATTTCATTGCTTTTATCAATAGAAAGAGTACCGGCACATCGCCTGTGCCGTGCCTTCCGGGGTGGACGACGGCAGGCTTGACGGGTACATGGATTCCTCTCAGCGGGGGGCGGGGTGGATTCCTCCGCCTCCCGCTGCAAAGAGCCTCAGTCTTCCTGGGGATACAGACTGTCGATGACCGTGCTGAACTTATGGTTGATGACCCTGCGCTTGAGCTTGAGGGTGGGCGTGAGCTCGTCGGTCTCCTGCGACCACTCCTTGTCCAGGACGGCGAACTTGCGGATCTGTTCGACCCGTGCGTAGTCCCTCATGTACTCCTCGATCTCCCGGGCATAGAGATCCTTGACCTTCAGGTCGTTGACGAGTTCACTGCGGCTCGAGAACTGCACGCCGTGTCCATCCTTCGCCCACGCCTCGAGCTCTGCAAAGGCCGGCACGATGAGGGCGGAGAGGTACTTCCTGTTGTCGCCGATGACGGCCACCTGCTCGATGTACCTGGACGCCTTCAGGCTGTTCTCGATGTTCTGAGGTGAGATATTCTTGCCCCCCGAGGTGACGATGAGGTCCTTGATGCGTCCGGTGATCTTGAGATAGCCGTCCCTGTCGATCTCGCCGATGTCGCCGGTGCGGAAGAACCCGTCCCCGGTGAAGGCCTCCCTGGTGGCGGCCTCGTTCTTGTAGTAGCCCATCATGACCTGGGGACCCTTGATGAGCACCTCGCCCCCTTCTCCGATCTTGACGATGGTGTCCTTCACCGGGGCTCCGACCGTGCCCGGCTTGATCTTGTGCCGGTTGTTCGCGTTCGTCACCGGCGTGGTCTCGGTGAGGCCGAACCCCTCGATCACCTTGATGTCCATGCCCAGGAAGAACTCCGCATCGGAGACGGACAGGGGCCCGCCTCCGGAAAAGGCGAACTCGAGCTTGTCCATGCCGAGGGCGGCCTTCAGCTTGCCGAAGATGATCGTGTCGGCCAGTCTGTACTTGAAGGCGTACCACCCTGTCCTGGGCTTCTCGTTGCAGATGTACGGGAGGTTCTGCGCACCGATCCTTATTGCCCAGCCGAACAGGGCCTTCTTGACCGGCGGTGCGGTCGCCACCTTGGCGACGATGCCCGCATGGATCTTTTCATAGAGCCTCGGCACGCTCACGACGCACACCGGTCTCACCTCCTGGAAGTTCTCCAGGATCCTGGAGAAGTCTTCCGCAAAGTAGACCTTCATGCCGAAGGACATGGGGGTATAGTACCCGCAGGTCCTCTCGAAGGAATGGGCCAGCGGCAGGAAGGAGAGAAAGGTGAGCTCGTCGGAGCGCTTGAAGAGCTCCGGGTCCACGTTGTAGATCTGCTGTACGTTGGCGAAGAAGTTGTTGTGGGAGAGCATGACGCCCTTGGGCGGCCCGGTGGTCCCCGAGGTGTAGATGAGTGTGGCGAGGTCCTGGGCCTTTATGGCGTGGATGCGGTCATCGAACTCCTTCCCGTCGGCATTGGACTCCCCCTCCGTCAGGGCGTCGGCGAGCCGGATGACACCGCCAACGGGTTTGTCCGGCACATCGAAGATGACGACCTCCCCGAGATTCGGGAGATCGGGCTTCACCTCGAGGATCTTGGCCATGTGTTCCCTGGTGGCCACAAAGCACATCTTCGCATCGGAGTTCTCGATGACATACCGGGACTCCTCGGCCGAGTTCGTGGCATAGATGGGGACATTCACCGCCCCCACGGACAGGATGGCCAGGTCGGCGAGCCACCACTCCCACCGGTTGGGCGAAAAGAGCGCCACCTTGTCGCCCGGCCTGATTCCCCTGGTGATCAGGAAATAACCGAGATTGCGGACCATCCCGTTCATGTTCGACCATGAGATGTCCTCATACACCCCGGACTTGTTCTTGTAGGCGCAGATTGCCCTCTGACCGTACTGCTGGACACGGTTCTGGAAGACGGCCGGAATGGATGTTTCCTCAAACTTCGCCATGAAACCCTCCTTATATAAATAAACATGCCGGAAATCAAATAACTATACTAATATACAAGCCTTATTGATTACAATCAATCTCTTTTTAGACCTTGCTCTATGGCAAGCCTTTCCTTGTGAATATCCGCCGGTTATTATATATTCCTCTCCATTAAACCATGAGGGGGAGCCGTTGAAGCTGTCGGAAGAGGAAGTCCTCCATGTGGCCCGCCTTGCCAGGCTCAGGCTCGACCGGGACGAGGTCGCCAGGTTCCGGAAGGAACTGAGCGCCATCCTCGACTACATGGACATGCTCGGGGAGATCCCGGACCACGGCGGCCAGCCGTACATCCACGTGCATGCAGGTATGAACGCCATGAGGAACGACGTCCTGGCGCCTTCCCTGGAGATCGGCGAGGTGCTGCGCAACGCTCCGGGCGTCCATGGCGGCTCCTTCGAGGTCCCCCGGGTGATCGACGAGGATTGAGCCATGCTGGATACGGCCCGAAGATACCGCAAGGAAGACCTTTCTCCCGAATCCCAGGTGACTGCCCGCCTCGAGGCGATACGCCGCAGCGGCCTGAACGCCTTCGTCACGGTGGATGAAAGGGGTGCGCGCCTCCAGGCGGCCGGAGCCGCCGAACGCATCGCGGAGGGTGATGAGGGCCTTCTCCTGGGCATCCCCGTGGCGGTCAAGGACAACATCTGCACCAAGGACCTGCGGACGACATGTTCGTCGACCATCCTGAGTTCCTTCGTTCCGCCGTACGACGCCCACGTCATCGAGCTGCTCAGACGGCAGGGCGCGGTCATCATCGGCAAGACGAACCTGGACGAGTTCGCCATGGGCTCCACGACGAACACGAGCGCCTTCGGTCCAACGAAAAACCCCTGGGACCCGTCGAGGACTCCGGGCGGATCCAGCGGAGGATCCGCCGCGGCCGTGGCCGCAGGACTGTGCGATGCGGCCCTGGGCTCGGACACGGGGGGCTCCGTCAGACAGCCCGCGAGCTTCTGCGGCATCACGGGCCTCAAGCCCACCTACGGGTCCATTTCTCGATACGGACTGGTGGCATTCGCCTCGTCTCTGGACCAGATCGGCCCCATGGGCCGCAGCGCCCGGGACACGGCGGTCCTCTTCGACGCCATCCGGGGTTACGACCCCCGGGACTCCACAAGCTCCCCTGGTGAATACACCCCCACCTCGCTGGACGGCCTCGACTTGCGCGGGATCCGCATCGGAGTGCCGGGAGTTTTCTTCTCCGAGGGGCTCTCCCGAGACGTGGAGCGGTCGGTGCGTTTCGCCGTTTCCCTGTTCGAGGAGCTCGGGGCTGAAACCGTACCCATCGAGCTGCCCCATATCCGGTACGGGGTGGCGGTGTACTACATCATCGCCCCGGCCGAGGCCAGCTCGAACCTCGCCCGGTACGACGGCGTGCGGTACGGCCTGCGCAAGGCCGACGAGAAGGACCTCTTCGACATGTACTGCGAGACCCGCGCCCAGGGCTTCGGCGACGAGGTGAAGCGCCGCATCATGCTGGGGACCTATGCCCTGTCCGCCGGGTATTACGACGCGTATTACCGCAAGGCATCCCTGGTGAGGTCGCTCATCGCCGAGGACTTCCGCAGGGCCTTCACCCGGTGCGACATGATCGCTGGGCCCACGGTGCCCGTGACCGCCTTCGGCATCGACGAGATGGTGGACGACCCCCTGAGCATCTACCTGCTGGACATCTACACCATCCCGGCCAACCTCGCCGGGATCCCGGCCCTGAGCCTGCCCTGCGGCTTCGGCGACAACGGGATGCCCATAGGGCTCCAGCTCATGGCCCCAGCCTTCAAGGACAACGTGATTCTGGGCGCAGCCATGACCTTCCAGGACCATACCCGGTTCCACGAGGTGCGGCCATGAGCGCCTATGAAGCGGTCATCGGCCTGGAAGTGCACGCCCAGCTCCTCACCGACTCGAAGATCTTCTGCGGGTGCTCCACCGCCTTCGGCGGCGAGCCCAACACGAACACCTGTCCGGTGTGCCTGGGCATGCCAGGGGTTCTGCCGGTCCTGAACAGGAAGGTCGTGGACTTCGGCATCAGGCTCGGGCTGGCCCTTGACTGCTCCATCGAGAGGCGCAACATCTTCGCCCGCAAGAACTACTTCTACCCCGACCTGCCCAAGGGATACCAGATCACCCAGTTCGAGAACCCGCTCTGCTCGGGGGGCCACCTCGACATCTCGGTGCAGGGAGCGGAGAAGAGGATCGGCATCCGCCGCATCCACATGGAGGAGGACGCGGGCAAGAACGTCCACGACGAGTCGAGGCCTCGGTCATACATCGACTTCAACCGCTCCGGCGTGCCGCTCCTGGAGATCGTGACCGAGCCGGACCTCACCTCCAGCGAGGAGGCCGTGGCCTACCTCAGGGAGCTCCGCCTGATCCTCATGCACCTCGGCGTCTCGGACGGGAACATGGAGGAAGGCTCATTCAGGTGCGACGCCAACATCTCGGTGAGGCCAAGGGGATCCGGTGATTTCGGCACACGCACCGAGCTCAAGAACATGAACTCCTTCAGAAACGTACAGCGGGCCCTGGACTATGAGATCCGCCGGCACGTCTCCATCAGGGAGTCCGGCGCCCTGGTCGTCCAGGAGACGCTCCTGTGGGACGCCTCCGAGGGCAGGACCCTGTCCATGCGCTCCAAAGAGGAGAGCCACGATTACCGGTACTTCCCGGAGCCGGACCTCGTCCCGGTCGCCATCGAAGAGTCGTGGATAGAACGCATCCGGAAGTCCATGCCCGAGCTGCCGGCCGCCAGGAGGGACCGGTTCGTCCGGCAGTACGGCCTGCCCCCCTACGATGCGGACCAGCTCACCCAGACCCCGGCCATGGCCGACTACTACGAGCAATGCGTGTCCCTGCTGGACGCGCCCAAGGACATCAGCAACTGGATCATGTCCGAGCTCACCCGGGTCATGAACGAGCAGGGCACGGACATCAGGGGCGTCGGGATAACACCCGCCATGCTCGTCGGTCTCGTCTCCATGGTGAAGTCGTCGAGGATCTCCGGGCTCACGGCCAAGGAGGTCATCACGAAGATGGCTTCCGGAGGAAAGACCGCCGAGGAGATCGTCCGGGACCTCGGGGCCGAGCAGGTGAGCGACGAGGACGAGCTCAGAGGGGTGGTCAGCGGCATCATCGAGGCGAACCCGAAGGAGTCGGCCCAGTACCGCGCGGGCAAGACCCAGCTCCTGGGGTTCTTCGTGGGCGAGGTCATGAAGGCGAGCAGGGGCAGGGCCAACCCCAAGGTGGCCGGAAACATCGTCAGGGAGATGCTCAAGCAATGAGACGGCTGCACATCGCGGACACGGAGCAGGTCAGGGCAGGGGACGTCACGGACGTCTACTTCCTGCGCACGGAAGAGGTGTTGCGGGCGAAGCACGCCTCACGCCGCGTCTGCATGGAGGTCTTCCTCAAGTCATGGCCCGATGCAAGGTATTCATGGGGCGTCTTCGCAGGGCTCGAGGAGGCCTGCGTGCTCCTGGAGGGCAGGGAGGTCACGATCCGGGCCATGCCCGAGGGGAGCGTCTTCTTCACGAACGAGCCGGTCATGACCATCGAGGGCGACTACCTCGCCTTCGGCGAACTGGAGACGGCCGTCCTGGGCTGCCTGTGCCAGGCCTCCGGCATCGCCACCAAGGCGTCGAGGTGCCGGATCGCGTGCGGGAACAAGGGGCTCATCAGCTTCGGTGCACGCCGGATGCACCCCTCCATCGCCCCCATGGTGGAGCGGGCCGCCTTCATCGGCGGGTGCGACGGGGTGGCCGCCGTGGCGAGCGCCCGGCTCATCGGAGAGAGGCCGGTGGGCACCATGCCCCATGCCCTCATCCTCCAGATGGGAGACACGGTGAGCGCGGCCCTGGCCTTCGACGAGGTCGTTGATGCTCAGGTGCCCCGGATCGTGCTCATCGACACCTTTGCGGACGAGAAGTTCGAGGCGCTGCGCGTGGCCGAGGCCCTGGGCACGAGGCTTAAGGGCATACGCCTCGATACCCCGTCTTCACGGCGGGGAAACTTCCGGGCCCTCATGGAAGAGGTCAGGTGGGAGCTCGACCTGAGGGGCTTCAATGACGTGAAGCTCTACGCATCCGGGGGGCTGAACCTGGACGATATCCTGGACCTTAACGACGTGGTGGACTCCTTCGGCGTGGGCACGCAGATCTCCAGCGCCGCGACCCTGGACTTCTCCATGGACGTGGTGGCCATCGACGGCAAACCCCTGTCCAAGCGGGGGAAGAACTCGGGCATGAAGGACGTCCTGCGCTGCAGGGAGTGCATGAAGGACTACGTGGTCCCCTCGGGGACGCACCGGCAGTGCGCGTGCTCGGGCATCACCGAGCCCGTGCTCCGCACGGTCATGGCCGGGGGCGTCCTCACCGTGGAGCCCCCGTCGGCCCGGCAGGTGCGCGGCCTGGCCATGGAGCAGCTCGAACGGCTCAGAAGCGGCAGGCCGCCGCGCGCCTTCCTCAACCTATGATCAGACCGTTCACCTTTGCCGACGGCACGCTGTCCATCCTCGACCAGCGGCTCCTGCCCCACCGTGAGCAGTGGATCCCCTGCACGACGGCCCGCGAGGTGACCGAGGCCATCCGCACCCTGGCCGTCAGGGGTGCGCCCGCCATCGGCATCGCCGCCGCCTACGGCCTCGTGCTCGCAGCCCGCGGCGGCAGACATGACCTCGAGGCCGCCGGACATGCCCTGGTCGCCGCCCGTCCCACGGCGGTGAACCTGCCCTGGGCGGTCCGCAGGTGCCTCGCCGCAGCCAGGCGCGTCGGCGATGCGGACCTGTACGACACGATCAGGAAAGAGGCCGATGCCATCTGGGCCGAGGAGATCGCCGCCAACGAGGCCATGTCCACCCTGGGGGCGACCCTCTTCGAGCAGGGACGCACCTGGACCGTGCTCACCCACTGCAATGCGGGCTCCCTGGCCACGGGCGGTATGGGCACGGCCCTGGGGGTGATCCGGCGGCTCCACGAGCAGGGCAAGCTCTCCATGGTCTATATGGACGAGACCAGGCCTCTGCTCCAGGGTGCGCGGATCACCGCCTACGAGCTTCATGCCGACGGCATCCCCTGCACCCTCATCACGGACGGCATGGCGGGGTGGACCATGAAACTGGGCCGTATCGACGCGGTCATCGTGGGGGCCGACCGGATCGCAGCCAACCTGGACGCGGCCAACAAGGTGGGGAGCTACTCCCTGGCCGTGCTGGCCAGGGCTCACCATATCCCCTTCTACATCGCCGCCCCGCGGTCCACCTTTGACCCGGACATTGCCGGCGGCGAGGAGATCCCCATCGAGGAGCGGGACCCTCAAGAGGTCCTGGGCTTCCAGGGGAGGCCGTCCGCCCCGGAAGTCAGGGTCTTCAACCCGTCCTTCGACGTGGTGCCCCACGAGCTCATCACGGCCCTCATCACGGAGACCGGTATCGTCAGGCCGTGACATCCGCACGGGGATGTCTGCCCCAATCCTGCGATCTTTCCCCATAATCCCCTGATCCTGACCGTGTAACGGTTATTATCCTTTACTTTTTCGCTTTCTTTATTAAAAATATCATAGCATTCAATTTCAGCATGAGAGGCCTTCGCATCACCGAGCATGGGAAGGCAACCGCACCATGGATGCGGCAGGAGCATGGTGGACACCCATGAAGAACAGCATCGCAGAGGTCCATGTCCGGCCCGAGGACAAGTACCGCCAGATAGTGGAAAACGCCAACGAGTTCATCGTGATCATCCAGGGCGACTCGATCCGCTTCATCAATCAGAAGGCCCGCGCCCTTCCCTGTTACCAGGGAGAGGACCTGATCGAGAAAAGCTTCCTCGGCTACATCCATCCCGATGACCGGGCGAAGGTGATGGACTTCCATGTCAGGCGGAGCAGGGGCGAAGAGGTTCCGAACATTTATGTCTTCAGGATCTTCGACCGTACGGGCCGGGTCTACTGGGTGGAGAACAACGCAGTGCGCATCGAGTGGGAGGGCTCCCCTGCCACCCTGAATTTCCTGACGGACATCACGGAACAGAAGCGCATCGAGGAAGAGCTCCGCGCCAGCGAGGAGCGCAACCGTCTGTACCTGGAGAATGCATCGGACATCATCTTCGTCATGGACCTGGAATTCCACGTCCTGAGCATCTCGCCCAGGGTGTTCGACGTCATAGGCTATACCGCCGACGAGCTGATGCTCCAGGATATCGCCCGGATGGACATACTCAGGCCAGAGTATGTGTCCAAGGCATACGAAGAGATCTCGCAGGTGGTCGACGGAAGACGGATAACCTCATCGGTCTATGAGATAACGGCAAAAAACGGCACGAACCTCTTTGTCGAGATCAGTGCCGCCCCCCTCATCCTCGACGGAAGGCTGACCAATATCATCTGCATCGCACGCAACATCACCGAACGGAAGGCGATGGAGGACTCGCTGCGCATCAGCGAAAAAAGGTACCGGGAGATCCTCGACGAGATCGAGGACGGGTATTACGAGGTCGACCTCCTCGGCGCCTTCACGTTTTTCAACGGCTCCATGTGTAAGATCCTCGGATATGAGCCCGACGAGTTGATGGGCATGAACAACCGGACTTTCATGAACGAATCCACCGCCCACAGGGTCTTCTCCACCTTCAACCAGGTGTTCACCACCGGCGAGCCTGCCAAGGCGATCGACTGGGAACTCATCAGAAAGAACGGGGCCACGTGCTCCGTGGAGACCTCCATCACCCTCATGCGGGACGGGAACGGGGCTCCCATGGGCTTCCGGGGCATAGCCCGCGACATAACCGACCAGAAGAACCTGGAACAGCAGCTCTACCAGAGCCAGAAGATGGAGGCCATCGGCACCCTGGCGGGGGGCATCGCCCATGACTTCAACAACATCCTCTCGGGTATCATCGGATACACGGAACTGGCCCTCCTGGAGACCTCCGAGCAGGACCCTGTCTACGCGATGCTCCACCAGGTCATCAAGGCCGGGGAGCGCGCCCGGGACCTCGTGAACCAGATCCTCACGTTCAGCCGCCGCGGCCGGCACGAGAAGAAACCCGTCATGATCCGGCCGGTGGTGGAGGAGGCCATCCGGATGCTCAGGGCCACGCTGCCTGCCAACATCGAGATATACAGGGCCATCCATGCGGATGAAGCCATCATAGAGGCCGACTCCACCCTGATCCATCAGATCGTGCTGAACCTGTGCACCAACGCATACCATGCGGTGAAGGACGCCGGCGGGTTCATCGAAGTAAAACTGGAAGAGGTCGACCTCGGCAGAGAGGTCCTGCTCACCTCTCCGGTTCTCAGGCCCGGGGCTCATGTACGCCTCTCGGTCACGGACACCGGGTGCGGAATGAGCCCGGACGTGGTGGATCGGATCTTCGACCCCTACTTCACCACCAAGACACAGGGGGAGGGGACAGGGCTCGGGCTGGCCATCGTACAGGGCATCGTCAGGAGTCTCGGGGGTCTGATCAGGGTTCAGAGCACCCCGGGCAAAGGCTCATCGTTCCAGGTGTACCTCCCCAAGGCGGCAGATGCCGCACAGCATGAAGCACGGCCCATGGAAAGCCTGCCATCAGGATGCGAGAACGTGCTCGTCATCGACGACGAGAAGAACATCATCGACATCACCAGGCTGATGCTAGAACGGCTGGGATACCGCGTGACCACGCACCAGAGCAGCATCGAGGCCCTTGATCATTTCAGAAAGAGCTATGACGACTACGACCTGATCATCAGCGACCTCACCATGCCCCGCATGAACGGCGACAAGCTCGCCGAGAACATGCTGAAGATCAGGCCGGACATCCCCATCATCCTGTGCACCGGCTTCACCGACCTCATATCCCATGATAAGGCGACCGTGGGCGGCATCAGGGATGTGCTGACCAAGCCCGTCATGCTCGGCGACCTGGCCGCGACCATCCGCAGGGTCCTGGACAGCAGGGACGCAGAAAACCCCTGAAGAAACAATCGCCGCTCATTGCTTTCGGGATATCAACAGGTTGTGCATGATTATCGGACCGATGTCATGCCCGCAACGCCGCCCACCTTCATTTTATTACAGCGTCCTGCCGATGGTGTGCCCATGGACATTATGCGGCCCGTGCCCATTGATGTCATACAATTGCATGAGAAGTCGGTGGCCGACCTGTTCATCCGGCACGATGGAATGGTTGTGCCCTTTCTCTCCAAGGGCGGGCTGTTCACCAAGGACCACCTCTGCGAGCTCAACCGCTTCGGCATCACCAAGGTCTACATCCGGGGCTCGGACGCCGACGCCTTCGAGGAATACGTCCACACGCACTCGGGGCTGATCCTCACCGACCCCACCGTTCCTTCCCGGGTCAAGGAGGCCGTGTTCTACGTCTCGTCGGTCCACGCCATCAGGAAAGCCGTCCAGGACCCCTGCTCCCGTCGCATCGAAGAGATAAAGAACACCCTGAAGCCCCTGTTCAAAACCTGCATACAGAACAAGGTGGTGCTCAACGACCTGTTCGCCATAACCGACCACGACTTCAATACCTATACGCACAGCATCAACGTGGGCATCTATGCCACGGCTCTTGCCATGCACTTCTTCGAACATGATACGTCCGTCGGCATGGAAAGCCTCGAACGCCAGTGCTACGGGTATTTCCTCCACGATGTGGGGAAGTGCATGGTGCCGCTGAGCATTCTGAAGAACCCGGGGAAACTGAGCGGGGATGAGTGGGTGGTCATGAAGAGGCATTCCCAGTGGGGCTATGCCATTCTCATGGAGACCGGCCACCTCACGGACGAGGCCGCATACATCTCCATGCAGCACCACGAGCGCCCGGACGGCTCCGGGTACCCCTTCGGCATGACGGACATACACCCGTGCGCCCGGATCTGCGCCTTTGCGGATATCTTCGATGCCCTCATATCATCAAGGCCTTACAAGGCCCCCATGAAGCCCGCCGATGCACTGGGGATCATCAGGAAGGAAGCCCACACCGACTTCGACCGGCGCCTGGTGAGCACCTTTACCAGAATGCTGGGCCTGGACGATCAGGGGCAGCTCTCGGATGACTCTCCTGTCCGCCGGGTCGCATCCTTGGGATAAAAAAAGGGGGAGCCATTGCGGCTCCCTGAAGAGGATTTTTTGAAGTGCGTGTGCTCTTTAAATGTGGTTCCGGGGCACCGGTTTCAAGAGGGGAGGGCGATATTTTTATTGTGAGCCCCCCTCGTTCTCATGATATGCTCCCTGCAGGCGTGTGACGTTCCATCGCGCCTTTCTTCCCAGCAAAGGAGAATCCACATCCCTATGGACCCCAGGACCAGAGATTGGGCCATCGTTATCGGAGAGGCCGTCTTGTTCGGCATGGTATTACTGGTTTTATGGCTCGACGAATTTGTGGATCTGCCCCACGCCCTTCTCGGAGCGCCTCGGACACCTTACCGGATCGAGGAATACCTCTTCGAAACCGTTTCGATCCTGGTGGTCGCCGCATTCGTCATAACCGCCACCATCATCATCCAGTACAGGGCGCGGAAGGTCGAGCGGTTCCTCAGGGTCTGCGCATGGTGCAGGAAGGTATGGGTGGATGAGCGGTGGGTGAGATTCGAAGAATACATCCAGAAAAGCCAGTCGCTCAGGTCCAGCCACGGCATATGCGATGAATGCGTGAAGAAATTCAAGGCGACAGGGCCAAAGAAATCCGATACCGAAGACACCCCCTAGGATGTCCGCGCATGAGACCCTGCGGTTCATCGACAAAAGGGCGCCGGTATCCCGAAGAGGGAAACCGGCACAAAGTTTTACAATTCTGATGTTCCCTTGTAGTCGGGAGGGGAATGTCCTTTCCAATGAAGGCTAAGCCTTCATCAGCTCCCCTTCTTCTCCTCCTTCTATCCCGTATCTCATCTTCTCATGTCGACCCTAGCGGTCCGGCCTGATGGACAGGGCGATCATGTACCCGTCCTTGTGTGCGATATAGCGTATTCTCACCTGTTGATTCCTGGAAAGCCCGCTCAAGGAGATCGCCTTCCAGTCGGGTCCGTACATCGTGGTGGTCGGGCGGATAAGGAAGGTGTGCTCTCTGCCGTCGGTCCCCAGAATGGAGATCTTCGGCAGGATGGCCTTTGTTGGTTCCGCCCGGGTCACCTCCTCTATCCGTCCCGCTGTTTCCAGCTGATGAGCGGTACCGTCCGATTCCCGTTCAAGGGAAGAGGGGGCCTGCCCCCTGTGTCCGGCCATGGGGAAATCCGTTCCGCCACATGCCGTGGAGAGTGTTATGAAGACACAGAGAATGGCCGCCACCCTCTTCATGCGTCACCCCTGGATGCTGCTATTCCACGAGTGCCTTGATCTTCTCGGCCCTGTTGGTACCCTTTTTCACCTCGAGCCTCACCTTCTCGCCCACGGTCAGCTTGTCGAGCTCGGCCGGTTTGACGATAAAGGTCTTCTCGCCGCTCGCTTCCTTCAGGACGATCTCGTTCTTCGCCTTTTCGATCTTCACGATGGACCCGGTGACATACAGGTCCTTCACCACCACCTTTGCAGGATCGGACTTGGGTGCCTGGGCTGCAAACACCATGGACGTGAAGGCGACCAGTGTCAGAACTGCCATGAAACCGACGAACATTTTCTTCATGTGTAAATCCTCCTTATGGATTTTTCTTGATGGCCTGTTCCTACACCAGGAGCCATTAAGGCATCGTTAAAGGAGGATTAGAATTTTCTCATGCAGGAAAAAGCATGGGGGTTCTAGACGGGCAGGGTAACGGTGAAGGTCGTTCCCCGGCCCGGCGTACTTTCGCAGGTGATCGTGCCTTTATGCGCCAGGACGATGGTCCTGGCGATGCTGAGGCCCAGCCCGAATCCCCTGCCGTTCCGGGAGCCCTCGGAGCGATAAAACCTCTCGAAGATGTGCGGCAGCTCGTCTCCGGGAATACCCGCCCCGGTGTCGCGCACCGCGATGTCCACAGCCTCATGGCCGGGGGAGACGACGACTGTGATGAGCCCTCCGGGCGCGGTGTATTTCACCGCATTGTCGAAGAGGTTGATGAGCACCCGGCGCATCTTCTCCCGGTTCACGGGGACGACGGCCTCCCCCTCGGATCTGAAGTCCACTTCGATGGCCTTCTGCCCGGCAAGGACCTCGATGTCGGCCAGGGTGTCCCTCACCAGACCGACCAGATCGCAGGGTTCTTTTTCAAGGGTCTGCTCTTCGTTCTCGATCCTGGCCAGCACCAGGAGTCCGTCGAGGATGCGGCTGATCTTCTCTATCTCCTCCAGGTTGCTCTGCAGGGTTTCCCGGTACTGGTCCGGCGACCTGTCCCTCTTGAGGGCCACGTCCAGCTCCCCCCTCAGGATGGTCAGCGGGGTGCGCATCTCGTGGGACAGGTCATGGATGAACCGCCTCTGGGAGGCGATCGACTCCGCGATCTTGTCCAGCATCTCGTTGAAGGTGTCTGCAAGCTGCCTGATCTCGTCCTTGGAGGCGGGCACGTGGAGACGCTGATCCAGGCGCTCGGCGGTGATGTCCTGTACGGTCGCGATCATGTCCTTCAGCGGCTTGAGTGTGATGCTCGCCAGGAACTCCCCTGCGAGCAGGCCCGTGATGATGACCGTGGCGGGCAGCAGGAGGAAGAGGAGGAACCTGAGCCTGTCCAGGGCGTTGCTGACATGCGTCAGGGGGCTGGCCACCTCGACGATGTAGGAAACCGCTTTCCCTTCGAGAACGGGATAGATGAGGGTGCGAAGGTCCTGAGAAGGGCCTGAGGTCAGCTTCACGGAGCGGTTCTGGTAGACTGCGCCCTTCTTTCTGATGCGTTCGAGGGAACGCTCCGAGAGGCGGACCTTGAACGGCGCTGTCCTCGAGTACGCGATCAGCCTGCCCTCGTGGGTGTATATCTGGACCATGATGTCCACGAGCTCGGGGTCGTCGGACCGCTCGTCGACCCACCGGTTTGCGATCTTGACGAAGTTCGCGTTGTTGATCTTGCTGAACAGGCTGCTCTTCGCCCCCCTGCGCAGCCCCTCTACCTTCTCCGTCTCCCAGTAGGTATTGATGGACTGCGCCACACCCTCGGCCCTGGACAGGAGCACATCGTCGAGCTTGTCGTAGAGGGTCCTGCGGAGGTCCACGAAGAGCACGACGCTGAAGAGGATGAACGTCGCCGCCAGAATGAGGCCGTACCAGGCCAGAAACCTGAACCTGATGGACCTGAAGAATGTCGATCCCTTTGATATCACGGTGTTTTTCTAATCGTCCGGCGTGCCTTCCTTCACCATGTAGCCCCTGCCCTTGATGGTATGGATGAGCCTCGTTTCGCTGTCCCGGTCGATCTTTTTACGCAGGTAGCTGATGTACACGTCGATGACGTTCGTGAAGGTGTCGAAATTGATGTCCCATACGTGCTCGGAGATCATGGTCCTGGTGACCACGGTCCCCGCATTGAGCATGAGGTATTCGAGGAGGGCGTACTCCTTGGCCGTCAGCCTTATCTCGCCGGTGTTCCGCGTCACCCTGTGCATGACAGGATCGAGCACGAGGTCGGCGACCTTGAGACGCGCGTCCGTGCGCTGGTACCTCTTCCTCACGAGGGCCCTGATGCGGGCCAGCAGCTCCTCGAAGGCAAAGGGCTTGGTGAGGTAGTCGTCCGCCCCTGCATCGAGCCCCCTGACCTTGTCCTTGACGTCGTCCCTCGCGGTGAGCATCAGGATGGGCATGTCGAGCCCCTTCGATCTCACGGCCTCGCAGACCCGGAACCCGTCCTTCTTCGGGAGCATGATGTCGAGCAGGACGAGATCGTATTCCGCGCCCTCTGCCATGTCGAGGCCTTCGTCTCCGTCACGGGCCAGGTCCACCGCATACCCCTCTTCACGAAGTCCCCTGCGGATGAACTCTGCGACCTTCTTTTCGTCCTCTATGACAAGGATGCGCATGGGATGCATTATATGGGGAACATCGCACGTTTCAATGCAAATTCTCAACAGCACCACGTTCATCAATTACCGCGCTAAAAAATCAGGTATCAGAGCTTGCACTCTCGATCGGATGGATTACCATATCTCATGTATGTTGTTGCCCTTCGTACATGGTCCGCCATCAGGCTTATGAAGGAGTGGAAAATAGCATGAACAGACAAGTTCCGCTGTGGCTGTGGGCGGTTGTTGCGTATTTGGGTGTTCTCATCATCGGGACAGCGGACTGGCTGACCGGATACGAGCTGAATTTCTTCGTGTTCTATTTCATACCCGTATCGGTCGGCGCATGGTACCTCGGACTGGCATCATCCGCCTCCCTGGCCGTGCTGAGCGCCCTGGTATGGTTCAGCGTCGACTTCCTATCGGGTCACCAGAGCGCCTCGCATTTTCATGCAGTCTGGAACACCACCACCCGTCTCGTCTCTTTTCTCGCAATAGGGTGGTCGGTGTTCAGGATACGGGAGTTGCTGGTCCGTGAACGGAAATCCACGGAGATGCTGCGGCAGGCGCTTTCCGAGATCAAGGTCCTCGAGGCCTTCCTCCCCATCTGCGCCCAATGCAAGAAGATCCGCAACCAGCAAGGTGAATGGCAGAACATTGAAACGTACATCATGCAGCATTCTGATACCCGGTTTTCCCATGGCTACTGCCCCAGCTGTGCCAGAAAGGCACTGAAGGACGCAGGCCTGGACAACGAAAAGGATTGAATGCAAAGAATCTGCAAGTCTCTTTCCCTTCAGAGAATGAATACCCCCCCTCCGAGACATTACCGGTACACCGGATTCATTGCCGTCAATGGTCCTGATTACGGGGCAATCGACCCGCCCATCCTCATCGCGTAACTTATTGTAAATAATATCAATTGGTTGACAAGCTATAAACCGCCCATTATAATGGAGCACCACTTAGGATTGGAGCAGGAATATCCCCATGGCATCCCTCCATATCTGCAAGGCGTGCTGGCTCATCTCCACACCCGGGTACAGGGTGAAGGGATCCCTTCGGACCGAGGTCGCGCTCTGGCTCCTTATGGTCGTGCCCGGCATCGTGTATACGCTGTGGAGACATATCACTCGGGAAAAGATCTGTCCCGCCTGTGCTTCCATGGCCGTGGTGCCCATCGATTCATCCCTGGGCTGGAGATTCTTCAGCGACCTCTACTCCAAAAGGAACACCCGCTTCATCGGGAAGGTGCTGGACTACCGGCAGGAAGACTTCATCAGGACCGGGGCCGGGCATCACGCACTGCCTCCTGCCTGAGTTCCCGCGGATCTCTCTTTTTCCGAGAGCATCCTTCCCGTCCACCAGATCCCCACCAGGCCGGCCAGGATGTCGGTGGCAAATCTCCCCATGAAGATCCCCTTCAGATGGAAGAGCGTGCCTCCCACGACGGAGAGCGGGATGAGCAGGACCACCACGCGGATGACGTTCAGCACGGTCGCCTTCACCGGCTCATGGGCCCCCGTCATGGTGAACCCTGCGTATCGGTGGACCTCCAGCATGCCGTACCCCATGCAGGTGATGCGGATATAGGAGCTCAGGACGTCGATGACGTCCCGCTGGTCCGAGAAGATCCGGGCCATGTCCCGGGCAAAGACGATGAACAGGACCCCGATGAAGACCCCGTAGAGGACCGCGAAGGTCATGGCGCCTCTCCGCGCCCGCCTGATCCTGTCCAGCCTTCCCGCGCCGTAGTTCTGCGCCACGAAGGGGATGAGCGACATGCCCACGGTCATGGGCACCATGAAGGCGAACATCTCGATCCTGCTCGCCACGCCCGTGGCCGCCACCGCAGCGTTGCCGTAGCCTGACACGAGCCTCGTGATGACCGCGGCGGAGATGGGGGTCAGGATCATGCCCAGGGCTCCGGGAACGCCGAACGTCAGGATCCCGCCCCATGACCTCAGGAGCGGCCCCGGCGCCAGGGTGACGGGGTCGACGAGCCTCATCCTGCGGGCAAGGATGTAGACGGCCACCGCCAGGGCGGAGCCCTGGGCGAGGATGGTCGCCCAGGCGGCGCCCACGATGCCCATCCTCGGCATGCCGAACATGCCGAAGATGAGCCCCATATCGAAGAACACGTTCACCACCGTGCTGCCCACCATGAGGAGGCTCACGGCCTTCGTGTTGCCCGTGCTGATGATGATGTCCGACACGACCATCTGGAGCACCATGACCACGGCGCCCAGGTACCAGGTCCGCATGTAGCGCGCGGTCAGGTCGAGCACCTCTCCGGAGGCGCCCAGCCTGGAGAAAACGGGAACGATGGTGATCAGGCCGATAACGGCTATCGCCACGGCGAAGAGCACGGCCAGGATCAGGGCATGGGTGGTCAGGGCGGCGGCCCTTTTCCTGTCCCCTCCTCCCAGGGCGTGCGCCACGAGGGTCAGGGCGCCGCTACCGAGCCCGCGGGTGAGAAACATGAGGAGCATGACCACGGGAAAGGTGAAGGATATGGCGGCCAGGGCGTCCGTGCCGAGCCGGGACACGAACCATGCGTTGGTGAGCTGGTACGTGTTCATGGCGAACGTGCCCGCAAGCATGGGCACGGCCATCCTGACGATGGTCCTGTTTACGCCTTCATCGATGAGCTTCGACACGTCGTTATTTCCCGATGCTGTCTCTCTCGCTGTCCGTGACGTGTGCGGCGGGTGGCCGGAGTGTCGCCCTATGTCTTCCCCTTGAGCACCGTCTCCATGAAGAACGCTTTGACCTTGCGCATGCGGCGCTCGGGCATCCGCTCGCACAGGTCCCTGCCCGGTGCGCCGGGCCCGAACAGGGTGTGGGTGATCGTGCCTGCGGGGTCGCCGGTATCGAAGAGCAGTGCGTGGAGCGCATCGGGTCCGTAGCCCGGGTTCGCCGAGACGGTCCGCCCGATGCGTGTCCAATAGACCCCCGACATGTACGGGGCCTCGTGGATATGCCCGTGCAGGCTCAGGAGAGGCCCGGTCCGCTCGATGAACGCCCTGACCGCCCTCGACCCGATGGGCCTGCCGTTGTGCAGCGTGTCCAGCCCGGTGTCGTACGGCGGGCTGTGGAACACGCAGATGGTCCGGTCCGGATGCTCGAAGCTCACCCCTGCCAGGTCCTCCTCCATGCTCGGTTTCTTCAGCGCATACTCGCCGTCAGGGCTTGCCTTCAGCCTGTCCGTATCGCTCACTATGGCGAACCTGCTCGCCACGTACGTGTCGTCCCTTAGGTCCCTGCGTGCATAGTCCTTGACCCAGAAGGTGGAGTCGATGACGCATGCGTACCCGAACACGGACACGTCGTCGAAGGAGACGGTCCGGCCATGGATGTTCAGGCCCTCGGGCAGCAGCTCGCCGAACCGCTTCACCACGGGGATCCAGTCGTGGTTGCCCGGCGTGAACACGAGGCGCACCCCGGGGTGTGCCTCAAGAAAGGCGCGCATGGCCGGCACGAGGTAGTCCTCCACGAAGCGGAACTGTCCCTTGAGGTCTTCCTGGAAATCGGCGCTGCCGCCGATGAGGGCCAGGGGATTCGGAATCACGGTGGGAAAGAGGTCGCCGCCGAGGATGACGACCCCGACCCCGCTGCTCGAAGCCAGGGCGATCATCTCTTCGTACAGGTTGACCCTTCCGTGCAGGTCGCTGGCGTACAGCGCTTTCATGGGTGTCTCTCTCCGTGCGGCCCATCATATCTTTCTGGGAACCCGTGTCAAGGAATCTCTCCCGGGTCGTGAATTGAAAGTTTTTAATTTATAAATGGCAGAGCAAATGACGATACGACCTCCATATCGCCTTTACCATCCGCCCGGGGGAGCGGCAGGCACTGCCGCTGGGGGCGGGGAGGGGGTGTGATTGCCATGGAAGGGTACGAGCCTAAGAGGGTTTCGGCAGAGGAAATCCAGGGAATCGTCCATCCCGGTTCCAGCATGTTCATCGAGTCGGGATGCGCTGAGCCGCAGCATCTGGTGCGATCGCTCGTTCTCGACAACCTTTTTCTGAACGACGTCCAGGTCTTCACCACCATACCGCTGTCATCCTATTCCGACTTCGGGGGGGAAGCGGGGGACCGCTTCCGCATCCACTCGTTCTTCGTGTCCCCCGGCATGTCGGGGCCCTTCTCCCTGGGAAAGACCGACCACATCCCCCTGTCATCGGACATGCTCGAGCGGATGATCCGCGAGGGCGCCATCAGGATCAACACGGCGCTCGTCCAGCTCAGCCCGCCGGACGCCGACGGCAACATGAGCCTGGGCGTCACCGTGGACGTGATGCGGGCGGTCATCGACTGTGCCGACGTCGTGGTGGCGCAGGTCAATGCCCGCATGCCCTTCACCCGCGGACCCTCCCTGGTGCATCTGTCCGAGGTGGACTACATCGTGGAGCATGACGAACCGCTCGTACAGTGCGACCCCGAGGAACACGACTACGAGACCCGGCAGATCGGAGAGCACGTGGCCCGGCTCGTGACGGACGGATCCACCATCCAGATCGGCTTCGGCAGGATACCCGACGCCGCGCTGAAGGCCATGAAGGGCAAGAAGGGGTTGTCCGTCCATTCCGAGATCATCACGGACTCGGTGATGGACCTCGTCCGCACGGGCGTCATACCCGAGGGAAACCCGGTCACCGCCTCCCTGTGCATCGGGAGCGAGGAGCTCTTCCGGTTCGTGGACCGCAACCCCAGGATCACCATGGCCCCGCTCGAGCGCGTGACCGACACCCGCAACATCCTGTCCCTGGCCCCCTTCGTGGCCATCAACGGCGCCGTGGAAATCGACCTCACCGGGCAGTCCTGCGTGGCGCTCGGCGAGAAGGGCGCCCACTTCGGGGCGCTGGGACAGCCCCACTTCAACCGGGTCGCCCGGCTCACCGAGGGAGGCAGGTCCATCATCGCCCTGCGCTCGACGTCCCGGGACGGGAGCATCTCCCGCATCGTCCCCCGGTTCACCGAGTCGCGTATGGGCGTCTTCACGACCCAGATCGACGTGGGCTACGTGGTCACCGAGTACGGCAGCGTGAACCTGTTCGGAAAGTCCATCCGGGAACGGGTCCTGGAGCTCATCACCATAGCCCACCCCAAGCACCGAGGCTGGCTCCTCGAGGAGGCCAAGCGGCTGAACTACGTCTTCCAGGACCAGGTCCTGCCGCCCGAAGACGTCCCGTACCCCGAACAGTACGAGCATGTGCAGGTCTTCGGCGGGAAGAAGGTGCTGCTGCGCCCGGTCAAGATCACCGACGAGCGCGCCGTGCAGAACCTCTTCTACTCCCTGAGCAGCGACGAGAAGTTCCACCGCTTCCACATCCGCCTCACCTCGCTGCACCACCGGCAGGCCCAGAGGATGGTGAGCTGCGACTACCGCGACTCCCTGGCCCTGGTGGCCGAGGTGGAGGAGGGGAGCACCAGGAGCATCGCGGCCATCTCCCACATCTGCCACGAGGTGGAGGAGACCGAACGGAAGACCTGCGAGTTCGCGATCATGGTGAATCCGGCCTGGCAGAACCTGGGCCTGGGCAGCTACCTGCTCAGGACCATGGCGGAGATCGCCCGCATCCACGGGTTCAGGGTGCTTCGCGCCTATGTCTGGGAGGAGAACTTCAGGATGCTCAAGGTCTTCGGCAAGCTCGACCTCCACATGGACGCGGCCGTGGACAGCAACGTCATCAGGCTGGACTACGACCTCGAACCCGTGCCGCCCGGGATCGCGGAACGGCTCCCGGGTGAGGTGCTGTCAAAAAACACGGACGATGTCATGATACCGTACGCCAGGAGCTCAGGTTAAGGCTCAATGAAGATCAGTGCATAACTGCCGTACACCGTACGGGTCCACCACAGGTCCTCGACCGGGGTGCCGCTGGTGCCCGTCTGTTCGGTTTCATAATAAGCAAGGCCATCTTCACCATAGAACACGCCGGTCGTATCATCGCCCCAGGCGAACCCTACCTCAGTGATCACATCGTCCGTATCGGTCCTGAAGTAGCCATTGAGGGCCACAGAACCGTCAATCAGGACATCGACGTCATCACCGGGGTCATCCTTCCAGTAGCGGTCATAGACCACCAGGAAGTCTGCACCAGGCTCGACGGTGCCACTCGCACTGGTCAGCGAGAACGTCCCTCCCGTGGGATCGGGGTCGAAATACGTGTCAAAGCCGGACAACCCTGCATTCGAGTCACCGTATCGGGTGCCGAGTTCTTCGCTCTCAATCTTCGTGATCATGCCCGCGATGAAATTCACCTCGTACACGAGCATCTCGAGCGAGGCGCAAGCGGCGGCCGCCTGCTCTTCCCAGGTCGGGGAGGGGTCCAGACCGTCGAGAAGATCCATGAAGTCATCCATCGAATACGTGTCCACCGCACTGCTGCCCAACTGGAGGTCCACCAGGTTCTCATCGAAGCTGACCCTGATAAGATCATTGTCATCCGTATCCCCGTCGCCATTGTTGTCCTTACCACTGTCCACTATGAAACCACCATGGACAGGATCATCGCCGACGGCGAACTCAATCGGATCGATAACATCGATTTCGAGCAGGAAGGGATCGACATCAAAGGGTTCAACGGCAACACTGACCAGGAATATGGTCGTTTCTTTGACGGTCATCGATGTAACGACGGTTTCATCGTTCTCTTCAGCGAGCCCCATGGTACCGAGCAAATCAGACCCAAGCGGGTTTCCCGGCAGCCCCCAGAAGCCGACAACGACCTGGGAACCTCCTCCGGTGACCGTGCTTATCTGGAACTGTGTTGCATCCTCCCCCTGGAGATCAAGATCGAGAAGAAAGTCATACTCGTTCAGGTACGTCTCTTCTGCTTCAGAGCCATCACCTCCGCCGCCGCCTCCGCCGCACGAGAAACCGAGGAACAGCATGCAAAGCGACAGAACCATGCCGAGGGACCTGGAATGAACGAAACGGATCTTCATACATCCACCTCCTTTGAAAGTGCCCCAGGGAGATCTATTCAGGGAAGCAGATACTTGATGATGGATGGGTTTTCTGAAAGGATGTGCCACCCTGCCGGCAATATAATAACACCGCCATTTATAAAGTCAATTGGGGGGCTTCATTGTTTCATCACAATTTTCCCTCTTACGTGGGCATCACCGGCGGCTGAGGACGTTCGCAGCCGTATTACACCGTGCCGTTCAGGTACTGCTGCCGGAGATCCTCGGGGAATTTCTCAATGGCATACCTCAGCATGGTCCGCGGCATGCGTTGATAGTACCGCTTCAGAAACGACTCCTCCGCGCTTCGGTCCCGCTTGCCGACCTCCCGCAGCATCCAGCCAATAGCCTTGTGGATCAGGTCCTCGGCATCGGCAACAAGCATCTCCGCGATCTTCAGCGTCTCGTCGAACTCGCCGTTCCTGATGAACCGGAAGGTGGATATTATTGCAATCCTGCGCTCCCACAGGCAGTCCGACCGAGCGAGCGCATGAAGCGGCCTGCGGGGCCTGTCGGTCAGGTGGGCCCCGACGATGTGCTCGGCAGACGCGTCCACCAGGTCCCAGTTGTTGATGTATCGGGTGTTGTTCAGGTACTCCCTGTAGATCTCCGACTGCTCGCCTGGAGTGCCTTTCCGGTATTTCTGCGTAAGGATGATCAGGGCCAGGAGGCGCTCCTCGTGGATGGGGGACCTCAGCAGGGTCAGCGTGTCGGCCATGGGCAGATCCCCGTATCTCCGGGCAACGCTCCGGGTGGCAGGGACCCGGACGCCGAGGAACCGGTCGCCTTCTCCGTATTCACCCGGGCCGGTCTTGAAGAACCGCTGCAGGATAACGGCGTCCGATTCGTCGGAATGCTCCCGCAGCTCGGCGCGGGCAATCTCAAGCATGGATGAGTTCATAGGGAGTGCATAAAGTGATTATAATATTTCCGCCAGAGAAGCGTTATCGATGATTTTCATACCCTGCCTTGGTGGTTCTGTTTTGTACAGGATGCAGGATTCCCCTTGGGCGGTATCTCCGGGGCCAACGACAAAGATTACATTATCCGAAATGACATCTGCAAAATCCTGGATCGACATACAGATATTACCCATTGACGGATCACCGAGGTAAATGTTGTCCTGGTCATACCCCCTGAATACGACTAATCGAGTTGAATCACTTATTTCAATGGGAATGATGGTTACTTGAGCTATGGAGTCGAAGTCATCACGTTGAAGTTGGCTCAGCGATATACCATCAACTATTCTGTAGCCTGCTGCTGTATATCCTATAGCTTCGAGATACATCTTCATATCCAGAAGCGAGAAAGTCCCTTGTTGGGTCATTGCATCGACGTCGCCATAGGTGAGGATTCCTTGCACCACCATTTCTTCGGTAACATCTTCATTGAAAGAATATTTCAGAATTGTCGCGAGTGATGCGGAAGCACAACTGCTGTCGAGAGCTTGCATGATCAATTCATGACTGGTGATTTTTGCAGAAGGGATCACTTCATTAACGGAATTTCCACTCGTATCTATCTGTGTATACTTAACTATCTCCTGATCATCATTCTGGGTTGTATCATCAGAGCCTCCGCTGCTGCATGCAGTGGAAATGAAAGCCATGGCAATAACAAGCAGACATGTAAAAGATGTATGTCGCATGTAACCTCCTCATCATATGAATATCAAAATAGTTACGATATAAGCTACATCTCTTGAGAACGTTCATCGGTGAAATCGATCCAGGCCGTCTTTCACAGGGAAAGCACCGATAGGATGGATAAATACTGGAGGTGATGAGCCACAGGATCCAGGCTGGAGGATTCTTTGGAATAAACCTTGTTGAGCTTTTTAGTGACCGACTCGTTCTCGTGATCTTTTAAGTATTTCCTTACAGCATCGGTAAAGAGTTGACTCCGCGATATACCGACCCTCTGTGCGAATTTTTCAGCAGCCTTAAAGACCGAATCGGGAATCGATATCGTTGTCTTCATGAGCATATAGTATAAACAAGTTTATCCTTTGTCAAAAGTCTGTATACCCAGATGGCAGGCACAGCAGCACGGGAGACTTCCTGCTTCGGCCTGCATACCATGGTCGGCCTGAGCAGACGAATACCCGCCTGTCCGACAGCATGGAGCTGTTTCCTGTCGGAAGAAACAAACAGGTCTGCGCCCCATTCGAGAGCACAGGATATGTGAAGGGTATCCATATTGCTGCCTTTCTCTTCTATGTACCTTTTTGCGAACAAGGAGGATCAAAGAACGTCTTCACGTTCCCGTTCCTCAATGATGGTCGAAGAAAGCTCTGCCCCTTGTATGGAAAGACGCAGTCCTTGTTTTTTCCACGATGGGGTCTTGGTCTGATCCGAAACCGGGTTGATCTCGGCGATTGCTTTCCCGTGTCTTATAACAAGAATTGTTTCGCCACGCTCTACATCTGAGAAAAGTTTTGATGCATTTCTCCTGAATTCAGTGAATGAGACGGTCTTTATGGGACACCTTCCTGGCAATGCACATTGTCGTACATCGTTCTGTACATCATATCAAGATATGGATTCTCTTACAATGTCACTGACGGGTTTGCTCTGCTCTTCGCTGAGCCTTTGGAGATCATCTTTTGAATCCTTTGGCAGTCTAATAGTCAGGGTGTTTATGGCAAGACATTGTAGCACATCGACCATGACTATCAATATCTGCCTGAAACATACAGCAGGTGTTAGCCGGCATCAGTCTGAAGGCCTCTCTTGGGCTGTTATGGTTCATGTATGATAAAGGCATTTCATTGCAGATGTCGTTGTTCGATGCTTTTAAAAACCTGTAAACAAGAAATCGAGAGCTGCAATAATAATCTGACGTTGATCTTTGAGGGTCCCGACCTTTTCTCCCAATGCGCGAACAGGGACACCGGCCAATTCTGCGGTAGACATGTATACGGTCTTTCGCTTTATCTGGAACTCCGGATTGAGATGTTCTATCGGCTTACCCTTTGCCGATACACTTACAAGGGGCGCCACAACACGTGTCGCAATAGGGTTGAGGAGGTCGGCTTGAAGATCGAGAAGATAAGGGACATTCTTCTTTGTATGTTCGTTTGGGTTTTCGTATACATCAAACTGTGCCATTAAAAGTTCCTCAAATGATCACTGAAAACTCCTGAAGTTTCCACTCGGCGATTATATTCATCAATAGCCTCTTTATTTTCTTCTCTCCATTCGCAGCGCTTTTCCTCCAGCAGCATCTCAACAAGGCGTTGCTCCAATGCTTTTGATAAATTAATGTTACCTTGTTTGGCCTGAGCGAGAAGATCGCTGTTTATACTAAGATTTGTAGATTTCTTTGGTGCCTTGGGGTTAAAGATATTGATGTTCATGCCCGCCTCCTTATGCGCATATTATAGGCTTGATAATGCGCATTATCAAGTAAGCTTATCGGCATTGTATAAAATACACCAACGACAACGATCAGCTTCCCTGCGCTTGCACCGGGTCAGATGGAATGATTCGTTCTGCCCCTTACCCGAGCCCGCACCTAACTGGGGAGAAGATCACCCCGGCGTTTGACTGGGACGTCACGAGGGAGAACGGCATTGTTTCCAGGCCGCATTCTTCATGCATTTCGAGAAGAATGCAGTGAACCTCGATAAGTGTTTGGTGCAGGATTTGATTCCCTGGCACCCGCTGATGAAACCAAAGTCAGAGCAGCCGGCAAAAAGCGAAATTGATGAACGGGAAAAGCTACTCCCTGTTCGGTTGTGTCTTGCCAGCAGACACACAATGCCGACGAAAATCATCTTTTCGTCTCGGGGATGTTTTACTTATTGACAAGAGAAGGCCTTATAAGTTTCATGCCTGAAGCCTAACCCTCATGCCGGTCAGCCGTCGGCTGGAGTGGCTGGTCATGCATTCAATTTCGCATGATCGCGTAAAGATTATTGCCTGATTCCTCATCCCTGCCAATGTAGTTAAATCCACATTTATCAAGTACCTTGCACGATGCCGAGTTCGTCGGTGTCGTATGGGCAATAATTTTTTGCACCTGATTATCCATGAAGGCATTGTTGATCAGCCCCTTGGCCAGTTCAGTGGCGTAACCAGAGCCTTGCCATACGGGCATTATGGAAAAACCGATTTCAACAACGCCTTCTTTGCTCGGGGGACCGAAATATCCGCCTGCCCCCACCAATACCGAAGGCTGATCTGAACTTCCTCGTCTGATCGCGTACCAGCAATACCATCCGATGACTGCCGCACCACCCTCTTGTAGACGGTCTCGAAAGAATAATTGGGCATTCCGGTCATACTCGCCTGGTGGCCACCCCGGCTCTATTTGAGCTTTTAGTATTGATGCCAGCCGTTCAGTATCTTCCAGTTCGGCGCAAACATGATCAAGGGTTGCTGCTATTAGTTCAAGACGATTCATGGATAGCCTGGTTGATATTGTTTCGTTCATGGTTTCTCGTATTAATTTGACTGCATGCCTGTCGTTATGGCTTAATTACTAAACATTGCTCAGATAGAATAGTAATATTATTAGCCCAACCAGCCCTCAACGCTACGGCACCGACAAGAGAAAATACGTCCGCTTCTTTAATTGCATTTGCCGTTGTGGGGTCTGGCAATAAATCTTTGAAGTGAGTGGCCGCAATTAGCGCATCCTGAGTATGTTCTTCACCTTTAGCTGATGATGCTACGAAGGCCTCCCAAAAAAATACCGACTCTGATTCCAGAAAGTTGGGCCATTGAAAAGTTGCTTTTGGTTTTTTACCGAGTATTCTTGATATTTCATTCATTACCCATAGCATCTCAACCAAGCCAGTTGCTAAGGCGCCTGTCCCGGCTCCAGCACTCCAACTCCTATTATCTTCACCTTTTCTTGCAGAATTAACCTCAACAGGATCACTCCGTACCGGAATGAACAATGGGCACTCAAAACCAATAGCAACTTTTGTTTTATTATTGATCTGCTTAACAATTTCGTTTGCAAACTCATCAATCTTCGTACCTGATATCTCGTTCCCATCAGATAACACCGAAGCCCAGCCAAATTTCTTCAGCTTGATTGAGCCAACATCTGCACAAAATATCGCAAGGTTTATCATGGATGACTTATTCCTTAGTGGGCATAACGGCCCCCACGTAACCAGCGCGAGCCAACTACGCTAAAGGAGAATGACCAGCGTCTTGTTCACGCTGTTGTTAGCCAAGCGCAGACCCTACCAGTGGCCAAAGGGCCGTTCAATTCCGCGACGAATCAGCTGGTCATATGTATACGTCAAGTAAAGCTGACCATTTGTTCGATTCAAGGACACTAGACGAGATTGTTCTTTGTCGGAGAGTCGTGACCACCTACCGATGATAATTGTGAAATAGACGCGAGGGTTTTCAAAACCGCCGAACGATCTCCAGGCTGCTTCAACAAGATCTACTTCCCGTGTGCGAAAACCACCGTTGTCACTGTGCTCTGGAGTCCTCTTGAGCTCCTTGGCCGTCGCGATCATGTCCCGGACGAAGGTATTCATGTTCGGCATAATCCACTGATTCCAGTCCTGGACCTGGCTTATGGCTCCTTGGTATCTCCGTGCCGGGGAGAGAGTTTTTGTAAATACATCCGCATCGGCTGGCTCCAACTCCACTAGTCCAATACCACAACCGCCCTGTCCGAATATGAGGATTCCAAAGTCTGCAAAGTAGTGGCCTCCTATCGATGGCTTAGGAATTAATGCGAGTACTTGATCATCCGCCCATCCATGAAGGCTCGTGAGGAACCGAGGGTGATCACGCACAAAAACCTGCAAATCTTCCTCACGAGGGTTTTCAGAAAGGAGTTCTGCAAACTCAAATACTTCACCATAGCTTGGAGATTGCTTCAGACCAACGCGATCGATCTCGTCGAATCCGGTGTCAGATGCGAATATGCTCTCGAGAATATCCCTAGTATTTTCGCTCATAGCAATTCCTCTTCTGGCTAGCGCTGGGCATCAGCCGCGGCCTTAGGCCGTTGGCTGCATGCCATGGTTGGGCTTTTATCTGAACGAATCCTATAATTTTGCATCTAAAAATCGTATCAAAGAACGTGCGAGGTTAATTACAAATAATGCCTCATCATGTCCTAGCAACTCTTCATTTGGATGTGCCAAGCTTGCATTGTTTCTTAGAGTGCCCATGGCATCTATAATGGAAGCGCTTGTTCGAATCATCTTTCTTATATCTTCTGAACGTGGACCCAAATTTCTTAGAGACGGGTGCTGTTCCAGTAAAAGCTTTAATAATTGATTAGCAGTTGGATCAGAGGAATATTTAATTGAGGCTCGATCACATACTGCTTTGAGGAAAGCGTGAAGGCCAGTGTGCACCCGATCCACAGCACTTGTTGGACCCCTACCCCGCAATAGGGCTTGGGCGTCAGCAAGCGCAGCAAAGCCAGAGTCGGTTGAAGTACTTGGTATTACAAGAGGTACTTCCATTTCGAAGATTTCTGCAAACAACTCATCATAGAAACCCTGCTCATTTCTCTTAAGCCAATTAGAAATTGGATCATATTCAAACAATTTCCTAAGATTCTCAGGGTCCCTATTGAGAATATATTTAACAGCATCTAAAACATGCCCCTTGTAATCATCATCTCCCCACCTGAGACTTCGGAGAAGGCGAGGATGTCTATCAACCCACTCATCAGTAGAGGTAATATAGCCAATCTCAGTCCATTCAGAGGTAGAGAATGTGCTTTGTATCGCTTTTGCAAGCATTAATATTTGTTGTCCTCTTTCTGTCATAAGTAACTTTGAGTAGCCCAACGTAGGCATCATCGGCGCTGCCGAGTCCGCCTGGATGCAGTAGTTGGGATTGATATATTATTTAAACTTTTCTTGTAGTCTGCCTAGAAAATCAGCCAGCTCCTTGGGGCAATTATCTCGAGTTATTACATCTACAAGATCAGTAATGCGAAGTGTTATTCTGTGTTGTTCCTGAAGTTTCTGCACCATTAAACCGAAAATTCTCTTGCCAGGATAAACTGATAATTTCTGTGTTCTGTCTTGAAGAGAGCGTAAATAACGAGTTGCAGCAGCGGCTCCGGCTTCATACGGCCTGTCATCAATTTCAAAATCACGATAAGCTTGCTGAGCCTTCGTGACAAATGTTCCTGCGACTTCATCCTCAACAGTTGCGAGTATTTCATCAAGTATAGTCCTTAGATTTGCTACATCAAAAGGAGAGTCGGTTCGTCTTTGGATCGCAAGCTGGATTAGTGTCTCATCGAGAAGTAGGTTTTCTATACTGTACTGTGTCCATTGATGAAACATGTGAGAGCCTAGAGCATTACCTGCAGTGGTTATTCTTTCAGCTACTTCAGGTAATGTAGCATCTCTATCCTTGAGAACAGCCCATGTCAAAGCTCCACCAACCAATCGGGAGAACAATCCAACAAGGTCTGGAAGCATTTTAAGTTTATCAACTCCTCGGAAATCAAATATCACTGCTTGGTGACGACCTGAAAATAAGGTTACTCCTAATCGATCAGCAATCCGAGGAAGAAGGCTAATATCTGTACCACCCTCAACAAACAGGCAACGTTTAGTTTGATAAAGTAATGCCAAGTCTACGTTTGTTACGCTGCCGTAACGTTGATATTCAAGGAGTAGATGTTCGATCGATTGGAGTGGCCGCAGTTCTTGGCGAGTTTTATCAACAGGAATAATCGACTGAAGAGGAGCTTGAGAGATCAGGTCACGAGAATGCGTAGAGAGAATGATTTGAACTCCATACCTTTCAACCAGAGTGCTTAAGAAATTAAAAAGTTGAAGTTGGACCGAGCTATGAAGATGTGCATCGGGTTCATCCAAAAGTACAACTGAGGGTTTCGTCCAAGCGATAATTGTTGCCAACTGCAGAATCTGATTCATTCCTGATCCGCTAGAAACAATATCAACTGAAAAGTCTTCTTCTGCCAAAGGAGCTCTGATTTCTAGGTCGCGTTTTTCGTCAAAATTTATTTCGGCAAGAGAAACACCAAAATATTGTTTCATAACAATATCAACGAATGCCCAAGCTTCTCGATCACCATCTGTTTGAATTCTAGTAAGAATATTTCGTACTACTCTACTTGGTTCTCTCATGGAAAGCATACGGTGAACGCTGGCAAGGGTCAAGTAATCCTCATGAGCTATAGGACCAGGCGTTGCAGGAAGTAGCACAGGCATGCTTTTTAAAACTGATTTTAGAAACTCATCGGAAATATTTCCTTCACTGGAATCTAACCCAATATTAAGAAGACCAAATAGAAAACGGATACGGAATGCTAATACCTGCCCTTGATCAAAGGTAAGTGAAACGCGAACATATCTTTCCGTTTCACGTGATATTTTCCAGACCTGTCTATACCAAAGATCTCGAGGTTCATTTACGGGTAGGAAATCGAATGAAGTCACTGATCGTCCAGATGAACTCAATCGCCAGCGGGCTGTATCTGTACAACGACGCAGACATTCATAACCTAGGGCTATTGCCTGAAGAACTGTTGACTTTCCTGAATTGTTCGGTCCAGTAAGCATTGCAAGTCTAGGCAGTTCAATGAATACGCTATCAAACCCTTTTAGCCCGTCAATCTTTACTGAAACAAGCTTTGGCGCAGTGCCAGCTGACTGTAAAAACGCTGCAGGGTATAAAGGCTCCGGTGGTTCTTCCTCTTGAATAAAAGGCAGGCGTTGTTGTTCTCCATTGCTCATATATTCTCCTTTAGCCCAACAATTACTATGTCTCCGCTACAAATATTGATTATTCTGGTTTTTGTATTAGGGCATATTAGCAACAAATACAGAAGCACATTCACCCCCCCCATAAGCGCGTCCATGGTTTACTTATTATTAATATAGCATACACAGCACTATAACGTTAACTACTTATACACCCAAAGACATATTTATCGAATCTGTCCCACCCCCCACGTAAACCTTGACCGCCGCATTCTCCGGTACTAAAGGATGTCTCCATGCACGGCCGCGACATCACGAGCATCTTTCTCGACGCACTCACAGGCCCCTGCCGCGTGACACGGGGCCAGAGCATGCTCCTGTGCGTGTCCGGCGGCATGGACTCCATCGTGCTCCTCGACCTTGCCCTCAGAGCCGCCCCACTGCTCGACCTGCGCCTCGGCGTCATCCACGTGGACCACGGCTTGAGGGGCAAAGAATCCACCCGCGACGCCCAATTCGTTAAGAACATATGCCGCCGCCTCTCGGTCCCGTTCCACCTCATAAATCTCTCCATGGACCCGGTCACGCCGAACCTCGAGGAGGAGGCCAGACAGAGACGCTACAAGGCCATCCTCGAGTGCATGAAGGAACACGGCTACGACTGCGCAGCCACGGGCCACACCCAGGACGACCAGGCCGAGACCGTGCTCTACCGGATCATCCGCGGCACCGGCATCAGGGGGCTTTCCGGCATGGAGCATTGCAGGGACGACGGCATCGTGAGGCCCATGCTCGACATCACGAGGAACGATGTCCGCGGCCATGCCAGAAAAAACGATCTGGAATACGTCCAGGACGCCTCGAACACGGACCTCCGCCGGGCCCGGAACCTCATCCGCTCGTCCATCCTGCCCTCCATGCAGCGGATCAACCCGAAGGTCACGGAGGCGGTATCCTCCCTGGCATCCATCGCCCGCCTTGAAGGCGATGCCCTGGACGCCATGGCAACGGAGCTCACAAGCCGGGCAGCGACCATCGACTGGTCCGCCTTTCGGGCGTTCTCCCTGGCCCATGTCGTATCCGCACCCGAGGCCGTGACCAGGCGGTTCGTGATCCGCATCATCGCGGACATGACCGGCGAGGAGCGGGGCATGGACGCCTCCGAGGTCGAGCGTGTGCTCAAGGTGATAGAGGGCAGCGCCACGGCCCATACGGTTAGACGAAAGCTCAGGGTCTGCCGGGATGGCGACCTGCTCGTGTTCCTTCTCACGGCCCCGAGACCGTACTACGCGCACCCGGTGGCCAGGGGAGGGGACCTCTACATCCCCGAGATCCGCACGGCCGTGCGCATCGTCATGCCCAAAGGAAATCACGCAAGACTCACCCTGCGCTCCTGGCTGCCCGGCGACCGGACCGACAGCAACAGGGTGGCGGACGTGCTGTCCGCCCTGAAGGTGCCCGGGAGCCAGCGGCCCTTCTGGCCCGTCCTCGCCTCGAAAACCGGCGTGCTCGCCGTGGGATCTGACAGGGACTCTTCCGACCCCTGCCGCATCGTCCTGGGGGGTGCCCTTGGAGCGTAAGGTCATCGATGTTCTCGGTTCCCTGGATGCCGTGGGGTTCCTCCCGCCGTCGGTGCAGGCCCTTGCCGCTGCATGCATGCTCCGGCGCGACCACAGGACCGTGCTGTGGATCGTGGACAGCCCGGAGGCCATGGAGCAGGCCGAGGACGACCTCCTGAGCTTCCTCACCGCCGACCAGGTGATGCTCTTCCCGCCCTTCGACGTGAGGCCCTACCAGGACGACAGCCCCTCCCGCGAGATCATGGCCCGCAGGATCGCCACCCTGCACGCGCTGTCCTCAGGCGCCCGGGCCGTCATCGTGGCACCCGTGCAGGCCGTGCTCGGCTACACCATACCCCGCGCCGAGCTCGCCGAAGGCAGCATCACCGTGAAGCCGGGCATGGAGACCGATCGGGACGACCTCGCCGGCAGGCTCGTCCGCATGGGGTACACCAGGGAGGCGCTCATCGACGACGTCGGCCAGTTCAGCATGCGCGGCTCGGTGGTGGACATCTTCTCCCCGGGCATGGAGTTCCCGGTCCGCCTCGACCTGTTCGGCGACGAGGTCACCGCGGTCAAGACCTTCGACGTGCAGTCCCAGCGGACCCGGAAGGGGGTGGCATCCGCCCTCGTGCTGCCCGCGGGCGAGATCATCCTGGACCCCCGGTTCATCAGGAACGCCCGGCCCCTCATGCGCAGGCTCGGCGAGGAGAAGGTCAGATTCCTCATCGAGGACATGGAGCAGGGGATCCATACCCCGGGCATCGAGTCCTACCTGACCCTGTTCTACGAGAAGCCTTCCACGATCTTCGACTATCTCCCCCACGGCACGGTCATGCTGGCACCGGACACGGCCGATGCCGGAGCGCTCTGGGACGAGTGCTTCCACGCCCATGACCACGGTTACGAACGCGCCGCCGCCCTGGGCAGGGCCGCGGTGGACCCCGCCGAGACGATCCTGAGCAGGGAGGATTTTCTGGTACGCCTGGACGGGTCCGGCCGGAGGGTCTCCACCTCCACGGCCGCACCCGGGGACACCCTCGGGTTCCAGCCCCTGGAGCCCCGCCTGCAGCCCGGCAAGGGCAGCGAGGCCGTGTTCGACCGCATCGCCTCCCTGGCCGAAGGCAGGCTCGATGTCTTCATCTTCTCGAGCTCCGAGATGCTCACCGAGCGCATCACGTACGCCCTGTCCAACCGCGGCATCCGCCTGGAGCCCTCGGACACCGACTTCCTCATGCGCAACGCGGGGTTCACCTCACGGGTGCGCCTGATCGAAGGCGGCCTGTCGTCCGGGTTCATCCTGCCCTCGGTCGGCGTGGCGCTGCTCAGCGCCGAGGAGTTGCTCGGGGCGCGCAGGCGCAGGAAAAGGGGACCGTCCGGCCCTCCCATCTACGACCCGTTCACCCAGCTCAACGTGGGCGACGCCGTGGTGCACCGGGACAACGGCATCGGGATCTTCCAGGGCGTGGTGAGGCTGGAGGTGGACGGCACCGCGAGCGACTACGTGCTCCTCGAGTACCTCGGCGGCGACAAGCTCTATGTCCCGGTATACCGCCTGTCGCTCCTCCAGCGCTACGTGGGCGACGTCGACCACTACACGGTGGACAGGCTGGGCGGCACCCGGTGGATCACCGCCAGGGTCAAGGCGGGCCAGTCGGTGGCCAAGCTTGCCGGGGAGCTCCTCGAGCTCTATGCCAAGAGACAGGCCGCCCGGGGCGTGTCCATCGACACGTCCGGCCCCGTCATCCAGGAGTTCGAGGACGCGTTCCCCTACGTGGAGACCGACGACCAGCTCAAGGCCGTGGAGGAGACCTATGCCGACCTTTCATCCACGAGGCCCATGGACCGCCTCGTGTGTGGCGACGTGGGGTACGGCAAGACCGAGGTCGCCCTGCGGGCGGCCTTCGCCGCGGTCATGTCGGGCAGGCAGGTGGCCGTCCTGGTCCCCACGACCCTGCTGGCCAGGCAGCACCTCCTGACCTTCCGCGACAGGATGAACCAGTGGCCCGTCAGGGTCGAGTCCCTCTCCAGCATGGGCGCCTCCTCGGGGAACAAAGATATCCTGGCCGACCTGGAGGCGGGCAGGGTGGACGTCATCATCGGCACCCACGCCCTGATCTCGGGCAAGGTGAAGTTCAGGGACCTGGGCCTTCTGGTGGTGGACGAGGAGCACCGGTTCGGCGTCTCGCACAAGGAGCGCATCAAGTCCATGCGCGCCGAGGTGGACATACTGACGCTCACCGCCACCCCCATACCCCGCACGCTCAACATGGCCATCTCCGGGCTCCGCGAGCTCTCGGTCATCGAGACGCCCCCGGCCGAGCGCAAGGCCATAGACACCTCCATCACCCGCTTCGACGACGAGGCCATCCTGGCGGCCGTCGGCCGGGAGCTCGCCCGCGGTGGCCAGGTCTTCTTCGTGCACAACACGGTCTCCACCATCGAGGCCATGGCGCGGCACATTCAATCGCTGTGCGGCCAGGCCAGGGTCGGGGTCGCCCACGGGCAGATGTCCCGGGACAAGCTGAACAGGGTCATGGCCGGGTTCCTCGACCGCAGCGCCAACGTGCTCGTGACCTCTTCCATCATCAGCTCGGGCATCGACATCCCGAACGCGAACACCATCATCATCAACCGGGCCGACAAGTTCGGCCTTGCCGACCTCTACCAGCTCCGGGGCAGGGTGGGGAGGTCCAAGACCAAGGGCTACTGCCTCCTGCTGCTGCCCGAGGTGGGGCAGATCACCAGGGACGCCCGCAAGCGGCTCGCCGCCATCAAGGAGTACGAGTCCCTGGGCGCGGGGTTCCACATGGCCATGCGCGACATGGAGATCCGGGGTGTGGGTGACATCCTGGGCAAGGCCCAGTGGGGGCACGTGACGGCCATCGGGTACGAGCTCTACCAGGAGATGCTCAAAGAGGCGGTGGATCACCTCCAGGGTAAAGAGACCGTGCCCGAGATCGACCCGGAGATCAGGATCAGCCTCGACGCGTACATCCCCGAGGACTACTGCCCGGACCAGCACCTGCGGCTCGGCCTGTACAAGAGGCTCTTCTCCGCCTCCATCGACGAGCTGAGGACCATCGCCGACGAGCTGGCCGACCTCTACGGTCCCCTGCCGCAGCCGGTGAAGACGCTGCTGTTCATCTCCGAGGTGCGCGACCTCCTGAAGGGGATGCGCGCCAAGAAGATCGAAATGTTCGATGAGGTGTTGAGGTTGTATGTAAGCCGTGATAGCATCATGGACCTCGGACGGCTGAAGGACCTGCTCGAACGGAAGAACGGCAGGCTCAGGCCGGAAGGCGTCATGGAGATCCGACTCACCGGCCCCGATCCGGCAGGCGAGATCCGCGACATCCTCTATGCCCTTGTATAGAGTTCGAAATCCTTGAAAAAACGGGAGGCACCGGGCCCTTGAGCACGAACGGAATGACATCGGGATCTTACACGGCCGTGCGGATCCTCATCATTGCCGCACTCTTTGTTCTGGCGGCCACGATCCGGCCCGCCCGTGCGGAGATGATCGACGGGATCGTGGCCGTGGTGGACGACACGGTCATCATGTACTCGGACGTGCTCAAGAAGATGAAGGAACTGGGCGCCAAGGAGTACAGCATAGCCACTGCCAGACAGGTCCTCCAGATCATGGTGGAGGACGCCGTGGTGGAGAAGATCTACAAGAGGATGGGGTTCCAGCCCGTGGATCTCAGGCATGCCGAACAGATGGCCCGCGACATGGACATCGATGTGGCCAGTGCCAGGTCCCTGCTCATGAAGTCCACCCTCATGGACCTCATGGTCAAGTCCCGGGTGGTCATCACCGATGCCATGGTCCAGGAGTATTATGCAGGAATGAAGGAGTATGCCGGTGCGGACTCGGTCCATCTCAAGCAGATCCTCATCAAGGGGGACGAAGAGAAGGCCGACAAGGCCCTCTCCGAGCTCAAGTCCGGCAAGGGCTTCGACGAGGTGGCCGGGACGTACTCGGATATCCTGGTCTCCGGGTCACCGGATATCGGCTGGGTCGCCCTGAAGGACCTCGCACCCGAGGTCCACAAGATCCTCGAGACCGTGAAGCCGGGTGAAACGGCTGGCCCGGTCCTTCTCGACGGGAACTTCCTCGTGTACGAGGTCGTGGAACGGGGCGTCACGGGCGCACGGCCCCTGGAAGAGGTGAAGGGCGAGATCGTGGAGGCCCTGCAGGAGAAGTACCGCAAGGAGGCCTTCGAGCACTGGCTGAACATGATCATGGCGGACCACTACATCGGGGTGTTCCTCTAGCATCCGTCACGGGGGCCCCGGCTGAGGCGGCCCCGCAAGACCACCACCCATGAAGGACTTCATCGACATCAGGGGAGCGAGCGAGCACAACCTCAAGGACCTCGACGTCCGCATACCGCGGAACCGGTTCGTCGTCGTCACCGGCGTCTCCGGGTCGGGCAAGTCGACGCTCGCCTTCGACACGCTCTACGCCGAGGGGCAGAGAAGGTACGTGGAATCGTTGAGCGCCTATGCCCGCCAGTTCCTCGAACAGATGCCCAAGCCCCAGGTGGAGTCCATCGACGGGCTCTCCCCGGCCATCGCCATCGAGCAGAAGACCACTTCCAACAACCCCCGGTCCACCGTGGGGACCGTCACGGAGATCTACGACTACCTGCGCGTCCTCTTCGCCCGGGCGGGGTCCCCCCACTGCTGGATCTGCGGCAGGCCCATCGAGTCCATGACCGTCCAGCAGATGGCCCAGGCCGTCGGCGACCTCGGGGAAGGCCGCAAGGTCGTGCTCCTGGCCCCCATGGTGACGGGCAGGAAAGGGGAGTACGTCAAGCTCTTCGATCGTCTCTCCCGCGAGGGCTTCGTCCGGGTGCGCGTCAACGGCGAGTACTACGAGATGGAGGACATCCCGAAGCTCGACAAGAACAAAAAGCAGACCATCGAGGTGGTGGTGGACAGGATCGTGATCAGGGAAGGGGTCATGACCCGGCTCCTCGACTCCATCGAGATCGCGTGCAGGCTCTCCGGAGGCGTCCTGAACGTCGTGGACGAGTCGGGCAGGACTTCGGTCTACTCCGAGCACCACGGGTGCCCGGAGTGCAACACCTCCCTGCCCGAGATATCCCCCCGGATGTTCTCCTTCAACAACCCCCACGGCGCATGCGGCACCTGCCACGGCCTGGGCGTGCTCATGGAGATCGACCCGGCCCTGGTGGTCCCGGACCCGAAGCGCTCCCTGATCCAGGGCGCCATCGTGCCCTGGGGGGTGCCGCCGGGCAGGTTCGCGAGCCGCATGATCCGCTACCTCGCCCGGAACCTGCACTTCGACGAGGACACGCCCTTCGGGAAGCTCCCCGAGGACGTCAGGCACACGATCCTCCACGGCGGGCCCATGAAGGACTCCTACGCCGCCCCCTTCGAGGGCGTGGTCCCCAACCTGACCCGGAGGCTCAACGAGAGCGACACCGGGGAGATCAGCGAGGACATCTCCCGGTTCCTCAACAACCTCACCTGCCCGACCTGCAGGGGCGCCCGCCTCAGGCAGGAGGTCCTCCACGTCCTGGTCGGGGGAAAGAACATCTTCGAGCTCACCACCATGAGCGTGGACGACCTCATCACCTTCTTCAAGGGTCTGAAGATGGGCAGGAAGAACGAGGAGATCGCCTCCCGGCTCGTCAAGGAGATCATGGACCGCCTCGGGTTCCTGGCCTCGGTGGGTATCGGGTACCTCACCCTGAGCAGGTCCGCCGGGACCCTCTCGTCGGGCGAGTCCCAGCGCATCAGGCTCGCCACCCAGATCGGCTCCGCGCTCATGGGCGTCATGTACATCCTGGACGAGCCCACCATCGGCCTGCACCAGCGGGACAACGAGCGCCTCATCGCTACGCTCAAGCACCTGCGCGACCTCGGCAACACCCTCATCGTGGTGGAGCACGACGAGGACACCATCATGAGCTCGGACCACGTCATCGACATGGGCCCCGGAGCCGGGGAGCAGGGCGGCAGGATCGTCTTCCAGGGCGAGCCGGCGAAGCTCCTGGACGACCCCTCGTCGCTCACGGGCAGATACATCTCGGGCAGACTGCGCATCCACGCCCCGGAGCACCGGAGGAGACCGAAGGGCCCCTGTCTCCGCATCAGGGAGGCCCACGCGAACAACCTCAAGCACATCACCGTGGACATCCCCCTGGGGCTCTTCACCTGCATTACCGGCGTCTCGGGCTCGGGCAAGTCGAGCCTGGTCATCGATACCCTCTACCCCTACCTCAGCTCCGTGCTGTCCGGGTCCCGTATCCGGCCGGTCAGCGTCAAGGGGATCGCGGGCATCGAGCACGTCGACCGGGTCATCAACGTCGACCAGAGCCCCATCGGCAGGACCCCCAGGTCCAATCCCGCCACGTACACGGGCGTCTTCACCCTCATCCGGGAGCTCTTCTCCCAGCTGCCCGACGCGAAGGTGCGGGGATACCAGCCCGGACGGTTCAGCTTCAACGTCAAGGGCGGCAGGTGCGAGGCATGCCAGGGTGACGGGCTCATCAAGATCGAGATGCACTTCCTCCCGGACGTGTATGTCATGTGCGACCACTGCCAGGGCCGCCGGTTCAACGACGAGACCCTGGAGATCAGGTACAAGGGCAGGTCCATCGCGGATGTCCTCGACATGACCGTGGCCCAGGCCTTAGAGTTCTTCGAGGCGGTGCCGAGGATCAAACGTAAGCTCAAGACCCTCGTGGACGTGGGCATGGACTACATCAGGCTCGGTCAGAGCGCCACCACGCTCTCCGGGGGCGAGGCGCAGCGGACCAAGCTCGCCCGCGAGCTCTCCAAGCGGTCCAGCGGACGCACCGTGTACATCCTGGACGAGCCCACCACCGGCCTGCACTTCGACGACATCAACAAGCTGCTCATCGTCCTGCACCGTCTCGTGGATGAGGGGAACACGGTGGTCGTCATCGAGCACAACCTGGACATCATAGGTTCGGCCGACCACATCATCGACCTCGGCCCGGAAGGCGGGGATGAAGGCGGCCGGGTCGTGGCCAGGGGAAACCCGGAAGAGATCGCCCGGATGGAGGCCTCCTACACGGGACAGTTCCTGAAGAGACACCTGGACAAGGGGTAGGCTTCCGCATCCCGCCTCCGCTCATGGGGGGCATCCTTTTCCAACCGCATTGACTCACCTGGCGATCTATGCTTAGACTTCCATCGGATAGAATGGATTGGGTGGCATACCACAGGGGCCTGTTGAAGAGAGGGGGGAAATAGCCATGAAGAAGATCCTTGTCGTCGCAACGTGTATCCTTTCCATGACCGCCGTTCTCTGGTCGTCCGGCTTCGCGGAGGACAAAAAGATCAGGGTGGAGGTGCTCCAGGTCACCAATATCGAGCCCTTCCAGAAGTCGTATATGGGCTTCGTCACCGAGCTCGCACGCAACGGATTCGTGCAGGGAAAGAATCTGGAGATCCGCCGCAAGGTCATCGGGTTCGACATGGAGAAATCAAACATGTGGAGCAAGGTGGGCGTGCTCATGCAGATCAAGACCGAGGCCATGCGCATCGCGGACGTGAAGCCGGACCTGGCCCTGACCATCGGGACGCCGTCCACGAAGTACGCCAAGGACAAGATCATCGGTGCGGGGGTCCCGCTCGTCTTCACCGCGGTGGCCATACCCACGGCGGCGGGCTGTAAATCCCTGACCCAGGCGGGCCCGGGATTCACCGGCTCGACGCTGTACATGAACATGAAGGACGCCCTGAACATCGTGAAGCTGGCCTTCCCCAAGCTCAGGACCATCGGCATCGTCCACAGCGACGACGAGAACGGCATCGCCCACGTGGAGGAGGCGAAGAGGGTCGCCCCGACGCTGGGCCTTACGGTCGTCTCCAAGGAGATCGACAAGAACTCCAAGCTCACCCCGGCGCTGGCCGAGCTCCAGGGCAAGGGGGTCGAGGCCTTTGCCGTGCCCCTGGACACCTACTACGGCCTGAGGAACTACGAGGCCTGCCATGAGCTGGAAAAATTCTCCATCGACACCAAGATCCCGGCCTTCAGCTTCGCCCTCATGAAGGTGCCCGGCGCGATCCTCTACGTGGGGTCGGACTTCGGGGACATAGGCACCCTCTCCGGCCAGCAGGCGGTCAAGATCCTCAAGGGCGAGGCGAAGCCCGACGCGCTGCCCATCCTCAAGCAGGAGGACCTCAAGATCCTGGTGGACACGAAGATGCTCAAGAAGCTCAACTGGGAGCTCCCCATGGAGATCCTGCGCATCGCCAAGTCCGTGGAATGACACGTCGGTAAGGGTGAGAAAGATCGTACACTCGGCTCGGCCGTCCGCGTGTCGTCCCATGCCGTTCCGGTCGGCCCGGGTGCCCGCAAAGGCTCTTGGATAAATGACTTGACAACGTTTCGACAAGTAATATAAGGGTGGCAAACTAGATCGCATATATCTCAAAGGGGGATAAAAGATACATGTCCGTAAGCATCAGATTGACCCGTGGAGGCGCCGCAAAAAAGCCGTATTACCGTGTTGTCGTGACCGATTCCCGTAACAAGCGCGACGGCAGGTTCATAGAGATAGTCGGTTATTTCGATCCGAAATTCAGGCCGGAAAGCATCAACCTGAAGATGGATCGGATCAAGGAATGGGTGGCCAACGGCGGACAGCTCTCTCCGGCAGTGAAAAAGCTCATCAAGGACAAAGGATACTCACTCTAGGGCATCTACACTATATCGCTGAGGTGGTGATTCCATGAGAGAGCTTATCGAGTTGATCGCAAAGGCTCTGGTCGATAATCCGGACGAGGTGAGGGTTTCCGAGGTCGAGGGTGAAGTGACCTCGGTCATCGAGCTCAGGGTGGCCAAATCCGATCTCGGCAAGGTAATCGGCAAGGAGGGGCGTACCGCACGCGCCATGCGTACACTCCTTACCGCTGCATCCACCAAGATGAAGAAGAGGGCGGTGCTGGAGATCATAGAATAGATACGATGCCGGAGCTTGTGGAGATCGCACGGATCAACGGTCCGCATGGACTCAAGGGCAGGCTCCGGGTAACACCGCTGGGCGACACGTCAGAGAGTTTTCAGCATTATTCCCATTTCTATATCGGACTCACCGGCACACCGGTCAGGCTCACCTCCGTCGAACAGAGAAAGGGCTGTTCCATCATAGCCATCGAGGGGCTCGACCACATCTCCCAGGTGGAGCACCTCAGGGGGGAGACCCTGTACGTGAGCAGGGACCAGCTCGCGGCCCTGCCCGACGGTGAATTCTACTGGCGCGACCTCCTCGGCATGGAGGTCTTCGATATGGACGGGAACGCGATCGGCGAGGTGGTGAACATCTTCGCCACCGGGAGCAACGACGTGCTCGAGGTCGGCCGCGAAAAGCGCTGCCTGATCCCTCTCACCAGGGACGTGGTCAGGGAGATATCCATGGAGCGCGGCCGCATCGTCATCGATGCGGCCCTCATGGAAGGCCTCCTGGACTGATGCATCGGGACAGACCGTGAGGATCTCCATCATCACCCTCTTTCCCGGCATGTTCGAAGGCGTGTTCCAGGAGAGCATCATCGCCCGCGCCCGGGCGAAGAACCTCGCGGACATCGACATCATCCCTTTACGCGAGTTCGGCTTGGGCCCCCACAGGGTCGTGGACGACACCCCCTACGGCGGGGGAGGGGGCATGATCCTCAAACCGGAACCCATTGCACAGGCCCTTCAGACCCTGGAAAACAGGGGTAGGGTCATCCTCACCACGCCCCGCGGCAGGCCCTTCACCCAGGAAGACGCCCTGCGCCTGAGCAAGGAACCATCGATCACCATCATCTGCGGTCACTACGAAGGGGTCGACGAGCGGGTCTCCGAGCTCTTCGTGGACGAGGAGCTCTCCATCGGCGACTATGTCCTGACCGGGGGAGAACTCCCCGCCATGGTCATGGCGGATGCCGTCGTCAGGCTCATTCCCGGGGTCCTCGGCAAGGACAGCCTGCATACCGGCGATTCGCACTACCGGGGCCTCCTGGAGCACCCGCACTACACCAGGCCCAGTGAGTTCATGGGCCTGCCCGTCCCCGAGGTGCTGCTCTCCGGTGATCACGAGAGGATCCGCTTATGGCGGGAAAAGGCCGCACGGGACAAGACCCGTTCGGTCAGGCCCGACCTTCTGGCATCACCGGGGGACGGGTCCGGCAGGAAAGCCCCGGCCCTGGACAGGGAAGAAGGGACGGACTGATGCTCTCCCTGGGATTACTGCACTGGCCCTGCTTCGACAAGAACGGCAACGAGATCGCGAGCGCGGTGACGAACCTTGACCTGCACGATTGTGCAAGAGTATGCTTGACATACGGCCTCAATACGCTCTATATCGTTCACCCAAACCGGAGTCAGTTGGACTTTGCGCGGCGTATCATGGACCACTGGCTCACGGGGTTCGGCGGGCAGTACAATCCCCACCGGAAACGGGCGTTGGAGATCGTGCGGCTCGTGGAGAACCTCGACGAGGTCAGGAGGGCCACGGGGGCCCTCATGGTAGGCACCTCGGCCAGGAACATGCCCGGCAGCATCTCCTGGGATGAAGCGAAAGCTCTTGCGCACACCCGTGATATGTGCCTGCTGTTCGGGACAGGGTGGGGGCTGTCACCCCGGATATTGCAGACTTTCGATGCCGTGATCGAACCCATCGCGGGGGCGGGAGAATTCAATCACCTCTCCGTTCGATCCGCCGTAGCGATAGCAGTAGACAGGATAGCTTAGGAGGAAACAATGAATACCTTGGATGCATTCGAAAAATCGCAGATGAAGGAAGGGCTGCCCGAAATACGTATCGGCGACAAGGTCCGCGTCTCCATGAAGATCGTGGAAGGATCGCGTTCTCGCTCCCAGATCTTCGAGGGTGTCGTGATAGCCCGCCACCGGGGAAACAACCGCGAGTCCATCACCGTGCGCAAGCAGTCATACTCCGTCGGCGTCGAGAGGGTCTTCCCCCTGCACGCGCCGAGCGTGGAAAAGGTCGAAGTGGTCAGCCACGCCAAGATCAGGCGCGCGAAGCTCTACTACATGAGAGAACTCAGAGGCAAGGCCGCACGTCTGAAGGAGATCCGCAACTGACATGCCCCTGGAAGACGAGCTCATTGCCCGCGGCGTATGGCCCCTGTGCGGGGTTGACGAGGCCGGCAGGGGGCCTCTTGCCGGGCCGGTCGTGGCGGCGGCGGTGATCATGGAGCCCTCTTCGGCGCTCCGGTCATCGGTGAAGGACTCGAAACAGCTTACCGCCGCCCGTCGGGAAAAGCTCTACGAAATGCTCGTCTCGTCGGACGACGTACGGTTCGGCACCTCCATCGTCGAGGCGCCCGCCATCGACGCAATGAACATCCTCAAGGCAACGCTCATGGCCATGGAAGAGGCCGTGGGAAGGCTCCGTATCACCCCTTCGGCCGCCCTGGTGGACGGGAACGCCGCCCCTGCGGTGGCCTGCAGGTGCTACACGGTCGTCAAGGGGGACCAGACCGAGCCGTCCATATCCGCGGCCAGCATCATCGCCAAGGTGACCCGCGACCGGATCATGGCACGCATGGAAGAGATCTACCCCGGGTACGGGTTCGCACGGCACAAGGGTTATCCCACGAAAGACCATTACGAGGCCATCCACCGGCTCGGTGCATGCCCCATCCACAGGAGGTCCTTCAAGGGTGTGTCCTAGATCCTCGCGGGAAAAGGGGTCCATCGGAGAAGAGATCGCCAGGAAGTACCTCAGGGACAACGGCTACACGATCCTGAACACGAACTTTCATGCCCGTTCGGGGGAGATCGACATCATCGCCCGCGACAGGGCCGAGATCGTCTTTGTCGAGGTGAAGTCCGCCACGGGGACCGCCTTCGGCGACCCCATGGGCTGGGTGCCCCGGTGGAAGCGGAACAGGATCATCCTGGCCTCGCTGACCTACCTCAAGGGAAAGGGGCTGCTCGATGCACCCATGCGCTTCGACGTCATCACCATCGACCAAGACAGGAAGGTGTGTCATGTACGGGATGCCTTCAGGGCCGAAGGGCCGTTTCCTCTGTGACCCGAACCTGGGGAAGCTCGCCAGGTGGCTGAGGATACTCGGCTTCGACGCCGAATACATGCGGCACGAGAGCGAGGATGTAGTGCGCCGTGCCATTGTATCAGGCAGGATAGTGCTCACCAGGCGGCGCACCATGGCGGCCCGTCCTTCCGTGGTGGTTATCGTCCAGGACCGCGTGGCGGACCAGCTCATGGAGCTCGGCAGGGTCTGTGACCTCTCGTCGGGAGACCCTGCATTCACCCGCTGTTCGCTCTGCAACACCCCGCTTCAGGCCGCCGGCCGCGAGGAGGTGAAGGGGCTGGTACCGGATTATGTCCACGCCACCCGGGAAACCTTTGCCCGGTGCCCGTCCTGCAGAAGGATCTACTGGAAGGGTACCCATTACCAGCGTGCATGTGATAGAATGAAGTCCATCCTGAAAGGATGTCGACCATGACCAGACAAGAGCTTTCCGACAGGCTGCTGAAACCGTTGAAGGGCAAGCGCAAGGTGCTCATCATCGCCCACGAGAACCCGGACCCGGACAGCATCGCGTCGGCCTTCGGGCTGAAGTACCTCTTCCGCAAGGCCGCCGGGCTCACGAGCGTCATCGCCTACAGCGGCATCATCGGCAGGGCTGAAAACCGGGCCATGGTCAAGATCCTGGACATCGACCTGGTCCCGCTGTCCAGGATCACCCCCCGCAACTACTCCGTCATCGCCGTGGTGGACTGCCAGCCGCACACGGGAAACCTCAAGCTGCCCAAGGGCGTGTTCCCGAACATCATCATCGACCATCACCCCGTGCGGAAGACCTCGCTCAAGGCCGACTACCACGACCTGCCGAGGGATGTGGGCAGCACGTCCACGATCATCACCCAGTACCTGAGGATCATGGGCATCGAGCCCGACCGCAAGGTGGCAACGGCCCTGTACTACGGGATCAAGTCGGATACGAGGGACCTGGGTCGCCAGTCCACCGACGACGACATCAGGGCGTCCATCTTCCTCTTTCCCCACATCCTCCAGAAGAAGCTCTCCCGCATCGAGCACCCGGACCTGCCCAGGCAGTATTTCCAGGAGCTCAACGCGGTGCTCAACAGCGCGCTGCTGTACGGGGAGGTCGTCGTGGCGAGGGTGGATCCCATGAGCTGGCCCGAGATGATCGGGGAGTTCGCCGACGAGCTCGTCCAGATGGAGGGTATCCGCTGGTGCATGTGCTACGGCAGGCACGACGGGTCGCTGCTCTTTTCCATCAGGGCCAAGAGGACCAACGACATGGCCGGTGTGCTGGCCCATAAGATATCCACGGGCATCGGCTCGGGCGGAGGCCACGAGACCTTCGCGGCGGGCAAGATCGACATCGCCCAGGCCCTCAAGAAGGTGAAGGACCCGGAGGACATCCTGGTGAAGAGGTTCCTCAAGGAGGTCAACCCCAAGGGCGCGGAACCCGTGCCGCTCGTCACCCCCCACAAGGCCCCGGAGGGCGACAAACCCCTACCCGGAAACGTCAATCCCTAGCAGGTCCGCGGCATAGCGGACCATGGTCATGTCCTCGTCCTGGCAGACCTTGTGCAGTCCTTCATCGCGGTCCATGGAGCCCGAACGGACGATGCCGGCGATCTCCCAGGCATAGGGATGGAACGAGAACCGCTGCCTGTGCAGGTAATTCGCCAGGGCGTTCAGCAGGCAGTTCGTCGAATTCGGGTCGGTATCCTCCGGCTTGACCCAGCCCACCTCCTCGATCTTCTTCAGGATCCCGTCCTCGTCGTAGTCCGTGAAGGCGAGCGGGTGGATGTTCACCGGCCACCGCGCCGGGTCCGAGGCGAGCTCTTCGTCGCTGAGGAAGAAGGGCTTCAACTCGTCTCCCGCCGCCTCCAGCAGGGGGTCCCGCACGGTGCGCTGGGAGATGCGCTGGAGCCTGGGGTTGGTCTGCATCACGGCCGAGGCGATGGGCGCCTGGCCGGGGGACCATCCGTAAGCGACCAGCGGGATGTTGTACGCCAGGGCCGTCTTGAGGATCATGGCCTTGACGATGCCGATGCAGGTGGTGCAGATGGAGCTCGCCCGGTCCAGGGTCTTGGGGCTGTAGAGCATCCTTTCCGCGGCCAGGGCGAAGGTGTGCCGCATGAGGGGAAAGGCCGGCCTGAAGAAGATGCTGGTGGCCCCCAGCGTGTCGGTCATCTTGAGGATGTTGACCTTGGCCTGCTCGGAGATGAACCCGTTGTCGAAGGTGTAGGCCATGACCTTGAGCCGGTACTTCTGCACGAGCATCATGAGGGTGTACGTGGAGTCCTTGCCGCCGCTGTACGCCAGGATGCAGTCGAACCCGGGTCCACCCCGCTTCCTCTCGATGAGCTCCTCGAAACGCTTCAGGTGCTCCTTTTTTTCCTCATCCGTGGGGATGGGGGTCTTCCGGCAGTAGTTGCACACCCCGTCCTCGTCGAAGCCGATGCCGGGAAAGGTTTCAGGCAACACGCACTTCGTGCAGTAGTTCATTCTTCAGGGCCTCCTTGTCTATCTTGCCCGAGGGCTTCTTGGGCAATGCCTTCACGACATGCCAGAACCTTGGGTGCTTGTGCCCGGCAAGCCGCTCGGCCACATACGCCTTGAGGGATTCCAGGTCGAAGGAGCCCTCGTCGATGGGCGCCACGTACGCCGCCGGGACCTCGGAAAGCAGCTCGTCCGGCCGGCCTACGACCGCCGCCTCGTGCACCATGCCGGATGCGATGAGTGCATCCTCGATCTCCTTGGGGGAGACGCGCTCGCCGCCGATCTTGAGCATGTCCTTCTTCCTGCCCGTGAGAAACAGGAAGCCTTCGGCGTCCTTGTGCCCGAGGTCTCCGGTGACCAGGCCCCAGGGCTTCAGGGCTTTTGCCGTCTCCTCGGGATCCTGCCAGTAGCCCTGCATGATGTTGGGCCCCGTGGCGCAGATGTTGCCGACCTCGCCGTCTGCCAGCTCGTTGCCCGCGTCGTCCCGCACTGCGACCTCGACCCCGGGGATGGGGATGCCTATGGAGCCGAGCTTGTCCTTCACGAGCCGCTCGGGCGGCAGGTAGGTGAGCCTCGCCGAGGCCTCGGTGGCGCCGTACATGACGAACAGCGGGACATCGCCGAGGTGGTCGATGAGGCGCCGGGTCAGGGCAGGAGCCATGGCACCCCCCGCCTGGGTGACGTAGCGCAGGGACGGCAGGGGTGTCTTCGTGAAGATGGAGCGGTTCATGAGGATGGCGAAGGTGGAGGGCACCCCTGCGAAACCGGTGACCTCACGTTCCGCCATCTCCTTGACCACAGCGTTGGGAAAGGCGAAGCGATTGTTGACGACCACGGAGCCTCCCGCCATGAAGTGGGTGTTCAGGAGCGTCTTGCCGTAGACATAGTAGAAGGGCAGGACCGCCATGACCCGGTCCGCATCGTTCAGGCCGAGGTAGGACACGATGGCCCGGGTGTTGGAGCAGAGGTTGGCGTGGGTCAGCACGACGCCCTTGGGGTTGCCCGTGCTGCCCGAGGTGTAGACGATGGCGGCCAAGTCGTTTTCGTCCAGCTGGATATCGGGCGCGGAATCGGGCACGGAACCGAGGTCGTCCCACGGGATGATCCTCTGTCCGGGGCTGCCCTGTATCGTCTCCATGCTGATGACGATCGGCAGCTCCATGCCCTCGAGCCTCCGGCTGGCGGCCTTGGAGAGGATGCATATCCGGGCCCCGGAGTTGCGCGCATAGTACCCGGCCTCCGCAGGGGTCGAGCGGTCATGGATCTCCACGCACACGCCGCCCGCCTTCAGGACGCCGTAGTAGGCTGCCACGTTCTCGATGGAGTTCTCCATGACCACGAGGACCCGGTCGCCCCTGGTAAGACCGGCATTCAGGAGCATGCGGGCGATCCTGTTGGAGAGCGCATCGATCTCGGCATAGGATGCCGAGCGGCCCCCGTGCAGTACGGCGGCCTTATGGGGATGCTCCCGTGCGGAGGATACAAGAAACTCGTGGACGAGCCTCGCCACTAGGCGACTCCCTTGGTCTTGAGAAAGGTGACGATGTTGTTCACGGTCTCCAGGTTTTCCGGCACGAGCTCCTCGTCCTCCACCTTGATGTCGAAGGTGGCCTCGAGGTACTCCACGAGCTCGAGGACGCCGGTGGAGTCCATGATCCCGCTCTCGATGAGGGACACCTCGGGATCGATGGTCACGTCACTGCGGCCGGCAATGAAGTTTTCTCGGATGAATTGAGTAACGACAGCGCTTACGTCAGCCATGCAAAACCCCTTCTCTTGTTCTTTGTTTTCGTTATCTCTATCGGCAAGATGTACTGCAAAAATGACGGTTTCATCAACGGAAAACACGCACCGGATAGCTTGCACCTTGTACCCGTCGATGCACAGTGATACTATTCCGGGAGTGAATTCCACACCATGAACGACAGGAGGGCCCATGACGTTCGGCCTCGATATTCTGAAGATAGACGCGGAGAAGGAGACGGGAAGGCTCATCGGTTTTCTCCAGGACCAGGTCAGGACCGTGTACCGGCGGTCCGGCATCGTGGTGGGCTTAAGCGGCGGCATCGACTCGGCGGTCATGGCCGAGCTCAGCCTCAGGGCCGTGGGTAAGGACGCCGTGATGGGCCTGGTGCTGCCGGAACGGGAATCGAACCCGGTGAGCAGCTCGTTTGCCCGGGCACATGCCGAAAAGATGGGCATCGACTACCGGGAGACGGACATCACGGCCACGGTGGACAGCGTCATGGGCTACGAACGCAGGGACGAGTACATCCGAACCCTGATTCCCGAGTACGGGCCAGGGTGCACGTACAACATCTCGCTGCCCACGGACCTGCTCGAGCGGGAATCCTTCAGCTTCTATGTCCTCCAGGTGCGGCTTCCCGACGGCAACCTGAAGAAGAAGCGGCTCGGATTCGAGGCGTTCCGCGCCATCACCTCGTTTGCCAACATCAAGATCAGGTCCCGCATGCTCCACCTCTACAACGAGGCGGAGCGCCGGGGGTACGTGGTGGCGGGCACCACGAACCGCACCGAGTACCTCCTGGGCGACTTCTGCAAGTACGGCGACGGCGGCACGGACCTCGAAGCCCTGGCGCACCTCTACAAGAACCAGATCTACCAGCTGGCGGATTACCTGGGCGTGATCCCGGAGATCATCAACCGCTCGCCGAGCCCGGACACCTTCAGCCTGCCGGTGACCGACCAGGAGTTCTTCTTCCGCATCCCCTTCGACAGGCTCGACCACCTGCTCTACGCCTGGGAGTACGGGATCGGCGCGCAGGAGACCGCCGCAGCGCTCGGCCTTGGAGAGGAAGCGGTCAAGCGCGCCTTCACGGACTTCACCACCAAGAGCAGGGCCACGGCGCACCTGCGGGTGATGCCGTATTCCATGGAGATGACGTGAGGTGCAGGCGAACGCCTGATATTCCTTTAGAACAGGAACATCTCTCCTGCACGTTCAGGACCCCGGGGGCTTTCCGAACCCCTGATAAGGGTCGATGAGGACCCACTTGCCATAACCTCCGAGCGTGCGGGCCTCGTATCCTATCTGCCGGCAGCCGGCCAGGACCCTGGCCTCCTTGCGTTTCTCGGCGACAATGAGGATCCCTGTTTCCCCTTCGACGAGCTCTGCGAAGAGCAGTTCATCAGCCAATGTCCCTCCGGTACCCGGGGTTGATATGGAGACCCGTTCCACCTCGCTGTGGAGATAGAGGTTGAGCCCCCAGAAAGGTTCGCTGTCCACGAACACGATCTCCCGGGGAATGGGATGGACCTTGTCCGCAATCATCCGGGCCATTTTCCGGCTGTCCTTTTCAAATGGATAGAGCGACCCGGCGAATTTCACTGCAGGCAGCATGACTATCCATGCGGCGAGGAGGCACACAGCCGTCTTGCTGTTCGGCGTGAATCGTGTCAACCGGCCTGTTGCCAGGGAGAGCGGGACGAAGAGCGGCAGGACGTAGAGCGGCAACCGCGAGCTGCTGAGGAAGAACACCGCAAGGGGGAGGGCAACCCAAAGCACGAGGAATGCGGGCCACTGGTTATGTTCCAGCTTGTCCTTCCACCATGACCTGGAAACCAGGGTGAACTGGAATGAACGTATCGCCCTGATCAGGGGAAGTGTCCAGGGTACTGTCCCGATTATCAGGACCGGTATGTAGATGACAAACGGCTTGTACCACTCGGGGTTACGATGGTGCATGCCCGTGGCGATGCGGTTCACGAACTCGTCGCGGATGAAGTATTTCATGATGCCCGGGTGGGTGATGGCAACCAGAACGTACCACCAGAATCCAACAATCACAAAGACCAGGATGCCGCTGAAAGAAAACAGCCTGATGATCGCCTTTAATCCGTCTTTGATACCGACGAACACCATGATGGCGATCAGCGGCAGCAGCCCGGGGGGACCCTTGGTAAGGAAGGCAAGGCCGAACCCGGACCACATGAGCAGGTTTAATGGCAGCCGAGACATTCCTGAATCTTCACGGCGGTGCCACCACTCGATGAACCCGAGCACGGCAATGGCCTCCCACAGGGTGAGGAGCGTATCGGTGGTGATGACATTGGCTGCACAGAAGGGAACGATGCATGTCGCATAGATGAGCGGCGGCAGCCATGCCCGATCCGGTACTATCCTTCTTGCCATGGCATATATAACCAGTATGGTCCCGACAAAGGCCAGTGCATTGGGCAGACGCGCGCCCCACTCGTTCCATCCGAGCAGGGAGACTCCTCCGGCAATGGACCAGTAGGTGAGGGGCGGTTTGGCGAAGTGCGGCACATCGTCGTTGAAGGCAGGCACGATGAAGTCCCCTGACTGAAGCATTCTCATGGCGATGTTGGTGTAGCGCCCCTCGTCCCGCTCCCAGAGGCCCCGTGACCCCTGGAAGGCCAGACTGAATACCAGAAGTGCCATGATGATGAAAAAAGTTCTGACAGTTGTCGTCTTCTTTTCCATGAAAGACATCATCACCTGTCAGGAAGGGTGATCGTGAAGGTGCTTCCATGGCCCGGGATACTGTGAACAGTGATGTCTCCTCCATGGGACACCGCAATCGCCCTAGCAAGGGTGAGGCCAAGGCCGAAACCCGCCTCGGAACGGCTCTTGTCACCACGATGGAACCGTTCGAATATATGGGGCAGCTCATCTCCCGGAATTCCGGGGCCCGTGTCCCTGATGGAGAGATCCACATGCTGGTCTGATTTCTTCATGGATATGGCTACCTCACCTCCGGACGGGGTATATTTCAATGCATTGTCGAGCAGGTTTGCCACCATCCGCTGGATCTTGTGGATATCACCTGTCATGGGACAGGACTCCGGGATGTCCAGAATGAAGTTCAGATTCTTGTCTTCCGCAAGGGGGAAGAAAAGCTCATACGCCTTGCGCACGATACCTGCCATGTCCATGTGCTGCATGTGCAGGCGGGTGGACCCGGATTCGGCCTCGGAGGTGTCGAGGATGGTGTCTATCATCTGGATCAGACGATCACATTCCTCGAGGATACTGGCGGCATATGGATCATCCCCGGTACTGCTCAGCAGGTTCTTTTCCGCCATGATCCGTACCCGTGCGATGGGCTTCTTCAGGTCATGCGTGATGTCGTCCAGCATGTTCCTCATGCCCGTGACGAGTGCATTGATGCGGTCGAGCATATAGTTGAAGGTGCTGGCCAGCCGGGTGATCTCCTCCGCATTCGTATTGACCGAGACCCGGTGTTCAAGATCGCCAGTGGAAATGTTCATGGCCGTCTGGGTTACCTGCTCCACCCCGTGCAGGGCATGCCTGCCCATGAGAAGCCCGATGATGGTGGCAAAAGGGATGATGAAGATCATGATAGCACTGAACACGGAACGGAATACACCCAGGAGCTCTTCGTCGTCTTCAAGATACTCCCCTATCTGTATGACGAGTCTGTCGCCAATGCTCCCGTAGACAGCGCGTGCCTTGTGCCTGCGTCCCTGCACATGCATGGTTTCGAAGACATGGTCCGTACCCCTGCTGATTTCCGAGAGTGCGAGCCGTGACACTTTCATATTCCGCCACGATGAAAGATCCGAAGACATGATTTCCTGCCCATTCATTGTAAAAAACCTTATAAAAGAATTATGCTCACCATCGCCTTTGGTCTCCAGCAGTGCGGCACTCTTGGCCTCCTCAAGGCCCTTGTTCTGCATGATTGCCGTAAACTCCCTGAGGTCTCCCAGGAGGTCCTGATCACGATTGTCCTGGATTATGGAGCTGATGATGAGATAAAAAATCATGAAGGCAAGAAATGAAGAAACAGTAAAGATCACCGCATAATAAACTGCCAGGCGGAATGCGAGGGTGTGCAGCAGGCTATGTTTCTTTCTCAAGAACATATCCCACGCCCCGTACGGTCCTGATGAGCTTTGTTTCGTAGTTCTTGTCCACCTTGTCACGCAGCCTGCACACCCCCACCTCGACGACATTGGTCTGCGGGTCGAAATTGTAGTCCCAGACATGCTCCATGATCATGGTCTTGGTGACGACATTTCCGGCATTGCGTATGAGATATTCGAGCAGGGAGAACTCGAGGGGCTGCAGGTCTATCTTCGTGCGGCCTCTCGTGACGTTCCGTGTAAGGAGGTTCATCGTGAGATCCCCGACCTGGAGCGTATGAGGTTCGGATTTACCGCTGTTCCTCCTGATCAGGGCCTGGATGCGGGCCAGAAGCTCTGAAAACGCAAAGGGTTTCGTAAGATAATCGTCCCCCCCGGTCTGAAGCCCCTGCACCCGGTCACTCACGGACCTTTTTGCACTCAGGATAAGCACCGGGATATTGTTCTTTTCACTTCTCAACTGTTCAATGAGCGAAAGTCCGTCGAGCCTGGGCAGCATGATGTCGACGACAGCCGCATCGTAGGGTTCGGCCACGGCCATGTGAAGTCCGGTTTCCCCGTCACAGGCATGGTCGACGGCGAATCCGGCCTCGCGCAGGCCGCTTTCAATGAAAGATGCCAGTGTCTCGTCATCCTCAACCAGCAGTATTCTCATGACATCGCTTCCTCTAAATCAATATATGCATACTGCAGGATACTATATCACTCATAGGTGATGTCGACCAGTTCCTCTCGATCGGTTCCACCCTCCACGGTTTCTGCAAGCACCTGTCCGATGCCGGGTGCGAAGTACTTGTGCTCGATAATCTCCGGTTCGAGGTCTGAGTAGTCCTTGGTCATGACGCATCCAGTGTAATATCCATAAGGCACATCAGCCGCCTCATCAATACCGAGCACCTCGGCCTTGTCCTCGGCGACGCCGGGAAGATATTCCTGCCGATAGGGTTCACCCAGGTGATCCCCGGGACCGGCATACATGACGATGCCAGGCTTGGCGCCGTCGACGCCAGCCTCCCAGGACCCCTCCTTGCTCACTTCGCCGTCTTCATAACTGGTCGTATCCTCGCCGAAATACCAGACATTGCCTTCCACGTCCTGGGCATACCAGTCCCAGGTATCCTCCAGAACCTCGCCCTCAAGTGTTGCGACATCATGGACAACCGTGCAGGTGACACCCATGACCACCCTGGTGTCATACGTGGTTGTCACGGCGATCTCCTCGATGCCGTCTTCGGTCTCCGCCTCATAGTGCAGCGTCTGTCCAGGTACGAGGGGAAAGTACCGGTTGTCCACAACAGTGACAAAATCCGCCTGTTCGATGACCGGGTTATAGCTCGTATCAACGTTGTTTCCATCACTGCTTGAACTGCACCCCCCGAAAATTGCCAGGAATACTCCCAAGAAAAAAGTAACTTGTCTCGTTTTCATCGGGAACCTCCTTTCCGGTATGTCCGAGTTTCCTTCGGTCCTTTGGATTCATGAAAAACCTTTTATATTTAAATTATACCAGCGAAAGCTTGCCTGATGATTGCCCTTGTATTACCGGATTGTAATAATGAGGCAGGCCTGCCGTCTTACCTGATCGTAATGAAACAGTAATCCTCTGGTAATGATCCATCCCGGATAATCAGGGCGACAAGAAAGAACACCATACCGGGGGAGGTGTATCCATTGCAGGTTTCACAGCATATTCTCAATGCCGGTCAAGGATATCAGTTCAGAAGATATTATCTGACAATGCTTGCTTTCATGCTCGCAGCCGTCTTGAGCATCGCATACTATGATGAAGCATATGAAATTATTCGCCGCGTAATATCATACAACATCCCCGAGGTATTCTTTCCAGACCGCAATGCTATCCTGAAGGCAATGCTCGCCATTGATATGGCTGGTATCTTCACACTGATCGGGGTCATCACCTGGCGCGCCTGTTCGTCCATAGGTCCCGGCGATTTCAACCGAAAGCAGATCGACAGGATCAATGCCATTCCTGCCACTGATCGTTTCAGCTTTGCGGTCATGGGTGACAGCGGACACGGGTACCGGGTGTTCAAGCGGATACTGAAGAAGATCGATATGGACGATTACATCTTTGCCCTGGTTAACGGCGACCTGGTCATGCATGGCCGGCGGGACAACTACCGGGCGTTCTTCAATCTCATCAGGAACCGGAAAACGCCTTACCTTGCCGCCATGGGCAACCATGACCTCCGCCACAGAAGCCCTCAGAACTTCGTGGATGTTTTCGGCAGGCCGCACTATTCATTTGCATTTGGAGACTCTCTGTTCATTATCATGAACGTAGCCTTCGACGACAGGATCACCGGCGAGCAGAAGGCGTGGGCTGAGGAACAGCTGCGAAGGCAGTTCACCCATAAGTTCCTGTTCTTCCATACTCCCCTGTTCGATCCGCGTCCCGGGAAGAACCACTGCATCCAGGATGAGGCGAACGCCAGGGAGTTCATGGCTCTACTGGAGAAGTACAGGCCGGACATCGTGTTCAACTCCCACGTGCACGGGTATTTCGACCGGACAAGGAACGGGGTGAACTATGTGGTCACCGGCGGAGCGGGACAGGGATTGAAGATGCACGGTGACAGTGATGAGCACCACTTCCACCATTATGTAAAGATTGATATCAAGGGAGACCAGGTTTACAAAAAGGTGGTGCCGATATCTTTTTCTGAGAGCCGGAGGACATTTTCTCTGTGGATGGATGGGGTCTATAACTTCTGGGTTAGACAAAGGCTTTCCGTTATCTTGTACATACTCTGCCTTATCTTTCTGATCAACGCGGGCATGAACTTATTAATAAACTTCACCAGCTGAAGCCCGCTTGACGGTACAACAACAAAATGTATTCATCATCTCGGCACATGCAGCAAACAATGATTTCCTTCTCTGCATGTCAGGATGGTGTTCGGAACCATCTTTCTAATATCCTTGAGATAGTGTGCATCAGTGACGCAGTAGACGAGCGGGTCATTTTTCATCTGTTCCGCCAGCTCATTAAGGTCCAGCACGTATCCCTCCGTATGATTGTTTCTGACACCGAATTCCAGTTCACCCCTATAGTCAATCAGGGATATCTGCCTCTTCGCGTAGAAGCTCATGCTGGGGTAGTATGTTCTGTATGAACACAGCCTTGCCTGTGGAGGAATTACTTCTGACAGGGATCTCGTGGAACGGTTATCGTCCCAGCGGGGAGCAAAGACCAAGGCCGTAATCATGACGGCCATCCCTGTGACGGCAACGCCGGTCAGGGAACCGTATCGCCTCCCGGACCAGAGTCCTGCGAGGATGCCGGCAAAGAGAAGGAGACCCATCAATGTTCCTGAGGAGAGAACAGGGGACATGCCGCTTGAACGACCCAAGGCAAATCCATGAGCCGCCAGAGGCGGTACCATTACCATGGCGAGTCCGATGCAACCCCAGAGTGTACCGGACAGGTACAGGGGCAGACTCCCCTCGGGCGTGTCTTCCCGGAAGGCCCTGCCCATGAGCATGGCCATGGCAGGGAAACAGGGAAGCACATAGGTTGCAAGCTTCGAGTGCGATGGCGTGAAGAAGGCGAAGATAAAGCCGAACCAGATTGCCAGGTAGAGTATGTCCCGTGATGATCTGTTCCCCCAGAGCCTTATGACGGCTGAGGGAACCAGGAAGGTCCATGGGAGGAACCCGCCGAGCATCACGGGGATGAAATAGTAGAAGGGCTGGTAGCGCTCAGTTGAAGAGGTATACCGCTGGATGTTCTGGTCGATGAAGAAGTACCTGAAGAAATCGGGATTCTTCATGCTTACCATGATGAACCAGGGAAGGGTGAGCACCAGGTAGAGGGTTATTCCAATTACCGGCCTTGACTGCCTGATGAGGCCGAACTGCCGGGTTATGAGGACATACAGCCCGATTGCTCCAAGCGGCAGGATGATCCCGATGGGGCCCTTGGTGAGGGTAGCGCAAGCCATGGCTGTCCAGAACAGGAGGAAGTATCCCGGTTTGTTCTCAGCATGCCCGATCCAGAAGAACACGAAGGCTGCAGTTATGAACAGTGTCAGGGTCATGTTGATGTCAACGGAATGCGCCAGCACAAAGAACTCGATCGAGGTCAGGAGGCACAGGGCTGCGGTGAGGCCCGCCTTCGCGCCCCAGGACCGATACCCCATGAACCCCGCCAGCGAGACAACACCCAGCGCAGAAACGAGGGAAACCAGTCGTGCGGACCAGGGGGACACGCCAAAGGCCTTGAAGCTCAATGCCTCGAGCCACATGTACATCATGGGTTTTTCAAAGTACGGCAGGTAGTCCAAATGGGGCGTGACCCAGTCGTCGAGCACCAGAATCTCCCGGGCCATCTCTGCATATCTTCCCTCGTCCGGGTCCCACAGAGCCCGGCTGCCCAAGGCGAGGAACAAGGCAATGATACAGACTGCCAACGCCCATGAAAAGAACCTTTCCTGAAAGGTGACCATGTCTTCTATGCTCCGGAACAGCAAGAATGATCTGGTCATGCATTATGAACAATTGAGGTTACCGGAATATTGCGGAAACATTACAAAAAATTAATTTTCACCGGTTCAGGCCCTTGCAGGGGCCATAGCTGGCTGATATAACGTTATAATATTTCATATGCTTACATAATCCTGAACCTCCATGTCCTGCTTGGTATTTTGAAATGCGCTTGTTATTTCGGAATATCCTTCATATGATGAAAAAGATTTTGAACCTGATGCTATGCAAAAAAAAGATCTCTTATTGCTGCTGTTGGCGATTGGACTGCTCTTCGTGGGCATCTTCGACCATTCCCTGTGGACGCCCGACGAACCGCGTGTGGCGGAGATCGCCCGGAACATGGCGGCAACCGGCGACTACCTCATCCCCCACCTTTCAGGTTCTCCCTTCCTCGAGCAGCCGCCCCTGTACTATGCGGTGACAGGTCTTTTCTGGAAGGCCCTCGGCACTGCCAACGAGGGGTTCGGCAGGCTATCCTCGGTGCTCTTTGCACTGGGAACGCTCCTGGTGATCTTCTTCGGCATGAGAAGACTCTACGATACCGGAACAGCCGTCCCTGCCGTACTCATTGTCTCCACCACCATCGGGTTCTTCCTGTACTCCCACAAGATGCTCGTGGATAACGCCCTGGCATTCTTCATCACCGGGGCCATGTTCTCCTTCATCCTTGCCTACCTGGGGATGCTCCGGGCGGGATACCTGTTCTTCTGGATATGCCTTGCAGGTGCCTTTCTCACCAAGGGCATCATCGGGCTTGCCATCCCGGGAGTAGGGGTGGTCGCATTTGCACTCTGGCAGAGGGATTTCAGGCTGATCACAAGGGCTTGGGTGGTCAGGGGGACCCTCCTCGTACTCGCGGTTATGCTCGCCTGGGGTTACATCCTCTACCAGCGGGGAGGAACGGATTTCCTTTTCACCTTCTTCCTGTTCAACAACCTGGGCAGGTTCATGGACGTGGGCGTTTACCAGGGCGGCCACGTGCGTCCCCTTTACTATTATCTGCAGGTCATCTTCACCGAGGGGCTGCCCTGGTCGCTCCTGCTGATCCCGGCGACCGTCTTCCTGAGGAGGCCCGATACACGCCTCCGGTTCTTTTACAGCTGGTTCTTCGGCGGATTCATACTCCTGAGCATCGCCTCCACGAAACGCGGGCTCTACATCCTTCCCCTGTACCCGGCCATGGCCGCCGTCGTGGGGGTATGGCTGTCACGCATGCCCGAGGATGTACGGCCGGTAGAACGGCGGTGGGCCACCTGGTTGCCCGGGGCATTCACCGGCCTCGTATTCATCATGGTCCCCATCGCTTTTCATGCGAAGCTCGGCGGGTCATGGCAGATGACACTGCTGGCATCTCTCCTGTCGGCGCTCTTCCTGGGAACCATGCTCGGGTCGCGCATGTTCACCCTGCCCCAAAGACTGGCTGCCTGTTGGGCTCTGCTGCTGCTTACCTGGTCCCCGGTTCTTTTCCACCAGGTGGATGTCATCAAAAGTTATCGCCCCTTTTTCCGGTATGCAGGCACCATTGTGGGAAACGAGCGGGTCATGGGGTACAACCTGAGCGAGACGGCCCTGGCCTTCAGCTCCTTTTACGGGGGATTCAGGGCGGAATCCATTCCGGACTGGAAGCGGTTCGAGGGGATGGTCAATGCGGGGAGTACACCATATGTCCTGTATTTCAACGGCAGGGACGGCTCGGACGTGCAGAAACTTCTCCAGTCCAGAGGGTTCAGGCTGATACGGACTACAGGCTATGATAAGCGGCCCACCGAACTCTGGAACATCAAGGACACGTCCGAACCACAGGGAGACAAGAACGAATGAATGACTTCATACCCATGAGCAGGCCTTACATCGGCAGCGAGGAGATCGATGCCGTCGCTGAGGTCCTGAAGTCCGGATGGATAACCACCGGCCCGAAGTGCGCCGAGTTCGAACAGCGCTTCGCCGCCTATGTGGGATCGCCCCACGCCCTGGCACTTGCCTCCGGCACCGCGGGGCTTCACCTGCTGCTCAGGGCCCTTCACATCGGTCCCGGCGATGAGGTGATCACTCCGTCCATGACCTTTGCCTCCACAGCGAACCAGATCATGATCGCCGGGGCACGCCCTGTCTTTGCCGATATCGACTACGACACCCTGCTCGTGCGTCCTGATGAGATTGCGCGGCTCGTCACGAAAAACACGAAAGCGGTCATCCCCGTGCACTTCGCCGGCGCCCCGGCGGATCTGGACGCCATCGAGGATGCCTGCAGGGGGATACCCCTCATCGAAGATGCGGCCCATGCCGTGGGGACCTTCTACAAGGGCGCCCATATCGGCGCCAGGAACCCGGCGATCTACTCCTTTCACCCCATCAAGAACATCACCACAGGGGAGGGGGGGATGATCACCGGCGGTCCCGAAGATCTCATGAAGAAGCTGAAGCTCATGAAGTTCCACGGCATCGAACGCGACGCATGGAAACGCTACGGCAAGGCATCGGACCCGAGCTACGACATAGCGGAGCCTGGCTTCAAGTACAACCTCACGGACATGCAGGCCGCCCTGGGCATCGTTCAGCTCGCCAAGATCGGGGAGATAAATGCAAAGAGGACCCGGATCGCGAAACGCTACCTCGATGGTCTGTCCAACCTCAAGGGCCTGGACCTGCCGGGCATCCCCACCTATGCACATGTGCATTCATGGCACCTCTTCGTGGTCAAGGCGCGGTCAATAGGCCGGGCCGCCCTCATGCAGGAGCTTGCGGAACGTAACATCGGGTATGGCCTGCACTTCCCTGCATGCCATGCCCTGAGCTACGTCAGGGAACATCTCGGCACGGTGAGTCTCCCGGAAACCGAAGCGGCTGCGGAGAGCATCCTGAGCATACCACTCTACCCATCCATGGAAGACTCGCAGATAGACAGGGTGATCCTTGCCCTGAGGGAGATCTGTGGGTGAAAAAGGGCATAGTCTTCGGCCTTATCCTCGCCTTCATAACCTACTCGGCAATCGTCATGCTGGGCGATGTGAGAAAGGCCCTGCCCACCCTGAAGGCCTTCCCCCTCACCCTGGTACCAGCCATAGCCGTGTTCGGGTTCTGCAACGACCTGATCAAGTTCTTCCGGTGGGACCTGTACCTGAAAAAAACAGGCTTCCAGGTGAAGATCGCCAGGAGCCTCGGGATATTCCTGACAGGGCTGTCCATGAGCGCCACACCGGGCAAGGCGGGTTTTCTCCTCAAGGCGCAGTTCCTCAAGACGGCAACAGGCAGGACCCTCATCGCCGGTTCCCCCGTCGTGATCGCCGAGCTCCTCATGGACCTCGTGGGTCTGAGCGTCATCTCCCTGCTGGGGGTGAGCGTTCTGGGAGGCTCCGGCTGGACCCTGCTCCTGTGCTGCCTGCCCATGCTCATGCTGGCAAGGCCGATTCCCGAGCGTCTCCTTGATCTTGCTTCCCGCTCCCCGTTCCTGGCCGCCCGGGCGCATGAGCTCAAAGGGGCCCTCGATGACATGTTCGCCCTTTTCGGGCCGAAGGTGCTTGTCATCTCCCTCGTCATCACCCTGGCAGCCTGGACGAGCGAGGGCGTCGCCCTTCACCTCATAGCCCGGGGGCTTGGTCACGAAATCGGGATCATCGATGCCACGGTCATCTTCGGGTTTTCCACCCTGGTCGGGGCGGTTTCCTTCATCCCGGGCGGGCTCGTGGTGACCGATGCGAGCCTTCTGGGACTGCTCATCCATGCCGGTATGCCGGCCCCGGATGCGGGGATGGCCGCCATCATGGCCCGCGTGTTCACCCTGTGGCTGTCGGTGGCCATAGGAAGCATTTTTTTAATCCTCAACAGAAAATCGCTCTATACGAGGACGCAGGAGGCCCTATAGACATGAACCAGGCAAAGGTATCGGTGGTGATCCCGGTATACAATGAGGATCAGGTTATCGGAAGGCTCTTCGAACGTCTGCTGCCGGTCATGGAAGGCCTGCAAAGGGATTACGAGGTGATCCTCGTGGATGACGGCAGCCGCGACGGGTCGCTGGAGATCCTGCGCAGCCATGCCTCCGGGCGGGTGAAGGTGGTGGAGCTCTCCCGGAACTACGGCCAGCATGCAGCCGTGTTCGCAGGCTTCGAAACAAGCACCGGGGATATCGTAGTCACGCTCGATGCTGACCTTCAGAACCCGCCCGAAGAGATCCCCCGCCTGGTGGACGTCATGGAGACGGGCGCCTATGAGGTGGTGGGAACGGTTCGCAGGATGCGCCAGGACTCGTTCTTCCGCAAGTCGGCCAGCCGCCTGGTCAATGCCATGACCCGCCGCATCACGGGTGTACACCTCAATGACTGGGGATGCATGCTCAGGGCCTACCGGAGGCACGTGGTCGAATACATGCTTTCGAGCCACGAGCACTCCACCTTCATCCCGGCCCTGGCGGTGAGCTTCGCCAAGGACATCGCCGAGATCGACGTAGGCCACGAGGAGCGTTATGCCGGTGAGTCCAAGTACTCCCTTGGCAGTCTCATCTCCCTGCATTTCGACCTCATTACGTCCTTTTCCGAATTTCCGCTGAAGTTCATGCTCTATGCCGGCTTCGTACTTGCCTTTCTCGGCATAGGCTTCGGCGCCTTCCTGGCCGTGGCGCGGCTGGCCTTCGGCGCCGAATGGGCGGCACAGGGCATCTTTACCCTGTTCGCCGTGCTGTTCTTCTTCATCGGGGCCCAGTTCCTGGCCTTCGGGGTCATGGGGGAGTACGTGGGCAGGATCTACCGCGAGGTGAAGAAGCGTCCGCCGTACACCATCAGGAGGATCTACCCGTGAGGGCGGTGGTCTTCGCGTACCACAACATGGGTGTCATCGGCATCAGGAGGCTTCTCGATGCCGGCATGGAGATACCGCTCGTGTTCTCCCACGAGGACGACCCTGACGAGAACGTATGGTTCGCATCCGTGCCGTCGCTCTGCCGTGAGCTCGACATCCCGTGCGTGTGTCCGGAAAACCCCAACCGGCATGGGTGGGTCGAGAAGGTCAAAGGCGCTCAGCCCGATTTCATCTTCAGCTTCTATTACCGCTTCATGCTCAAGCCCGCGATTCTTTCCATTCCGAAGCAAGGCGCCTACAATCTCCATGGCTCACTGCTGCCCTCCTACCGCGGCCGGTGCCCGGTGAACTGGGTCATCCTCAAAGGGGAAAAGGCCACCGGCGTGACGCTCCACGAGATGGTGGAAAAGCCCGATGCCGGTCCTGTTACGGCCCAGAAGCGGGTGGAGATCACCCATGAGGATACCGCTCTCACGCTCTTCGGAAAGCTGGAACGGGCTGCGGATGCCATGCTCGCGGAGATCCTCCCCCGCATGATCAGCGGCGACATCCCCAAAGAACCGCAGGACCTCTCCAAGGGGTCGTACTTCGGCGGCAGAAAGCCCGAAGACGGACGGATCTCATGGGACAGGCCCGCCGAGGAGATCTACAACCTCATCCGGGCCGTCACCCGGCCGTATCCCGGGGCCTTCGGATTCATCGGGGATGACATGGTCTTTATCTGGCGGGCCGTCCCGGCCTCAGGATCCTCACTGAAACCCGGCAGCATCGTGATCAAGGGTAATGACGTGTTCATCGGGACCGGGGAAGGCACTCTGAGACCCTTGGAGATCGAGATAAACGGACGTGTATTCACCGGCACTGGACTCTGTTCATATTTCAAGGAACACGAAAAGGAGAACCTGCAATGAATGTGCTCATCCTGGGCGTGAACGGTTTCATCGGTTCGCACCTGAGCGAACGGATCATGAGAGACTCGGACTGGCACGTCTACGGTATGGACCTGGGCGACCAGAAGCTCAAGGGCGTCATGGGCGACCCGCGGTTCCACTACATAGAAGGCGATATCGCCATCAACAAGGAATGGATCGAGTATCACATCAAGAAATGCGACGTGGTCCTGCCCCTGGTCGCCATTGCCACCCCCAAGACCTATGTGGAGCGGCCCCTGAGCGTCTTCGAGCTGGACTTCGAGGAGAACCTGCGGATCATCAGGCAGTGCGTGAAGTACGGCAAGCGGGTGATCTTCCCCTCCACCTCGGAGGTCTACGGCATGTGCACGGACGAGAGCTTCGACGAATATACTTCTCCCCTCATTCTGGGTCCGATCCCCATGCAGCGTTGGATCTACTCGTGCTCCAAGCAGCTTCTGGACCGGGTCATCTGGGCCTACGGAGAGCGGGGCGAGCTCGACTTCACCCTGATCAGGCCATTCAACTGGATCGGCCCGAGGCTCGATTCCCTGGAGACGGCCAAGGAGGGTTCTTCGCGCGTGGTCACCCAGTTCATTGCATCCATGGTATTCAGATCACCCATCGCACTGGTGGACGGAGGCATGCAGAGCAGGTCCTTCACCTACATCGACGACGGCATGGAAGCTCTCATGAAGATCCTGCACAACGAGAGCGGCCGTGCCAGCAAGCAGATCTTCAACATCGGGAATCCCGCCAACAACATCACCATCAAGGACCTGGCCTACAAACTCCTGGACCTGTTCAGGCGGCATCCTATGCACAGCGGAGACGGATCGTATTCGGAGATCCTGTACAAGTCGTCCGGCGAATTCTACGGTAAGGGGTACCAGGACATCCAGACCCGGGTCCCTTCCATTCAAAACGCACAGGAAATGCTTGGGTGGGCTCCGAAGGTGCCCCTTGACGACGCCCTCAAGCGGACACTGGACAGCTTCCTGGAGGAGACAGCCTCAACCGATGCCTGATCTGATCCTCAAGGTCGACGTGGACACCTTCAGAGGCATGAAGGAGGGTGTGCCCCTCATTACCCGCACCCTTGACGAACACGGGCTGAGGGCGAGCTTTTTCATCAGCTTCGGCCCCGACCGGTCCGGACTGGCCGTACTCCAGCTCCTCCGTCCGGCCTTTTTAAAAAAGATGATCCGCACCAATGCCCCGGGGCTCTACGGGTGGAAGACCGCACTGTACGGCACGGTCCTGAAGGCCCCCATGATCGGGCTTGCCTTCCCGGACACGATCAGGGACCTCCTGCATAAAGGTCACGAGGTCGCCTGCCATGCCTGGGACCACCGTCTATGGCAGGACTGGCTCTTTCTCATGACCCGGCGGTCCATTGAGACATGGTTTCAAAAGATGGTGGCTGCATACATCCATGTTACAGGCAAGAAACCCAAGGCCTTCGGCGCACCCAGCTGGATGATGGATGAACGCTCCCTCGCGATCGCCGCACGTTTCGACCTGGCATATCTCAGCTGCACCCGGGCGCGTTCCCCTTTCATCTTTTTAGAGAACGGCATGCTGGAAATCCCCTCCAACCTGCCCTGCATCGAGGAGGTGGGAGCGGAGGGTGTCATGGACTCCCTGAAGCAGCGGTCATCCGACCCTTTTCCCCAGGTCCTGCCCGTTCATGCAGAGGTCGAGGGCATGATGTGCAGCGAGGTGTTCGAACAGATCCTGAACCTTGCCGTAAGGCTGGGCTATCGGATCCGTACGCTGGAAGAAATCGCCCTGTCCCTTGACCGCGGCACTCTCCCTGTCCGGCCTCTCACCATGGGTCTGCTGCCGGGCCGCGCCTTCAAGTGTGCGGTCTAAGCCTGACGAATATGGTGTATTGTCATGCATGGCGATCGGATATATGGAGAAGACTATGATGACAGTGAAACCCATGGTCTTGAGCATCGTCATCCCGTTCTACAACGAGGCCGAGTCCCTGGAGGCCGTCTGCAAGGAAGTACTGGAGATCCTGTCCTCCCACGGGAGCCTTGCATGGGAACTCGTCATGGTGGACGACGGATCCACGGACGGGACATCCGCGATCATGGACGGTCTTGCACGGACACATGATAACTTCCGGGCCATACATCTCCATCCCAACAGCGGCCAGTCCGCCGCCCTGGAGGCCGGGTTCCGTGCGGCACAGGGCGAGTACATAGCCACCCTGGACGGCGACGGACAGAACGACCCCCGTGACATCCTCCACCTGTTCGAGGAGATGGACAAGCGGGGCGTGGACATGATGTGCGGCATCAGGCGGAGACGGGCCGACAATTTTGTACGCCGCATGTCCAGCAGGATCGCAAATACGGTACGCTCCTCGGTGCTCAAGGACAACATCACGGACGTGGGGTGCTCGGTGCGCGTGTTCCGCCGCACATGCCTAGAGCGCATCCGGTTCTTCAGGAACGCCCACCGGTTCTTCCCGGCCCTGTTCATCATGGCCGGGTTCACCGTGGCGGAGACCCCGGTGAACCACCGGGTGCGGGAACACGGCACGAGCAAGTACGGCGGCGGGATCAACAGCAGGCTCTGGGTGGGCCTTGCCGACCTGGCAGGTGTCTTCTGGCTGAGGAAGAGGGCTCTGAGGTACACGGTGACGGAGAAGAATGGGTCTGACAATCAATAAGCAGCTGGCCAAGGACATCGGCCGCGTTGTCTTCCTGGCGGTCCTTTTCACTGCCATGGCGGTTCTCCTGGGAAGTCCCGGGGTCCGGGAATATCTCTTCGATATCCAGGGCATGCGGGAAACCCTCAAGGGCGGCCATGGCGGCCCCGGCCTTCTGTTCTCCGCCTTCCTCTTTACCCTCATCTGGGGAGGGCTCATCGCTGCCGGTATTCCCCGCCTCTGGGCGAGCGCCGTGGGCGGGATCATCTACGGCGCGGCTATGGGCACGCTCCTGTCCCTCTTCGCATCTCTTCTGGGGGCCTCGATCCTCTACGGCGCCGGGAAGTCCATGCTTGCCGGGGTGGTGGAGCGGAGAGTGGGCGGCACCTTGAGGATCTGGCAGACACGATTCCAGGAGAACGCCTTCTGGTGGGTGCTCTACGGGAGGCTCTTCCCCTTTTCCAACTCGACGCTCATGAGCCTGCTCTGCGGGAGCTGCAGGGTGTCCTTCCGGGATTTCATGCTCGGATCCCTCCTCGGGTTCATCCCCCTGGCAGCTGTCTTCGCCACGTTCGGCAGCGGCGGGGTCAAGGGAAACCTCCAGCAGATCGCCCTTGCCACTGCACTCCTGGTCATGTCCGTTTTTTCCAGGAAACTGCTTGGAAAATGGTTTCCCGCCACTGTCAGAAACTCCGGAGCCGAGTGACATGTTCGACAGGGGAATCCTTCTGAAACCGCCCTGTCCCCGGATAAACAAAGGGGCACTGTTCGTCGCTGTCGTCCTCTTCATCACCATCTTCCTCTACGGCAACATCGTTCCCGTAAACGTCATGGAGGCCAGGAACTTCATTACGGCGCGCGAAATGACCGCGGGAGGATCCTGGCTGCTGCCCACCATGAACGGTGAGCTCAGGATCGCCAAACCGCCCCTGCCCACGTGGATCACCGCCGTGTTCATGCAGTGGGCGGGCACCGACGCCGACCTCACAGTGAACAGGATCCCGTCGGGCATATCGGCTCTGCTTCTGGCTGTTTTCACCTACCTCCTTGTGAGGCGGATCACCGGAGACAGGGACATTGCCCTGACCTCGCTGCTCGTCCTCGCCACGAGCTACCTGTTCATGCTCTCGGCCCGCAAGAACGCCTGGGACATCTTTTCCATCTCGTTCATGACCGGCGCGGTCTGGGCGCTGGCCGAGACCTTCCTGAGCAAGCGGGGCAGGCCTTTCTACCTTGTCCTGTTTTCGGTGCTTATGGCCTTCGCCTTCTACAGCAAAGGACCCGTGCCCTTCTGGGTCATGCTGGCGCCCTTCCTGATCAGCTACATCATCGCCTTCGGCCTGAAGGACCTGCGTGATACCCGGTGGGGGCTCCTGTGGTCCTTTCTCTTCTGTGCGGTCATATCGGCTGCATGGCCGGTGTATGTGTACCTGAACACCCCCCACGCCGCGGCTGCGGTGGCATCGAGGGAATCCACGGGGTGGTTCACGAACCATACCGAGCCCCTGTGGTACTACCTGCTCCACCTCCAGGAGATCGTGGGCGTCTGGGTCTTCTTTCTCTTCCACGGCCTCGCGGCTCCCTTTATCAAAAAAGACTGGAAGCCCGGGGAGAAGCTCTTCGTCTTCTGGTTCATCCTCACCATCATCTTCATAACGGTCTTCCCGGAGAAAAAGGTCCGTTACCTCCTGCCTGCCGTCGTGCCGGGTGCCGTCGTCTCGGCACTATCGATCGGGTATCTCAAGGCGGCATCGGGGACTGTCAGGAAGATCGTGTACGGGGCCTTCTCCATCGTGACCGGAACGGCATTGATCGCCGGTGCCGGGGTGCTCGTCCACTTCTCCCGGAACAGGCTGATTGCTCTGCCCGGGGCCGTTCTCCTTGCGTGTACCGGCGGGGTGCTCATTTACTTGTATTGGAGACAGCGCACCGAGAGGAGCTTCCTGATCGCCGTTGCTGGCATCTGCCTCGGCATCGTCCTCCTCCCGCCGGTGGTCGCTGAACGGCTCGGACAGGATGAGGCGGCTCCGTTCATGCACCTCAGAACCGTCCCGGAGTACAGGGAAAAGGCCTTCTACTCCCTGGGAGACCTCCCCCCCGAGATCGTCTGGGCCTCAGGCAGGGCCGTCAGACCGCTGAAGGAAGAGCAGCTAAGCGTCATGGCCGGCAGGGATGACGCCTTCATCCTGCTGTCGGAGAAAAACCTCGAAGACCGCTTCCGGAATCAGCACTTGCAAGAGACGATCAAGACCGAGAGGAAGGTGTACTTTATCTATCGCATCAATGACGAGATTTGAGTTCATCCAGGGCGTACCTCATGGTATCATCCCGGAATACTGCGCCGGTTTTGACGGGATCATGCACTGAATCATTATGGGTATCGAGACGTTCATCATCCATTACGGGTATGCGATCATCCTCGTGGGAACCTTCTTCGAGGGTGAGACCGTCCTGGTGATGGCCGGGTTCCTTTCTCACCAGGGCTACCTCTCGTTCTCCTTCGTCGTCCTGTCTGCATTCCTGGGCACCTTTGCCGGAGACCAGCTCTATTTCTTCATGGGAAGAAAAAAGGGGATCGCCTATCTCGATTCCCATCGCTCCTGGAAGGCCAAATCGACGCGTGTCCTCTCCCTGATGCGGCGCAACCAGACGGCGGTGATCCTCCTCTTCAGATTCATCTACGGGATACGCACCGTCACCCCGTTTCTCATCGGGGCAAGCGGCATTTCTCCGTGGAAGTTCATGGCATACAACTGTGTCGGCGGATTTGCCTGGGCCCTTGTCATAGCCTGTCTTGGTTATGTCTTCGGCCATGCGGCCGGACTTGTCCTCCAGCACATCAAAAAGTATGAGGCACTCCTGGCAGGGTTCATCATCATGACCGGCATGGTGGTGTGGGTGCTGCATTCGATTATCATGAAGAGGCGTACGGGGAATACATCCGTTCATCCTTCATAATCAATTCCGGGAACCGGCGGGACTGCAGGCGAGTATACGCGGAAAACAAACGAGGGGGTATGAGGTGAAGAAAACCGAACAGAGTCATGTCTGTCAGATCTGCGGCGCCACGGCACATGCAGAGCTGAGACCCGGTATCATAGTCAGGCCCGTTCTTGGAGAATTGATCAGGCGGGATCATGGCGCCTGGGACGAGAACGGATGGATCTGCACCAGGGACCTGGAAAGATACCGCAACAGGTATGTGGAAGAGCTCCTTGAAACCGAGAAAGGGGAAATTACGGAGATAGAGCGCGAGGTGCTCGAAAGCCTGAAGGAGCAGGATATCCTTTCCAGAAATCCCACCATTGACTTTGAATCCCACTTGAATCTCGGGGATCGCCTTGCGGACCGGATCGCGGATTTCGGTGGGAGCTGGACCTTCATTACCATCTTCTTTCTGGTCATCGTGTGCTGGATGGCCGTCAATTCTTTTCTCATTGCCGCTCGCCCCTTCGATCCGTACCCCTATATCCTCCTGAATCTGGTCCTCTCATGCCTCGCCGCTATCCAGGCGCCCATCATCATGATGAGTCAGAATCGCCAGGAGGCACGGGACCGGGACCGTGCAATGCACGATTACCAGGTGAACCTGAAGGCCGAGCTGGAGATACGCCACCTGCACCAGAAGCTCGATCACCTCATCTCCCACCAGTGGCAGCGCCTCGTGGAGATCCAGGAGGTTCAGATGGACCTCATGAACGAATTGCGGGGGAAAAAGTAACCGAGGGCTGCCGATCCCCTTGATGCAGGGGTACAATTCCCTATTAATGTGTATATTGTTCATTTTTCCCAGGATTCATTGAAGGGAGGTCTGCCATGGCGAAACGCGGATCGTTGCACCCCATGCTCTCCACCTGGCCGCCCTCGCGGATGCGCAGAGGCAAGGTCGTATCCGCCCAGGAGGCGGTCCAGGCCATCCATGACGGCGACACGGTGGCTACCGGAGGGTTCGTGGGCATCGGCGTCCCCGAGGAGATCCTGTCAAGCCTGGAGGAGCACTTCCTTGCCACGGGCAGGCCGAGGAACCTTGCCCTGGTCTATGCCGCAGGGCAGGGCGACGGCAAGGATCGTGGACTCAACCACCTGGCCCACGAGGGACTGGTGAAACGGGTCGTGGGAGGCCACTGGGGTCTTGCCCCGAAGCTGGGCAGGCTTGCCATGGAGAACAGGATCGAGGCCTACAACCTCCCCCAGGGCGTGATCTCCCACATGTTCCGGGACATCGCGGCACACAAGCCCCGGACCATCACCACCGTGGGCCTGTACACCTACATCGATCCCCGTTTCGGCGGGGGCAAGGTGAACGAGGTCACCACCGAGGACCTGGTGGAGCTCGTCTCCTTCGACGGGACTGAGTATCTCGCCTACAGGACCTTCCCCATCAACGTGGCCGTTATCCGGGGCACCACCGCCGATACCGACGGCAACATCACCATGGAGAAGGAGGCGCTCACCATCGAGACGCTGTCCATGGCCATGGCGGCCAAAAACTCGGGAGGCTTCGTCATCGCACAGGTGGAGCGTGTCGCCGAGAGAGGGACCCTCAGTGCACGTCAGGTCAGAATCCCGGGCATCCTGGTGGACTGCGTGGTGGTCTCCCGGCCCGAGAACCACTGGACGACGTTCGCCGAGCGGTCGAACCCGGCCTACAGCGCCGAGGTCAAGATACCCATGCAGTCGCTGCCTCCCATGGAGATGGGGGCGCGCAAGATCATCGCCCGCAGGGCCGCCATGGAGCTCAAGGGCAACAGCATCATCAACCTGGGCATCGGCATGCCCGAAGGGGTGGCCAGGGTGGCCAACGAGGAGCGGATTCTGGAGTACATCACCCTGACCGCAGAGCCCGGCACCATCGGGGGCATGCCTGCCGGCGGCTTAAGCTTCGGGGCCTCCACAAACCCCGAGGCCATCATCGACCAGCCGAACCAGTTCGACTTCTACGACGGCGGCGGGCTGGACTGCTGCTTCCTGGGGCTGGCCCAGGCGGACCGGGAAGGCAACACCAACGTGAGCAGGTTCGGAGAGCGGCTCGCCGGCTGCGGGGGGTTCATCAACATCAGCCAGAACGCCAGGAAGGTCGTCTTCACGGGGACCTTCACCGCGGGCGGGCTCAGGGTCTCGGTCAAAGACCGGGGGCTCGTCATCGACCAGGAAGGCACCGGGAGGAAGTTCCTCCACCAGGTGGAGCAGGTCACCTTCAGCGGGCGCTATGCCCTGATGAAGAACCAGCCGGTCTTCTACATCACCGAGCGGTGCGTGTTCTCCCTGGGAAGGGACGGCCTCGAGCTCATCGAGGTCGCTCCGGGCATCGACATCGAACGCGATGTCCTCTCACGCATGGACTTCACCCCGGTCATCAGGGGAACGCCCCGCACCATGGACGAGCGCATCTTCCGGACGGCGCCCATGTCCCTGCGGGACGACATGACCGAGCTGAGCCTGGCGGAACGGCTCACCTATGATGCGGAGGAGAACCTCTTCTTCGTGAACTTCGAGGGACACAAGATCAGGAGCCGCAGAGACATCAAGGCCATCGAGGACATGGTCACCGGCATCTGCTCGCCGCTGGGGAAGAAGGTGTATACCATCGTGAACTACGACAACTTCGACATACTCCCCGAGCTCGTGGACGACTATACGGCCATGGTGCGCAGGGTGGTGAAGAAGTTCTATTCCGGCGTGACCCGCTACACCACCAACACCTTCCTCAGGATGAAGCTGGGGGAGGCGCTGAACAAGCGGAGGCTCGCCCCGCACATCTACGAGACCAGGGATGAGGCCCGCGAGGCCCTCAAGAGTGTCTGAAGGGAGATGGACACGGCGCCAAGTCATCTGAGCTTCTGCTTGGGACGCTGTACAAGAGAAAACATGGCCTGCTCAGGGAAGTACATCTCGCGAAACAGCGTGATTTTCAACGAATGACGCGAGATGTACTTCCCTGAGCAGGTTCTGTCTTTTCTTTGCTTCGAAACAAGATGTCAAGAATGACGTATCCGGACCCTCCTCACAGGAGCCCGAGCTCAGCAAGGACATCCCGGATCGGGGCGAATCGGAAATCCGAGATGAGCCGCTCGAACCTGGCCCTGGCGGAACGGATGCCGATGTAAGTCCGGAACCGTGATAATACTGGCATGCCCGGTACCCGCGGGGTATCGGGATTGAGTTCCCAGGGATGGATGTAGAAGACGAAGGGCCTCCCGCCGGACATGACCTCCTTCAGCCCCAGCCTCGTGAGTGTGTAGGGCAGCAGCCGGAAATACCCCCCTCCTGAGACGGGGATGTTCACGGGTCCGATCTTGAGCGTGGAGATGGGGAACTCCACCAGGGTGCTCCCCTGGAGCCGGTGGGGGAACCGGGGGGCATCCGGGATGCCGTAGTTGTCATGGTAGATGGGAAAGATGCTCGAGTCGTAGAGGAATCCCGCATCCTCAAGGATCTTAATGGCCCACAGGGTCTTGTCCGTGATGGAGTAGGTGGGTGCCCGGTAGCCGATGACCGGGACGCCCGTGGCGTCTTCCAGGACCTGCTTGGCCCTGGTCACGTCTTCCTTGAACCGTGCAGGGTCCTGCCCGTAGATGACCTGGTGGGCGAACCCGTGGCAGGCGATCTCGTGGCCCTTCTCATGCATCCGACGGATGAGGTCTCCATGACGCTCCGCGATCCACCCGAGGCAGAAAAAGGTCGCCTTGATGCCGTGCTTATCGAGAAGATCGAGGATCCTCAGGGTATTGTCCTCCACGAACGAAGGCATGAGATTCCACTGATCCTGACGGATGATACCGGAGAGCACATGGATCTGGAAATACTCCTCTACATCGATGCTCAAGGCGTTGTTCATAGTGAGCACTATAGTGAATTTCCCGATACATCGCAACGATTCACCTTCCTCGGATTCCAGGAGAAATGAGTTGTTGAATGCAAGGAAATGGTATACAGACATGACATACGGATCAACGGGGACGGCATGGTTTCCACGATCCCGCTGCAAGGCATATTCCCGGACAACACGAGATGTTTCACTACATCTGAAGAACTTTAGAAGGGGGGAATTATGGCGTATTCCGAGAAACACATTTCCGGTATTTTCCACAACAGGGCTGAGAAGTATCAGTACGAGACCTTTGTCCGATACAAGAAGGAGGGCAGGTACGTTCCCATCAGCTGGAAGGAGATGCAGACCATGGTCTGCCGCACGGGCCTGGGTCTCATCTCTCTTGGCATTGAGCCCGGCGACATGGTGGGCATCTTTTCCGAGAACTGCTGGCAGTGGATGGTTGCCGATCTGGCCGCACTCACCATCGGATCTCCCGACGCCCCGATCTATGCCACCAATTCGGCGGCGGAAGCGGCTTACATCATCAACGACTCCGCCACCAAGGTGCTCTTCGTCTCCGACAAGGACCACCTGGACAGGATCCTGTCGGTCAAGGCACAGCTCAAACCGCTGAAATACATCATCACCTTCGACAAGATCGATGTGCCGGACAAGAACGTGCTGACCCTCGATGAGCTCATGCTCCGGGGCGATGCGGTCAAGGACAAGTCAGTGCTGGACGTCCGTCTGAACGGCATCAATCCGGATGATCTGGCAACCCTCATCTACACCTCGGGGACCACCGGCCAGCCAAAAGGCGTCATGCTCACCCACAGCAACTTCGTGGCCAACGTGATGCAGGCCTATGCCTCGCACCCCATCATCGACCACCGGGACGAATCGCTGGCGCTGCTCCCCTGGAGCCATTCCCTCGGCAGGACGGTCGCCTTCTACCTTATGGTCCAGGTCGGAGCCTCCATAAGCCTTGCCGAGTCCTTTTCCACCGTGCTGGAGAACATGCAGGAGATACGGCCGACCCTGATGGTAAGCGTGCCCAGGCTCTTCGAGAAGCTCCATTCCGGCATCATGGCCAAGGCAAACAATGCACCCCCTCTGAAGAAGAAACTCTTCGAGTGGGCCTTGGGCGTCGCGGACAGGGCCGTGGATTACCTGGTTCAGAGAAAGCCCATGCCGGGGCCCATCAAGCTCCAGTACGACCTCGCCGATGCCCTGGTGTTCAGCAAGCTGCGCTCCGCCCTCGGCCTCGACCGCATCAGGATCTTCATCAGCGGCGGTGGCCCGCTCGCCACGGAGATCGACCGGTTCTTCAACGGTATGAAGGTAGCGGTCCACAACGGCTATGGGCTGACCGAGACGAGCCCGGTGACCAATGCCAACCGTTTCGAGGTGTTCGCATTCGGGTCCGTAGGCCCCGCTTTCCCGGACACCCAGGTCAAGATAGCCGGGGACGGCGAAATCCTCATCAAGGGTCCCCAGGTCATGAAGGGGTACTTCAACAAGCCCGAGGACACCAAGGCGGTCTTCACCGAGGACGGATGGTTCATGACCGGCGACATCGGCCGCATTGACGAGCGCGGGTGCCTGTACATCACCGACCGGAAAAAGGACATCATCGTCACCGCAGGCGGCAAGAACGTCGCGCCCCAGAACATCGAGAACAGCCTCGTCGCCGACCTGTTCATCGAGCAGGCCGTGGTCATCGGCGAGGGCAAGAAGTTCCTGAGCGCCCTCATCGTTCCGAACTTCAAGGAGCTTGCCGGATATGCCAAGAAACAGGGCATCTCCTTCAATTCCAACGAAGACCTCGTGAAAAAGCCCGATATCATAGCCTTCTACGACGCCAAGATCAAGGGTCTCATGAAGGATTACGCCCGGGTGGAGCAGATACGGAGGTTCATCATCCTGTCACGGGAGTTCAGCATCGAAAGCGGAGAGCTGACGCCGACGCTGAAGATCAAGCGCAAGGTGGTCAGCAAGAACTACGCTGCAGATATCGACCGGATGTATCAGGACGACAAGGAATAAGGACAGGTTCAGCAAAAATACCCCGGAGGGGCGGGGACCGGTCCGCCCCTCCTCTCCGGAACAAACCCGCGAAGATTTTTTCGCAAATTCCCCCTTGCTTTCCATGAAAGAAGTCCTATATATAGTATGATGTTGTGTGGGGTACACTATATATAGTATTACATCAGGAGTTCATCACTGATACCTCACCCCTAAAAGAACTGTACAGAAGTTACCGTCAGTCAGGTTTATGGGAGCTTGAGTCGGTAGGTGTCGTCAACAAAACAGCCGAATGATGTTTGATTCTTAGAGGAGGAACCGTATGTTCAGCACCATCAGGAAAAGGGACGGCCGTGTAGTGCCCTTTGATGCCCCCAAGATCACCGCCGCCATAGCCAAGGCGGGCAGGGCCACGGAAGAATTCGACGAGACCATGGCCCACAGGCTCATGGTCAAGGTGCTTTCCATCGCCCAGGAGACCACGACGGACATACCGTCGGTGGAGGCGATCCAGGATATCGTGGAGGAGGTCCTGCTCCAGTCCATGTACCGGAAGACGGCCAAGGCGTACATCATCTACCGGGACCAGCATGCCAAGATACGCGACATCAAGGCGGGCATGGGCGTGGACCTCATCGACCAGTACCTCGAGAAGCTCGACTGGCAGGTGAACGAGAACAGCAACATGGCGTTCTCGCTCCAGGGCCTGAACAACTACCTGTCGTCCGAGATCAGCAAGATCTACTGGCTCAACAAGATCTACCCGCCCGAGGTGCGCAATGCCCACTCAGACGGCGACTTCCACATCCACGACCTCAACATCATCTCCGTCTACTGCGTGGGGTGGGACCTCTACGACCTCCTGCTCCAGGGGTTCAAGGGGGCGCCCGGCAAGGTCGAAAGCAAACCGGCCAGGCATTTCCGCACCGCATTAGGCCAGATCGTGAACTTCTTCTACACCCTCCAGGGCGAAGCCGCAGGGGCCCAGGCGTTTTCCAACTTCGACACCCTGCTGGCGCCCTTCATCCGCTACGACAACCTCGACTACCTCCAGGTGAAGCAGGCCCTGCAGGAGTTCATCTTCAACATCAACGTGCCCACCAGGGTCGGCTTCCAGACCCCATTCACCAACGTGACCCTCGACCTGGACGTACCGGCGCACTACGCCGACCAGGGCGTGGTCATCGGCGGCAAGATCCAGGATGTGACCTACGGCGAATTCCAGCACGAGCTCGACCTGTTCAACCGGGCCTTCGTGGAGGTCATGGCCAACGGCGACGCCAAGGGCAGGGTGTTCACGTTCCCCATCCCCACCTACAACATCACCGCCGACTTCAACTGGGACGACCCGAACCTGACCGGACTGTGGGAGATGACCGCCAAATACGGCGTGCCCTACTTCTCGAACTTCATCAACTCGGACATGGACCCGGGCGATGCCAGGAGCATGTGCTGCAGGCTCAGGATCGACAACCGCGAACTGGTCAAGAGGGGAGGCGGCCTGTTCGGATCGAACCCCCTCACCGGCTCCATCGGGGTCGTGACCATCAACCTGCCGAGGCTGGGGTACCTGAGCTCGTCGGAAGGCGAATTCATGCAGCGCCTCGAGGACCTCATCGACATCGCCAGCACGTCCCTCGAGATCAAGCGCAAGGTCCTGGAGAGCTTCACGGACCACAACCTCTACCCGTACACCAAGTACTACCTGGCCGGCATGAAGCAGCGCTTCGGCGAGTACTGGAAAAACCACTTCTCCACCATCGGTATCGTGGGTATGAACGAGGCGTGCATAAACCTCTTCGGCTGCGACATCGGAACGGAGCAGGGCAGGCTCTTCGCACTGAAGGTGGCCGATTTCATCAGGGACAAGCTGGTCCTCCTCCAGGAAAAGACCGGGAACAACTACAACTTCGAGGCGACGCCCGCCGAGGGTACCTCGTACCGCATGGCCCGGCTCGACAAGAAGCGATACCCGGACATCATCTGCGCCAACGAGGAGGCCTACGGCGAGAGCCACGAGCCCTACTACACGAACTCCTCCCAACTGCCCGTGAACTACACGGACGACATCTTCGAGGCCCTGGACCTGCAGGACGACATACAGGCCAAGTACACCGGCGGAACGGTCCTGCACATCTTCGCCGGCGAACGCGTGGACAACCCCGAGGTGATCAAGCGCCTCGTCATGAAAATCTGCAACGGGTACAAGATCCCCTACTTCACCTTCAGTCCCACCTTCAGCGTCTGCCCGGGCCATGGATACATCACCGGCAGCCACCCCACCTGTCCCGAGTGCGGCGAGATCACCGAAGTCTATTCCCGCGTGGTCGGCTACCTGAGGCCGGTGGCGCAGTGGAACAACGGCAAGAAGGAGGAATTCATCCAGCGCAAATCCTTCCGTGTCGAAAAGGCCGTGCCTGACGAGGAGATCACGGCGGGGCAGGTTTACAAGATGCGGCCTTCCCAGGCAAAGGCCGGCAGGGAAGGCATATCACCGTCTCCCGATGCAGAGAAAGGCGTGGCACATCAGGTGTGAACGAGGATGCGAACATGAAAGGCGCCCGGCCATGGAGCCTCGTCCCGGCCGGGTGCCTCATTTTTCGGCATGGAGCTTCGATTCAGGAGTTTAACACCTTGCCCAGAACGTCCCGGAGGTCTTCCATCTTGAACGGTTTCTTCACGACCCCTTTGAATCCGTATTCCCCGCAGTTGCACATGATGGGATCATTGGAGTATCCGCTGGAAACGATCGCCCGGACATGAGGATCAAGGGTCAACAGGTCCTGGATGACCTCTTTCCCCCCCCGGTCCCCGGGGATGGTGAGGTCCATGATCACGGCACTGATGGGATTGCCCGCATGCAGGGATGCCTGGTATTTTTCGAGGGCCTCCTGTCCGTTCTTGGAAATTTCCACGTCATAGCCCAGATATTCGAGCATGCTGCTCACGACATCGAGGATCAGTTCCTCATCATCCATAATGAGAATGCGCATCTTCGCCATGATGAGTCCTCTCGCTCCTTTCACAGATGCTTCCGGGATCTGTCGCATGTCCTTAGGCATGCAGCACCCGACCACATGCTGGGTGTCCCCATGGTTACCCAATCGACCAAAGAGCAAAATTTCTTGAAAAGGAATCTTGACAGCAATTCACCGGTGGACGCCCATCAAATCGATCATATCACAGTTTATCATTATGGACGGCATTGCCCGATAAATCAAGCCATTCATGAGTTCATGATAGAAGAATGCATTGACAGACATCTTATTCATAAGGCACGTTCCTCCCATTATGCCTTATGATCTGCCAGGAGATTCTATGCAGGGTATGAACGTGGCCTATGTGCAGAAGACATCCTTCATCGACTATCCCGGCAGGATCAGCGCCGTGGTATTCACCCGCGGATGCAATTTCCGGTGTCCCTACTGCCACAACCCGGAACTCGTGGTCCCTGAGCGATACTGTGGCACCATCCGCCAGGATGATCTGTTCTCCTATCTCGACAGGAGGAAAGGCAAACTCGACGCCGTGGTTGTCACGGGAGGTGAACCAACGCTGCAGGCCGATCTCATACCCTTCATGGAGCGCATCAAGTCCATGGGATTTCTCGTGAAGCTCGACACCAACGGTTCAAGGCCGCAGATACTGCGGGAAGCCATCGGCAAAGGCATTCCCGATTACCTCGCCATGGACATCAAGGCACCCTGGGAGAAATACGCTCTCGTTACAGGTTCCCTCGTGAACATCACCGATATACGGGACAGTATCAACCTCATCAGGGCCTCCTCCATCCCCCACGAGTTCCGGACGACCCTTCCGGAAACCCTCCTGAAGCCGGATGACGTAAGGGCTATCGGCAGGATGATCGAGGGTGCCTCCCTGTATATACTCCAGAAATTCATACCGTCGAAACACGTGGAGAAGGCTTACGAGGGGCAGGCATCCATGCCTGACGAGGATCTTGAACCGCTCGTGACAGAGCTTCAATCCCTGGTGGGCAGGTGCATGGTCCGGTAGGGTCTCGTCCTTCTCACCGGAATACGGCCATGACCTTGTCGATGAGGTCCTTCGGGAGGAACGGCTTCTGGAGAAAAACACTCCCTTTGAGCTCGTCCTCATCCAGTATCTCCCCGCCGTATCCCGACATGAACATGACCTTGACGTGGGGCCAGATGGACTTCATCTTCCGGGCGAGCATCCTGCCGTCGATCCTTCGCATGACCATATCGGTTATGAGCAGGTCGATATGGCCTTCGAACTGCCTGGCAATCTGGAGGGCGTCTCCCCCGTTGCGTGCGGTCAGCGTCACGTGCCCCTGCTGCTTGAGCACTTCATTCACCAGATCGCGGACCGTATCGTCATCCTCGACCACCAGGATAGTCTTCTTTCCTGCCGGTTCATGAACCGGCTCAACATCCTTGTCACCGTGGGGCAAACCCTTGATCTCTGCGGTGGACGAGGGGAAGAGAATGGAGAACGTCGTGCCGAATTCCTGATCGGATTCAACGAATATATGCCCGTTGGCCGTGTGAACGATATTCTGTACGGTCCACAATCCGATCCCCTTGCCGCCGTCCCGGGTGGAAAAGAAGGGATCGAATATCTGCCGACGCACCTCCTCGGTCATGCCCTCGCCCGTGTCCTTGAAGGTGAGGAGGATATAGCTCCCGTGGGGCACCTGAGCGTAAAGATGTTCATTGGCCCCATTGACATCGAGAGGCTCCGTGCTGATGGTTATCTCGCCGCCTTTGGACATGGCATCCTTGGCATTGATCGTGAGGTTGACGAGGAGGGTCGCCAGGTGTGCCGGTTCTATGAGCACCTTCCCGATCCCCGGTGATTTGGAGAAGCCCACCGAGATGTTCTCGCCGATAACGTGTTTGATGATGCCTTCCTGATTGAAGATCTCTGCGTTCAGATCCACCAGCCTGGCCTCGGTCTTCGTCTTCCTACTGAACTCGAGCATCCGCCGGGTAAGAACGGATGCCTGACGGCCGGCTTCGCAGATCTGGCTCACCTTGTGGTACAGGGCATCGCTCTTGTCCATGGACATCTTGAGAATCTCGGAATAGCCGTTGATGACGGTGAGCAGGTTGTTGAAGTCATGGGCGAACCCGCCGGCTATCTGCGCAAGGATCTCGGCGCCGGCTGACGCCATGAGGTTCTGCTCCTGCACCTTCTGATCGATGATGTCCAGGGCCTGGTAATGAAACAGGACGACCCTGTCGTCCCGGAGGATCGGCCTGCCGCTGATGAGAAAATACATGACATGCCCGTCCGCGCCGGTCATGCGGAGGTCGTACTTCACCTCTTTTTTCCCCTCAAGGCTTTCCTTCCATCTCTCTATGACCTTGGGCCTGTCTTCGACATGGATGAACTCGAGGATGTTCCTGCCGAGGACCGATCCGGTATCGTTTTCTGTGCCGAAAAACATCTCCATGGCTCTCGTGTTCACCTTTTGGAGTATCCCGTTCTCATCCGTGACGGCGGAGATGGCAGTAGAATTCACGAACAGGTCTTCAAAGAAAGAATCATCGAATTCCCTCAGAACTGACATTGCTTGCGCCCCCGAAGGTACCCCGCCATCATGGACAGGTTTTCTCTTTCTGAACTAACAATACTATCGGCAGGGTGGAAAAGGAAGATGAGCCGGCATGTTCACACAATTTCTCAAGACCGGGTTCCGATGAAAGAAGGGGGGGGCATGTGTTCCAGGGGCTATGCCAGCGCCTCTTCCAGGACATGGGACAGCTCGTTGAGATTGAAGGGCTTGTTCAGGCGGGCAACAATGAGCGGGTTTGTGAGGAGGTCATCCTTCTCGTGCTCAAAGGAAAATCCCGAGGAGATGACCACCCGGGTATCGATACCGAGCTTCTGCATCTCCAGGAGGGTATGGTAACCATCGAGGCCCGGCATGATCATATCGAGGATGACCAGGTCAAAGCCGCCCCGATCCCTCTTGAGGATCTCCATGCATTCGTTTCCGTCGGCCGCCGTTTCCACCATGTGTCCCAGCAGACCGATCATCTCCCTGCCGATATCGCGCAGCATGTCCTCATCATCCACGATGAGGATACGCGCCCGGTTCTTCGACGCACCCTGGCTGATCCTATCCTCGACGATCCTGACCTTCTCCTTGGATCTGCACAGGGGAAGCAGGATGCTGAAGGTGGACCCTCTGCCCTCCATGGAGCTGACCTGTATGCTCCCCCCTGCATTCTTGATGATGTTGTACGCGATGGAAAGGCCGAGGCCGGTTCCCTTTTCCGGTCCCTTCTGCTTGGTGCTGTAAAAGGGATCAAAGATCTTGGGCAGGATATCCAGGCTCATGCCGCATCCGTTGTCGGAGACATCGATCCTCACATACTTCCCCACGGAACCGAGAATGTATTGTCTCCGGGAGTCCTTGTCCACGACCAGGGGGTTCACGGAGACGGTTATGCATCCGTCCTGGTTGTCCCCGATGGCATCCTTGGCATTGACGACGAGGTTCAGGAGCACCTGGATGAGGTGGGTGTGATCGATGAACACCCGGTAATCCTTCCCGGATCCGTTATATTCGATCCTGATGTTCTTCGGGATCGATTTGACGGACATGTCCATGACCTCACCGACTGCATGACCTATGCTGATCGGTTCGGGCTTGCCCTCGTTCCTCTTGGTGAAGGCGAGCATCTGGCGGGTGAGATCCCGCGCACGCTCGGTGATGTTTTCGAGCGTGCCGATATAATGCTCCATCTTGTCCCTGTCCGTGGTATACCTGAGCATGGAGAGGTTTCCCGTGATCCCGGTGAGGATGTTGTTGAAGTCGTGGGCCACCCCCCCTGCCAGTTCTCCAATGGTTTCCATCTTCTGGGCATGGATGAGTTGGAGCTCCATGTGTTTCTTCTCGGTGATGTCAACGGCCGTAAAGACGATCCCGCCGACACTGGCGTTCATGAGGGGGTAGATGCTCACGTCGAACACATCGTCGCTGTCGGAGGAGAGGATCTGCTCGTGGAGAAACTGGGGGACGCTCTCCTTCTGGACTTCCTGAATGACCTTCTGATACGATTCCATCTGCTGGCTCAAGGACGATACGCCCTTGCCTACGATTGCGCTCAAGGGCTTGCGGAAGATTCTCTCCGTGACCGGATTGGCCATGATGACCTTACCCGTACTGTCCAGGCAGATGATCATGTTGGGACTCGACTCGAATATACTGCTCAGGTGGTTCTTAAGGTCTTCGATGGTCTGCTGTGCAATCTTCAGGGACGAGATCTCCTGGGCATTATACTGCACCTCAAGGATCCTGCCGCCCTTGAGGATGGCACTGCCACTGGCAAGGAGCGAGGCGATCCTGCCGTCCTTTCCCACCGCCCTGAGTTCGAGCCTCGGTGTCTTGCCCTCCAGGAGCTGCTTCCAGAAGTCGATATAGATATGCCGGTCATCCGGATGCGCAATGACCAGGATGCTCTTGCCGATGAGCTCGGCCCTTGTATAGCCCGATATCTCCTCGATCTTCTTGTTCAGGCGCCTGATGTAGCCGTAGGCATCGGTGGTAATGATGAGCTCGTTGGCATTCTCGAAGAGGGATTCGAACCGCTCCTGATTCTCCCGGAGCTGCTCCTCCAGCCGTTTGCGCTTGGTGATGTCGTTGACAAGACCGCAGAAACCGATGATGTTGTTTGCGCCGTCTCTGAGAAGGCTGATGGAGTTCTCGATGGTCTTGCGGGTATTGTCCTTCAGGATGATCTCGTATTCGATCCTCTGGGGAAAGCCGGTCTGAAATACCTTGTTGAAGACCTTGAACACCCGTTTTGCAGTGGCCTTGGTGGTATAGTCCGCATAATTCATCCCCACCAGGTCTTTTCCGGGCAAATCTGCGATCTTGCAGACGATTTTATTAACGAAGGTGAAGGTGCCGGTCAGGTCTATCTCGTAATAGCCCTCCTCCATGTCCTCAAGAATCTGCCTGTACCGCATGTCAGCCATGATCAACCTTCACGTGGAACATCGGAAAATTCAAGCACAAACTTTATATCAGATCTTCCCTCACAGTTCCATGGTGATTATATAACTATCAGGTGAACTGTGGAGGATTGCCCTGCGTCCCGGCGAAGCAGGGTATACCAAGGAAAGGAGCCCGATATGATGAACCTGGAGACTTCCAAGGAAGAGCTGGCTCTCATCAAGATGCTCCTGAAGAGGGAGGAGCTCACCACACGCATCGAGATCCACCATGCACGCATGTCGTTCGATTACCGCGATTACCTGAAGACCCGCGAGAAAGAGATCCATGAGCTCCTGGAAAAGGTCAGGAAGCTTCTCCCGGATGAGTGACGGAGAGTCCTGCATCCCCTGAACTTTTCCTGATTCTTTGACTCAGCCGGGGGTGCCTTCCCCTTGTCCCGAACCCGAAAGGCCCTCAGGGAGAAGCCTCCCGTTCACATTCATATCCTCCCAGGTTCATTACCCGGGCGGCTCGATGAGAGGACCCTTGAAATCGTCCCTTCCTTCTCATAGAAAGACATGAAGAATACCGATAGGTCATCTGGAAGGATGGATCACCCCATGGACAACCCCAAGAAGATTCATGACATCATCTTCAAGATGCACGACGTCTACCTAGGCCAGGACGAGGTCCTGAGATGCGTCCTGGCGGCACTCCTGTCCGGGGGCCATGTACTCCTGGAAGGCGTGCCCGGGGTGGGCAAGACCCTGATAGCCATATCGCTCGCCCAGCTCCTCCACCTGAGCTTCAAACGTATACAGTTCACCAACGACATGCTGCCTTCCGACGTAACGGGCTTCCATACCTTCAGAAGCGGCGCTTCATCACTGGAATTGGTCAAGGGCCCCGTGTTCGCCAGCATCGTCCTGGCCGACGAGATCAACAGGACATCCCCCAAAACCCAGTCGGCCCTGCTCGAGGCCATGGAGGAGAAGCAGGTCACCATCGATGGCATCACCTACAAGCTTCCCGAACCCTTCATGGTCATCGCCACCCAGAATCCCGCCGAGATCGTGGGGACCTTTCCCCTCCCGGAAAGCCAGCTGGACAGGTTTCTCATCAAGGTAAACGTCGGATACCCCCCCCTGGAGGAGGAAACCGAGATCCTCAGAAAGGATATCGACCACTCCGATGCACTGAAGCTCAGTCCCATGATGGAGCGAGAGGAGGTGCTCTCCCTCATCGATGCCGCCTCCGGTATCAAGGTTCATCCTGAAATCCTCTCCTACATCACCCGGATCGTGCGGGCCACCAGGGCACACCCCCACATCGAGCTCGGCGTCTCACCCAGGGGAGGACTCGCACTGAAAAGGGCATCCCAGGCATGGGCATTCATCGACGGAAGGGACTTCATAACACCGGGAGATGTCAGGCGCATGGCGCCCCATGTGCTCGAGCACCGCATAATATCCAAGAACGGAGCCGCTGGCGGCATCATAGAGACCATACTCGATGAGGTTGACCTCCCTCTTTAAATATCTCAAGCCCCCGCGGGGATTCAGACTGACCAAGGCGGGGAAGATCTTTTTCTTCTTCCTCGTCTGTCTCATCGTCATCTCCCTTTCCACCGGGAACAACCTCCTGTACCTGATGCTCGCAGGCATGCTGGCGTTCATGATCGTCTCGGGCATCGAGTCCGAGATGAACCTGCGCCATGTGGAGCTTGACAGGGTTCTGCCCACCGAGATCCACGCACAGACTCCCGCCAGAATAGGCTACCTCGTCAGGAACACCCGGAACGGATCATCCCGGCTCGTGCTGAGCGATCATTCCCGCATGAAGATCACCGAACTGCACAGGCAGGAGACCCAACTGCTCCATATGGATGCGACCTTTCACGCCAGGGGGAGGGCTGCGCTCGGCGACATCGTCGTGTCGACGACCTATCCCTACGGCCTCTTCGAGAAGTCCATCACCTTTTCCGCCGCCGGGGAGGTCATCGTGTTTCCTCGCCCGCTGATATTCGCCACGCCGCCCGTATCGGGAGTTCGGGACTCAGGTGGAGGGAAGGCGCACGACTCCATCTCCCATGTCAGGCCTTATGCACCCGGCGATCCCCTCTCCACGGTGGTATGGAAGAAGCAGCACCTGGGCCTCGTCTCCCGCGTGATGGAGGGAGGATCGGGCATGAACGGTGTGGTGGTCCTGCTTCCCGGTGCCGACATGGAGACGAAACTCTCTCATGCCGCCTATGTTATAGCCGAGCTCCACCGCATGGGGAGACCCATCGGCCTTCTCCTGAACAACCACTACAGCGGCATAGCCCTCTCCCGGGAACACAAGATCAGGATGCTCACCAGCCTGGCCCTTGCGGACACGATTCACCAGCCCTCCATCGAGACATTGCCCAATGAAGCACACATCATATACATCTGATACCCCTGAGAATCTGAAGCTGCTGGTCGTCTGCACGTCCGCGGCCGGGATGCTCTGCCTGAGCCTCTCGAACCTCCTGAACTGGGGTATATTCCTCTTGCTTGCAGGGATACACCTGATCGTATGGCGCCGGTACTTCGACCGCGGGGTCATGGGCAAGGGCCTTGCCCTGGCGGTCATCCTGGCTGCGGGGAGTCTCGAGGCCTGGCGAATCTCCTCAGTCGGGGGCGACTCCGTGGTTCCCGCACTCCGTGACCTCATCCTGCTCCTTGCCACGGCCAGGCTCCTCATGAAGAAATCTCCGAGAGAGATGTATCAGATGGTCGGGATAGCCTTTTCCCAGTGCATGCTCGCCACCATCTTCACCATCAGTCCCCTGTTTCTCCTCGGCCTCATCCCGATGATCCTCCTGGTTCCGATGACACTGAGCGCCCTCGATGCCCATCTGTTCTCTCCGGCGGCGGACATGAGGCGCATGGGCGCCATGCACTGGACGGCGGTCGCCCTGGGGATCGTCCTGACCTCAAGTATCCTCTTCTATGTTCTTCCAAGGCCTGCGTCATCCCTCATCCGGCACAGCCTCGCACAGCAGAACAGGTATTCCTTCACGGAAGACGTGGACCTGAAATCCTCCGACAGGGTCAGCAACAGTACGGCAATCATCATGCGGATCATCTGGACCTGGGGCCAGCCCCCGAGGGATTTCTACCTCTCAGGCGCACGCCTCGAGGGGATATCCCCCGACGGCTTCTTCAAACAGGGAACGAGGGGGTCCGCCGCACCCGTTTCGAACAGGACTACCGACAGACTCAGCGTCTATCCGGCCTCCCTCGTCTCAGAAAACGTCCTTTTCCCGTTCTGGTTTCACGACATCCATCCCGAGCTCTATGTCGTCAAGGGCACGAACCTCTACTGGACCACCGGACCTCCACCCCGGTACGACCTCTGGGTGAGCCGGATCCCCGGACCTTCCACACCGGGAAGCACGAAGGTCCCGGAAGGCCTGGCTGCGGTTACGGATCTCGGGCTTCGCATTGCAGGGCAGGGAAGCGCCATGATCAGGGCGGAACGCATCGCCCGATACCTCCGGACACGGTACCGTTATTCGCTGACCCCCCTTGCGGCGCCCCGGGGCAGGGGAGGCATAGAATGGTTCGTGACGTCAGGACAGAGCGGTACCTGCGAGCACTTCGCCTCCGCACTCGCCGCCATGCTCAGGGGATGCGGCATCCCGGCCCGGGTCGTCACGGGGTTCCATGTAACCGAGTATAATGAAAACGGGAACTACTACATCGTCAGGGCTGCGGATGCTCATGCCTGGGTGGAGTACTGGGACAGGACGTGGCGCACCATCGATGCCACCCCCGCCGGTCGTGCCGCTGGGGTCCTACGGCTCCACCTCCTCGACGAGCTCCGGTTCAGGTGGATCAGGTGGGTCATTGAATACTCCCTGGACGACCAGATCCACATCGCCCTCAGGGCCTTCCATACGGCCCCCCGCATCACCAGACAGCTCGAGAACCTGACGACCCACATACTGGTCCTGTTCGGGATCTGTTCGGCGCTCCTGGCTGCATATCTCTTTCTCAGGAACTCCATGCTCCAACCCTACGAGAAAGTGCGCAGGGCACTCGTCCGCAAGGGCATCCGCCTCAGGGCGAACAGCACCCACGAGGACCACCTGGACACCGTGACCGGGGCGGACCCCATCCTTGGCCGCGAGTTCCGGGACTACCTCGAAACCTACCTGGCATGGAGGTTCGGGGACAGAAACGTCGATATACGGGACCATACGAGAGTGATGGTGGCGAAGATCAGGAGAAGACCGAAGCTCAAAAAGGCAGGGGAAAAAGATCCATCTTCCCCTACGGCGTGATGACAATCTCCACGCGCCTGTTCATGGCCTTCCCCTCCTCGGTGTTCGTATCGGCGATGGGTCTGGTATCCCCATAGGAAACGGCCGAGAGCTTGTCCCTGGCGATCCCCGCATTCTCGAGGGCGAGGAGCACGGAGACCGCCCGTGCAAAGCCGAGATCCCACTGGCTCGGGTATGTCTTCATGATGGCCCGGGGAAGCGGCACGCCATCGGTATGGCCTGCCACCGCTATGGTGAGCGGCTTGAGCCCTTCCACCCCCTTGGCGATCTTTTTGATGAGCACGGCCCCTTTCGGCATGAGCCATGCACTGGAGGACGCCGGAAAGAGTGAGCGCTGCGGGATGATGACCTTCACGGCATTCTCGGCCTTGACGATATAGAGCTGGTCGTTCATGCGCTCGGAGGCGAGAAATTCCACGAGGTTATCACTGGCCTTGTTCAGCCTCCACTCGGCATCCTTACGCTCCTGGGTGATCACCTTGAACTTGGAGAGCTGTTTGAGCAGCGCCCTGTTCTCATCCATGCATTCGATATTGCTGTCGAGAAGATCCTGCTTGTTGGAGTACCCTGCAGTAATGTCCTCAGATGCCTTCTCGAGCTTCCGGAGGGATTCCTTCAGGTCGTTTTCCAGTCGGGTCTTCTCTGCCTGGCTTTCCTCATACTGCTTCCTGCACGCGCCCAGCTCCGCCTGAACGGCCCGATATTCTTCTTCGGTGTGCCGGTGCGCACACCCGAGCATGCCGGCGAACACGGCCAAGGCAAGAAAAAAGGTAAATATTCTCTTCATTTGTGAGACACCATACCGTCTTCTCCGGGATGTGTCAATCGCGAGCACGCCGGGCGCACCCGGGTCGGAGTCCGCGGGTGTGGACAAAATTCAACGCACCGGTCTATAATCACGGTCAATATGAGGATCAAACGGTATCTCTTCTCCCAGCTCATCGAGATCTTCATCGGGACCCTTGCCATACTCTACGGCGTCATGATGATCGTGCAGTGGATCCGCATCGGCAAGGCCGTTACCATCAGGGATGTGGACATCCTGCTGCTGGCCATGGTCCCCATGTCGGCATTCGTGATCCCCATGGGTCTGCTCTTCTCCATCCTCCTCGTCCTGGAGAGACTCTCCGTGGAGTCCGAGATCATAGCCATAAAGGCGTGCGGAGTACGCTCCGCCACCCTGTATGCGCCGTTCCTGTTCCTTTCGGTGATCTGCCTCCTGATCCACGTCTCCATATCGACCTATCTGGGCCCGCTTTCCATGAAGAAGATCCAGACGGACCTGGCACAGGAGGCCCCCAAGAAGATCCTCGCCTTCCTGGAGGAAGGGGAGTTCAATGACACCTTCAAAGACATTATCGTGTACGTGGATGCGGTGAACCAGAAGAAGAAGCAGCTCAAGGGGATCTATATCGAAACCTCGGGTCGTGAGGACACGGTGATATCCGCGGAGAAGGGTACCATCGAGGCGACCAGCGGGGCCATCACCATGCAACTGAAGAACGGCAGCGTGTTCATGAGCACCCGGCAGGCCGACCGTTCACTGACCTTTGACGAATATGTCTTCACCCTCGAGGCCGACCTTGCATCGCAGCTCCGGATAAAATCGTACGACACGGCGACTCAGCCTGAGTTCAGGAACCTCCTGAAAGAGAAAGCAACCCCGAAGAGGATCAAGGAGTATCACAACCGCTATGCCTTTCCTCTCTTCAACCTCATCCTGGGGCTGATCGGCATCAGCTTCGGCATCCAGAAACCCCGATCCCCCCGGTTCACGGGGTTCATCGTCGGCCTTGCCACAGTGATCGGGTACTACCTCGTCTTTGTCTTTTCAGACCGCATGGTCAAATCCGGGGCCATGAACCCCATATTCGGAGCATGGCTCCCGAACATGATATTCGCTGCTGCCCTGATGTCCGTATGGATATGGCGGGCCCTGGGCTTCAGAGTGAGGGAGGGCTGACTACGGGCACCCTGAACAGATACGTCTTCTCCAAGGCCGCCTTCATGTGCGCCGCGTCCTGGCTCAGCCTGTCGCTCCTCGTCTTCGCGTCGGTATTTCTGGGCAACATCGGCCTCTTCAACGACTACGACGCCAGCGGCGCGGTTATTGCGAGGTTCATGCTCTGTTCCACGCCACAGATGATCCACTGGGTCCTCCCGTTCTCCGTATGCGTGGGCATCATCGCCACCCAGGCATCCTTTTCCCGCCATGTGGAAACCATCGCCATGCAGGCATGCTCGGTCTCCTTCGCCAGGCTGTCCATCCCCTATCTCACGGTAAGCCTCATCGCCGTTCTCATCATGGCGGCGCTGTCCTTCTCCATCTACCCCCTGGCCCAGAGAGAGGCGGAGAAGATCGAGCAGGTGTCCATCAAGAAGAGGGGCGTCGAGGGGTCATTCTCCGTCCACGGCGGGAGATTCAAGATCGGCGGGGACATCTATCGGGTTCAGCATGTCGACATTCCCCACGGGATCATCAGGAATATCACCTGTTACCGGATCAGAGAAGGAAGGATCACGACCATCCTGCGCGCCGACACCGCAACGTGGAACGGACGGACCTGGCATTCCCCGAACCTGGAGACTATACGCCTGTCTCCGGGTAACATATCCGTCGACCACGGCGAATCCATCCTGCCGCTCGCACACCCTCCGTCCGACCTGGCCATAGCACAGCCGAGCCCGGACGTGCTGACCCTGGGCGAACTCCTGGCATACCGCAAGCACCTGCGGGAGGGCGGAATACGGTCGGTAAACCTGGATACGCAGATCCACAGCCGGATCAGCTTCGCCATGGCGCCGCTCATCATGACCCTCCTGGTGCTTCCCTTCGGCCTGCGCTTCCCGAGGGCCGGGGGCATAGCGAGGGGCATATCCGTCGGGATCGTGCTGGGCCTCGTATACTGGGCCGTCCACTCCGCCATGACCAGTGCAGGAATGTCCGGATATATCCATCCCGCCCTGGCCGCATGGTCTGCCGACCTTGCAGCCATGGCAGCGGGCGTTATCCTTATGAGAAGGAGGAGGGCCACCTATGGCTGACGTCGTCATCATCGGCGCAGGACCTGCCGGCATCTTCGCAGCCCGTGAGCTTGCCTTGAACGACCCGTCCATGGAAATCGTCATCATCGAGCAGGGCAACGATATCCACGCCCGATCCAGGACAGGCAGGGAGATGCTCGTCGGATGGGGAGGTGCCGGGGCATACAGCGACGGCAAGCTCACCATCTCCACCGATGTGGGCGGCCAGCTGTCGAGCCTGGTGGCCGACGAAGAGCTGCTCCGGCTCCTGGAGCACGTGGACGGCCTCTATACGGGATATGCCCCGTCGGGAGACCTGTTCACCGTTGACAGCGACGACGCCGAGGCCATGACCGCCCAGGCGCGGCTGTCAGGCCTCGTCTATGTGCCCACCAGGGTGCGACACATCGGCACCGAGAACCTCCTGGTCATCCTCGAGAGGCTCCGGCATGAGCTCGACGGCAGGGTGCGCATGATCTTCAACACCATGGCAAAGGAGATCCTCCACAGGGCCGGGGCCGTCACCGGGGTGGAGCTGTCGGACGGGACCGTCATCCAAGCGCCTCGCATCATCGCGGCACCGGGCCGTGTGGGCTCCTCATGGATGTCCGGACAGGCTAAGAAGCTCGGCCTCGAGACCCATCCGAACCCGGTGGACCTCGGCGTGAGGGTGGAGCTTCCCGCCGCGGTCATGGAGCACCTCACCAGCAAGGCCTACGAGACCAAATACATCCACTACTCGCGCACCTTCGACGACAAGGTGCGGACCTTCTGCATGAACCCCTACGGCGAGGTGGTCATCGAGACCCTGGGTGACATCGTCACGGTCAACGGCCATTCCTGGGCCAACAAGCGCACGGAGAACACCAACTTCGCCCTGCTGGTGAGCGCGAACTTCACCGAGCCCTTCGACGACCCGATCGGCTACGGGGAATCGGTGGCCAGGCTCGCCAACATGCTGGGCAAGGGCGTCATCGTGCAGCGGCTTGGCGACCTGCTGAGCGGCAGACGGACCACCCAGGGCAGGCTCCAGAAATGCACTACCCGGTCAACCCTGAAGCAGGCCACACCGGGAGACCTCAGCTACTGCCTGCCGTACCGGATCCTCACCGACATCGTGGAGATGCTCTCCGGTCTCGACCGTATCGCCCCCGGGGTCAACTCGGCCCATACCCTCCTGTACGGCATCGAGGTCAAGTTCTACTCCAATCGCATCAGACTCGACCGCAGTCTTGGCTCCCAGATGGACGGGCTCTACGTCATAGGCGACGGTGCCGGCATCACCCGGGGCCTCATCCAGGCAAGCTGCTCCGGCATCATCGCTGCACGATCGATTCTGGGCCTCAATCAGTGACGGCTCGAGACGACTCTCCGGACCAGAAACTTGACCTGCTCAACCCATGCATCTCGCGGATGACATTAAAAAAGGTGGGGTTCGCGAGATGCATGGGTTGAGCAGACCTGTCTTTCGCCCCGTTGTCGAAACCCGGACGTTTTCACCTACTGCACAAACAGGCACGGGGTGCCATTTTTCACTTGAACAGAACTCCCCATGTATACTATCGTTTGCAGGCTTTAACCCGATCACCAGTATCTGAAAGAGGGAGAATATCATGGCGAAAAAATATGTGTATCTCTTCGGGGGCAGAGGCACCAAGGCTGAGGGCAATGCGGAGATGAAGGCCGTCCTGGGAGGAAAAGGAGCGAATCTTGCGGAAATGACCAACCTGGGCATTCCGGTTCCGCCTGGATTCACCATATCCACAGAGATGTGCTCCGTCTATTACGAGACCAAGGGGCTGCCCAAGGAACTGAAGTCCCAGGTGAAGGAGTCCATCAAGAAGGTGGAACGGGCCATGGGGCTCGGCTTCGGAGACACCGAGGCCCCGCTGCTCTTTTCCGTCCGCTCCGGTGCCAGGGCATCCATGCCGGGCATGATGGACACGGTGCTGAACCTGGGTATCAACGACGACACCGTGCACGGGCTCATCAAGATGAGCGGCAACGAGCGCTTTGCCTGGGACTGCTATCGCCGCTTCATCCAGATGTACGGCGAGGTGGTCATGGGCGCTGATTACGACGAGCTCGAGGAGGAGCTCGAGAAGGCCAAGAAGAAAAAGGGCGTGAAGCTCGACACCGAGCTGGATGCCAAGGACCTGAAGAAGCTTGTGGCGACCATGAAGGAGAAGATCAAGAAGCTCACCGGCTCCGAGCTGCCCACCGATCCCATAGAGCAGATCTGGGGAGGTATCGAGGCGGTATTCAAGTCGTGGAACACCCCGCGCGCCATCACCTACCGCAAGCTGAACGCCATCCCCGACGAATGGGGGACCGCCGTGAACGTTCAGGCCATGGTCTTCGGCAACATGGGCGAGGGCTCGGCCACCGGCGTGGCCTTCACCCGCGACCCCGCCACGGGGGAGCACGTCTTCTACGGGGAGTACCTCAAGAACGCCCAGGGGGAGGATGTGGTCGCAGGCATCCGCACGCCGCAGCCCATCAACGTCAAGGGCAAGCGGAGCAAGATCGACGTCTCCATGGAGGAGGCCCTTCCCGAGCAGTACGGCCACCTCGTGGAGATCTACGAAACCCTCGAGAAGCACTACCGCGACATGCAGGACATAGAATTCACCGTCCAGGAAGGTAACCTCTGGATGCTCCAGACCAGGACCGGCAAGCGCACTGCCGCTGCGGCGGTCCACATCGCCGTTGACATGGTGAACGAGGGGCTTATCACCAGGAGGGAGGCGGTGCAGCGCGTCAACCCGGATCAGATCGACCAGCTCCTCCACCCGCAGATCGATCCCAAGGCCAAGAAGAAGATCATCGGCAAAGGACTCCCCGCGTCCCCGGGCGCCGCGGTCGGCAGCGTGGTCTTCTCTGCCGAGGATGCCGAGGTCGAAAAGAAAAAGGGCAAGAAGGTCATCCTGGTCCGTGTGGAGACCTCGCCCGAGGACATCCACGGCATGAACGTGGCCCAGGGCATCCTCACGGCCAGAGGCGGCATGACCTCACATGCGGCCGTGGTGGCCAGGGGCATGGGCAAGTGCTGCGTTTCCGGCGTTCCGGATCTGACGGTGGACTATGCCAAGCAGAAATTCACCCTGGGCGGCCAGACCATCAAGAAGGGCGACTTCATCTCTCTTGACGGCACCAAGGGCGAGGTGATCCTCGGCGAGTGCAAGACCACGCCTCCTTCGCTTTCCGGCGCCTTCGGAACCCTCATGAAGTGGGCGGACGAGTACCGCAAGCTCGGGGTCCGCACCAATGCGGACACGCCCAAGGACGCCAAGGTAGCCCGCGAGTTCGGCGCCGAGGGCATCGGCCTGTGCCGCACTGAGCACATGTTCTTCGAGGCGGACCGCATCCTGGCGGTGCGCGAGATGATCCTCGCCAACGACGAGAAGGGCCGCAGAAAGGCCCTGGACAAGATCAAGCCCATGCAGAAGGGCGACTTCAAAGAGATCTTCCGGGTCATGAACGGCCTGCCGGTGACCATCCGCCTGCTGGATCCTCCTCTCCACGAGTTCCTGCCCCATACCGACGCGGAGCTCGCCGAGGTGGCCAAGGCACTCAAGACACCCGTGGCAGAGGTCAGGGCGAAGCGTGACGCCCTGCACGAGGCCAACCCCATGCTGGGTCACCGCGGCTGCAGGCTCGGCATAACCTTCCCCGAGATCTACGAGATGCAGGTGCGTGCCATCATAGAGGCCGCCTGCGAGGTGAAAAAGGAAAAGGTCGAGGTGGAGCCCGAGATCATGATTCCGCTGGTGGGACATGTGAATGAACTCGCATCGCTGAGGAAGATGACCGTGGAAGTATCCGACGAGATCATCAAATCCTACGGGGTGAAGCTCCCCTACATGGTGGGCACCATGATCGAGCTGCCAAGGGCCGCCGTCACCGCCGACAAGATAGCCGAACAGGCAGAGTTCTTCTCCTTCGGCACCAACGACCTGACCCAGACCACCTTCGGCCTTTCCCGCGACGATGCAGGCAAGTTCCTCCCGGACTACGTGGATAAGAAGATCCTGCCCAAGGACCCCTTCCAGGCCCTGGACACCGAGGGCGTGGGTGAACTGGTCCGCCTCGGCATCGAGAAGGGGAGGAAGACCCGCAAGAAGCTCAAGGTGGGCATCTGCGGAGAACACGGCGGCGAGCCTTCGTCCATCGAGTTCTGCCACAAGGTGGGCATGAACTACGTGAGCTGTTCGCCCTTCCGTGTGCCCATCGCCCGGCTGGCAGCAGCCCACGCGGCACTGAAGGACGAGAAGAAAAAGAAGTGATCATTACCTTTGAAGGGGGTGAGGGGGCCGGCAAGACGACGAACGCCTCCCGCCTCTGCTCCTTTCTGACCGGAAAAGGGCTGCCGTGGCTCTCCTTAAGGGAGCCCGGCGGCTCTTCTCTTTCCGAGGAGATCCGCGGCCTCTTCCTGGGCGGAAGCATGGACGTCATGACGGAGCTCATGCTGATCCTCGCCTCCCGGAGGCAGAACCTCAGAGAGATCGTCGAACCCGGACTGGCTTCCGGCAGGATCATCGTCATCGACCGGTTCGTCGATTCCACCCTCGCGTATCAGGGTATCATGGGCGGTATAGGCCTGGAAAGGGTCCGATCCCTCATGGAGATGAGCGGGACCTGGGTCGAACCCGACCTGACCTTTGTCATGGACCTGAATCCGGAACGTGCGCTGGCGCGGATCGACCCGTCCGACCGGTTCGAGCGGCAGGGGATCGAGTATCACCGGAGGCTGAGGGAGGCATTCCTAACCATCTCCCGGAACAGCCGTCACAGGGTCATCGATGCGGGCAAGGACCGCGATGCGGTGCATGCGGATATCGTCAGGGAATGCGAGCGCCTCCTCGCTCATGCCGGATGACCGGACAGTGTCTTCGGAATCCTGTTGAAAGCCCGGCTGTTCACGATTATTATGTACATAGCGGAAACCGCTGAATCATGATGTTCACGGGTTTTTCATCGCCCGTATATCGGAATAGAAAAGGGGGGAAGACAATGCGCATCGTAAGTTATGGTCTCGTGATTGCCGTGGCGGCTCTGTTTCTCTTCGAGGGCGGCTGCACGACCGATCCGTATACCGGAGAGCAGAAGCTGAGCAAGGCGGCCATAGGGGGGCTCATCGGGGCCGCGGGCGGTGCCGCCGTCGGGGCCGCGGTGAGCAAGGACAAACGCAAGGGAGCCCTCATCGGTGCCGGAGTGGGAGGCCTCACCGGGACAGGGGTCGGCTACTACATGGACCGTCAGGAGGACAAGCTCAGGCAGAGGCTCCAGGGCACCGGGGTGAGCGTGACCAGGCAGGGGGACAACATCATCCTCAACATGCCGGGCAACGTCACCTTCAAGACCGACAGCTCCGATATCAATGCGGGCTTCTATGATGTCCTCAACTCCGTGGTCCTGGTGCTCAAGGAGTTCGACAAGACCCTCATCGACGTCTACGGGCACACGGACAGCGTGGGCAGTGACGCCTACAACCAGACCCTGTCCGAGCGCCGCGCCGCCAGCGTCGGCCAGTACCTCATCTCGCAGGGTGTGGACGGGAGAAGGGTCGTCACCCAGGGCTTCGGCGAATCCAGGCCCATCGCCAGCAACGACACCGAGGCGGGCCGCCAGCAGAACCGCCGGGTCGAGCTCCAGCTCGCACCCCTGACGCAGTAGCGTATTCAATCCGCAGCGGTCGCCGCTCCTTAAGGGACAGTCAAAGGGTTGTCTCACAGGGGCGGCGGACGCCGCATCCCCGTTACTGCGAGGGACTACTTCCGTTTGTAGTGCCCGCTTCTCCCGCCGGACTTCTCTTCCAGCCGGATCTCCCCGATGGTCATGGATTTGTCCACTGCCTTGACCATGTCATAGATGGTGAGCAGGGCCACGGTTACGGCGTGGAGCGCCTCCATCTCGACACCGGTCCTGCCGGACACCTTCACCGTGGCCTCGGCCCCGATGGAAGACGACGACTCGTCCGGGTGAAAATCGACGGAGATGTGCTCTATGGGGAGCGGGTGACAGAGAGGGATGGTGGTGCCCGTGTTCTTTGCGGCCATGATCCCGGCTATCTTCGCCGTTGCCAGGACATTTCCCTTCTTCACGGAATCGGACATCACGGCGGCAAAGGCATCCGTACTCATCCGGATGATTCCCTTCGCCCTGGCGGCCCTGCGGGTCACTGTCTTTTCACCCACATCCACCATGCTGACGCGGCCCTTCCTGTCGAGATGGGTCAGAGCCATTTCAGCCTTCAGTCGTCATCGCTCGATGACGTGGTCGAAGAGGGGGTAGGAGCATCCGAGGACGTATCCGACGAAGACTTGCTCTCCGGAATGTCCCGGGGCGAACCCTTCTTGGCATAGTCGGTCAGATACCACCCCGAGCCCTTGAGCTGGAAGGACGAACGGGATATGAGCCTCTTGGCCTTGCCACCGCAGGACGGGCACTTGCTCAGGGGGGCATCGCTGAACTTCTGCATGGCCTCGAACTCATGGTTGCATTTCAGACACCGGTATTCATAGATAGGCATTGACGCACCTCTGCTCGTTTTTCAGGATGTGGTCGTTATATAGTGGCGCCGCCGCGATCTTGTCAAGGAGGGACAGCACCCTTTTCAGTCCGATGACCGGGTTCTTGGCCAGGAAGACCCGCGTGAGGGCATCCACCATGACCTCCTCGTCCCTGCTCTCGCCGAAGAAATCGGCCTTGCCGGTGGCGAAACGGTGGATATGGAGCAGCTCGTGGGTCATGATGTAGGTGATGAGCGACACAAGGTCAATATCCAGGTTCCCCTCCACGAAATCCAGGATCTCCCTGTCCTGCAGGCAGACCCGGTAGTGGGGGGGCAGAGTGGACCTCAACGGCTCCACGCGCAGGAGCTGGGCGAAGACCCCGCCTTTCGGCGCCTCTTCATCGAATTCGGCCAGGGTCTTGATGTCGTACATGCCGCTGCCGCTCCAGCTCAGCTCCTTGCAGACCACACGCTCTGCAAGACATGAGCCGTACCTGACGGCGATCTTATGCTCCGGCATAAAGTATCCCATAATGCCTCTATACTAGGGATGAATCAGGGAAGAATCAAGCCCCTCATACATCCCTTCCCACTGCCCTGGCTATCCGCCTGACGCCTTCCATGACCCGTTTGAACTCGTCCGGCCGCAGGGATTGCGGTCCGTCGGACAGGGCCTCTTCAGGACGCGGGTGAACTTCGATCATGAGGCCGTCGGCCCCGGCCGCGATGGCGGCGTACGACATGGCTTCCACATAGCGGGCGTGCCCCGTGCCGTGCGACGGGTCCACGATGACGGGCAGATGGGTCTTCTCCTTGAGCACCGGCACGGCCGAGAGATCCAGGGTGTTCCGGGTGGCGGTCTCGAAGGTGCGGATGCCCCGCTCGCACATGATCACCTGACTGTTGCCCGCCGAGAGCACATACTCGGCCGACATGAGGAATTCCTCGATGGTGGTCGACATGCCGCGCTTGAGCAGGACCGGTTTGTTCGTCCGGCCGACTTCTTTCAGGAGCTGGAAATTCTGGATGTTGCGGGCTCCGACCTGCAGACAGTCCGCATTTTCCAGGATGACCTCGATATGGGCGACATCCATGACCTCCGTCACCACGGGTATGCCGAACTGCTCACGCGCCATGGACAGGAGCAGAAGGCCATCGTTCTTCAGGCCCTGGAACGCATACGGCGAGGTCCTCGGCTTGAAGGCGCCGCCCCGCAGAACATGCCCCCCGCATTCCTTGATGGCCCGGGCAACCTCCATGATCTGCTCCTTTGATTCCACGGCGCACGGCCCGGCCATGACGGCAATGCGGCTGTTGCCCACCTTCACCCCCATGCCGAGATCCACCACCGTGGGCTCGACCTTGGTCTCCCGGGAAGCGAGCTTGTACGGGCTCAGGATGCGGATAACCTTCTCGACGCCGGGCTGGGCTTCCAGACTGGTGAGCCTCTCCTTGCCCCGCTCGTCTCCGATGGCCCCCAGCAGGGTCCGCTCCTCACCTATGCTCTCGTGTATCCGGTAGCCGAACGACTCGATGAGGGTTTTGACGTGGTCGATCTGTTCTTGAGATGCTCCCTTTTTCATAGAAATGATCACACTGGCCTCCTTTCCGTTTTCCTAAGCCGCGTGTATCACTTCCCAGGGCCTCCAAAGAAAAAGGCCGTGGGAGGTGACCACCCACGGCCTGGTGTGTTCGTATCCGAACAGTTCAGCCCACAGGTGGCCACATCCCGTAAAACCAGAAATAATAGCCGAAATATGTGGGTGCCGATACTGTCTTCATACTCCGCATATGCCAGAGAATTCCAGGCAGTGCAAGAGAATAATTTGACACCCCCGACGCCAGTCTGTTATCAAAACCTCACCCTGCTGCGGATTCAAGGGAACCCGGTGTAAATCCGGGACGGGGACGCCGCTGTAAACGGACATGGCAGACCTTTCAATGCCACTGCGCAAGCGGGAAGGCAAGGCTGCTGAAAAGACCGTGAGTCAGAAGACCTATCCGCAGTACGGACTACACCCGCGTACCCGGGTGGAGACTCCAAGGGAAAAATCCATGGAGGTGTCCAGATGTCCCATCGTTTTACACCCGTGTTTCTCCTTTTCCTGATCGTGTGTCTCTTCACCTTTCCCAGATTCCTGCCTGCGGATTCCGAAATTCTCATCGTCGTTACACCGACGGTGGAGAATGCACCGCAGGGTTCCGTCGTCGAAAAGGCAGATACTTCCTTTTCCGACATCATCACGGTCGGCCCCGAGTCCACAGGCCTCATCGACACCGAGGAGACGCTCCGACACGCTTCTTCCGTGGACCTCTCCGATTACGGCGGCGCCACACCGTCGCCCCTGTCGGTGCGCGGATCGAACTTCCAGCAGACCCTCATCATGATCGACGGCATACCCTTAAACCAGGTCACCGGCGACATCGTGGATCTGTCCCGGTACGTGATGCCGGATATCGAACAGATCGAGGTGATCAGGGGCAGCAACAGCGCGGTCTTCGGAAAGGCGGCCATGGGCGGGGTGGTAAACCTCGTCACCGCCGACCCGTCTCCCACGGATGAGTATGAGCTCACCGCGTCCCAGGGCACCTACGGGTACGGGCTCTATCACGGGCATCTGAGCATGAGGGCAGGGGAGATCGGCATCCTCGCCAACCTCACCCGTTCATTTGCCGACTATGACTTCCGCTATGAGCGGGAAGACGGCAGCTCTGCGAGAAGGGACAACAACGGCTATGAGAACACCTCCGGCCTGTTCAAGGCGGTGTTCGACGCAAGCGGGTGGAAAACCTCGCTCACGGGAAACCGCATCATCCAGGAGAACGGCTCGCCCGGCGGTGAGGGGACTGCAGGCGTCATAACCCCCGATGATTCGGTGATCACCGTGCAGGACATGTACGTGGCGGAGACCGGCCATGATATATCCGGCAACGAATCGGTGAAGCTGAGGACGTGGATGATTGCAAACCGCACGAGCACTGAGAGCGTCTTCGGGGACAGCAGACAGAAGCTGGTGGACCGGGCCTTATCGCTGTCCTATGCGAGAAAGGTGGGGATCTTTGCATTGAGACCATCCATGGAATACCTCCACGAGCGCATGGACAGCGACGACTACGGGGTCCATAGCCGGGGCACGGCAAGCGGCGTCCTCTCGACCGGCATCGACCTGGATCCCGTTTCTCTCGAACTCACCGGCAGGTACGATGACAGCTCGGAGTTCGACGAGCGGTGGTCGTACCATACAGGTGCCGCATGGAAAGTGTTCCGGCATGTCCAGCTCAAGGCCAATGCGGGCAGCGGTTACCGCGAGCCGACCATGGGGCAGCTCTATGCCCCTTCCAGCTGGTACACCTTCATCCAAAATCCCGACCTCGAGCCAGAGAAATCATTGGGCTTCGACATCGGCCCGGTCGTTACCTTCAACGGCTTCGGGATCGGCGCAAACTACTTCCGCACCACCTACCGCGACCTCATCAAGATGGACTACCCGGAACCGGAGACATTCACCTACATCAATGTGGACAAGGTGCTCGCCCAGGGCATGGAGGCCAGCGTCTGGGCATCGCCCCTGGAAAACATCATGCTCTCCGCCAACTACATCCTGAGCAGGTATACCTATGAGAGCGGGCAGTACGAGGGAAACGAGCTCGGCCAGAAGCCTTCTCAGGTCCTCAATCTCCAGACGGATCTCTATGAGGAGATCGCGGACCGTGCCATGACCGTCACGCTCTCCTACCAGCTCAGGGGCAGGGCCTATGAGGATGAGGCCAACACGGAGAGGACCGACAACCGGTACCTCGTCAATGCCGCCGTTCTCTACGATGTGGGGCCCAACGCCAATGTATCCTTCAAGGTGGACAACCTCCTGGACGACCGATCCCCCGAATACGTGAGCACGACGGACTGGGGGTCGTTCTACTACCCCGTAGCAGGGAGGACCTACCGGTTTGCGGCGAAGATGAGATTCTGAGGATTCTTAAGGGGGGAGAGTTTCTCATTTCCATCGGGTGTCATGGGAGTTCCAGACGACCGACACAGGAAAAAGAGAACCATCCCCCCCCCCCTTGACAGGAGAAAGAGCACCACCCACCTTTTATGGCCCTCTGTTGACAAACCCTGCCTCCATCCACCATAATCACACCCCATTGAATCGTGTTTGGAGGTTTCATGCTCGTCTTCTACACTGCGGGTGAATCGCATGGCCGGGGCGTCTTCGCCTTCCTGGACGGCCTGCCTGCAGGGCTCCGGGTGGACCGCGGCGTTATCGATGCCGACCTTGCCCGCCGCCAGCTCGGCTACGGAAGGGGGGGCAGAATGGCCATCGAGAAAGACCGGGTCGATGTGCTCTCCGGTATCCGGGGAGGCCTCACCCTGGCGAGCCCGATTCTGCTGGCCGTGTGGAATCGGGACTTCGAGAACTGGAAGCAGTTCCTGGACCCCTGGCGCATCGAAGCAGGCAGGGAGCTCCATACACCGCGGCCCGGCCATGCCGACCTGGCCGGCGCCGTCCGGTACCGGCACAAAGACCTGAGAGACGTCCTCGAACGCTCCAGCGCCCGCGAGACCGCAGGCCGCGTGGCTGCCGGCGGCCTGCTGAAGTCCTTCCTTTCCGCCTTGGGGATAGAGGTCTGTTCATGGGTCACGAGGATCGGGCCCATCGCCTACGACGGGCCTTTCGACCTGCAGGCACGTGACGCATCGAGCGTCTTCTGTCCCGACGGCAAGGCGACCGGAGAGATGGAGCGGGCCATCGACCATGCCGCAGCGGACGGCGACTCCCTGGGCGGTGAGTTCGTCGTGACGGCATCGGGTCTTCCCCCGGGCATCGGCTCGTACACCCAGTGGGACAAACGGCTCGATGCCCTGCTCACGCTGCACCTCATGTCCATACCGGCCATCAAGGCGGTCCAGATCGGCGCCGGCATCGCCTGCGGGGAAAAGCCGGGATCCCTGATACACGATCCCATCCTGCCGACCAGACCCAAGACCAGATCGTCCAACAATGCGGGGGGCCTGGAGGGCGGCATGACCAACGGCGAGCCCGTGGTCATCAGGTGCACCATGAAGCCGATCCCCACCCTCACCAGGGGCCTGCCCACCGTTGACCTGCGCGACGGCTCTCCCGTGCAGGCAGGCTATGAACGTTCCGATGTCTGCGCCGTGCCGGCGGCCTCGGTGGTAGGCGAGGCCATGGCCGTCATTGCGCTTTCGGGCGCCATCCTCGATGGGTTCACCCAGCCCTCCATGGACGCCCTTGCGGACGCCTTCGCAGAGCACAGAACATACTGGGAGAGTCTATGATCTTCCTGACCGGTTTCATGGGTGCCGGCAAGACCACTGCGGGCAGGAGGCTTGCAGAACGTCTCGGCTGCGCCTTCTTCGATCTCGATGAGGAAATCTGCTCCCGCACTCGGAGCTCCGTCAGGGAGATCTTTGGCGTCGCAGGGGAGAGCGCCTTCAGGGTACTGGAACACGATGCCCTCCTCGACGTGGCCGGCCGGGGCATACAGGCCGTGGTGGCCACAGGCGGAGGTCTGCCGGTCGACCCCGCAAACAGGGCGGTCATGAAGGCAAGCGGATACATCGTGCACCTGCGGGCGGGCTTCGAAACACTGTCCGGGCGCGTGCCCGAAGATTCTGCAAGACCCCTGTGGGATACAAACGCCCGCAGTCTTCTCCAGGAAAGAACCCCGGCCTATGACGATGCCGATTTCATCGTGGATACGGATGGCCTTTCCCCCGGGGACGTGGTCGATGCGGTGGCCGGTTGGGCCCATGCACTCCCTGACCCGGTGCCGGTACTGGCCCCATCTTCACCCTATCCGGTGCACATCGGCAGCGGCATCATCCCGGACATGCGGAGATACCTGTCCCGGCACCTTCGGCCTGAAGGTCTTTTCGCGCTCGTGGACGAGCAGGTCATGGCTCACCATGGGTCCGTAATCCGCTCCTGCCTGACAGGGACGAGAAACGCCGTCGTGACGGTTCCCTCGGGCGAGGCATCCAAGTCCTTCGATTTTCTGAAGAATGTCCTGGACGAGATGTTCTCAGCACAGGCGAACCGGCAGTGGATCTGCCTCGCCATCGGGGGCGGCGTGACCGGCGACCTGGCGGCCTTTGCCTCCAGTATCTTCATGCGGGGCATCCCGGTGGTGCAGGTCCCCACGACCCTGCTGGCCCAGGTGGATTCGGGCATCGGGGGCAAGACGGGCATCGACGTGAGGCAGGGCAAGAACCTGGTGGGAACCTTTCACCAGCCGCTTCTGGTGGTGAGCGATACGGCGTTCCTCGACACCCTCGATGCCTCTCTGATCAGAGACGCCATGGCAGAGGTCATCAAGTACGGGATCATCATGGACACCCCGCTGTTCGAATACCTGGAGGCAGCGGGAGACCTCGATTATCTGAAGGTCGTGACCATGTGCGTCCGGGACAAGGCATCGGTGGTGAGCCGGGACGAACGGGAAGGGGGTCTCCGCAGGACCCTGAACTTCGGTCATACCCTGGGACACGCCGTGGAGCACGCCCATGGGTTCGCCATGAGCCACGGCCGCGCAGTGTCCGCCGGGATGTACTTCGCCGTCTGGCTCTCCCGTGAGCTCGGCCTTGTACCGCCCAAGGAGGCGGACCGGATCTTCCGGCTCGTCAGAAAGCATGCATACCCCCTCGAAGAGCTTGACTACCCGCATCCGGACCGTATAGGAGAGTCCATCTTTGCGGACAAGAAATCCACCGGCGAAGGCATTCACTTTGTGTTGACTCCGGGTGTAGGTGATGTTACCGTTAAAAAGCTTACTGGTTCTCAAATATTAGGTGCGTATGGCCGGTTCGTCAGAGAAAGTGCAGAAGGCCTTCGATGAAGGCAGGCTCCTGGACGTCGTCCGGGCAGCCAAGACCCGCAAGAACCCTGAAGACAAACTCTTGTCAGGGATCTCGCTGTACAAGCTCGGAAGGTACGGCGAAGCAGCCGAGGTGCTCGAGAAGATCGCTGATCAGGCTCAGAGCCTTGTCAGATCGATGTATTACCTCGCTCTCATCCACAGAAAACGCGGCGATACGGACCGTGCCCGTATATGTCTCGAGCGGTATCTGGCATTCTATCCCGATGACGACGAGGCAAGGGACCTCCTCGAGGCACAGGAAGCCGACCGTGAGGAACTCATGAGGGAACCGTCCGTCGATCTTGCCAAGGTCTATGCACAGCAGGGCCACTTCGAGCAGGCCCTGGACATCTATACCCAGGTGGACAGCATTGGTGCACTTGACGAGGCATCCCGCCAGGATGCCTTGAACGTCCAGAACCTCTACCTCAGGAAGACGCTGGAGGGATGGCTGGTGAGGCTGAAGAAATGAAGATACTGGTGATCAACGGGCCGAATCTGAACCTGCTCGGGAAGCGGGAACCATCCGTCTATGGGGCCACGAGCCTTGAAGAGATCGAATCGGCCCTCAGGCGCAAAGCCCTGAGCATCGGCGTCGAGGTGGACTTCTTCCAGTCCAACCACGAGGGAGAGCTCATCGACAGGATCCAGAAAGCCCCCGCCATGGGCTTCGGCGCCTTCATCATCAACCCCGGCGGCTACACCCACACCTCGGTTGCCCTGAGGGATGCACTGCTTGCGGTGAACCTCCCCTTCATTGAGGTGCACCTGAGCAAGGCGGCTTCACGGGAGCCGTTCCGGCAGGTCAACTACTTCTCCGACATCGCAGCCGGGACCATCTCCGGGATGGGGCCCCTTGGCTACGAGATCGCCCTGGAGGCCGTCTGGGAGTTGCATGGAAAAAAGGCTTAGCAGGGCACGCCGATACCTCAGGGGGCTCGATGCCATCCTCCTCCTTTCCCGTCCAAGCATCACGTATCTGAGCGGATACACCGGCTCGGACGCACTGTACCTGTTCACTGAGGAGAAATCCTTCCTGTTCGTGGATTCGCGCAACACCCTCCAGGCGATGGGCGAGACCCGGGACGAGGTGCGCGAGTTCAAGCGGCGCTGGGAGGACATCCTTGAAGTGCTCAGGGAAGAAGGCGTACAGACCATGGGTCTTGAATCCAATATCCTCGATATCGACAGCTTCCTGAAGATGAAGGACCTTTACCGGGGCATCGAGATGACTCCGATGGGGACCCAGCTCAGGAACCTGCGCTCCATCAAGGACGAAACAGAAACCGCCGCCGTCCGGAAGGCGGCCTCGATCTCCGAGGAGGCCCTGGAGAAGGTCCTGGAGAAAGGGCTCGCTGGCCGCAGGGAGATCGATGTGTCCCTCGACCTCGAGTGGGAGATGCGGACAAGGGGTGCCAGCGGGACGTCCTTCGAACTGCTCATCGCCTCGGGGACGAGGTCGGCCATGCCTCACGGAGCAGCCTCGGACAGGGTGATAGGCGGAAACGAGGTGGTGATCATCGACTTCGGATGCGTGTATAACGGCTACTGCTCCGATCAGACCGTCACCGTGCTCACCGGCTCTCCGCCGGACGGCTTCAGCGAGGCCTACCAGAAGGTCCACGAGGCCCAGGCCCGGGCCATGAAGGCCGTAGCACCCGGGGTGAAGGCCTCCGACGTGGACAGGATCGCCAGAGATCATCTCGCCTCGGGAGGGCTCTCCTCCTACTTCGGACACGGCCTCGGCCATGGCGTGGGCAGGGAGGTCCATGAGGCCCCCACGGTGTCGCCATTGTCCGAAGACCTCCTGGAAGAAGGCATGGTCATCACCATCGAGCCCGGGGTATATATGCCCGGCCGATACGGCATCAGGCTGGAGGACATGGTGCTGGTAACAGATAATTCTTGCAAGCGTCTCACAAATCTTGATAAGGGAATCATCAGAAATATCAGCTAGAGGTGAGGCCTTATGCAGTATTCAACAGCACAGTTCAGGAAGAACCTGAAGATTGAGATCGACGGTGAGCCGTATACCATCGTTGATTTCCAGCATGTAAAGCCGGGCAAGGGCGGGGCCTTTGTCAGGACGAAGATCAAGAGCCTGATCAGCGGCAAGGTCCTCGACATCACCTTCCGGTCCGGAGAAAAGGTCGACGTCCCCGACCTCGAAGAGAAACGGATGTCATATCTTTACCAGGATGAGAGCGGTTACTGCTTCATGGACACCCAGACCTACGATCAGATGACCCTGACAGAGGACCATATGGGAGACGCACTGGGTTACCTCAAGGAAAACGTCGAGGTTGAGGTGCTCCTCCACAACGGGGTGCCCATCGGTGTGGAGCTTCCCATGTTCATGGAACTAGAGGTCGTGGAGACCGACCCGGGCCTGAAGGGTAATACCGCCTCCGGCGGATCGAAGCCTGCCAAGCTCGAGACCGGCGTCACCATCCAGGTCCCCCTGTTCATAAGCGTCGGCGAGGTGGTCAAGGTCGACACCAGAACCGGCGACTACATTGAACGAGTGAGTTGAATGAATATCAAGATCGTCAAGGACCTCATAGAGCTCATCAAGGACACCGATGTGGTGGAGCTCGAATGGACCCCCGAGCGTATCCATATCATCCGGAGATCGGGTCCGAATGATGTCTCCTCTTCCCGGCTCCACGAGAACGACCGCGCCAGGGTGAGCATGAAGGAAAAGCACACGGTCACCGTGACCTCGCCCCTGGTGGGGACCTTCTACCGTTCCCCGTCGCCGGAGACGCCTCCCTACGTCAAGGTGGGCGATAAGGTATCCAAGAATCAGGTTCTGTGCGTGATCGAGGCCATGAAGCTCATGAACGAGATCGAATCCCATGTGGACGGCATCGTCGCCGCCATCCTGAAGCAGGATGGGGAACGGGTGGGTTACGGCGACCAGCTCTTCATCATCGAGGAGCTATGAGCCCATGGCTGTTCCTGCATGAAGGGAAGTGCCCGCCGAGCCTCACCATGGAGACCGACCTCGAGCTCTTCGAGGCGGTAAGAAACGGAATCATCCCCGGGGCGCTAAGGCTCTACGACTGGGCCGAACCCGCCGTGACCACGGGCTTTCATCAGAAATCCTTTGAACTCCACGACAAGAGCCTTGTCCTGCCCGTCCTGCAGAGACCTACAGGCGGAGGCGCGGTCCTGCATGGGGACGACATAACCTTCAGCATCAGTACGCCGGTCGGCGGGATCTTCCCCGGGAGCATCCCCGAATGCTCCCTCGTTATCTCCCGGGTGTTCGCTGCGACCTTGAACATGTGCGGCCTGGATGTCAGGATAAAGGGCGGGGACCACGCGTTTTCGCCTGTCTGCTTCACCAGGCCTTCTCCGGTGGAACTGCTTTCCGAAGACGGTAAGGTCATGGGCCTGGCCATGGCCAGGAAGGGAAGCTACATGCTCGTACAGGGGGTCATCCCCCTGAAGGTCGACCAGGAGATGGCCCTGAAGGTGTTCGGTCCCGGCAACGTCCCTGAGAACAAAGGACTACTCGACGTACATCCTTCTTTCCACTCTGATGGATTTTTCCAGGCCTTAGGTGAGTGCCTTGGATCTCAGCTGGGCGTTCTTCTTCAGGAGGGCAAGGCAGAGGATCACCAGCACGGCGGCACATACAGTCGCCAGGTAGAGCCGGGGCGATAAAACCTCGTCAAGGACCATCTCCCCGAGCAGCGAGAATACCGCGATGCCCGGTATGACGCCGAAAAGCGTGGCCTTCATGAAATCCTTCCAGCACACCCCCGATGCCGATGCTGCAGCATTGATCATCGTGAAGGGGATGATGGTGATCAGCTGAAAGACAAGCACCAGGAGGTACCCGTTCTCCTGGATCGCACCCTTGACCCTGCCTGATCTTGAGCCATGTCCCCATGACTTGTCTATATGCAGAGCCTTGACCAGAAAAAAGGCGAGGTTGGCGTTCAGCAGGCAGCCCACATAGGACAGGACGATGCCCAGGGGAGCCCCGTAGGCCGAAGATCCCGCCATGATGAGCAGGCTCAGGGGTGCCGCCAGCGGCATGGTGGCCACACAGAGAACGAAGAGCAGCAGACCCGAGACCCCGATCTTCTCCAGGGCTATCCTCAGGTATATCCAGTCCTTGAGGGGAGAGGGGTCAATGTATTGAAAGACCTCGAACATGCAGGAAAATCCGATGAGCGAAAGGAGGGAAATGCTGAGAAATCTCTTTGCCTGATACGTATTCGCGAACACGCAAGATGCCAAGCTCATATGGTTCCGTTCGTCCTTTACCGTCAAATAATGCCGCTACCATGCTCATCGGCAGAAAACGTCTTTCCTCAATGGGTATCGCACTAAATTTATTGATATTTTCATAACCAAGGGGATCCTCCCGCTGCGTAGTCACAATACAGCATAGCATACACGTAATGCAGAAGTTAGATGAATTCATCCTGGATATCCATGGCATTGTGTAATATGATAATCCAATATTACGGTTCGGCTCATGCCGTTCATGGATTTTGATATGTGTATTTCACATGCAAGTCGTCCCAGGACGCAGGGACCAGGAGGATGTATGGCGGATAATCCGATTCGACAGCTCATGAACCCGTCTTCGATCGCCTTTGTGGGCGCCAGCAACAGGTTCACCAGCATGGGGACCATCCAGTGTATGAACCTCATCGCCGGGGGATATCCGGGGGAGGTGCTGCCCGTTCACCCGAAGGAAAGTACGGTGCTCGGGAAGAAGGCCTACCGGAACATCGCGGACCTCCCCTACGCCCCGGAACTGGCGGTACTCGTCGTGCCAACCCGGCTCGTTCTCGACATGGTGGAGGATTTCGGAAGGCTCGGTACCCGCTCCATGGTCATCGTCACAGGAGGCTTCAGGGAAACCGGCGATCAGGGCCGCGGCATGGAGAAGACCCTCGTCGAACGCGCCCGGCACTACGGCATCCGGTTCCTGGGCCCCAACTGTCTGGGCATCGTGAACACCCACCTGCCGCTCAACATCACCGTAGGCCCCATGCAGGACCACGATGGGAGTCTGGGTCTCGCATCCCAGAGCGGCACCTATGTGGCTCAGGTTGTCTCCTACCTCCACAGGAGCGGGATCGTCCTGAGCAAGGCCGTCAGCGTGGGTAACGAGGCGGACATAAACCTCATCGACTGTATCGAATACCTTGGCGAGGATGAGCACACCAGAGCCATCGGCCTCTACATCGAGGGCATCCGCGACGCGGCCCGGTTCCTCGACGTCGCCTCGAAGGTAAGCCGTATCAAGCCCATCGTGGCCCAGTACGTGGGCGGCACCGAGGCCGGGGCGCGCTCCGGCTCCAGCCATACCGGCGCCATGGCGGGTCCGTCCCGGCTCTACGAGGCACTGTTCGAGCAGGCAGGTATCATAGGCGTGGAGAGCATCGAGGACGTCTACAAGACGGGCTGGGCCCTGGCCACGCAGCCCCCGCTCAGGGGAAAGCGGGTCGCCATCCTCACCAACTCGGGAGGGCCTGGCACCGGCATAGCCCATACCTGCAACCGTGGCGGTCTCGAGGTGCCCGAGTTTTCACGGGAGATGCAGGAAAAGGTGTCTGCTTTTCTGCCGGGCCATGCCAGTGCACGCAACCCCGTGGACCTGACCTTCCATACCGACATGAAGGCGCTCACCGAAGAGATCCCCCGGGTACTCTTCTCGTCGGACGAGGTGGACGGCGTCATCATCCACGGCATCATGGACACGGCCTTCATGGAGCTCCTCCATCCGGTGCTGGAAAAATTCGCGAAGATCACCAAGGAAGACCTCATCAAAATGGCGAGCATCAGCATGGACGCCCTTGTCTCAATGCCCGAGCGATTCGGCAAACCGCTCCTCATCTCCTCGTTCTTCGGCAAGGAAGACCACTGCATCCAGACCTTCCATGAACGGCACATTCCGACCTTCGACGCGCCGGAAAAGGCGGGCAGGGCCATGGGCGCACTTTTCAGGCACCTTCAGTTCAGGAGCAGGCCCATGGAAAAGGCGGAAGATCCCGGCTCCCCCCCGGCGGAGGCGCTGCGGATCGTCGAACATGCTTCGCAGATCGGCTTCGACGAATTCAGCGCGAAAAGACTCCTGAAGGTATACGGTATCCCGACGCCCCGGGAGGCATTGAGCCACACGCTTGAAGAGACCCTGCTGAAAGCCCGGGAGATCGGCTACCCCGTGGTTCTCAAGGCCTGCTCGCCGACCGTTGCGCACAAGACCGAGCTCGGCTTCGTGCACCTGAACCTGAAGGACGAAGCCGGGCTTGAGGCCGCATACCGGTCCATCCGCGGCAAAGACGGGGATTCCCCCCTCCTGGTGGCTCAGATGCTCAAGGGAGACCGCGAGCTCATGGCAGGCATCACTCGCCACCCCGGATTCCCTCCCTGCGTGGTCTTCGGACTGGGTGGAGTGCTCACCGAGGCGCTCGACGACATCACGCTGCGTCTCGCCCCCCTGGCGCCTCACGAAGCCTCGGAGATGGTGGACGGCATTTCCTCCCGGCGCATCCTGGGCCACTACAGGGGAATGCCTCCCGTGGACAGAGCTGCACTGAACACAATTCTCATGGCACTGGGCCGGATCTCCATTCACTTCCCACACATCAGGGAGATCGATCTGAACCCCATGATCGTGGTGAACGGAAAACCTTTCGTAGCGGACGCACTGGTGATAGTATAGGGACACATGAGGGAGGAAAACCATGTCGTTTGAAAAGATCAAAGAGACCATTGCCGTCTACCCCGTCAAGGGCAAGCTCCCCTGTTCAGTAGCCCACTTCATCGCAGCATACCTGAAGGCCGAACCCCTTGATGTGGGCAAGGCCGCCAACGAGGCCGGGGTGAAACTCGACCAATGCCAGCTCGGCCTCTTCGGGTACGGCCGGAAGGGGCAATCCTCTTATAAGATCGTTGGCCGTAAGGTCGAGGTGAAACAGGACGTCATCGACCTCATCAGGTCCGGCGCGAAGGAGGGAAAGATATCCTGCGCCCGACTCTGGGAAATAGCCGATTCCTCGGGCATCATGAGGGCCGAGGCAGGAAACGCGGCCGACTCGCTGGGACTCAAGGTCACCCCGTGCCAACTGGGTGCGTTCTGAAATTAAGAACCCAGGCCCCCGGAAAGTCATGCCATCCGGCATCTGATCCAGATCCGGGGGCTTTGGCCGCTTATTTTCTCCCGCTGTTCACAACCCTCTTTTCCCATTGAAACACCTGCCTTGCTTTTGTATTATGCTCTAAGATTTACAGCATCATGACCGTGCATTCTTCATTCCCGGGAGGTGCTCTATGGCTGTACGTATCACGTGGCTTGGCCATGCAAGTGTTTGCATCAAAGGCTCATCCGCCACCGTGTACATAGATCCCTGGAAGATACGGCAGAAGGATCATGCGGATATCATCCTGCTCACCCACGATCACTACGATCACTACTCCGAATTCGACATCAAGACCCTTACCGATGAGACCAGCAGGATCGTGGCGCCCATGTCCACACCTGTGGTGACGGACCTCATCGCAGCCGGTTCGACACTCAAAATCAAGGACATCGGCATACGGGCAATACCCGCATACAACCTGAGCAAAGCCTTTCACCCCAAGGCGAACGGATGGGTCGGGTACGTGGTGGAGATCGACGGGAAAAAAATCTACCACCCGGGGGACACGGACAGGATTCCCGAGATGAAGGGGCTCTCGGTGGACGTCGCCTTCATCCCCGTGGGTGGCACCTACACCATGGACGCCCGTGAAGCGGCCGGGGTCTTCAAAGACATCAGTGCCGAGCACGCCGTTCCGATCCACTACGGCGATATCGTGGGTTCAAAAAAGGATGCGGAACAGTTTTCCGAACTCTGCGCCTGCAATGTCCATATCCTGAGTCCCGGAGGATCGTTCGAGATCGACTGAAGGCATGAAAGACCACTTCGACCAGGTACGCTCCGTCTTTGAAAACGCACCCTTTGCGGTATGCGCCTTTGATCGGAGCGGAACGGTCATCTACATCAACAAGCTCCTGGAATCCAACATGGAGCCCTCCGCTCTGCCCTTTGTGGGCAAATCGCTCTATGAGCTCATCCACACCTTCCTCGTGGATGACCGCCTCGAAAAGATGCTCAAGCGCCTCATCGAGACGAACAAGCCGTTCTCCCTCATCGTGGAAACCCTGAGCTCGCCCAGGGTGAAGGTATCCGGTCTCATCAATATCACCGGATATCGCCTGAATTCCCTCTATGTGCTCCTGGGTGACTTCGTGAGCGGCGGTCTGGCCAGGGAGGGCAGGTATCGCAAGCTCATCGAGGATGCACCCGATGCCATCTTGATCATGAACCACGGGTTCATCACCTTCGCGAATCCGGCCTTCGTCGATATCATGCAGAACAAACCGGAAGAGATCCTGGGCAAATCCATCTTCGACCTGGTGGATGAGCGGGGCAGGGAGGACATCGCCGCGCTGCGGAGGAAGACGGCCAAGAAGTTCTTCGCCCAGATCGCGGTGAACACCAAGACAGGGCAGAAGGTGCTCGAGGGCAACTTCCACTTCATCGAGGACCGTCCCGGGACCTCCATCGCCATGCTGCGTGACGTCACGGAGAAGGTGCTCCTCCAGAGACGGCTGATGCGTCAGAACCAGGACCTCGCTGCGGTCAACACCATATCGAAGACGCTCTCCTCCTCCATTGAGCTCAAGGAGGTCCTGCAGAACACCCTGGAGCAGGTGCTTCAGATCATGAACATCGAGATGGGCCTCATCTATGTCCTCGATGAGAAGAGGAAGACCCTCCGCTGTGAACTGTTTCACGGCATGCCCGAGGAGGTGATGCAGACCGTCAGGGAGCTCAAGCTCGGCGAGGGCATTGCGGGCAGGGTGGCCATCAGCGGCAAACCCATGATCATCGAGAACGCATCCCTCGACAACCGCATCCAATCCATCGCCTTCAGGCAGCAGGGCATCCGGTCGTTCGCATCCATTCCCATCCAGTCAAGGACACGGCTCCTCGGCGTCATGAACATCGGCTCCTTCGGGCAGCGAACCATTTCGCCCGAGGACGAGCGCCTGCTCATCACCATCGGGGTGCACATGGGTGCGGTCATGGAGAACATCTACCTGTTCCAGGAAATTTCCAGGACCTCCGATGAACTCAAGGACGCCCTGAACCTCATCCGCCAGCGCAACGAGGAGCTCCGGCAGCTCGTTTCCACCGTGTCCCACGATCTGAAGAACCCCATCATAGCCATCAACGGTTTCTGCGATAGGTTTATGAAATCGGCCGCCGCCAAACTTTCATCCAAGGAACTCCAATACATCGAGGCGATCCACGACAGCGGCAGGCATATGGAGGAATTCGTCACCAACCTCCTGACGCTCTCGGCCGTGGAAAACCTGAAACTCAAGAAAGAGGAGTTCCCCACCAGGGAGATCGTCGACGAGATCATCATGGAGCTGGCCACCAGGATCGATGAAAAAAAGGGGAAGGTCGTCACCGCCGAAGACCTGCCCGCCATCAAGGCGGACAGGATCAGGATCACCCAGGTCTTCTCCAACCTCATATCCAACGCGGTCAAATATTCTCACCCGGACAGGGTGCCTGTCATAAGCATCGGGTATGAGACGCTGGGCAACATGCATATCTTTTCCGTCAAGGACAACGGCGTGGGCATCCCCGAAGAACATACGGGCAATATCTTCGATATCTTCTATAGGGTGTCCGACAACCATGTGGAAGGCACGGGCATCGGCCTGTCCATCGTGAAAAAGGCGCTGCAGGTCATGGGCGGAGACATCTGGGTGAAGTCCAAACCCGGCCGGGGATCGACATTCTACTTCTCGCTGCCCATGGAGTGACAAACGGGGAATTCGATACGGTTCTGTCCCTGCCTGGTTACAAATGTGTCTGCTTCATGATCGAGGATCGGAAGACCCTCAGGGTAGGGGGTCGAATCCGCTGAAAAGGCAAGCCGTGTCTCGTTGAAGTCCTTGACCGGTCACTCCAAATCGTTCACCAGGCAGCACATGATCCCGCACACGATGAGGGCGACCACGCCGTACATCAGAAGGCCTCCGAATTTCAGGGTTTTCTCGCTGAACAGGATGTCGGCGAGTGCTCCAAGCATCAAGGAAAGGCTCTTGTGCTCGACAGTATGGACGTTCCATATCATGATGAGGAATACGAAGACGAAGGCCAGGGAAAAGACCCTGATTCGTGAAGACCCGTAAGCCTGGCTTTTCCGTCCTGTCATTGACCGCCACCTCTGGAATAAATATGCAACATCCTCGCCAGCTTCCGGGGATATTCCGCTTGACACCTCTGGGGTCGGATTGTATAGATTTGCCCATTGGCTCGGGCCGCTAGCTCAGGGGGAGAGCGCTACCTTCACACGGTAGAAGTCATAGGTTCAAATCCTATGCGGCCCACCATCTCTTCACTTTTCTATACCCCGACACATTCCCGTATGATCTCCATCCCGGTGGACTCGACCACCCGACTGTGGTATGGCGCGTCTGGATACCCCTTACAAGCGAGACTGATGTGGACCCATACGCCGCGTTATGGACCTTTCCTGCCATCGTGCTGGCGGCCATGCTCATTGCATGGGCCGCCGAATGCGGTCAGTTCTACATCTCCCAGGGGCTTGCCCTGGCCGTGCTCGCCTGGATCCAGACGCTCCCGGAATTTGCAATCGAGGCGGTCATTGCCTTTGAGGCAGCAAAGGATCCGGCCAAGGTCCACCTCATTACCGCCAATTATACAGGATCTCTCCGGTTGTTCGTGGGACTTGGATGGCCCATGGTGTACTTCGTGGCCCTGTTCTTCAGAAGATCGGCCGGAAACAAGAAGACCGGGAGATTCGTCATCGAACTGGACGACGAACATTCGATAGCGGTTCTTTCCCTGCTGCCTGCACTGGCCTACTTTCTGGTCATCTATGTCAAGGGATCGCTGAACATTTTTGACGGGTTTGTTTTGGCTGCCATATACTTCCTGTACCTGTACCTTTTGTCAAAAATGCCGCCCCAGGACCGCGAAGAGATCGAGGACCTCGGGCGTATACCAAAATACGTGATGAGGAGATCCTACCCCTTCAATATCGTCTGGATTGTTGGATTCTTCGTCATCGGCGCCATCGTTATCTACTACTCTGCTCATCCGTTCCTGAATTCGATGCTTGCCCTGGCTACATCCATCGGGATCTCTCATTTTGTCTTCGTCCAGTGGGTGGCACCTTTCCTGAGTGAATTCCCCGAAAAACTGTCCGCCTTTCACTGGGCGCGAACGGTCAAGAAGGCCCCTATGGCCCTGGTCAACTTCGTTTCCTCATCCATAAATCAGTGGACGATCCTCGTTGCCACGATACCCTTCGTATATTCCTTCAGCCTCGGTTCGGTGGCACCCGTCGTATTCGATGACCACCAGAAACTGGAAATACTGCTCACCATCGTTCAATCATACCTTGGGTTTCTATTCCTCGTGCGTATGGATTTCCGGTTCATCGAGGCTGCGGCACTGTTCATGCTGTGGCTCACACAGTTCCTTGTCCCTGATATCCGGGATGAGATCCTATGGGTTTATGGTGCCTGGGCGCTCCTGCAGACATGTATCACGATAAGGGACTTCCATGACGAGAGGAATGCGTTCCATGCATTTCTCAGGTTGTCCGAATCCCACCTGAATAAAAGAAGACCGTAGCCTTCTTTTACTCTGCTGCTTCGATCCGTATCTGCCCAACCTTCAGGGTATGTACCGTAGAGATCAAGATCTCGGTATTGAAATCCTGCTCGAGCCGCATGAGGTGACGCTTCTGCTGATTGAGAACGTAGAGGCCCACGTCCCTCGTCATGCTCACCTTTATCCTTGAGGTATTGTTTCTCGTCAGGTAGAGCTGTATCTCCCGAAGGGCCATGAACGCAGCCGACTCCACGGATCGAATCAGGCCGAACCCCTCGCAGAGAGGGCACTGCACATGGCTCTTCTCAACAAGCGGCGGCGAGAGCCGCTCGCGGGACAGCTCCATGATCCCGAACTTGGAGATCTTCCCGATGACCACGTGGGCCCGGTCGTTCTTCAAACCTTCGCGAAGGGCCTTTTCCACACCGCGGATGTTTTCCTTGGACCGCATGTCGATGAAGTCGATGGCGATGAGGCCACCCAGGTCCCTCAGAACCAGTTGCCGAGCGATCTCAGCGGCTGCCTCCCGGTTGGTTTCAAATGCGGTCGCCTCAATGGACTTGGTATTGGTGGACTGTCCGGAGTTCACGTCGATGACCACCATGGCCTCGGTGGGCTCGATGATGATGGATCCTCCGGACCTGAGCTTCACCTTCTTGTCGTAGATGCCCTCGATCTGCTGTTCCAGCTCGAATTTGGTGAACAGCGGCTTGTTCTGCCTGTAGGTCTTGATGATGTCCTTCTGCTTGGGCATGAAGGTCTTCATGAAGGTTGCGGCCCGCTTCACCGTTTCGTCATCATCGATGAGGATTTCGGTGGTGTCGGTGGTGAGGTAGTCCCGGATGGTGCGTATGATGATGTCGCCTTCCTTGTAGATGATGTTCGGGCAATCGGTCTTCTTGAACTGGTCCTGGATGCTCTTCCACAACCTGAGAAGATAGGTCATGTCCTTGGCGAGCTCGGTCTTGGTCTTGTCCATGCCAGCGGTCCGCACGATAATCCCCATGCCCTCGGGCGGTTTGATCTGGTCGATGATTTCACGGAGACGCTTACGCTGCTTCTCGTCTTCGATCTTACGCGATACCCCTGCCATGTCCTGTTGCGGCAGCAGTACGAGGAACCGTCCGGGCAGGGATATCTCGGTGGTGAGCAGCGCCCCCTTAGCCCCTTTTTCCTCGCGGACCACCTGCACGAGGATCTCCATGCCCTTGCGCAGGGACTGCATGACAGGGCTCCCGTTCTTTACATCCGGGACAACGGCGGGGTTGATGTCGCCTGCGGGCAACAGCCCGTGTTTTTCACGACCATAGTCGACGAATGCGGCATTCAGACTGTGTTCCACCTTGGATATACGCGCCTTGTAGACGTTTCCCCTGAGCTGTTCCTTCAGGGCGCTCTCCATATGATATTCGGTAAGCACCCCTTCGTCGACAACGGCAACCCTGATCTCTTCAGGATGGACGGCATTGATGAGCATCTTCTTCATGAGAGGAACCTCTAGGCTGCCTCGATGAGCTCTGTGGGGCCGAGCCCGTACCGGACGATCTCGGGCGAATCGGTTTCCAGCGAGATGACGGTGGACGGTATGTCAGGCAGTATGCCGCTGTCCACGATGGCATCCACCCGGTTCCCGAGATGGGCCTCTATCTCGATGGGGTCTATGTGTATCCGCTCATCGGTCATCGGGACGCTCGTGGTGATGATGGGTTCACCGACCTGCTCCACCAGGGCATGGCAGAACCAGTGGTCGGGAATCCTCACCCCGATGGATTTCCGCTTCGACTGGAGCAGGCGCGGAACGAGCCGGGTGGCGGGCAGGATCAACGTGTACGGGCCGGGGAAGAGCACACGCATGAGCCGGTATGCCTCGTTCCCCACCTTGGCGTACTCGCTGATGTCTTTGATCTCGGCGAAGATGATGCTCTTGGGCTTCATGGACGCCTTGATCTGGCTGATCCTCTCCAGTCCGTGCTTGTTGCTGACCATGCATCCCAGGGCATAGACCGTGTCCGTGGGGTATACGATGATGCCGCCGTCCTTCAGGATGTCCGCGACATGCTGGGTGGTGCGTGGTTTCGGCCTCATCGGATCAATCTGGATCCGCATGGGTATTCTCCTTCAAACACAGGCTCTTGGTGTCGATGTTGCCCAGGGAGGCAAAGATCGAGTGTTTCATGCATGGTATATCACGTTCGAGGCGTTTGATATAGTCCCGGATGAGCTCACGCTTGCTGTCCTTCCGGATGGGGCATGCTATGACCACGGGTTCGACCTCGAGGTACGGAAAGTAGGCCTCGATGAGGTCCCTGGTGCAGTAGGCCAGGGGCCTGATGATGCGGTTCTTCCCGTCGTCGGTCACCCTGGCCGGCGCCATTGCCCCGAGCTGTCCGGTGTAGAAGCTCCGCAGGAAGAAGGTCTCGATGATGTCGTCCATGTGGTGGCCCAGCGCCACGGAAGCTGCCCCCATCTCCTCGGCCAGGCCGTAGAGTTTTCCCCTCCGCAGGCGCGAACACAGGGCGCAGGGGCTCTTGTCCGGATCGGCCGCAATGTCCATGATCTGTGCGATCTCGCCGTCATGGACAAGGGTCTCGTATCCGAGCGATTCCCTCACCCATGCGGAGATCCGCTCGAAGTCCTTCTCGAACCCGGTCTTGATATGCACGGGGATGAGTTCGTAGTGTACCGGTGCGGCCTTCCTCAGCGCCGCGAGAATCTTCATCATGACGATGGAATCCTTGCCGCCGGAGACGGCCACGAGGACCCTGTCTCCTTCCCCGATCATCCGGTAGTCGTGGATGGCCTGCCCGGCCTTCCGCCGGATCAGCTTCTCGAGGTATCTCCTTGATGTGTACCGCACAGGTTGCATCCTTTACCGTTGCTCATCATTCAACGTTCTCAAACGGGTATAAGACGGTTGATTCTTCTCTCCTACCTCGTCAGGACGATGGGCTTGTCTTGGGAAAGTCCATGGCACTGAAAATTCCGTTTTTCCCTTAGCACAAGGCCGATGAAGAGGGTAGAAACATTTACCCTTGGGTGAAACCCTTACACCCATTTCCGCCCCGTTCGCTCCAGCCACATCGAGACCGTTTCGTATGCGGTGTCTGCCGATGGGAAGAACGTCTGATCGGGCCGCCCCTTCATCCAGGTAATCTGACGTTTGGCGAATCGCCTGGTGTCCCTCTGTATCAGGCGTATGCACTCATCAAGGTCGATTGCGGATCTGAAGTGACTGATGACGTGCTTGTAGGCAAGGGTCTGCATGGAACGCAGTTCCGGACCGTAACCCAGGGAAAGTATCCTTGCGGTCTCTTCCAGAAGCCCGTCGTCTACCATTCTCGCGGTCCGCCGGTCGATATCAGGAAAGAGCCGCTCCCTGTCCGGCATGATGCACGCGGTCAGGGCTTCGTAACGTCGCTGCCGGAATCCATGCCCGGCAAGGATTGCACTCGCTTTTTGTCCGCTCAGTAGGATGATCTCCAGGGAACGTACGGTGCGTATCGCATCATTTTTCCGTATACCTTCCGCAGCCTCCGGGTCCAGCCTGAGGAGCATGCGCTCGAGATGATCCATCCCCCTTCTGGCAATCAGGTTCCGCAGAACCTTCCTGATCTCCTCGGATCGTCCCGGCGCAGGGGCAAGGCCATGGACGAGGGCCTTGATGTAGAGCCCGGTCCCGCCGACCACCACAGGTATCCCGCCCCTGGCCCTGACCTCCGCTATCTTCTCCCGGGCCATGGAGACGAACATGGCTGCCTGGAACTCTTGGTCAGGGTTCACCACGTCGATGATGTGGTGAACCGCTATGGAGAGGTCCCGGGCCGTGGGTTTTGCCGTTGCTATGTCCATGTGCCGATAGACCTGCATGGAATCGGCGGATATCACCTCGATGGGGTGGTCCAGGGCAAGGCGCAGGACCAGACCGGTCTTGCCCGAACAGGTGGGGCCGGTTATGACGATCAGGTCCTCCTGCCCAGCCACCGCTCGATCTCCTGGATCGTGATCTTCCGGAACAGGGGTCTGCCGTGGGGACAGGTCCGGGGAGATCCTTCCTCCACGAGCGACTCCAGCAGATGCTCCGCCTCTCGTAGGGTAAGGGCCTTGCCTGCACGTATGCTCGCGTGGCATGCCACAGTGGCGAGCATCTCCCCGGCGCGGTCTCCTCCGACCTTGTCTCCTCGATGTCCGCCCTCCATGAGTGCATGGATGAGACCGTAGACCGCTTCCCGGATATCCTTGTCCGCCAGGGGCTGGGGCACCGAACGGACCGCTATCGCCGAATCGCCGAAGGGCTCGCAGCGGATCCCGATTTCTCCGATGGCATCTGAAGCCTCGGTAAAGGCATTGAACTCCTGGGCACTCACCTCCAGGACCATGGGGGTCAGGAGCTGTTGACCGGCATGGCTGCCCGAGGCATGGACACGCATGAGCCGTTCGTAGGTTATCCGTTCATGAGCGGCATGCTGATCGAGGATATACAGGGCCGACTCGTCCTGGAGAAGCACATAGGTCGCATGGAGGATACCCACAACGGAAAGTCCGGCAAAGGAGAAACCGTCCTGTCCCTCCGGAAGTGCTTCATTGAAGAGATTTCCCGTCTGCATACGGGCCGCAGCCCGGGGCCCGTAGACCACCGACAGGACCTCTCCCGCATCCAGAGACCTCGATGACAGGGTGCCGCCCCCATACCCGGCATGGACTTCGGTCCCGCTGTCGGCGGCATGCAATGGGACGGACAAACCGGCCGGAATCCCTTCGGGTCCGGTCGTTCCAAGCGCCAAGGCCCCCCTGACGGCCGATGCCACCAGTCCGAACACCGCGCCGGCATGTCTGAACCTCACCTCGGCCTTGGACGGATGGACATTCACGTCCACCTCTGCAGGGTCGATATCCACGAAGAGCGCTGCCAGGGGATACCTGCCTTTCATGAGCATGCCATGGTAACCCTCGATCACCGCGGCACCAAGCATGGCATCCTTGACGGAGCGCCTGTTCACGAAGACATGGATGCCCGTCCTGTTCTGCCTGGCCTCTCCGGGGGGTGCAGCAAGTCCATGAACGATTATCCCCGGCATCTCCCTTCGGAAGGGGATCATACGGCCCGATAGCTTCCTGCCGAGCACGGCCGTAGTCCGATCCTCCTGGTTCAGGTGAGCGGGCAGGTTCAGAACCACCCTCCCGTCTATGTCCAGGGAGAATCTGAGGGAAGGGTAGGCAAGGCCGTAGCGGGAAATCACGTCAATGACATTGCGCTGTTCCGTGGCCGCGGTCTTGAGGAATTTCCTCCGGGCCGGGGTGTTGTAAAAGAGGTCCGACACCTCGATGGTAGTGCCGGGCGGCATGCCCTTCATCGAGCGTTTCACCACCGCTCCGCCCTCAACGTCGATGGTGTTCCCATGTTCGGAGGTCGCCTGCCTGGTTGCGATCATAGACCTGCTCACGGACAGTATACTGGGCAGCGCCTCTCCCCTGAAGCCCAGGGTCCTGATGGCGAAGAGATCGTCCACCCCGGCGATCTTGCTCGTGGCATGCCTGAGGATGGCGGTTTCGAGTTCCGCTCCGTCCATGCCCGAACCGTCGTCGCTGACACGGATGAGCTCGCACCCGTTGCCTTTCACCTCGATGGATACGGACTTTGCCCCTGCATCGATGGCATTCTCCACGAGCTCCTTCACCACGGAGGCGGGTCGCTCGATGACCTCGCCTGCAGCGATCTGGTTGATGAGTTCAGGGGAGAGGATCTTTATCCGGCTCATACGTGATGGGGAATGTACATGATTGAAGTAATCGGCACAAGCATCAGGGGTGATCAGAGCAAAACCATAGCTGCATACACGTCAGTTCGGAAGAGTACTTTCCGGAACAACCTATCGGATTATCACCCCTGGCGATGTTCGACCTTGCATCCTCATGCCCAGGCTATGGTATCCGAACCGGCTCATTGGTGCTCGCGAAAGATCCGTTGCCGAGCTGTCCGCTTGTGTTCAGGCCCCATGCCCAGATCGTACCGTCGTATCTCAGGCCCATGGAATGGTCATATCCCGCCGCCACCCCTGCCCAGTTCCTGTCCAGGCCAACCTGCACAGGTGCAGCCCTGGTTAGATTGTCGCCGGTTCCGAGCTGTCCTGACAGGTTGCTACCCCAGGTAAGGAGAGAACCATCGAGCTTGAGAGCCAGATAATGGGCACTGCCCGCTGCCACGGGTGATGTCCAATCTCTGTCAGATCCGATCCGACGGGGAGTCCCTCCCCAGGCCCACAACGTTCCGTCGGTCTTCAGGGCAACTGTACTGCTGTATCCACCGGCCATGGCCATCCAGTCGATATCGAGAGCTATCTGCATCGGGAGACTGAAATCCGTAACGCCCCCTGTTCCGAGCTGACCGCTTGTGTTCTTGCCCCATGCCCACATCGTCCTGTCTGATCTCATCGCCAGGGTGTGGAATCCGCCCGCGGCGACATCAACCCATACCACACCGGATCCGATCTCCTGAGGTGTAGTCTGGTCGACCGTATCTCCCGTACCCACTTGTCCATAGGAATTGCCCCCCCACACCCAGAGCGTGCCGTCTCGTTTCAATGCGGCCGAATGCAATGCCCCGGCGGCCACCACAGCCCAGTCTTTATCCGATCCAATCCTTACCGGCGTCAGGGAGGGGACTGCATTGCCCCGGCCTAGCTGGCCACGATGGTTGGCTCCCCAGGCCCACATCGTCCCGTCGGACCTCAAGGCTATGGTATGATACGTCCCCAATGCCACGGCCGACCAGGTATTCGCATTCCCAATGCGTTGGGGGGTGCTGTAGTCACTGGTCGTCCCTGTCCCCACCTGTCCATAGTCATTTGCCCCCCATGCCCAGAGCGTTCCATCTGATCTGAGGGCTGCGGAGTGATCGCCACCTGCTGCCACACCCACCCAGTACACCCCTGTCGGCGCATTGACAGCCAGGGTTACTGTATCGGAGCTCGTCCTTCCATTCGCATCCGTTACGGTATAGGTTATGGTGTATGTCCCTGTTGTGGGAAAGGTGACACTCCCGGGATCTTTCTTGGTGGAGTCGGGAGCCGCTCCATCGAAATTCCAGCGATACCCATAAGGACCCTCTCCCCCGTTCACTGCTCCCTGAAACGTTACAGCAGCGTTCTGGGTGATGACCCCATTGACCGCTGGTGATACTATGTCTGCAAGGGGAAGCGGGTCAAACACGTGGGGACTGACGATTATGGTGACGCCGTCGCTGAGACCGACCCCGTTTGCATCAATCACTTGGAAAACCACTTCATAGACCCCATCCTCATCGAATATCACGGTACCTGGATCTTTCAGCGAGGATTCAGGTCCTGCATCTCCAAAATTCCAGAGAAACTCATAGGGTTCGGCACCGCCAGAAACATAACCATGAAACTCCACCGAACTACCGGTTTCAATAGTGATCTCCCGGGAAGGAGAGGCTATACCCACTTCGAGGATTGCCTCTTCCTCCGCTGTCCCGCCACCTGAGCTGTCACCGCCACATCCTGAGGAGAAAAGGAGCACTGCCGCTACGACGAGCCAGATCGTCTTCTCTTTCTTGATTCTGTTCATGCCGGTCAACCTCACTCGTTGAAGATTGCATGAATAACATCTTTCAATCACGGTCGTGCTTCTGGTCGTGAAATAATCATACTATAATTAGCAACTCAGATGCCATATAATAGATAAATAATTCTTCAAGGGTTGCATGGTTAATCCCCCTGATCACCATCATATCCAGAGAACTTTGTTTCTCCTTGTATGGAAATACACTTCCCTATGGTATTTCCAAAAAGTGAGGGATGGACAAGGAGTTCACCTTTTTTAAGTATAATGTCTTCCAACGGGCAATGTAAGTCTTATCCATGAGATTACGGACGACATTGCGATAGGAGGTTGATATGGTTATTCACTGGCTAGCTGGTCTGCATCCCGTCCTGCAGGCCCTTGCAGCGACTTGTTTCACATGGTCCATAACGGCTCTGGGTGCGGGTGTGGTCTTCTTCTTCAGGGACGTGAACAAGAGGCTGCTCGACGGCATGATGGGTTTTGCCGCAGGCGTGATGATCGCCGCGAGTTTCTGGTCGCTTCTCATGCCTGCCATAGAGATGGCCGGTGAATCCGGTCTGCCAGCATGGTTTCCCGCCTCTGTAGGGTTTCTTGTCGGGGGGCTCTTTCTGTGGGCCATTGACCGGGTTCTGCCCCATCTGCATATGGGATTCCCCATGGAAGAGGCCGAAGGCATCAGGACGGGCTGGCAACGCAGCACCCTGCTGGTGCTGGCCATCACCTTGCACAATATACCGGAGGGGCTGGCGGTCGGGGTCGCCTTCGGGGCGGTCGGCGCCGACCTGCCGTCGGCCTCACTGGCAGGCGCAACCGCGCTGGCCATCGGTATAGGTATTCAGAATTTCCCCGAGGGAACCGCAGTGGCTGCACCGCTCCGCAGGGAGGGGATGAGCCGGCTCCGGAGTTTCTGGTACGGTCAGCTCTCCGGCCTCGTGGAACCCATGGCAGGCGTAATCGGTGCTGCTGCGGTTATCATCATGCGGTCGATCCTCCCCTATGCCCTGGCCTTTGCCGCAGGGGCCATGATGTATGTAGTGGTCGAGGAGCTGATACCTGAGTCACAGCTGGACAAGAACACCCATATCGCCACCATGGGCGTCATGCTCGGATTTGCCGTCATGATGATACTGGATGTGGCCTTCGGGTAGAATATGCCGGGGGTATACCCCCACAGGGAGGGTCTCAGTCCTTTACCAATTTTCTGGCAATGCCGAAGATCCCGATAAGAATTATCCCGACAAAAAGGATAAGTGATAATTCCTGGATAAACTGATCATACGCCATTGATGATACAACCGGCACCGTCTTGTTTACATCCTTCTCCACAGGCATCATCCCAACAGGATTCGCCTGAACCGGCTCATGGGTTTGAACGGAAGCTATATTCTTTTTTTGATTTTCATGAACATTATCAGAATGATATGCTATTTTTTCGCCGGCGGGTTGCTCTTCCTGGATACCGGCAACAGGCTCGATATCCATCTCCTGGGTCTCGACGACAGCCTGTTTCACTATGACAGGAGTCTCTTTGATCTCAATCCTGCCGACAGCAGTCAGGGGCTCGATCAGTCCTGCGCTCACCCGCATACCTGTTGACCTACCTGCAGCGAGGATCTTCTCTGATACATAAGCCATCATGATCGGGAGTTCTTCTCCAGACTCAGTCTCCCCGCCCTTCGCCGCATAGGCTTCGCCCCCTCCATCACCTATGCCTCCCGGCGGAGTGCCTGCAGGAGGCTCATGCATCGATATAGAGGCGAGCAGAGTGCCTCGGTCTTCTTTGCGGGATTCAGTGACCTCGCCTATCAAGACCGGGGGCGGGATCTTTTCATTCATCAAACCTCTTTCCGGCTCACTTCTCCCGTCCGTTGCCTCATCCGGGGCCAAGGCTTCCATGGTCTCCTGTTGTTCCTGGGTTTCGGATCCTTCTCTTATCCCGGCTGGATCGCTTGACACTGCTGCAATCACCTCATCACCTTGAGCCCCTCCGGCAGCGTCCTCCCCTGACACTGATGCCAGCATGACAGGTATTTCCTCGGCCTCTGATTTCTTCTCAGAGGAATCGCTGGCTGAAGCAATCTCCTTCGACTCTGCCAGCATCCGATCCTTGTCTGTATCCTGTTCTGAACGGTACTCGGCATACATGATCATGAGAAAGTCAAGAAGACTGACCGAGGCCGCCATACGATCCTTGTAACTCAGGATCACTGGAACTTCCTCAACGAATACCGTATCCTGATGGGGCATGGTTGAGGCCAGAGGAACGGATGCCACCCCGTAATCTGCAAAGGAATCCTCAGGGGGCGCTGACAGGTCGGCAGTCTCCGGTGCAAGTGCATCCTTATTATAATCTCTGTAATGAAGAATGGTTCCCGCATCACCCACCACGAAGACGTCAGCCGCAGAACTTCCCCATGCCTGCCGCAGTGAATGGTTCGTCCCTATATCCACCTGGTTCCATGCGATTCCGTCATAGTGGAGCACGGTCCCATTCTCTCCCACGGAGAATACATCCCTGTCCGAGGCGCCCCAGATCCCGTTGAGGAGAAACAGGGTATTGCTCTCCATCATACGCCACGAGCTGCCGTCATAGTGCAGGATGGTGCCCATATCCCCCACAGCGAACACATCCGAGGAGGAACTGCCCCATACGCCCAGGAGCGTGCTTGCCGTAACCTTTGGTATGACAGCCCATGCGGTGCCGTCGAAATGAATCATGGTCCCGTATTTTCCCACTGCATAGATATCGTCCGGGGCTGTTCCCCATATGCCGTAGAGAGTCTGCGAGGCCCCGCTGGTCATGGGTCTCCAGGTGTTCCCGTTAAAATGCAGAACCGTGCCGAATTGTCCAACGGCATACACATCCTTGGTCGATGTTCCCCAGACCGCCAGGAGGTCATCGGTCGTCCCACTGGCCATGGTCTCCCATGCGCTGCCGTTGAAGTGCAGAATCATGCCTTCATGACCGACGGCGAAGATCGTGTTTTCCGGGGCGCTCCAGACACCAGTCAGTGTAGTACTGACTCCCATGTTCAGGAGGTTCCACTCCCTGCCATCATAACGGCAGACCATACCCTCCAGACCTACTGCAAACACATTGTTCCTCGAGTTGCCCAGCACTGCCAGGAGGTTCTTGATCTTCCCCCTGTTCATGGAGGACCACTGCATACCGTCGTGGTGAAGGATCGTCCCACCGGCCCCTACCGCGAAGACCTCGTTGTCCGGAGCGCACCACACCCCATGGAGGCCGGCCGGTTCTCCGCAGTCGACCTTTTTCCAGGCCTTGCCGTCATACTGGAGGACGGTCCCGGAATCACCCACGGCATAGACCGCGGATCCCCGGGTACCCATGATGTGTCTGAGGTCGGATTTGACATCGGATGCAACGGAAATCCACGCTTCACCGTCGTAGTGGAGAATCGTGCCCTGGAACCCGACGGCATATACCTCCGTTCCCGATTCGCCCCAGACCGACAGAATATCCCTGTGCGTCTCAATGGGCATGACGCTCCATGAGATACCGTTAAAATGCAGTATGGTCCCATCGTACCCGACTGCATAGACATCATCCTTCGAACTGCCCCATACACCCTTGAGGGTCTTGGTGGTCCCGCTGTCCATGACAGTCCACGCAGATCCATCATAGTGCAGGATAGTGCCGTTGCTCCCCACCACGAAGACATCCCTGGCGGAAGAACCCCAGACGGCCCAGAGATAATGCTCCGTACCGCTGGGCATGGGCTCCCATGTATTGCCGTCATAGTGGACGATGGTCCCCTGGTGCCCCACGGCGAAAACGCTCTTTTCTGAGGCACCCCAGATATCCCAGAGGTAGTCTGCCGTACCGCTGGACATACTGTTCCAGGACTGTCCGTTATAATGCAGGATGGTGCCGTTATGTCCTACGGCAAAGACGTCGTTCCTCGAGAGGCCCCATACGGCGTTGAGTGTATTGCCCTGGGGCAGAGGGTTCTGCCATTCCCATTCCCGTGCGGACACTTTCCCGAACAGGAAAAGGGACATGCAGATCACCAACCAGATGATGAGGGGAAACCTCGCGGTCTTCCTTGACCTGCCACATCCCATGTAGAGCCTCATGTCACCATGCCGGCGCGATGACGCCGGAAATAAATTTTCAGAGAGCAGACCTCTCCCTGTAACATCTCCTCGAAGCAAACAGGGTGCCATCGGCTATGTGCTGATAATTCAGACGGTTGAATGAATCATGCCGAAAAAAACCATGATGTCTGTGTACTTCCTTGGCCCTTCAGAGGAAGATAATTTCCCTTACCGTGCAACATCGACACACCTTCCCGCCTCCGGAACCATACCAATGCAATCGGTCCATTGCATGACCAGGCATGAGACGGTATATATTCTCACATGGGCCATCATATGCTCACATCAGCCTACAAGGCCCTTTCGGACCGGCTGAACAGGTTCCCTCAGGGGGCTCCTCCATCGGAGCTCCTGTACAGGATACTGGCCATGCTCTTCAGTGAGGAGGAGGCCGGATTGGTGGCGCTCCTCCCCATCAAACCTTTCACGGCAGATACAGCAGCCAGATGCTGGAATATGGGTGAAGGAGCAGCCCGCAGGATCCTTGAGGGACTGGCGGACAGGGCTATCCTGGTAGACATCGAAAGAAACGGTGAAACCCACTATGTCCTCCCGCCCCCCATGGCGGGATTCTTTGAGTTCTCCATGATGAGAACGGGTGGAAGCCTGGACCGGAAACTTCTGAGCGAGCTGTTCTACCAGTACATCAATGTGGAAGATGACTTCATCAGGGAACTCTTCACCAGGGGGGAAACACAGCTCGGCCGGACCTTTGTCAACGAATCAGCCATGCCGGATGAACTTGCCCTCCATGTCCTCGACTACGAGCGCGCCTCCGAGGTAATACGAGGGGCAAGCCACAGAGCCATCAGCATGTGCTACTGCCGCCACAAGATGCTCCACCTGCACAGGGCCTGTGATGCGCCCATGGATATCTGCATGACCTTCAACACCACCGCTTCATCCCTTTTACGGCACGGCATCGCCAGGAATGTTGATGTTACTGAATGCCTCGACCTCCTGGATGCTGCCCGCGACCATAATCTGGTCCAGTTCGGCGAAAATGTCCGGGAAGGAGTGAACTTCATCTGCAACTGCTGCAAGTGCTGCTGCGAGGCCATGATCGCCGCAAGGAAATTCGCTGTGCTGCACCCGGTCCATACCACCAACTTCCTGCCGGAAATCGATCGGATGCAGTGTACAGGATGCGGAAGGTGCATGGATGTCTGTCCTGTGGATGCACTTACGTTGACATCTCCGGAAGGCCAACGAAAGGGTGCCATAGCTACACTGGATGAAGACATCTGCCTCGGCTGCGGTCTGTGCGTACAGGACTGTCCATCAGGGGCGATCCGTCTCAGCCCTCGGAAAAAACGGGTGATCACCCCCTTGAACGGGGCTCATCGAGCCGTGATCATGGCCATCGAACGAGGCAAGCTGCAGGACCTCATCTTCGACAATCGGACACTGTGGAGCCACCGTGCTCTTGCGGCCGTCCTCGGGGCCGTACTCAGACTCGCTCCGGTAAAACGCGCCCTTGCCCTGGAACAGGTGAAATCCCGTTACCTCGAAGGCCTGATACGATCTTTTCATGTGTAAGAAAATCTTTTCATAGATTAACAGCAATTATTTTCCCTTCTTCATTCTTGTCTGTTGTATGCGTTTAAAATAACTTGAAGTCCATCTGGTGCATTATGGCAGGATTATTGCTTCAAACATTATTTGGCGATCACTGATCCTGAATTCATTATGTAATCTTACAATGCAATGGAACCAAGACGAGGGGGCACCATCTTCCCCGGGTTTTCTCAATGGCATGCACCGTATTCTGTAAGGAATGCTTTTCGATGCGAGTGATCCGTACAACCAATCTGAGAGGAGAGCCGTTTATGAAGAGAGGAAAGTGGATTGCGTTGGCAGGCGCCTTGCTCATTGTTTTCATGACCAGCGCCTGCTGGTTCGGAAATGTCACCGTCACCATCCTTCAGACCTCGGATGTCCACCACCACGCCAGCGGGTACGGCCCGTTTTCGGATTATACCCCCCTGCTTGCCGATGATGACATGGTGAGTGGAGGTTATGCGCGGCTGGCAAAACTGACCAACGACATACGCCAGGAACAGGCGAAAAAAGGCATACCGACCCTGCTCTTCGATTCAGGGGATTTTCTCATGGGAACAGTTTATGACTTCACCAATACATCAGACCCCATTGCCCTGAAATTCATCCAGATGATGAAGTACGATGCCATCACCCTGGGAAACCACGAGTTTGACTGGTCGCCGTCCGGTCTGGCCCTGATCCTGTCCAGTGCCGCAGCTAATGGATTCACCGTGCCGGTGGTGGCCACCAACACGGTCATTCCCGAAGGGAACGACCTGCAGGGCCTCGTGAATGCGGGGGTCATCGTGGGAACAAAGGTCATCGAGCATCCCTGCGGGGTGAAGATCGGCATCATTGGCCTCATGGGACCGGATGCCGATTCCAAGGCGCCAGCGGCAAGTCCGGTCACCTTCAGAACGGTTGATAATACCTGGGATTATGCCTTCATCCAGCAGCAGGTGGACAACCTGAGAAAAAAGCAGAAGGTGCAGGTGGTCATCGCCCTTTCCCACGGCGGGGTGGAGAATAACGGCACCGGTGACGACGCCGATCTGGCCAATAACGTCAAGGGCATCGACATCATCGCTTCGGGACACTATCACACCGCCACCGGCGATGCACTGGTCGCGGGAGATTCCAACACTATCATCTTCTCTCCCGGCGAGTACGGTGAATACCTCAGCAGGCTCGACGTTACCTACAATATCTTCACCAGGAAGATGGTGGACTATACGTTCACGCTGATTCCTGTAAACGACAAGGTGGGGGGCAATCCTCAGATCCAGGCCATGGTGGAAATGTATAATGTAGAGATCAGTGAGAAATTGAACAATGCCGAATTACCGGCCCTGGATGACCAGATATCGAGTACTGACTTTGCCCTGGAGATGGCCTCCTGCCAGGTTACAGGCATCGGCAGCCTTGCCGCAGACTCACTCCGAGCTACAGCAAATGGGATATCGTTATTGAGCGGAGGAGATCCATTTGACATTTCCATTGTTGCCAGCGGGGTCATCAGAGACGAAATCTATCCGGGAAAAACGACCGACACGTTAGAACCGATAACATTCTCAGATGCCTACAACATGCTTCCCCTGGGCATCTCTCCCTATGACCAGTCGATTCCAGGGTATCCCCTCATGTCTGTCTATGCCTCGGGGAGGGATATTTATGTCATCGGTGAGGTTGCCCTTTCGCTCGCCCCCACGATGGGATCGGATTACTACCTGAATTTCTCTGGGCTTAAGATATACTATGAATCTGATGATGCCGCCTCATTCTCGGGTGTCAAAGGGATCTATGCCTATGCCCCGGACGATACCTTCTGCGTGGGGCCTTTGGAAGGATTCCCAGCGCCGACCCTGATTAACCCTTATGATCCTTCAAAGCTGTATCGCATCGTGGTCGATCTCTATGCTCTCCAGATGCTCTATGTTGTGAACGATTATCTGGATTTGTACGACATCGATCCAATCGATCCGATCGATCCTACACGTCTCGACTTTGACGGTGATCCAAGCACAGGGATTCAGGAGGTCAAGGAGTGGATGGCCCTGCTGAACTTCCTCCCCGGCCTGGGCGGGAGCATCCCTTCTGAGATTTATGGCACGGACGGATTGGCTTACGGCCGTGTAGTGGAACTGGAATAGCACCACATGCCATGAGTCCTGGTCCCAGGCAGAGATATCCTATGCCTGGGACCAGGACGTCTGATCCCTATTTCACGCTGCCTCGCTCACTTCCTGCACTGAAACTCCCATTTTCACCCCAGACCGACCCCGATGAGGTGTCCCAGCCCGAAGGTGATCGCCGCGGCTGCGAGACCGAAGGCAACCTGCCTCATCCCGGAGAGGAGAACGCTGCGCCCTGTCATAATAGTGATGGCTGCACCTATGATGAACAGCCCGAAGGTGCTCAGCAGGGTGCTGGCAACGATGCCCGCGGTCCCGGCGAAGAAGAAGTAGGGCACTACGGGGATGAAGGCTCCCATGGCGAAGAGAAAGAATGAAGTGAAGGCTGCGACCCAGGCCGATCCGCCGAGCTCCCGGGGGTCTATGCCGAGTTCCTCACGTGCTAGGGTCTCCAGGGCGGTCTGCCTGTCGGAGAGCAGATGGCCGGCCATGCTCCGGGCATCCTCTGCCGCGATGCCCTTGGCCTGGTAGATGAGGGCGAGTTCTTCCAGCTCCTCTTCGGGATTCTCCTCAAGCTCCCGGCTCTCTATGCCCAGCTGGTGCTCGTAGAGCTCCCGGGAGCTCTGGACCGAGAGCCACTCGCCCAGGGCCATGGACAGGGCTCCTGCCAGGAGGCCGGCAAACCCGGTGAGCAGGATCTCCCGGGACCCCACCCCGGCCCCGGCCACGCCCATGACCAGGCAGAACACCGAGACGAGCCCGTCGTTGGCACCCAGCACGCCAGCCCGCAGAGCATTCCCTCCCGCACCCCGGTGGCGCCCCTCGAACCGTGCCACCGCACTGCCTTCCAGCCCTCCCGAGGTCCGGGCGAGATGTCCGAAAATGCGCGCATGGGTATGCTCTTGCGCGGACATACCTGCCGCTTCCGGATCGGGCTGGACGTCATAGTGCGACCCGGCGCCCCGCTCTATGCCTGCAATGGTAGGAAGCACGAAGGAGATGCCGAAACGGGCCGCCAGCATGCACAGGATGCGGGTACGCCAGCCGGGACGGAAGGCCGGCACCTCCGCACCCGCCCGGCGGAGCTTCGCCTCCCAGGTTGCCGCATGCCCGGCCTCCGTCTCTGCGAGCCTTCGGTAGACCTCTGCAAGGGCGGGGGTCTCCTCGAGGGAGGCGAGGCACTCGTAGAGGGTCCTTGCCTCGAGCTCTGAGAGAAGGTTCTCCCGGTACCGACTGATATCCTGTGCCGTGGCCATGCGTTCGTCCCCTCCTTTGTCAAGCGTATCCCGGAGCCGTCATGGCGTCAAGTCGACGGGACTTCATCGCCAAGAAACATGAGTCATAACTCATTTTTCCGATTGCCCGGGATATCCGTGACCGGTATCATATGGTGTCATACATGCAGTCAATACTTCAAGGAGGGGATATGTCTCAATCGCAGAACAAGGTGATGACTGCCCAAGAAGCCATCCGCCGGTTCGTGCACGACAACGACCACCTGGTCATCGGCAACTACACGGTGGGGACCTGCGCGGAGCTCGTGTTCGAGGTCATCAGGCAGCAGAAGAAGGGCTTGACCCTGTATTCCCAGTCAGGGGTCTTCGACGTGGAGGTGCTCGTGGCTGGCGGGTGCGTGGACAGGCTCGTGACCACCTACGTGTACCGCGCCGGCGGCAAGGAGGGCGGCTCGGCGGTGGAGAGGGCGATGAGGGCGGGAACCCTGCAGATGGAGGACTACACCAACTTCCAGTACAACGCCCGGATGGTGGCCGGCATGCACGGGTTCTCCTTCATGCAGGTCCTGGAGGGCGCCATGGTGACCGATCTCTTCAAGAAACGCTCCTTCATGGGGGAGGACAAGTACAAGGTCATATCCTGCCCCTACACGGGAAAACAGATCCTCACCGTTCCAGCGGCGAACCCGGACGTGTGCATCGTGCACGTGCAGCGGGCCGACCGATTCGGCAACGCCCAGTACTGGGGCGCCCTGGGAAGCGTTGCCTCGGCATCTCTCGCCAGCAAGAGGATCATCGTGTCCTGCGAGGAGATCGTGGAGCACGACATCATCCAGTCGAGCCCTCACCTCACCGTGATCCCCGGCTACCGGGTGGATGCGGTGGTGGAGATACCCTTCGGCGCACACCCCACCGAGGTGCTGGGTTATTACAATCTCGACCGTGTCATGTATGCCCTGTTCTTCATGGCCGACATGACGGGCGACGGCCTGAATGCGTGGATGGACGAGTGGATCTACGGGTGCAGGGACCGCCATGCCTACCTGGACCACTACATGGCCAAGCACGGCGCCGAGCTGCTGGATGCCATACGCGTGAAATCGTACTACTCGGCCCCGGCGAACTACGGGGCGGCCTTCACCTCGTGCTGGGACAACGAGGGCAAGGAGCGCACCATGGGCGTCACGCTCGCGGAGATGGAGAAGATCATGGAGGAAAGGGGGCTGCTCAATGGCTAAACGGTATACGCTGGACGAACTGCTCATCATCACGGCCGCCCGCGAGATCAAGGACGGCGAGAACATCATCCTCGGGGTGGGGCTTCCCACCACCGCCGGGGCCATGGCCAAGGCCCTCCACGCCCCCAACGCCACCCTCATGATGGAATCCGGGATCCTGGACATCCAGCCCCTGGTCCCGCCGAACCACATCGCGGACGCCCACTCGTGCCGGGGCTTTTCCTATGCCACGGACCTGTTCTCCATGTTTACCATGACCTACCGGGGATACGTGGACGTCTGCTTCCTCGGTGTGGCGCAGATCGACCGGTTCGGCAACATCAACACCACGGTCATCGGTGACTACTTCGCGCCGAAGATGCGGCTCCCCGGCTCCGGCGGCGCAGCCGATTTCCTCTCGTACGCAAAGAAGACCATCCTCACCATGCGGGGCGGCGAGTTCGTGAACAAGCTCGATTACTTCACCTCTCCGGGATACCTGGACGGCGGCGACAGCCGGGACGCCTCGGGACTCTTCCCCAAGGGGTCGGGGCCGGTCATGCTGCTGACCACCAAGGGGGTGTTTCGGTTCGACGAAAAGACCAAGGAGCTCTACCTGGCCAAGGTCCACCCCGGGGTGAGCGTGGACAGCATCAGGAAGGATGTGCCCTGGGACCTGAAGGTGGCCGACGACCTGTCCGAGACCGACCGGCCCACGGATGAGGAGATCGACTTCGTCCGCCGCTTCGCCCCCACCGAGGCGGTGGGAAGAAAGCTCATGTACGAGCTGGGCCTGACGAACGCGTTCAACAAGGCCCTGGCGCGGGGGAAGTGAGACACACAGAGCAGGGAAGGGGGGTAACCCCCTTCCTTCCATGCTTTGTCTACGAACCGGTACGGATAAAATGCGGCATGTCCTGCGGGATCTCCATCACCAACTCCACGAACCCGCGGTAGGCACCGTCGACATACCAGGGGGACTGGTAGATGAATTTCCACTTCCCGTTCTTCTCGATGGTGTAGACGTTCGTCTGCCGCGCCTCCATGATGCGCTCGAGCTTATCCCGGGCAGGGCCCGGGTGGCAGTTCAGCAGGTTGGTCCCCAGCAGGCCCATCCCGCCCTGTTCGTCGAACATCCGCGCCGCGCGGTCGTTCATCTCGAGGATGACCCCCTTGTCGTCGCATACGGTGACTGCACCGGGAAATTCCTTGATCCATTCGTGATCGCTCATAGCTTACGTCCTGTTTTTTTCGCATGAGTGGCGGGAAACAAGCTACTGTTTTCAGGTCTGTCCCCACTTCTCCCAGTGTATATCATCAGGATCGAAGTTGTCCATGGGCCTGCATACCTCAGCGGGGTTTCCGAAAGGTGCCTCTGAAAAATTTCTCGGTTCTGGACTCAGAGGATGTTTGAAGGTATCCTGTATACATACAGCAAATCGATTGTGCAAAGGAGAACTCGGTCACGTGTCCGAGATGATGTGAGCCGTCCATGCTGCAGGCGAATATAAACGGAACCATGCTGGAATATCTCTGCGACGGGCCTGAGGTCGGCGAGGTGGTCATGCTCTCGAATTCCCTGGCCTCCGATCATTCTATGTGGAGGTATCAGGTCCCCTGCCTGGTCGAAGCGGGCTATCGCGTTCTTCGCTATGACAATCGGGGCCATGGTCGTTCCGCATCACCTCCCGGACCTTATTCCGTGGAGATGCTTGCCGGGGATGCCCTCGAGCTGATGGATCATCTCGGACTTGAGAAAGTCCATTTCTGCGGCCTGTCCCTGGGAGGCATGACCGGGCAGACGCTCGGGGCCTTCCACGGCGATCGCCTGGCTTCCTTGACCCTCTGTGCCACGGGATCGTACATGCCCCCGCCCGAACTGTGGGAAGAGCGAATCACAACGGCCCGGTCAAGCGGCATAGAGCCGCTGGCGGATGCCACGATTGACCGGTGGTTTACAAAGGCCGGTCAAGAGCGTCTCAGGGGAGACGTCGAGGAAGTGAGAAGAACCATCGTAACCACTTCCATCGAGGGATACTGCGGATGCTGCGCAGCAATCCGCGATATGGACCTGCGGGAAGCCATCCGCAACATTACGACCCGGACGATGATTATGGTCGGCGAGGAGGATCAGGGCACTCCGGTATCTGCAGCTGAATTCATTCATGAACGGATCGCATCGTCATCGCTCAAGGTAATCCCTGGTGCCGCCCATTTCCTGAACATGGAGCAGGCCGGTATCTTTAATGCCACCCTTCTTGACTTTCTTGATACCGGCAGGGCCGGTCAAACGTGAACGTGCAGCATGGCATGACAGCTTCAGAGAAGCTACTTCCTTGAATGACAGTATCCCCAGCTGAAAGATTGAACGAATACCCGCCAATACTTTATCGACAAGGGGTCAGTGTATAAAAATAACTGTCTCCTTTCCATCTATGCCATATCAGCTCACTAAGGACATGGAGTGGGGCATTGACAATATGGACAGATGAAAGAATAGGATCTAGTCGCAGAATTACCTGAGAGATCGTAAACCGCAAGGTCCCCGCTATAGGTACTGCCAGGGGCTGAGCCGCTTGAGTTGAGAACGGACACTGACCAGGATGAGCAACTGGGATCCGAAGATTCTCGTACACAAGATCTGCCATCAGAATGCCACAAGCCGCAATTCAGGTCTTCTCCCTGTGGCAAGGTCAAATATGATCCCACAGGTCCGCATACAGTGCCGGCCCACGACATCGTGTATTGGGCCGTGCAGTAGCAGAATGCATCAGGATCACAATTTCCCCATGTCTGCGCACAGGATGCAGACGTTATGCTTATGGACAACCCCTCGCTCGATGTTCCCGTTGTGAAGGACCAGACCGGACCTCCGGAGACTGTTGGGGGTAAGAGGTCGCACATGGTGTGTTTAGAGATGATCTGCCAGTAGTAGGTGGTATTCTGGCTTAACGCAGAAGGAGTATAGGAGGAAACGGTGACTTCCGCCACCAAGGGAGGCGGATACTCTGTCCCGAAATAAACGTTGTAGGAGTTGGTTTCCGAGGTCGCTGTCCAGGTCAGTACAGTACTCGTTGAAACACCTGTCGCTCCGTCAGTCGGTGAAGGATCGGATGGTATCCCGGGAGTAGCAGGGGAAATGACCGTTATGGAGGTCGACTGGCATTTCTGGGTGAATGCCGCATCGGTGACACAAACATCGAATGTATAGAGACCCTCAGGGGAAGAAGTAGCGCCCTCGATCAGACCACCGGCATTGACAAAGATACCTAAGGGCGGAGATCCTCCCATGGTGCCGAGATTGAAGGTATAAGGATATCCGGCTCCCCCGGCCAGGTTTTGTATCTGGTAGCTGAAATAGCTGCATCGCTCGATGAGGCCCAGGTATGAGGGGAGATCAAATGTGATTGGCGGATCATCCGACGGCAGTGTCACTTCAGGAATTGAGCTCACCTGGGTCGATGCCGCTGATTCGCCGGAGGAATATACTGCCGTAACAACGAAGTAGTAGGTTGTTCCGTTTGTCAGTCCTGTCAGGGTATAGGGAGAGTTCGCATGGGTGATCTTTGTGCCGTTTGACGGAGTAACACCACTCGTAGTGGACCAGTACAGATTGTAATACAGTGCACTTGATATAGCTGTCCATGAAACGGTTATCTGGCCATCTTTGGGTGTGATGGTAACTCCTGTCGGAGCTATTGGTCCGGACGGCGTACAGCTGACCTGTGATGATGGGACCGATTCACCTTGGTCATTCTCTGCTGTGACAACATAATAGTAGGTTGTTCCATTCGTAAGCCCCGTATGTAGGTAGGGGTTACTCACACCGGCTATCTTGGTGCCGGCAGCGGGTGTAACGCCGGCAGTGGTAGACCAGTACATGTTGTAGGAGGTAGCTCCCGGGACTTCCGTCCAGGCAATGGTTACACGACGATTCCCGGCTGCAGCGGTAACCCCGGTCGGTGCTGCCGGCGGTGGAGTCACTGAAGGCGTTGCACTCTGTGGAGTTGATGCGGCAGATTCACCGGCGGTATAAACAGCCGTGACCACATAGTAGTAGGTTGTGCCGTTGGTGAGGCCCGTATGGATGTAGGGAGAGGTCGCACCGGATATCTTGGTACCGCTGGCCAGCGTCACACCTGGGATAATAGACCAGTAAATGTTATAGGATACTGCACCTGGAGCATCTGTCCAGGTAATAGTTATATAGCCATTTCCTTCTGAGACGGCAACACCAGTCGGAGCAGTCAAGCCATTGTTCCCAGAAGATGTACCGCCTCCCCCTCCTCCACAAGAAATCATCAGCGTGGCGAAAACTACCAGTATTGCTAACCTCTTCATGATTTCCATGGGGATTCTCCTTCTCTTGCCCTCGAATCAGACTTCTCGGTGCCCGAGCATCCTGCCTTTGCCTGAAGTATACCTAATAACCAGCCCTGAAGATAGCAGGCATCTCGCGCGACCAGGACTAGAGATCACTGCGAGAACCATCAGGTCTTTCGGGGCATGAGAACCCAATGATTCTGCGCCTTCACCTAATACTGGATGGCCAGATCCAGATTGCCTTCATCGATTATCCTTATCTTCCTGGACTTGGCGGTGACCCGGTCTTCCATAGACTCTGGAATAACAGTCTGCACGCTTTTTCCACCCCTACTGTGCATGGAAATCATCACCGGCTTCATGTATCGTACCTCCACAGGAGGACATGACCCATGAAAAGGGAGACCATCTGCGTACACGGCGGAACCTACCACGACAGCGCCACGGGAGGCATCAACACCCCCATCTTCACCTCCTCGGCCACCTCCTACCTCGATCGGGACAGGGCGGCCTACCCGCGCTACTTCAACACCCCCAACCAGGAGGCCGTGACGGCCAAGCTCTGCGCCCTGGAAGGGGCCGAGGACGGCATCCTGTTCAGCTCGGGCATGGCAGCCATGAGCACCGCCATCCTGGCCTTTGCCGGGTCGGGCGACCATGTGGTCCTCATGGACGAGCTCTACGGGGGCACGCACTCATTCGCCACCAGTGACTTCGACCACCTGAGCATCGCGTACTCGTTCGCAGCCACCAATGCCGGAGCCGTATGCGATGCCGTGACCGACAGGACCTCGGTCATTGTCATCGAGACGCCCACCAACCCGCTGCTCAGCGTGATCGACATCAGGAAGGTGGCCGATTTCGCCAAGGCCAGGGGCATCACCACCATCATCGACAACACCTTCGCCTCGCCCGTGAACCAGAACCCGTACCTCCTGGGCATCGATATCGTGGTGCACAGCGGCACCAAGTACATGGGAGGCCACAGCGACCTCTGCTGCGGGGTCGTGGTCGCTTCGAGAAAGAATGCGGAGCGTGTCCGCGCCCTGGCGAGGCACTTGGGCGGCAGCCTGAACGCCACCGAGTGCTACTTGCTGGAGCGGAGCCTCAAGACCCTGGCGCTGCGGGTGGAAAGGCAGTCGGAGAACGCCCGGATCTTAGCAGCCTTCCTGGACAGGCACCCCAGGGTGAAGCGGGTCTACTATCCCGGCCTGCCGGGCTTCCCGGGCCATGCCGTCGCCGCATCCCAGATGAAGGGCTTCGGCGGCATGCTCTCCTTCGACATCGACGAACGGCAGATCGAACCGGACCGCTTCGTTCGCCTGCTGAAGCTCGTCAGCCCCGCGGTGAGCCTGGGCGGGGTGGAGACCACCATCACCTCGCCGGCAGTGACCTCGCACGCCCCCATGTCCCCTGAAGAACGGGAACGCATCGGCATAACCGGCTCGCTGTTCAGGCTGTCTGTGGGCATCGAACATGCGGACGACCTCGTGGCGGACCTGGAGACGGCGTTGAAGGGGTGATCCCCTCCCCGGTGAAGGGCAGGCAGTACGATTATGCCGTCATTCCGGGGCGTAGGTACTCCCCTGAATGTCCCGCATCGGGACCTCGTTCAACTGTCTGAAAGTATGCTTGTTTTTATTCGGCACTGCTGAGCATATTATTAATATTTCCCGATAGTTATGTCCCATGGCACCCATTGACTTCGCGTGCCTTCCCCTTATTATTTATGCTGTCAGGAACTATAATTAAGGAGGGGTGCATGGACAAGATACTCAGGATAGACATGGGCGCAAAAGGCGGTCCACAGGTCAAGGTGGAAGGGCTCGGCGAGTATGCCGGCCTCGGAGGAAGGGCCATGACCTCATCCGTGGTCTTCAAGGAGGTTCCGCCGCTGTGCCATCCCCTGGGTGCGGAGAACAAGCTCGTCATAGCGCCCGGCCTGCTCAGCGGATCGAGCGCATCGATGTCGGGCCGCATCTCCGTAGGGTGCAAGAGCCCGCTCACCGGAGGGATCAAGGAGGCCAACTCGGGGGGGCAGGGGGCACAGGTCCTGGCGCGCCTCGGCTATGCCGCCGTCATCCTTGAGGGCAAGCCCGAAGGGGACGACCTCTACAAGGTCTTCATCAACAGGGACGGGGTCAAGGTCGAGAAGGACAACAGCCTGAAGATGTTGCCCAACTACGACCTCGTGGACAAAATGAAGGGCGTCTACGGTGACAAGATCACCTGCATCTCCATCGGCCCGGCGGGCGAGATGAAGCTCGGCGCCGCGTCAGTGGCCATCACGGACATCGAGGGTCGGCCGACCCGCCATGCGGGACGCGGCGGGGTAGGGGCGGTCATGGGCTCCAAGGGGGTCAAGGTCATCGTGCTCGACGATACCGGGCTGAAGAACCGCGAACCCAAGGACGCGGAGAAGTTCAGGGCGGCCAACAAGAAGTTCGTGGAAGGGCTCACCACCCACGCGGTAACAGGCCAGGCCCTGCCGGCCTACGGCACCAACGTGCTCACGAACATCATCAACGAGGCAGGCGGTTATCCCTCCTACAACTTCAAGGATGGACAGTTCGCCGGCGCATCCAAGATCAGCGGCGAGACCTTTGCCGACATCGAGACCAAGCGCGGCGGCAACGCCACCCACCCCTGCCACCGCGGCTGCGTGATCCGGTGCTCGGGCACGTATGTCGACAAGGACGGACACTTCGTATCGAAGCAGCCCGAGTACGAAACCGTATGGGCCCACGGCGGCGACTGCGGCATCGACGACCCTGACGCCATCGCGCAGATCGACTTCCTGGACGACAACATCGGCCTGGACACCATCGAGATGGGAGCGACCATAGGTGTCGCCATGCAGGCCGGCCTCGTCAAGTTCGGCGATGCGGCTGCAGCCATCGGGCTCATCAAGGAGGTGGGGAAGGGCACCCCATTGGGTAAGATCCTCGGGAGCGGCGCGGCGGTGACCGGGAAAGTCTTCGGCGTGGAAAAGGTGCCCGTGGTCAAGAACCAGGCATTGCCTGCCTATGACCCCCGGGCCATCCAGGGCATCGGCGTGACGTACGCCACCAGTCCCATGGGAGCCGACCATACCGCAGGATACGCCATCGCAACCAATATCCTGAAGAACGGCGGATGGGTGGATCCCCTCAAGCCCGAAGGTCAGGTGGAGCTGTCCCGCAACCTCCAGATCGCCACAGCCGCCATCGACTCCACCGGCATGTGCCTGTTCATTGCCTTCGCCATCCTGGACCAGCCCGAGACCAATCAGGCGCTCATCAACCTGCTCAACGCCTTCTACGGATGGAACCTCACGGGCGACGACGTGACGGCCCTGGGCAAGAAAGTGCTCAAGATGGAGCGCGACTTCAACGCCAAGGCCGGGTTCACCAAGGAGCAGGACCGCCTGCCGCGTTTCTTCACCACCGAGAAGGTGGGCCCGCACAACATCACCTTCCAGGTCAAGGATGCGGAGCTCGATTCGGTGTTCAACTGGTGAGCATGCGACGGGGGGCGTGCCGGGACACGCCCCCCGTCCCGACCATCGCCGCAACGACATCCATGCACATAACGGTAAAACTCTTCGCCACGCTGCGCCGGGGACGCTTCGACCGGGAGATCCTTGACTGCCCCGGATCGACGAAGGTCCTCGACATCGTCACAAGGCTCGCCATCCCCGAGAAGCAGGCGGCCATCATCTTCATCAACAGCCGCCACGGCGGGCTCGACACCGAGCTCCACGAGGGGGACACCCTGGCCCTCTTCCCCCCTGTGGGCGGCGGCTGACATGGACACCCTTGCATCCTTCCTCCGTGCCCATTCCCGCGGGGACTGCATTCCCCTGGCCATCCAGAAGGGGGCGGCGAACCGGTTCCGCTGCGCCTTCGCCCGGGTGGAGGAGGAGATCCTGAAGCTCGGTCTCATGCCGGAGCGCTACCTGCGAAACCGGCAGACCATCACCACGGAGAAGCAGCTCAGGCTCCTGCAGAGCCACGTTGCGGTCATCGGCTGCGGAGGCATCGGCGGGTACGTCATCGAGGAGCTCGCGCGGACCGGCATCGGCACCCTCACGCTCATCGACCCGGACACCTTCGAGGAGCACAACCTGAACCGGCAGCTCCTGGCCACCCTGGAGTCGATCCACGAACCGAAGGTGGCCGCGGCTGAGCGCAGGGTCGCGGCGATCAATCCCGCGGTCACGGTGATAGCCCACCAGTGCGCCCTTTCCAGGGAGAACGGCCCGGATCTCATGGACGGTGCCCAGGTGGCGGTGGACGGCCTGGACGGCATACCCTCCCGCATGGTCCTGGCGGAGGTGTGTGAAGCTCTGGACATACCCCTCGTGCACGGGAGCATCGCCGGCTGGTACGGACAGTTGACCACCCAGTACCCCGGTGACCGCACCCTGCAGAAGATGTTCTCCGGCTACTCATCCGAGACGGGCATCGAAGAGACCCTGGGAAACCCTTCCTTCCTCCCGCCGCTGGTGGCGAGCATGGAGGCGGCAGAGACGGTCAAGGTGCTGCTCGGCGAGGGCACACCGCTGCGCTGCAGGCTCCTGTCCGTGAATCTCCTGGACATGGAGTTTGCGGACATCCCCATCAAGGAATAGCGAGCGATGTCATCGGGGGATCCGGTCGCCCTGAAGCCATACCCATCCAAGCTCATCGTGGAGACCACGACCCGCTGCAACCTGCAGTGCGCCATGTGCATGAAGAATGTCTGCGGCCATGACTTCCATGAGGCGGACATGACCACGGGGACCTACGACGCCCTGCGGGAGGCGTTCCCCTCCATCGAAGCCCTCGTGCTCAACGGCATCGGCGAACCGCTCATGCATCCGCAGCTGGAGGAATTCATAGGCTCCGCCAGGAAGAGCATGCCCGCACACGGATGGGTGGGGTTCCAGAGCAACGGCCACCTGATCGATGCCGCAAGGGCGGAGCGGCTCATCGGGGCTGGGCTCGACCGCATCTGCCTGTCCATCGACGCGGTGGACCCGGAAGGATTCCGCCTCATCCGCACCGGCGGCGAGCTCGCAGGCGTTCAAAGGGCGCTCTCGGCACTGAGGACCGCGCGGATCAGGCTCCACGCCCCACTTCAGATCGGCATCGAATTCGTCCTCCGCCGGGACAACCTCGCGGACCTGCCCTCGACGATCCACTGGGCAGGCCAAAACGGCGCGGACTTCGCCGTGGTGACCCAGCTCTTCCCCTACCACCCGGACCTCGCGGAACAGGCCGTGTATGACGCGAACCTGGATGAATCGGTGAACGTCTACCGGAAATACTCAAACATGGCACAACGGGAAAACCTGGTCCTCGGGCGCTATCGCAACGCCTATACGCGCTATCTCACCACGGACAGCGACGAGAGAGTCAGGAACCTGGTGGACGCCATGGTGGCCGAAGCCCTTGCCAGGGGAGTGACGCTCAACCTCGAGAAGCTCTTCGCCATGGACCTTTCCTTGCAGGAAAAGACGGCGTCCGTCTTCGAAGAGGCCCGGGACGCGGCAGGAAGGTGGGGCATCGACCTCAGGCTCCCAGGCGTGATGCCCAGGAGCACTCGCAGGTGCGAGTTCGTGGAAGAGGGCTGCGCCTTCGTTTCCGTGGACGGCTGGGTGCACCCCTGCTATTTCCTGTGGCACCGGTACCGGTGTTACGTCAACGGCCTGGAGAAAGCGGTGGGACCGAAAAGGTTCGGGAACCTCAAAGACAGCGGGGTGCTCCAAATCTGGAACGACCCCGCCTACGCGACGTTCCGGAAGAATGTCCTGAGATACGACTACCCCTTCTGCTTCAACTGCAGCTTTGCCCTGTGCGATTATGTACAAGGCGAATCCTTCGAGCAGGACTGCTACATCAACACCGAGCCATGCGCCGCATGCCTGTGGTGCATGGATGTGTTCCAGTGCCTGAAGTAAGCCGGACCCGGGCAAGACTTCTCGAGAACCTCCCCGGACGCCTGTCCGCACATACCAATGACACCCTGTGCACGCGTCGAAACCTGCAGCCGAACCACACCGGCATATGGACAAGCTCAGGCCTATCTGATAATCTGCTGTCCGAATGGAACTCGGTATTCTTGCCTTCATGCTGGTTCTCTGCTTTTTCCTCTGCTACGTATTCTTCTTCGCCCCCAAGTCCGACCTCGTCTTCACATCGGCCTCCGAAGAAGAGATCCGTCATATGAAGCGCCTCCTTGAGGACAACGGCATCGAGGTGTATATCAAGGGCATGGGTATGCAGCGCCTCCACGAAACCGCCTACGACCTCGTGAACCCGTCCCTGCACGTGGTCCGTCCCGAAGACCGGGAAAAGGCACTGGAACTGATACGAAGCTTCGGCAAAGGCACGACGCCTCCCGGCATCGACCCTCACTGAAAGGAAAACCATGGCTTCCCAGGGAACAAAACCTCCGAACGCAGGTCCGGCAAAGCTCAGCAAGGAAGAAATGGATCAATTCCTTGCCAAGGCGAGGCAGCTCAACGAAGAGCGTATGAAGGGCTACCGCGAGCAGTCGCTCAGGATCCATCCCTGGGTGTGCGCGCGGTGCGGCAGGCAGTTCACCCTGAAGAACCTCAAGGAGCTCACCGTGCACCACAAGGACCACAACCACGACAACAACCCTCCGGACGGGAGCAATTGGGAACACCTGTGCATATACTGCCACGACGCGGAGCACGGCAGGTACGACGAGGAAACGGGAGACTACGTAGAGTTCCCCGAGGAACGGACCGACACCATGACCCACAACCCCTTCGCGAAGCTGGGAACTCTCTTGAAAAACAAGGGCGGGAAATAACCGCGGCATGCTGAAGGCCAGGTACGCACATACGAACATCGTCGCACGCGACTGGAAGCTGCTTTCCGGCTTCTATGAGAGGGTTTTCGGCTGCACGCCCGTACCGCCGGAGAGGGACCTGTCGGGCACCTGGATCGAAGAGGGCACAGGCGTCAAGGGCGCCAGGATATGCGGGGCGCACCTGCGCATGCCCGGTCACGGCCAGGATGGTCCGACCCTGGAGATCTTCCAGTACAATACGGTGGAACCCGGGCCTGCCCCTGCCATCAACCGGCCCGGCCTGGGACACCTCGCCTTTGTGGTGGACGATGTGCGGGAGTCATTACAGGAGGTGCTCGCACAGGGGGGAAAGATTCTGGGCAGGGTGGTGTCCCATGAAATCCCGGAGGCAGGGACCATCACCTTCGCCTATGCCAGGGACCCAGAGGGCAACATCATCGAACTGCAGCACTGGTCACAGAATGACTGACCATGTGCAACCAGCTGTTATTTCTAATTAATAATGATGTCCTATCAAAGGCCTTGAATTCCCTCTGATACATTCCGGAAACCTCGCTGTTCGTCCTTAATCTTCTCTGTTATTCTGCCGAAAAATCTTCTTGCAACCTTCAAAACAGTAGTATATGTGAGCGCCAGATTGAAACGCAGCTCACGCTGGAGAAAGAGATGAGAGCAGTATTCACCATCAGCATATTGGTTTTTTCCCTCCTGATCTTCGTGTCCTGGATGTAAGATGCCCACCCTCCTACACCCATCCCTTTTCCTTACCGGATAACCCTGCATACCGGTTAAGGGATATCCTCGAACAGGGGACTCTTTCGACAGTGAGACAAGGTGCCGGCCCCTGTCGAAACGGGTCAGAATGGAATAGGGCTTCCCTGTTCGAGAAAAAGATTTCCCCTCAAAATTGCAGCATCGCCCAGGGCCTTCTGGTAACCCTTTGAAATCCTGCATCCGGTCTGTTCGTATGTTTTTTGCATCGGATTCGTGGGGTTGATTTCACACCCTCACGTTGTCCGGGAGCATTGGAGGAGGATATTCTCGAAAGAAAAGATTATTCGCGGCTACCGCTCTATGCCTTGTTCGGCATGGCGTTCACCGGTGTGGTCGTGTGCTGTTATGTGCTCATCATGATGGGCACCGCCTTTCTGTCCCTGGGATCCATGGCATCGGCCTCTCCCCGGGATGAGGAGGACTGCCTCGTCCTGGCGAAGAACCTCCCGATCGGATGTGATACGACTCTGGATACAACCCTTTTCGAGGACATCGAAGGGGATCCGGTCGCCTATGAGTGGTACGGGCCGTTCACTCCTGCATCGGGGCCTAACCCGGATGCGGTCATCCCCGAAGGAACACATGCGGTTTCACTATTGGCCATCGACGGAACGGGCCATCCAACGCCCCTCACCTGTTATGTCCGGGTGGAGCCAACCGTCTCTTTCAGCCTCCACGCGAAAAGGGGGAAGGTCATCCTCGATCTGCCCCGCACGGAAGAGGCCCAGCGCCTGGATATCTATCGAGCACCGGCAGCCGAGCCTGAAGAAATGAGGAGAATAGCGCAGCTCCCCCCCGACACCCTGACCTACACGGACAGCGCCGTGAACGACACCGTATACCTCTATGCCGTCGCCGTCCTGCAAGACGGGCAGTGGTCGTTTTCCACCATCAGGGCCGCTCACCCATACGGCATGCTTCCCCGGTGGAACGATCCGCCGGTGATCTGCTCTCTGCCTGTTGCCACCGCACAGGCCGGGTTGCCGTACACCTATGACATCCTGGCAGTCGATCCGCAGGAGGATGAACTGACCTACTCCCTGGACAACCCCCAGGAGGAGATGTCCATCGATCCGCGGACAGGTCTGATCGAATGGCTTCCCGAGATGGCCGGCGACCATCACATCACGGTCAGGGTAACGGACGGCAAGGGAGATGAAACTACCCAGACCTTCATCCTGGAGGTGGAGGATCCTGTTGATCCGAACAAGCTGCCCCAGGCCCATGCCGGCGGTCCCTACACGGCAGAGGTAAACCAGCCGGTCTCATTCAATGGGTCCGGGTCGTATGACCCGGACAGCACGCACCTTTCCTACGTGTGGGCCTTTGGGGACGGCGAGCAGGGCACCGGTGCACTTCCCATCCATACCTATGCCGCGTCGGGGACGTACCCCGTGGTGCTCACGGTGATCGACGGCAACGGAGGGATATCCACGGTGTCCACCACCGTGGCTGTCGGTGAATGCCTGGCACCGGAGATCAACCTGTCCATAAACCCCTCAGCGGTTCAGCCGGGCGAACCCTGTCTGCTGGTATGGACCTCCGAGAAGGCGGATACCCTCACCATGGATCAGGGCATCGGCGAGGTGGGGACATCGGGAACGCTGATGATCTATCCCGAAAAGACCACGACCGTCACCCTGACGGCAAGAGGCAGGTGCGGCACCACTGACACTACGGTCGTGGCCATGGTGCACGAACCTCCCGTTCTTGATGTCACCGTCACTGCCCATGCCATCCGCCAGGGGGAAACGGCGGCGATCGCATGGACCAGTTCCCGTGCCGAGACCGTCACCATCGATCAGGGCGTCGGTGACGTAATGCCGGAAGGGACGATCACGGTCGCACCGGACAAATCGACGAGGTACACCATCACCGCCCGTGGACCGGGAGGATCATCGGCCAGGACCGAAACCATAGAAGTCCTGCCCGGAACCTTCGCCGACATCGAGGCATCCCCTTCGACCATTGCCCGAGGTCAGGTCTCCGTCCTCAGGTGGACCTCCTCTGGAGATCAGCATCTCTGGATCGACCAGGACATCGGTCCGGTGGATCCCTCCGGCTCCCTGGAGGTCTCCCCGCAGTCGACCACCACCTATACCCTGACAGCCGAGGGGCCGTCGGGAACGACAACGGACATGGTAACCATTATCGTGCACCCTCCACCCGAGGTATGCATCCTTGCGGAACCGTCCGTGGTGGAACCGGGACAGACATCCACCATGCGCTGGACATCTCAAAACGCATATAAGGCATTTCTGGATAACGGGATTGGTGAGGTGAACCTGGACGGCACCATCGTGCTCGCCCCGAGCGAGACGACCACCTATACCCTGACGATCCAGGGTGAAGGCGGCATCGCAACCGCCAGCGTCACGGTGACCGTGCCTGAGACCCCGGAGGTGATCATCGCCGTCTTTCCGAATACCGTTGAGGCAGGGAGGCCATGCATGCTCTCATGGACATCAAGAAATGCCGACGGAGCGTTCCTGGACAATGAAATCGGGGCGGTCGCACCCAGCGGTTCCATCGAGGTCTGCCCGTCGGAGACCACGACCTATACCATAACAGCCACGGGAAACGGCGGCAGGGCCACCACCGGGCAGGTGATAGTGACGGTCATTCAGACCTCCGGGACCTCGCCGGATCCCCCTCATGAAGGCCCGGGAAGGACACCCCCATGATCCGGATCAAGGCACCCTCTGCTTTATACCGGCCAGGGTGATATCATCTCCCCCGGGGGCGTGCAAGGATCTCCAGGACCTCGAGCTTGCCGAAGCGCTTGGACGGTTTGGCCTTGACGAGCAGCACCGTGTCAGCGCCGTAACCGGTGCCTGCCGCGGCGAGCACCTCACCATCCTCGGGGACAAGGCCCGCATCGCATGCCTCCATGACGATCTCCAGGGCCACCTTGGTGCCCTCACCGAACCGGCGCAGGGTAGTTGCGATGATGGCACCGGGATAGACTCCGTGGAAGTCGTCCATAAAGGATTTCTCCAGCGCATGGGTCAGGATGGTTCCGGTATGGATGGGAATGTCCTCGGCTGCCAGAAACCTCCGCGCCTCCGGGTCGAACTCGTCCCTGTTCGGCTCCTTGAACCCCACACTGTGGGTAACTACCACGAGCCTTACCCTGGTGGCGCTGAGAGCCCGGCAGAAAGCCATGGCAGTGGTACCTGTGGTGGAGGCCACCACCACATGGGTCTCACCATGCCCTTCCACATACTGCCTCACCGCTTCGATGCAGTCGTCCGTGTTTTGCCGGCCGGGTCTTTCAAAAAGCATGCTCTCAACAATCCTCATGAATACCTCCCTGGGTCCAGAAGCCACTGCCCTTATACTTGAATATCCCCATGCATTTCCCGGGACCTGAAGTTGAACGGGTACGGCCTGAGCCCATGAATGACCTGCAGGGCCCTCGTGTCTCCCCGATCCACGAACCGCCTGATCAGCGAAGGGGGGCATATCCTCAGGGCGTGGAAAACCGGTAAGCGCAGCCACCGGGCACAGAGAAGGTCGGGGAAGATGATCCGCCGCAGGAGCTTCAAACATGTCTCTTCAAGGGAGACCCCCTCCCTCAGTGCGTGAAGAATGCTCACCGCCGCTATCTCCGCACTCCTATGGGCATAGTAGATTCCTTCGCCGGTGATGGGGTCCGCAAGCCCTGCCGCATCTCCCACCAGGACTACCTTATGGTACACCGGCCTTCTGATCAGATTGCCATAGGGGATAGCGTGTCCATGGACATTGAACTCTCCCATCACGTCAGGTTCGACGAGGTCGAGGTTCGACAGGTAGCCATGCAACAATTGCTTGAACCTCTTGCCGTTCTTCTCGGGGAGCCCACCCAGTCCGATGATGATCCGATCCCTGTTCGGGAATACCCACCCATAACCCCAGTTCACATAACCGAGGTGGACCATGGGGAACTCGACATCCCGGGAGGCAACCGAACGGGGAACGAAAACCTCCAGGGCAGCTGCGAGGTCATGCACCCAGTGCTTGGCCCTCTCTGTGGGGAAACACCTCCTGACTACACTGTTGACGCCGTCTGCTCCGATGATGAACCGCGCACTGTAACGCCTGCCCGATTCGGTCTGCAGCACCCCTCCTGCGGGATCGACGCGGTTCACCCTGTCCCCCTGGCGGATATGGGCACCCTGTGATCGGGCTTGATCCATCAGAAAATGATCGTAGTCATCCCTGTTCACAAACGAGAACGGGTAGTGAGCGGTCCTGTGAACGAGCAGGTTCTTCCTGAAAAAGATCTTGTACCCGTATGAGGTGTAGTTTACGATCCCGTGCTCAAGGAGGGTTTCCCGGTTCACACCGAAGATCCTTTCAACCAGGCCCATGGTCTTGAGCGGCAGCATCCCGCCGCAGAGTTTGGTCCGGGGGAAGACGTGTCGGTCGACGATGGCCACGGAAAGGCCGGCCCTTGCGAGAATGAACCCTGCAGTGGCACCTGCCGGTCCACATCCTGCTATGATCACGTCATAGGTATCCATATCGTGTCAATCCGGTTGCCCGTTCCTGCACCTGCCACCACTGGAAGATCTCCCCCGCAACGGTGAAGGACAAGGGGAGGGGAGTTCACAGGGTGCCGAACACATCCTTCCGTCATGATTCAATACCATGAACTCCTTGACTTCTCGAAGTTCATCATCAATAACAAGGACCTGATTCGTGAACATATCACATCACCTGGAGATACGGTATGAATTTCTTGGAGATACGCGATCTTCATGTGTCCGCCGGCGGAAAGGAAATCCTCAAGGGGGTGGACCTCACGGTTGAGACGGGAAGGACGGCCATCATCTTCGGACCCAACGGATCGGGAAAAAGTACGCTCCTCGGAGCTATTGCAGGCCTCCCCGGCTTCATCATCACCCAGGGCGACATCCTGTTCAAGGGCATGAGTATCAAGGACATGCCTGTTGATGAACGCTCCCGGATGGGAATCGGCATGGCATTCCAGTATCCGCCAGCCGTCAAGGGTGTGCGGCTCGAGACCCTTTTGAAAAATCTGAGCGGCGACCAAGACCTTGTCCGGAGTCATGCGGATCTCCTCAATATGACGAGCTACCTCGGCCGGGACATCAACGTGGGCTTCTCCGGGGGAGAACGGAAGCGCTCGGAGATCCTTCAGCTCATGATCCAGATGCCCGACCTACTGCTTCTGGATGAGCCTGAATCCGGCGTGGATATCGAGAACATCTCGGTCATTGCCCACGCCCTGCGCATTTTGCTTGAAAAAGAAAAGCCCATCTCCAAAAGGGGCCGTTCGGCCATCATGATAACCCATACCGGTTTCATCCTCGACTACATCAAGGCAGACATCGCCTTTGTCATCATGGACGGACATGTCCTCGGATGCGGGGCTCCCGGTGATATCTTCGACGAGATCAAGACTCATGGCTACAAACAGTGCGGAACCTGCTTCGCCGAGAAGTATCGCGACATGTGCGTGGAGGATCTATGAACATGCAGGCCATTGACTCCGACAGACTGCTCACCATCGGTTACGACTCCTGCGCTGCGAGCTGCGGCACCTTCATGGTTCTCGACCATACGATCCTTGAGAAGACCAGCAAAATAAAAGGATTGCATGTCATCCCCCTGGACGAGGCCTTTGAACGGTATCCCCATGTAAAAGACCGGCTCTTCTTTCACCTCGTGGATAGGGAAAGGAACGAATTCACCCGGCTGGCCGCCAGCTCCGAGCCGGTGGGATACTATGTGCTCGTGGACGAAGGGGTCCGGATCGAGGAACCGATGCAGGCGGCCTTCCTCTTCGGTGGCACCGATCCTGTGCAGATCATCCATAACATCATCGAGCTCAGGCCTGGCGCGATGCTCAACATCGTGAACGGATGCACGACGGCATCAGGATGTCACACGGGAAGGCATATCGGAATCACCGAGACATACCTGTGCAGGGATTCCAGCCTCGGTTACACCATGCTCCACAACTGGGGAAAGGACATGGAGGTATTCCCGGTCGGTGCGGCCATGGTGGAAGAGGGTGCTCAATACCTTTCGAACTATGTTGCCATGACCTCGGTAAAGAAAATCGTTTCCTACCCCACGGCCTTTGTTAAGCCCCATGCAACAGCTCGTTTTTATTCTATTATTTATGCTCGAGAGGCATCCTGTTTCGACACCGGTGCAAAGACTGTGCTCGAGGGGGACGGTGCGGGCGGTGAGATCATCAGCCGGGTAGTGTCCGAGGGCGGCACCGTTATCTCCCGCCAGATGATCTCAGGAAACACGAAAGGATCTATCGGCCATATGGAATGCAGCGGTCTGCTTCTCAATGAAAAGGGCGTCATCCACTCTGTCCCCGAGTTGCGGGGCGAACACCCCGACATTAACCTGTCCCACGAGGCCGCCATCGGGAGGATTTCGGATGAGGAACTCAGCTACCTCATGACCAGGGGCCTCACGGAGGACCAGGCACGCTCTCTGATCATCCGGGGTTTTCTCGACATCAAGATCCAGGGTCTGCCGCCGAAGGTTCAGGCCCTTGTGGACGAGATCATTGACCGTTCCATTTCAGGGAGCATCTGACTTTTTTCGTCTCTTTCACTCCAGATACCCGTATATTGGCTTCAGTAGCCGTCTCACAGGTTTTCTTCGCTATTTGGCCCACAATGCATTCCCTGGGAGGAGGCAAGGTGTTCCATCATCCCCGGAATGTCATATAACAGCTCCAATGGTGATTTCCGGGTTTTCGACAAGGGGGGAGGGAATGTCGGATCGTTTATGCAGAACATTCCGTTATGGTCGGACATGGGGGACATGGATATTGTCCGCCCTCAGCGTCCAAGGTTTTATATCGAAAGCGAATGGAGGGGCAGATCGCCGGATTTATTATTTAACATAACATATATTATCGGCCTTATTAATGCTCCGCCATTTCCGATTGAATTACAAAGGCAATATGATATATCCGTCAGGTCCGGTACTGGGCGTTGATCTCCACGTATTTATAGGACAGGTCCGTGGTCCAGACAGTGAAACACCCCTGTCCCGGTCCCACGGTAATTTCCATGGTGATCTCGTTTTCCAGCAGTGCCCGGTGCAGGGAATCCTCAGTGAATGCCTTTGCCTGGAGACCGCTGTCCACCACATCCAACCCCTGGATCTTCACCGCGATCTCACGAGGATCAATATCGACACCCGCATATCCGACGGCGGCCACGATCCTTCCCCAGTTCGGGTCAGCTCCGAAGAGCGCCGTCTTGACGAGCGGAGAGTTGGCCACCGCCATGGCGACGGTCCTGGCATCCCGATCGTTTTCCGTGCCTGCAACCTTTATGGTAACGAATTTGGTGGCGCCTTCACCGTCCTTTACGATCATCCGGGCGAGTTCTCCTATGACTTCGTCCATTGCACGGTCGAGCTCGTATGCGTCTGCCTTGACGAGCCCCGAAGACAGTGCCAGCAAGGTGTCGTTGGTGGACATGTCCCCATCGATGGTGATGGCATTGAAGGTGTATGTTATGGTTTTTTTTATAATAATATCAAGTTGTTGTTTGGTAATTATTGCATCGGTGAGGACCACGGCCAGGGTTGTCGCCATGTTCGGAGCGATCATGCCGGCACCCTTGGCAAAGCCAAGGACGCATGCCTCCCCTACCCGTCTTGATACCATCTTCGGGAAGGTGTCGGTGGTCATGATGGCCCGGGCAAAGGATTCTGCATCCTGCGACAGGCCTTTGACGAGTCGGGGCATCTCGGGAATAATGCGCTCCGTCGGCATGGACACGCCGATGGTTCCCGTGGACATGGGAACGACATCACCGGGCTCGATCCCGAGCTCCTTTGCCACAGCCTCCATCATAGCCCTGGCGTGGGCCAGCCCGACATTGCCGGTGCAGGCATTGGCGTTGCCGGCATTGGCGAGAACGGCCCGGACGCTTCCGCGCTTTACCTGCTCCATGCCGATCACCACCGGTGCAGCCTTCACCAGGTTCCGCGTGAAGACTCCCGACAGCACGCACTCCGAGGAGCTTGCGATGAGCCCAAGATCGAGGCCGGTGTAGTCGGGAGATTTGATCCCTGCATTGATGGCGGAAAAGGAAAAACCTTTGGGTATCATGCCCCTGCCCCGCAGCACTGCTTGTATTTCTTGCCCGATCCGCAGGGGCACGGGTCGTTCCTGCCGACCTTCTTGCCTTCCCTCTTGACCGTGGGAGCCTTGTCGGCAGGCCCCCTGCCCATGTGCATGCGTTGCTTGCGCTCCTGCTGGGAGACCTTCTCCACGTCCTCCTGGCGCTGGATCTGTACTTTGAAGAGCCTCTCCAGGGAAAGCTCCCGCACGCGGGCAAGGGTGTTCAGGAACATGTCGAATCCCTCCCGTTGGTACTCCCGCAGGGGATTCTTCTGGCCGTAGCCGCGAAGTCCGATGCCGTCCTTGAGGTGGTCCATGGAGAGGAGGTGGTCCTTCCAGAGGGTGTCCAGGGTGAGCAGGAGAAAATGTCGCTCCACCATGCGCATCACCTCGGAAGAGAACTCATTCTCCCTCATGTTGTAGTAATCCATGACGTTCGTACGAATCTTGCGGTAGAGTTCCTCCCGGTCGGAGCCCTTATCCACGGATACTTCGATGCCCAGGTCGAAGGTGTTCTTCACCCAGGCCTTGAACCCTTCGACATCCCATGCATCAGTGGAACCCTTCCGGGGGATATAGGTCTCGACGGCCTCGTTGAGCACCTCGTCGAGCATCTCTTCCACCACGCTCTTGAGATCCTCTTCGGACAGGATTCTCCGTCGCTCGGTATAGACCACCTCCCGCTGCTTGTTCATGACGTCGTCGTATTCGAGGAGGTGCTTGCGTATTTCGAAGTTCCTTCCTTCGACCTTTTTCTGGGCCCCTTCGATGCTCTTGCTGATGAGGTTGTGCTCGATGGGTTCGTCTTCCTGGACGCCGAGTTTGTCCATGATCGTAGCGATGCGCTCGGAGCCGAAGATCCGCATGAGGTTGTCCTCAAGGCTCAGGTAGAAACGTGATTCACCGGGGTCGCCCTGTCTTCCCGACCTCCCCCTGAGCTGGTTGTCGATACGCCTGCTCTCATGCCGCTCAGTTCCCAGGATGAACAGGCCGCCGGCATCCACCACCTCCTGGTGCTCTTTATCACATTGAACGCTGAATTTATTCAGGGTTTCTCCATATCCCTCGTCTTCGGGAGTCATGCGCTGCCTGGTGAGAAACTCGGGGTTTCCACCGAGTTTGATGTCGGTGCCCCTGCCCGCCATGTTGGTGGCAATGGTGACCGCCCCTTTCCTGCCGGCCTGGGCCACGATCTCGGCCTCACGCTCGTGATGTTTGGCATTGAGGACATTGTGCGGTACGCCCTTGCGCTTGAGCAGGCTCGACACCTTCTCGGAGTTCTCGATGGAGCTCGTGCCCACCAGCACGGGCTGGCCCTTCTCATGACAAGCGGCGATCTGGCTGACCACAGCCTTGTACTTCTCCTTCTCGGTCTTGTAGATCACATCCGGGTGGTCTTTCCTGATCATGTTCAGGTTGGTCGGTATCACCATGACATCGAGACCGTAGATGTTCTTCAATTCCAGTGCCTCGGTCTCGGCGGTTCCGGTCATACCGGCAAGCTTTTCATACATGCGGAAATAGTTCTGGAAGGTGATGGATGCCAGGGTCTGATTCTCGTTGGCGACCTTCACGCCCTCCTTGGCCTCGAGAGCCTGGTGGAGACCTTCGGAATAGCGCCTCCCCGGCATGAGCCTGCCGGTGAACTCGTCCACGATGACCACCTCGCCCTCCTTGACCACGTAATGGACATCCCGGGAGAAGAGCAGGTGGGCCCGCAGCGCCTGATTGAGATGGTGGACGGTCTCGAATTCGCCGGGGTCGTAGAGGTTGTCCTTGCCGAGCCGCCTCTGGAGGAATTCTACCCCCTCCTCGGTGAGCATCACGCTGTTCGCCTTCTCGTCCTTTGTGTACATATCCTCCGCATTGCTCCGGCGCAGGAGGTCTATGACGGCATTGTTGGCATCATAGTATTTCGACGTGGATTCCTCGGCAGGTCCCGAAATGATGAGCGGGGTCCTCGCCTCGTCGATGAGGATGGAGTCCACCTCGTCCACGATGGCATAGTAGAAGTCCCTCTGCACGTAATCGGCAAATGCGAACTTCATGTTGTCCCGCAGGAAGTCGAAACCGAATTCGTTGTTGGTTCCATACGTGATGTCTGCCTGATAATTTTTCTTGCGCTGGGCATCGTCCAGGCCATGGATGATGATGCCCACGTCAAGTCCGAGGAAACGATAGATGGTGCCCATCCATTCGGCATCGCGCCTGGCGAGGTAATCGTTCACCGTCACCACGTGCACTCCCCTGCCGGCCAGGGCATTCAGGTACACGGGCATGGTGGCGACCAGGGTCTTTCCTTCGCCGGTCTTCATCTCCGAGACCTTGCCCTGGTGGAGCACCATGCCGCCCAGGAGCTGTACGTCAAAGGGCCTCATACTCAGCGTCCGCCGGGAAACCTCCCTGACCGTGGCAAAGGCCTCGGGAAGGATGTCGTCAAGGCTCGCGCCCGCATCGAGCTTTTCCTTGAAATATGGCGTCATGGCCTTGAGATCTGCATCGGTCCGGGCCCGCATGGCATCCTCAAAGGAATTCACCTTGTCCACCAGCGGACTGAGAAGCTTGAGCTCGCGTTCGTTCCTACTGCCGAATATCTTGATCAGCCATTCAAACATAGGTAAGGGCCTCTGCCTTTCTAGTGAAACATGTCCAGGCTAGATACATAGAATAGCATCCGCTCCATTTCAACAGGTATCTTGCCCCGTCACCGGGATAGAGGGGAGGATCACTGGGAACTGATATCCACTGCATCGACAAGCATCGACGGACAGAGCACATGCCCGAATCCCCTGGGTTCGTCCCCCACGGCCAGCACGCGCCCGAGCATCTCATAGACGTTGCCCGACAGGGCGGCCTCTCGGACGGGAAACGCCTGCTCGCCGTTTTTCAGCAGAATACCGTTTATCCCGACGGAGATCTCTCCCGTGATGGGGTTCGCCGTATGCATGCCCATAATGTCCGTGACCTTCAGGACCACGGGCAGGTCTGCCATGATTTCGGATACGGGCCTGCAGGAAGACTCAAGGCAGAGATGCCTGATGCCCAGGGAAGGCCATGAACGGTACCCTCCCCGCACCGAATTGCCGGTGGAGACCGTACCGGCCCGGTGTGCCCAGTAGGAATCATAAAGATAGGCGAGGACCGTTCCGTCTTTGACCAGGTCCGTCCTACTCGATGGAACTCCCTCCCCGTCGAAGGGACATGCATCCGCAGCCCTCCTGTCCATGGGGTTGTCCGATATGGTGATGCAATCCGAGAAGCAGGTTTTTCCCATTTTGTCCTTTAATGCCGACTTTCCCTTGATAACGTTCTCTCCCAGGAAGGAGTCTGCGATGAATTCCATGATCTCGGCCGTGGTTTCCCTGTCAAAGAGCACGGGCACCCTGCCCGTCCTGAGCTGCCTGGCTCCCAGGAGCCTTGCGGCATGCTCTACGGCGGATCTTCCCACCCTCTCCACGTCGAATGCGGCCAGGTCATGGCTGAAGTCGAAGTCGTATCCCGATTGCACATCGCCCTCCTGCCTGACGGTCACCATGAGCGACGCGGATACCGAGGAGACATCGAACCGCGAGCTTATGCCGTGTGAGTTGAGGATGCGCACCTGAGAACACGATCGTGAGAAGGAAGCCTTCCTGATATGCTCCACCCTCGGGTCCGCATCCCGGGCGGCTTGCTCGAGCAGCACGGCCCGTTGATTGCATCCATCGGGGTCCAGGGCTGCTATGACGGGGTCAAAGGCATCGGAAGCAGGATATTGTCCCTGGGGAACGGGGAAAAGATTGTGCTCATCCTTGAACTGATATCTCGCCGAGGTGACGGCTGCATCGATGAGCCCCTCGTCCGCCTCTCTCCCATAGGAAAAGCCCATCCCTCCTTCCGTGAGCACCCTGAGGCTGATGCCCGTTTCACTGGACCTGGTGAGGAAGTCCACCTCTCCCTTCTTGGCCTCGGCACGAATGGTATCGGACGCAATACCGAACACTTCGAAATCACTGATTGATTTCTTTTTCAGGAGCGTGAGCGCCCTTTCCATAGTCTCTGAAAGATCCATGGACACCTCTACAGGTCATAGACCAGTGCTATTTCCCTGCAGTCCGGGAAATACTGGCAGTGGATGCAGTCGGCCCAGATTTTGTTCGGAAGCTTGGACTTGTCCACCTCGAAAAACCCTACTTTCTTAAAGAATTCAGGTACATACGTGAGCGTAAACACCTTCCTGACGCCGAGGGCCCGGGCCTCCCGAAGGCAGGCCTCCACCAGGGCGATGCCGTCCCCCTTCCCCTGGAATTCCCTCCGAACGGCCAGGGTCCTTATTTCCGCAAGGTCGTTCCAGGATATGTGGAGCGCACAGCAGCCTGTGATGAACCCGGGATCTTCTTCCCCGGCGTCCACCCAGAAATCCCTGATGGTCGTATACAGCGAATGGAGAGACCTCGGCAGGATAAGCCCCTCCTTCACGAAGGGGTCGATGAGACTCTTGATCTGGTCCGCCTCGGCTATAGCTGGTTTACGTATCATGACCTCGCAGCTTCCTGGTGAGTTTCACTCCATAGACCATTGAACCTCTTCAAAAGTCAAATGAAAATCACTGCAGAGGGTAGACCTATGCCTTGTAAGTCTTTTCCCTGACGCAGTTATTATGATGCGGTCCCTTTGCCCTCATGAGCCGAGACCAGTTCTCGTGCATGTTCGATCACCGTGCGGCTCGGATCGTCTCCGCCCATCATCCGTGCGAGTTCCCCTACCCTTTTTGACCCCGTGCAGCGTTCAAGGGTCGACGAGGTGGTCTTGCCATGAACAGCCTTCGTTATGACGAGATGGGTGTCCGCCACTGATGCGACCTGGTGCAGGTGGGTCACCACAATGGACTGCGCCCGGCCTGATATCTCCTTGAGCTTCCTGGCAATGGCAAAGGCGGTCTGGCCGCTGATGCCCGAGTCCACCTCGTCAAAGACCATGGTCGCATCTGTGGATGTGTTCTGCTGCCCCTTGATGGCAAGCATGATACGGCTCAGCTCCCCTCCTGATGCGATTCGGGTGAGCGGCAGCACATGCTGCCCCACATTGGTGGATACGAGAAATTCCCCCCTGAGCAGGACAGCAGGAGAGGAACCTCCTCCCTGGGCATCGAAGAACGTTGCATCGAGATCACCCGGCTCCATCTGGGCCACCCTGAAATCGGTGCCGGGCATGCCGAGATCTCCGAGATCCCTGTTGATCTTCCTGCTGAGTCTGAGCGCCGAACTTCTCCTCTTTTCAAGAAAATCCTTCACCGCGCTACGGTACCGTTCCATGGCATGGTCAAGAGCCCGCTTTGCCTCCCGGGTGCTCTGCCCCGATTCATCGAGGAGCAGGAGCTTCCGGCCCATCTCCCCGGCGAGCCCCATAAGGCCGGCCTCGTCGGTGTGGTGCTTCCTCTTCAGTTCCCTGATTGTATTGAGCTGTTCCTCGATCCGGCCGAGACGCTCGGGATCGTCCTCGTAGGCATCCATCCTGCCCCTGAGCTTGCCGTGGACGTCTTCCAGACGGGCCAGGATGTCATCCATGTCCTGGATGAGGTTCTCCATGGAAGGATCATGGTGTGCCATCCGGCCGATCAGCTGCCGGGCCTGGGCGCCAAGGTCCATGACGGAGGGACTGCCGGTATAGATGAGGTCCTGTACGGCCTGGGAGGATTCCCTGAGATCGGTGGCCTTCAACGCCGTCTGGAGATCCTGATGGAGGCGTTCTTCGAGCCCCTCTTCAATCCGGGTCGACTTCAGCTCATGCAGACAGTGTTCCAGGTATTCGCGATCCTGGGTATATGCGCGGACATCCTGCTCGATCTTGGTCAGCGCAGAATGAGCCTCGATGTATGCGGCATATGCCGCCTCGACGTCCTGCCTGCTCAGGCCCGCATGATCTTCCAGAATCCGCATATGCTGCCTCGGATTCAGGAGATCCTGGTAATCGTGCTGGCCGTAGATATTGATGAGACCGGAAGATACCTCGGCCAGGGACGACACCGTGGACAGTTTGCCGTCGACATAGCACCGACTGCTGCCGGTAGGAGATATCTCCCTGCGCAGGACCATCTCCCGGCCGGACACATTCATCAGGGCCTCGATGACGGCCTTCGCACCACCGGGACGGACCAGATCACGTCCGGCTCTGGCACCCATGAGCAGGGTGAGCGCATCAAGGATGAGGGACTTTCCGGCCCCGGTCTCGCCGGTGATGCAGTTAAGTCCTCCTGTGAATTCAATCTCGATCTCGTCGAAGATCGCCATGGAAGAGATCTTGAGAAATTCGATCATCTCTCCTGCCACTTCAGTTTACTGCGCAGAATCTCGAAATAGTTCCTCTCGGGGAACCTCACCATGACCGCCTTCAGGGAGCCTCGCCTGACCCGGATCCTGTCATCGGCCAGGAGAGGGTATCCCTTCTGGCCATCCAGGGTCAGGTAGATGTTGTCCGAGGCCTTCCCCGATTTCACCACAATGGTCACTTCCTGGGAGTCGGGCAGTACGATGCTCCTGTTGGAGAGTACATGAGGACAGATGGGATTCAGGACAACGGCGCTCACATGGGGATGAACGATGGGTCCTCCCGCTGCAAGATTGTAGGCAGTTGAACCGGTGGGGGTGGATATGATAAGCCCGTCGGCCCAGTAGCTGGTAATGAAGACGTCGTTGGTCCAGACCTCCATATCGATGATCCTCGCCAACGCACCCTTGTTGATGACCATGTCGTTCAGCACGTGCTGGGACGCAACGACGGTATCCCCTCTGAGAAGCCTGACATCCAACATGGTCCTCTCATCGAGGACATACCTGCCTGTTTTCATGTCCTCCAGCGCCTTGATGACCTCGTCTTCGGTGACCTCGGTGAGGAAGCCAAGATATCCCATATGAATGCCTAGAATGGGGACCTTCCTGGGCATTGACGTACGGATTGCCCTCAGGATGGTCCCATCGCCGCCGAGCACCACGAGGATGTCGGAATTCAACCAGACGTCATTCGTCCGCTCTGTGCCGAGAAAGTCTGAGATATGATCTTCGGTGAGGCAGGGCAGCTCATTGTCCCTGATCCACTGGGTCACCCTTCTGGAAAGGGCTAGGGCTTCAGGATTATCCTCTTTGCATATGACCCCGACGATCATCAAGCAACATATACAAGCCGCATTCGTCCTTTGTCCAGATGAAAAAGGGGACACATGCTGCAAGGTTTCATGAACGATGGGGAAGAAACCATCCTGCACGGTCTGGAGATATTCTTCACCTCTCAAGTACCGTCACGGACTCGATATGGTAGGTCTGGGGAAACATGTCGAAAAGCCGGACCGACTTCACCGCGAAGCCTCCGTCGACGAGAACCGCCAGGTCCCTGGCAAGGGTGGAGGGATTGCAGGAGATATATATGACCCTGCCCGACCTCATTCGGGTCAGTGACTGAACGACCTCCCTTGCCCCCTCCCGGGGAGGATCGAGAACCACTGTATCGAAACGGGCATCACCCCGTTGGAGATTTTTCACAAAGCGGGCTGCATCTTCATTCTCGAAACGGATTCCCTTGCATCCGTTCTTGCGGGCGAGCATGATCCCGGTTTTCACCAGTGACCTGTCCTGCTCCACTGCCGTAACACGTTCAGCATTCAGGGCAAGGGGGATGCCGAAGTTACCGGCCCCGCCATATAGGTCGAGGATAGTTTTCGATCCCGATGCCTTCTCAAGGACTTCCATCACCATCTCCCGGTTCACCTCCAGGTTGGCCTGGATGAATCCGCCGAAGCTACCTGCAAGGGTGATCCTGCGTCCATGAAGTGGCATCCCATATGAGCAGAATGTCTCGCCGAGAATGTATTCCTGCCTCCCCGAATCCGGGAAGACAACGGAAAGCCCCCTCAGACCGAGGGCCCGGTAAATATGGTTCATGCGTTCCAGACTCTCTCTGTCGATCTTGCCCCGCTGGACAAACCTTACCAGGATCTCATCAGAGGGTGCATGGATGTCGATGGCATCCAGACCGACGATCGGGTCATCCTGGAGAGTTCTCCCAATTCTCTCCAGGATATCACGGCATGCTTCATTGAGGATCAGACACCCGTCGATCGGGACAAGATCATTTGATTTCCTCCTGTAAAAACCGATCAGTAAACCATCGTCATGGGAACACCTGAGGGTCGTATGGCACCGGTAACCGGTCTCTCTCGGCGAAGGCAGGGACTCACCCACCTCGGAAACCTCGATTCCCTTTCCTTTCAGCTGCTCTTTCAGGATGGCATCCTTCAGCTTCATCTGCGTCTCATAGAGGATATGCTGCCAGTCGCATCCGCCGCACCTCGAAAAATAAGGACAGGGTGGTACCACTCGCCATGGCGACGTCTCAAGGAACTCGACGGCTTCACCTTCGATGTACCCTTTGTGATCTCTCTGGACGGATACCCGGACTTTCTCCCCAGGAATGACCAGGGGAACGAACACCACCTTACCGTCTCCTCGCCTGCCGATCCCCCTGCCCCCGTAGGACATGGAATCGATATGAATGATACATTCTTCAGGGTTCATTTCTCACGATCTTTCCTGATAACAGATGGAATCCCATCCTATGTAATCCTTCCCATGAATTATTGCAATGGACTCACAGCTCCTATATGATCGCATCATGGAAGAAATCATCCTCTGGCTCGTCGATAAGATAGGGCAGCTGGGTTATGCCGGCATCCTGTTCCTCATGTTTCTGGAGAGCACCTTTGTGCCGATCCCCAGCGAAGTGATCGTCCCCCCTGCAGGGTATCTGGTTGCCAAAGGGGATATGAACATGGTTTTGGTCATCGTCTGCGGCATCACGGGAAGCATCCTGGGAGCACTCTTCAACTATATGCTCGCCGTGTGGTTAGGAAGACCTATCCTCCTGAAATACGGCAAATACATCCTCTTCCCCCCCGAGCGTTTTGAGCGTGTGAACTCCTTCTTCCTCAGCCACGGAGAAATCAGCACCTTTACCGGCAGGCTCATACCCGGGCTGCGCCATTTCATTTCATTTCCCGCCGGGCTGGCCCACATGAAACTCATGCGCTTCTGCCTGTATACCGCCCTGGGGTCCGCCCTTTGGGTGACCATCCTTGCCTATATCGGAAAGCTTGTGGGAGACAATCTGGAGTTGGTCAGGCAATACTCGCAGCAGGCTCTCATGGCGGTGCTGGCCGTCATGGCAGTCGTTTTCATCATCTATATCCGCCAGTACAGAAAGAATATCTTATCAAGACATTAGAGTAATTCCGCAATCTTACTGAATGAGATCTCATTGTGTGAAATATAATATCAATGAGTTACATTTAGTATCGTGTTACCCTTCATTATCACTGCATTTTTATTTATTCAAATTTTTCATGGATAACACCTTGACTAATGTGAAAGTTATAGGGTAAGATATACTATTCCCATTTTCGGGAGGGTCTATGGGGAGCAGATATCCGTCATCGGATTTCGAGAACTATACCCGAAAAATCAAGGACTACTCCCTCCTCACACCTGAAGAAGAGCTCGATCTGGCGCGCAAGTACAAGCAGGGCGACATCAGTGCAGGGAAAAGGATCATCACCTCGAACCTGCGTTTTGTCGTAAAGATCGCCCAGCCTTACTTCCATCTGGGTTACGGGCCGTTGGAAATCGTCCAGGAGGGTAACATGGGGCTGGTCAAAGCCCTTACGCGCTTTGATCCTGACATGGGGGTACGTTTCATCTGCTATGCAATCTGGTGGATCAAGGCATACATCAAGAACTTCATCCATAAGAGCTACCAGGTCCATACCGGGAGACTCACCCATGCCAAAGGTCTCGTCTCCCTGGACAGCACCATACCCAGCGAGACGGACCATGAAGAGAGTCTTCTGGACCATCTTCTGTACGAGGGCCCCGACCAGGACGATTTCTACTCATACAAAGAGAGACACGCCTACCTGGTGAACCTCCTGAGATGCGACCCCCCCATCCTGAGCAAACGGGAGGTCTTCATCATCGAAAAGAGGTTTTTCAGCGATCCCCCGGCGACCTTGAAGGATATCGCAACTCAGATCGGGGTTACCAGGGAGCGTGTCCGCCAGATCGAGATGCGGTCCCTGCAGAGGATCCGCGAGGCCATTGAGAAACAGCGTTCCATCCTGGCAGAGGACCTCCATATAGGGCATGAGTACCCAATGCGAAGGAGAAGGTTCTAGGAAAAGTGGCCCACTCGGGACCTAGTGTTGGGCGTCCAGCTCCCAGAATTTGGTGTATTCGGGCAGCCATTTGAGCTTTATGGTGCCCGTGGGGCCGTTTCTGTGCTTGGCGATAATGATCTCCGCTATTCCTTTTTCCGGGCTGTCGGAGTTGTAGACGTCGTCCCGGTAGATAAAGCAGATGACATCGGCATCCTGCTCTATCGCCCCCGATTCTCTGAGGTCGGACATCATGGGTCTCTTGTCGCCGCGCTCTTCTACCCTGCGGTTGAGCTGACTGATGGCTATGACCGGGATATTGAATTCCTTCGCAATAGCCTTGAGCGTCCTGGAAATCTCTGATATCTCCTGTTCCCGCGAGTCGGTGCGCGTCTTTAACGCCATGAGCTGGAGATAGTCCACGACCACCATCCTCACATCCGCCTGGGAAATGAGCCTGCGCATCTTTGCCCTGATCTCCATGGGTGAAATACCGGCCGTGTCATCAATGTAGAGGGGTGCATCATTGAGCTTTCCCGATGCCTCAAGGAGCTTGCTCCAGTCTTCCTTCTTGAGCATGGAAAGAGACGTTGCAGACCTTACATAGCTCTGGTTGATCCATGCCTCCGAGGCCAGCATGCGCAAGGCGAGCTGATCGATGCCCATCTCCAGCGAGAACACCGCAACAGGGAGCTGCTCTACGACGGAGACATACTGCGCGATGTTCATGGCCAGGGAGGTCTTCCCCATGGACGGCCTGCCTGCAACGATGACGAGGTCCGATTTATGGAGCCCGCCAAGAAGCTGGTTATCGAGGTCGCCGAATCCGGTGGGTACAATGCCCTGGTCGACCTCGCCCTTTGCCATGCGGCTGAGGTTGTGATACAGGTCGTGGAGCGGGACTCCTATTTTTGTAAGACCGCCTTTCCTGTCCTTGACCTGTTTGTTGATGGCATAGATGATCTGTTCCGCCGACTCCAGCACGTCTGCAACCTCTCCAGCCGGAGTCCTGGCGTTGCGTATGATGTCACCGGCGCCGCTGATCAATGATCGCAGAACCGCCTTGTCCCTGACAAGCCTGGCATAGTACTCGATGTTTGCGGAGGTGGGAATATTGTCGGCAAGCTGGGATATGTAGGAAGCCCCCCCCACCTTCTCGAGCCGGCCCTTCCCCTCCACTGCCTCGGTGAGCGAGACGAGGTCTATGGGCAGACCTCTATCCATGAGGTGCAGCATCTCATCGAAAAGGATCCGGTTGCGCTCGGCGTAGAAGTCTTCGGGAGAGATGATTTCAGTTACGGCATCCAGGGATGCATTATCCATCAGGATGCCGCCGAGTATGTACTCTTCCGCTTCCCGATTGTGGGGAAGGGATACCGGCGGAGTTTCCATTCTACTCGCCCTGTGATTCTGGAACAACCTCCACCTTGATGTGCGCCGTCACCTCGGGAAAGAGCCTGACGGCAACCTCGTGGGTCCCCACATGCCTGATGGGCTCCTGCAGGTGGATTTTCTTCTTGTCTACATCGAACCCCTTCCCATTGAGGGCGTCGAAGATGTCCGTTGCAGTGACGGAACCGAAAAGCTTACCCTCCTGCCCCGTTTTCACGGCGAATTTCAGGGACACGGACGAGATCTCTTCCGAAAGCTTCATGGCATGCTCGCGGGATTTTGCCTCTGAACGGATGCGCGCCTGTATCTTGTCCTTGAATGCGTTCAGGTTTCTATCTGTCGCCAGAAGAGCCAGCCCCTTCGGAACAAGAAAGTTCCGGGCATAGCCGTCCTTTACCTTCACCTCTTGGCCTACACTGCCCAGGCCTTCGATTGTCTCCAAAAGTACTACCTTCATTCTTTATCTCCTTTTGGTGTTCGTATCCTTGTACGAAAATCAAACCAGGCATCGAATAATCCGAGCCCGGCTACAATAACCATCATATATATCTGGATCAAGATTAAAATGTAAATAGGCCAGCGGATAAAGGCAGGCCATCCCCTTTCTCCCATGAAGACCGACATAATGGCAAGACCCTGGAAAAAGTACACTACACAGACGATGATGAGGAGATTGATCCCTATGACCGGCAGGCTGCCCAGGGGTATGACCGTAAAAGCCCCGGCAATGATGAATCCTCCGATCAGCCAGTCCGGGCTTTTCCATTCTCTCAGGGACAGTCCGTGCGTCCAGACGGATACGACAACCAGGTTAAGCCATAAAAAGAAGGCCGAACCCGTCAGGACTATCGAAGGGAAGAGCATGATGATCCGTTCCTTCATCACTGAGATCATGTCCTTGAACTCGTTCAACTCCGCACCGGAGAGCATAGTCTCAGATGCCCTCAGCGATTCTCCCGCCACTGTATCGGCCCAGCGGGAGATCACCCCCTGGACAGATATTGCATTCTCCCGTGCGAGGGAAAAAAGACTTGCCATGACAAATCCGAATATGAGCATGGCCGGAACACCGATGGCGAGTCCGACACTGCCCCTCCTGAGAAACATGTGCAAGGTCATGGCCGACACGAACAGGACGCAATAGAGAAAGGCACCCATGGTAAAGGCCGGAATAACGCCCAGCACCAGGGGTGAGCTCGCCACGAGCAAGGCCCATTTCAATGGCATCCTCCTCGCGTAGAGGCAGTAGGCTCCCGGATACAGCATTGCCGCAGGCAGAATTACGTCCGATGCCATGACGATCAGAACAGAGTAGAGCAGAAAGACCCCCGTTGCAATCCATCGGGTCCTCCCGCCTCCGCTCACGAGGAACATGCGCTAGTCGTGCACCGTAAAGGGAATCAGGGCCATGATCCTGGCCCGCTTGATCTCGGTCGCCAGCTTCTTCTGATGGAACGAGCAGGTCCCGGTGATTCTCCTGGGCAGGATCTTGCCCCGTTCGGTGATGAAGTCCTTGAGCACATGCGGAGCCTTGTAGTCGATGGGCAGTGTCTTTTCCTCACAGAACCTGCATGTCTTCCTCTTATAATACGGCTTCTGCTTAGGATTCGAATGGGATCTCGGCGGTCTGTCCTGCATGTTAGGCTCCTGTTTCTTCTTGTTGAGCTGCTGGTGCTTCTTCGGGCTGGGGTTCAGCCTTCGGCTCAAGGGATTCCCTGGTGACATGCTTGTCCAGCTTCACCACCACGAACCGGATGACATTCTCATCGATACGCAGAAAACGCTCTATCTCTGCGACCATGGACCCCGGTCCGTCAAGATACATGAGGAAGTACTGTCCTCGCGACTTCTTCTTGATCTTGTAGGTGAGCGTCTTGAATCCCAGATCATCGAAACGGATGACGTCTCCCTTGTTCTTGGAGATGGTACCTTTGAGGCGTGTAATCATTTTTTCCCGCTCATCGTCCCCCATGTCAGGGTTGAGGATGAACATGATCTCATAGAGATTCATTAAACCCTCCTTATGGTTTATAGCCCCACTCTTGGAGCAAGGAGCGAACATTCCATATCCCATCATGTTTTGTTATGCAAGCATGAAATGGATGTGCCGCAGATGTCCGGATCGTTTCAATAATACCTTATATTGAACGCCTTGTAATCGTCCATGAGATCAACATCCCTCACATCCACATCATCAACCCGTGCACCGGGTGGCCCCTGCCGGCACCAGGACAACATCTTGTCCACGGCGGATTCCTCTCCCTGAATATGGGCTTCGACAGATCCGTCAGTGGTATTCCTCACCCATCCCATTATTCTGTATTTCTGGGCCATTTCCCGGGTAGTGGCGCGAAACCAGACACCCTGAACCCTGCCATGGATCGTCAGATGGAGAGCCTTCATGGCATCACACCTCCTCGATGAGTTTCATGAACTGCTCTTCAGAGAGAATCTGCACACCCAGCGCCCTGGCCTTGTCGAGTTTTGATCCCGGATCAGCCCCGACAACCAGGATATCGAGGTTTTTCGTAATTGAGTCGGTCACCTGAGCGCCTGAAAATTCCGCCCTCTCCTTGGCCTTAGCCCTCGGCATGAATGTAAGCGTGCCGGTAAAACATATTGTCTTGCCGGTCAGGGATGTCCGGGGTCTGGATTTCTGCACTGCGGGTTTGAACCGAATCCATTGCTTCAACCTTTCAAGAACCCCTCTATTCTCTTGTGTGGTGAAGAACGAGCATATCGACTGTGCTATCTCCGGGCCAATGCCTGCGACCGCCGTAAGCTCATCGATGTCGGCTTGCATGAGGGCATCCAGTGTGCCGAATGTCCGCGCAAGGTCACGAGCCGCCACACTTCCTACATGGGGAATACCCAGGGCGAAGATGAACCTTTCAAGGGTGGTCACTTTGCTGAGACGTATGGCTGTTATGAGATTTTCCGAGGAGAGTTCGGCGAAACCATCAAGGGTCAAGAAATCCTCCCTGGTAAGATTGTAAAGGTCTGAAATGTCTTCGACCAGGTGCTTCTCCACGAGCTGGTGGATGATCTTCCTTCCAAGCCCATCAATATTGAGGGCTTCCTTGGATGCGAAGTGATAGATCCTTCCTCTGACAACAGCCGGGCAGGAGATGTTAACGCATTGGTACTGAACTCCATCCCTCACCAGAGCCGAACTGCAGACGGGGCACTGTGGCGGCATTACAAAGACTCTTGAATCGGATGGACGCAGAGACAAGACCGGTCCGACAACCTCGGGTATAACATCGCCTGCCCGCTGGATAATGACCGTGTCTCCCACCCTCAGGTCTTTCCGGAGAATTTCGTCTTCATTGTGCAGGGTTGCCCTGCTCACCGTCACTCCACCTACCCTCACCGGATCAAGGACAGCGACGGGGGTTACCACCCCTGTTCTGCCCACCTGGAGCTCAATTCGCTGGAGAACCGTTGTGACCTGTGTGGGCGGAAACTTGAGGGCAACCGCCCACCGTGGTGACCTCGCCTTGATCCCGAGGATTTCCTGGTCGCCCAGGGAATCTATCTTGAGCACGACTCCATCTATCTCATAAGGGAGTACCTCGCGCATTCCCTGCAACTCTCCGGCAAAGCTCCATACCTCGTCAACGCTCCTGCAGAGTCTCCTGTTCGGATTGATCCTGAACCCCATTTCCTCAAGGCGTGAAAGGACTGCAAACTGGGAATGGACTCCGAGTTGGGCAGCATCAGAAATGCCATAGGCGAAAAAAACAAGGGATCGGGAGGCAGTGATCTTGGGGTCGAGCTGCCGCAAAGAACCTGCCGCAGCATTTCTGGGATTTGCAAAGAACGGTTCGCCGTGTACGGATCTTTCCACGTTGAGCTTGTGGAAATCCTTCTTAAACATCACCACCTCACCCCTTACTTCCAGGAGATCAGTCGTCGTCTCTCCTATGATCTTCAAGGGGATGCTCCTGATGGTTCTGAGGTTCTGTGTGACGTCTTCTCCAGTGGACCCATCTCCTCTGGTGCCCCCCCTGACGAAAAAGCCATTCTCGTATACCAACTCAACTGCGAGTCCATCAAATTTTGGTTCACAACAGTAGGCTATGTCATCTTTGACCAACCAGCGCACAATTCTTCCATGAAAGGCTTCCACCTCAATCTTATCCATGGCGTTATCCATGCTCAGCAAGGGTACACGGTGAACCATGGGCCGAAATTCCTTCAGAGGGGCTGCCCCTACCCTCATAGTGGGGGAATCATCTGCAACAAGCTCAGGAAATTGTCCTTCGATTTCCTGGAGTTCCCTCAGAAGCTGATCATACTCGCCATCGGAGATCTCCGGGGAATCGAGCACATAATAACGGTAGTTATGGTGGTTGAGGAGGCGGCGAAGCTCTTCGACACGCCCTATGAAATTGCTCGGCACATCGGCCATGTATTTCACCGTTCGCCTATCAGGCAAGCCTTTCCCAATAAAATCGTGCTCTAACATAAAAAAGACTTGATCAAAAGATCTTTATGATTAATATTCATAAATGTTAGGAAAACGCAGCGAAAATAACACAACAGAAAAGACGATTGGAATAACCGAATGAGTTCTCGCCGCAAGGAGGTTGCAATGGGCAAAGTTGTGTTTAACGTGCAGGACCAGTTTTTGAATCAGGCACGGAAGGAAAGAGTTCCGATTATCGTAACCCTTGTAGACAACACCAAGGTTGAAGGGTTTGTAAAAAGCTTCGATCCCTTCTGTATATTAATCCAGACAGAAAAGCCGATCCTTATCTATAAGCATGCAGTAGGGAGGATCGAACCAGCCGAGGTCAACTCAAAATTGAAAGATTTTCTTGCAGGATGAATCTACCCCGCCTATGCACGTGCGGGATTCTCTGGCTGTTTTTGATACTCTTCAGCCAGAATCCCGCACGAGCCGATGTATCATTGACAGCTACAGGCATCAGTTCTCTTGTGGCAAACAATGCCTCCCAGGCCGAGAAGACAGCATTTGATGATGCATTATACAAGGTTTATCTCGAGCTTGCCCTCAGGGTTGTCCCCGGAAGTTCATCATTTGAACTGACCCAGAAACTCAAGGGGTTTGTATCCTCCCGGGGGATCCAGGATATCATTCAATACAAGATCGTATCACGGTCACAACAGGATACCCTGTTGATGATTACCATTGACATCACTCTCAATGACACGCCCCTGAGGAACTGGCTTCAGGGACAATCACTTATGACACCGTATGCCATGAGACCTAGAATACTTCTCGTCATAACATGCCGCGGACCCGGGCCGTCGGATCGGTACGAGTGGTGGACGACGAGCACGCCGAAGGGCTACTCTCCCTTTGAATCACAGATGGCAACGATGTTCAGGAATGTAGGTGAAAATATTGCAGACCCCCCCCAGCAAATCACCCCCCCTCCTTCAGGATCGGATAAAGCAGTGATCCTGGGAGGATCCCAAGGTATTGACCTCGTCTTATCGGGGCTGATCACTCATAAATCTATTGATGCAGCGACTCTGGATTCACGCCTCGATATATCCCTGGTGGATCCCAAGACCAGGCAGCATCTCATATCAGAATCGGTCTCGCTCAAGGGAACGGTGGATCAGCGGATGATGAATGAGCTGCTGATCACGGCCGTCATGGTCCAGATCAGGGCGGAGATCGCGAAAAAAGTTATTGCAGTAAACCCCTCAGTTAATGAGAAGGCACTGTGTATAGAGGGCATCCTCGATAATGATACCTATCAGATAATCATCAACGCCCTTCGTTCCATGGACACAGTTTCGAAGATCACTGTTTCCCGTATCCAGGGACACACCATCTGCCATGTCGTTCAACTCAAGGGCAACCTGCAGGATACCATGGAAAGCCTCAGGCAGAGGAATGTCGTCTCTGCCGATATAGCCATCGAGGGAGACACCGCTTACATACGCATATTGAATCCCTAGCAATGAAAAAAAGGCGCCGAGAAACATCCGGCGCCTTGTGCTTTGCCGATTGCAGGACTTACCACGGCTTTGCAGGATCGTTGTATTGTTTCAGCTGGTTTTCGTCCTTCAGGTTCATTGGCTTGTCCAGAACCACGACTTCCGTTGCAAGGAGTACGTCTGTGCTTATCTTCTCATCCCGGGCAAGGCCGCCTCTGACAAAAACGATGGTCCCCTTTTTCAGAGCGTTCTTTGATTTTTCCACACCCTTACCGTCATGGATGGTGGTCTTGATGGCCTTTCCATGGTAAGAGGTGTCCATGATCGCTATCCATCTCTCTGAAACCACTAGATAATCACCCTTGACATCCATGATGGACCCTTGGACGGAAACAGGATACCACTCCTTCAACCCGTTTTCAAGAGTACTCGCATGCACATTGGTGAAAGAGATGAGACAGGGAAGAATCATGCTCAATCCCCACAGCATGCATGTTCTGTGATTAGGTCTTGCAATCATACGGGTCCTCCTGTGGCTATTGCTTCAACCAGTAATAGCGGTTAAGGCTACGTTTTTCCTGCGTGTCAACAGAGATGGGTCCCTCCTCGGTACCCACAACAATGAACGTGCCCTGTTCGGTCACCACCAGGGTGGGTTCCGAGGGGATACCTGAGCCTATGGTCTTTGACCTGTCTTCCTCTGTCAGTGAGGATGAATTGCCGTCGAAATCCGAGAACACCGCTTCACCGGTTTCGTAGTCCACGGCATAGAGCCTCGCCGTACCTGCACCCGTGGTTCCGCACGGATCGGTGCTGCTCGTAGATACTGCCGTGCTCGGGGTAAAGGTAGTAAAGTAAACCACCTTGTTGTACACGAGGGGGGTCGATACCGCTTTCTCTCCTGAGTGGTCAAGGTCAAAGAACCATCCGTTGCCGCTGGAAGAAAGTGCCTGTCGGAGGGCTGCCTTCTCGGCTTCGGTCAATGTAGACGGGGTCGAGGTGGTCCCCTGGAGGGTGTCCGTGGACACGTCGGTAAGGTCCGAATCTGTCAGGGCATCGTCTTCGTCACTCCAGGTAGCAGGCCATGTGTAGCGGAGAGCATAGAACCGGTTGTACGCAGGGGTGGTTTCCTCTCCGGTCGCATCGGTCGGGTGCTCCCGGTCTCCGCTGGCGATGTAGACCCAGTCCCCCCAGGTCTCCTGGGCGATGCCGGGGGCATAGAAGAACTTCCTGAGCTTCGCCGTGCTGCCCCGGTTTGCAGCGCTGAAGAGCAAACGTTTCGTCCATACGCCGTCATATGGCGTGCCTGTGGCCGTTGATCTGTCATCGAATACGAAGAGGTCACCTCCGACGGAAGGCGCATAGATCACGTCGGTGCAGCCGTCGTCATTGTCGTCATAAGCCCTGAGATCCACCATGGAATACCGCATCTTTGAATAATTATTGTAGTTGAAGTTCAGGTTGGACATCAGGGCGCCCGTAGTGGCGTTCACGGCAAAGACCGCCCTGCCCTTGGTGTCTGCAGTACCGGGGTCGTCATTATCCTGGTTCGTGTCATACCCTCCGGTAAGGATCAGTACGTCCTGTTTGCTGCTTGTGCTGGCCCCGGTCTTGATGGTGCTGAAATAAGGGGTGCTCCAGGACTGGCCGAGCTGCTCTGAGCTTGTACCCAGGATGCTCTTTGATATCGATGCCGTGAAGCTCGGGGATTGATAGTTGTCAATGTTCAGTATGAAGTACTGGTTCGTGAGCTCACCTCCGGAGGTTATATTAAGCCCGCCCCTCCTCAGGCCGAAGGCTAGGTAGGTGCTGCTCCCGCTCTTGTAGACCACCGGTGATCCATCCACAAAGTACTCGTGAGTGGAGTTGCCCGCGATTTCAGCGGTATACCCCGCTGGTGGCAGGTATTGGAGATTCGGGAGGAGGTCCCACGGGACGAATGCCCACGATTCCTGGACTGAATCGTCGGTGAGCGAATCGGACGTGCCATTGTCGTTATCCAGGAAGCAGTGCAGAAAACCGTCGTTGGTCCCGACGAAGATAATGTTCCGGTTGTTTACCTTGTCGTAGTATACTGCGGGTTGGGAGTGGATGATATCCCCGAGAATCCACACACGGTTCTTTCCATCCGTGCCAGTGTATGTAGGTGCGTATATGCCTCCGGCCGTGACGAAGTCGATGAGGTCGTTCCTCTGTGCATCCGTGCTCAAACCCATGTTTGCGGCGGTGACGTTCGAAGCGTTGAAGGGCACCATACCCGTGCTGCTGTTCGTTTTGAAGTTCCTCGATGATTGAGTCAACAGGACCGCACCAGCGCCCCCGACGTCAACAGTCATGCCCTCGGTGCCTGTCACTTCTGTGCCCCAGACGGAGTGTGCACCCTCGAGGATTGCGCCGGTACTGCTTGTGGCTAACACGCCGTGACGGTCGAGGATCTCCCCCTGTTTGCTGTACCCGAATTTCTTCAGGTTGCCTTTCCACAACCCCTGCATATCCGTATCCGAGTCGGGAGCGAAGATGCCGATGTACAATCCGTTGTCGGCATAGGTCCTGTTCAGCCTGTTCACGGGCACCACGGGGGAGATGAACTGGGAATTGGTCTCCAGGATACTCCCGATGATGGACTCGAAGATGTCCTGCAGACTGACACCGCCTGAAGTAGTGAAGTAATCACCCTGCCCGTGGCTTGAATCTGCAGCCTCGGTGAGGAGAACATGATCGATGGCAAACCCTATGGTATAGGTTATGATATTCTGTGAAGGGAAATCCGTTGCATCGAACGAAACCCCGCTTAGATCGGAAACCCCCGTCAGGAGGTCTTCATCGCGGAGAAATTTGGCCACATCGTCGAGGTAATCGCTGCCGTAGCTGTCATAAGCATCACCTTCGCTGTTGTGGTACTCATCGTGGGAGCTGGCATCATTGTCGTAGTCTCCGATGACTTTACTGTTCAAATAGTTTGTGCTCCAGAGTTTGCTGTTCCTGTCCTGCGTGGACTCACCATCAGTCATCAAAACGATATAATTCTTCTGGCACCTATACTGGATCGCCGGGTCATACGCCGTTGCATAGTCCACTCCAGTATTGAACCACGACTGCTTCCTCGCATAATACAGCCCGGCCTCGGACAGGGTCTCGGCCAGAGGTGTCCATGTCTGGGCGGAGAGCGAGTCGATGAGCGTGGTCAGGGTAGCCTTCTCGGTGGCAGTGGAGCGGGTCGCGATGGGTGCGAGTACATGTCCGCCCTCACTGTCGTTAAAGACCATGATGCCGAAGCGCACGCCGTCTGTGGTGTTGATGAGGTTCTTTATGGTCGTCTTCGCCACAGAGATCTTTTGTTCATAATGACCCGAGGTCGATGCGAGATAATTCCGATAATTGCCTGTCCTCAGATTTCTGCACGAATAGCTTGTCCCGCATGCATGGGTTCCCGATCCACTGATCTGCCCCTGCCAGTGCCCGTATGTATTGAGCGCTTCCCTGGCTTCCGTGCAGGAGATCTCGGTGGAATCCACGATGTGGTTCGATCCGATATTTGCGAAGTTATCCCACCATCCCCATCCACTGCAATCCTGACTGTAAACCCTTGACAGGCTGTAGCTTCCAGAATATTCGACAGCGGGATCATAATCGGCGGAACTGGCCTGAACCCAGACATTCTCCGCCATACTTCCTGAGTTATCAAAAATAATCAGAACGTTGGGTGGAACATTAATGGAAGCCCCTCCGAATATCTCCGTATCATCGGCATGTGATAACCCAACGAAACAACCCCAGTGCAGGAGAACCATGATCATGGCCAGCAATGTACTCTTCCTGCTCATATCACCACTCCTTTGCCTGATCTTGTCCCCAGGCATTTCTAGTCATTGATGGGCGGGAACACCTTGTATGCACCTACTGAAAGGTTCTGGTTGCCACCGTCGTCCGTGGCCTCAAAGAGATAGTACCTTGCCTTGTAGGAAGGATCAAATCCGGAACCCACGGGTGGCTTTCTTATGTCTTCAAGGGTGACCGTTACACTCGTGCCATCCGGGAGCGTTCCATCGGGATATGTATAGGAATTGCCCGAGGTCGTTGCGACGGCCGCCAGAGCAGCGGTATTCTGTATGAGGACAAGGTTCACGGCAGTCTCGAGATTTGCGAAATCAGTTATATAGCGGCGTTCGTTGCCGGCCATCCTCGATTCAAGGGTCGCCGACCTGGTCATCATGACACCCAGGATGATGGCAGCCACCAGAACGATGAGCACCAGGATAAGCACCGCACCATCCTTATCCTTCAGAATCTCTTTTATCCTCATCTCTTGAAGCTCCCTGCCGCCTTCAATGGGCATTAATCCAGCTCGTCCATCACCAGAGGCAATGTGAACATATGATTCAAGTTCTTCTCCTGCCAGGTGACACTGATGGTGACCGTCCGTCCGCTGCCCCCGGTACCGGGCGTCGTAGCAACCTGATAGGAAACGTTATACGGGATGTTCCTCGAAATCGTCGTGGTGGTATTGTGCGCTCCGATGCTCATAGAGTTATGGTCGAACGACAGGCCCCGCAGAAATTCCATCTGGTCTTCCGCCGCATTGACTGCCTCGGTGAGCTGCATGCTGAAGTTGTTTGCCTGAACGGAAGCCTGGTGCATCTTCAGGATACCCATGATGCCGAGGGCAAAGACAAGGATGGCCACGACCAACTCGATGAGGGTGAATCCACCGGAGCGACACCCTTCTGCAGGTCCTTTATCCATACCCGCCGTCATTCTAGAGCTCATCGATAGCACCGTTCCTCCTGCAGACCCAGCGCGACAGAGTCCTCTGCACTGCATTCCCTGTCTGGGAGTCCACCTGCTCGCCTTCCTTGGTGATTGTCACATCGATAAACCTCACGGCCTTGGCCTGTGCCTGGGAGAGGGTTCCACCGCCCGGGTCGATCTGTTGTGTACTGTTGCTTTTCGTCCTGCCCAGATACTGGAAGGTCAAAACCGTCACATTCCTTGCAATGACCTGGGTAACCCCTGCATTCACATCGACGCGTTCCAGGTTGCCGTTATTCAGCCGGTAGGTAACAAGTTCGCCTGTTCCGGTAGTTGCTCCGTCATCATTATAATCCATCTGAAGCTGAAGGGTGTTTGTGCCGCTGGTTCCTGTCGGTATGCCTTGAATACTACTTGATGGGTTCTGACACAGACCTGCATGCATGATGTCCATGGCAATAACGTCCATCGCAGCCCGGAGATCCTGCTGGGTGGCGGCCACCTGGGTCTGGGCACGGCTCGAGTTGTGTTGGAGCTGGAAGGTCATGAAAACTGCCCCCATGAGCAGAAGGGACAGAACCAGGACTATCATCAGCTCAATGAGGGTAAGTCCCTTGCTATTTGCCAGTACCATTAACCTTTTCATGGCTCTATACTCACCGTTCCGCCGGGGTTGAGTCTTATTCTTCTCCAGTTGTCTGCAGCAGGCGCATCCTCGCTCGTGATGGTAACCGTAATTTCCGGCGTTGTAGAAAAACCACGGAAGGTAAACCCCGTCGTCGTGGCTGCGGATTCCAGATCTATGCCCTCTGGCATGTTTGTCTGCGGCACGATCACATTGCCGTTGGCATCCTGAATCCTGTACCATTCATTGCCAGAATCAATTTGGATCTGAACGTTCGTGGCGCGGGTGATCGCTTCGCTCCTTGCCCTCTGGAAATTGGAGAACATCTCCCTCGATGCGGAGTCCAGGCTTCTCTTGCTGAACCACCCGATCATTCCGGGCATGGCTACGCCAGCGAGGATGCCGATAATCACCACAACGATCATGACCTCCATGAGCGTCATTCCTGATGTTCCGGTCATAATCCTTGCAGGGCCCGACGCCGTATACAAACCAATCTCCTTGTTCATCCTATTGAATATCGGCAGGTTCACGAACCGACTTAACATCCGGCCCTGAAGGAAGAGATGTTACCATGACTTCTCCATGAATATCTGTACGGTAGACATATATGCTGTGCCTTTCCAGTCTCGCAAGGGCTTCTCTCGATGGGTCTCCGTACCTGTTCCGGAATCCGCAGCTTATGATCGCTCTTTCCGGACAAGCCGCACCCAGGAACGGATCGAGGCATGACTTCTCGCTTCCATGATGTGCCACCTTGAGGACATCAGCTGTTATGTTCTTCTGCATATGCACCAGTATTAGTTCGCCATACATGTCTGCGTCACCCATAAAGAGACCCTTCATACGCTTATCATGTATCATCACCACAATGGATTGCAAGTTTTGATCCATTCCGCCTTCATGATGATCAAGCCTGTACTGCGGATGAAGGACATCCATGGTTATTCCTCCGATCCGGAGACTATCACCACGACAAACATATCTCAATGGGATTGATTTCTCTTTTGTGATGCGTATTACTTCTTGGAAACAGGGATTATTTTCCAGCGGGGCATTGAGCCATAGCTGCCCGACCGGGAACCGCTCAAGGATGTAGGGAATGCCACCGCAGTGGTCGGGATGCATGTGGGTAACGATCACTGCATCGAGCGAGGTGATCCCTCTTCGCAGGAGATGAGGACTGACGACTTGCCTGCCTGCATCAAAACTTGAATAGGCCGGTCCTGCATCGATGAGAACAGCATGAGGCCCCTCAGTGACCAGAGAACAATCGCCCTGCCCGACACTGAGAAAATCGAAGCACATGGGACTATTGTTCCTTATGGCGTGCTGTATGATCGGCAAAGCAATGACACCGGCACTTAAGGCAATGAGCACATACGATCTCCATGGGGTTTTCTCGCCAAAGAACGCTGTCAGAAGGCCGATGTAACTGAGATAGACCCAGACGACCCAAGGCCTTGGCACCGGATGCAGGGAACCGAAATGATCGCATGCTTCTATCAGGAGATGTGTTGCGTCCATGCATAATGAAAAAATGATCTTGCCCAGAGGGGCCGAGATAAGATGCGCTGCCATGCCGATCAAGGAAAGGGGCATGATGACCAGACTGAAGAATGGCACAATGATACAGTTCGCCAGGAGTCCCGCAGCAGATACAAATCCGAACAGGTAGACCACGAGCGGCATCGTGAATACTCCTGCCGCCAGTGTTACGACTGCAAATCTGAACCAAATTGGGGCATTCCCCGTCTTTGCCACAATACCGACAATCCCGAGCACTGCACTGAAAGAGAGCTGAAAGCTCGCCGAATACAGAGACCCCGGCCAGAGCACCAGGATAATCAACCCTGCTAAGGCAAGCTCATCAAAAACGTCTGATCTTCTCAGAAACAAGATCCCCATCGTACAGCTTACCGCCATTATGCATGCCCTGAGGGTCGGCACCTCGGGGCCTACAAAGACCGTATAGGCAATCGCTGCACCCATGCCGCCGATAGCGGAAACCAGCGGAACGTCTATCCGGAGTGAAATGGGAGTCAGGAACCTCAGGACGTTGAACAAAATACCATACCCTATGGCCATGGCTATACCTATATTGAGCCCCGAAATTGCTATAAGGTGCATGATGCCGAGTGAGTTAAACCTGTCCTGCAAAGAGTTCGTGATGCCTGACCTGTCCCCAAGGATCATCGCCTTGATGAGCTCAGCCTCAGGGCGTGCATAACGATCAAAGACCAGAAGCAGTCTCTTCTTGACTCCCGCAGCCGCTTTACCCCCAGAGACTGTCAGCGTAGAACCATCATCCACAGAACCCTTCAGTGTGATGTTCTTTGCAAGGAGATGTTTCTTATAATCAAACTCACCGAAGTTCCCCAGGCCCCTCGGCTGCCGTATGTCAACCACACCGGACACCCGGGAACCGGCTTGAACCATGGGCGGGTTCCGATAAACACTTATCAAGGCGTTGCCTCTGATGTGACTTCTGTCGACGGCTACATCCCTGAGGGCCATGCGGAAAGAACCCCCGCTAAATTCCGTAGAAGCCACAATACCCCTGACGTGGTGGGGACCATCATCGATTTGAATCCAAACCGGAGCGAAACATGCCGCGGCACATCCGAGTAATATCCCGATGAGAGCATGGATGAACCGTTCTCTTGACACCAGCTGAACAAGCAGGACACCACAGAACGCAATGCCGTACCCATCAGCCCATCTGACAAGCATTCCGCAGCACAGACCTGCAACGACAACAACAAAAGGATGGTTCCTGCCCATATCACGCAACACGTATGATCCCCCCCCCCCGGAAAAAATCCCATGCTTCACATGTGATGAATTCCTTCAGGCAGGGTATGGATCAAAGCAATCAGAGGAAGAATACCATAACAATGAAATCATGAACCGGATCCAGATCAATCCGTCAGGAGACCTCCTATGAGATCTGATATGTCCTGTATCTGGTTCTCATCAAGATAAGTGCTGATACCTTTGATAATCTCAGGATAGCATAGCGGATCCCTCAAGCCGCCGCTGCCGACCTGTACGGCAGTGGCTCCTGCCAGCATGAACTGAATGGCATCCTGTGCTGTCAGAACACCTCCTGACGCAATGACGGGTATGGAGACCTCCCTGGAGACATCCCATACGATCTTGAGGGCGATGGGCTTGATGGCAGGGCCTGAGAGTCCACCGGTAATGTTTCCGAGCATAGGCCTTCGGACCTTTTCATCTATGGCCATTGCCGGCACAGTATTGATGCAGGTGAGTGCGTCGGCCCCTGCCTCCTCTGCCGCCAATGCGTTCATCCTTATATCCGTAACCATGGGGGAGAGCTTCACGATGAGAGGTTTCCCGCATACCTGTCTTACCCTCTTCACGAGGGTGTGAAGTGCATCCGGGTCCCGTCCGAATTCGATACCGCCCTGTTTCACATTCGGGCAGGACACATTCATCTCCAGAGCCGAGACACCATGCACATTCAGGGCCTCTGCCGCTCGAACATAGTCATCTTCGGTGCTTCCGAAAAAGTTGGTTATTACGCAGGTATCGAATTGCATCAGGAAGGGGAGCTTGTCCTTGATGAATCCTGGTATCCCTATGTTTTCAAGGCCTATGGAATTGATCATTCCGCACGCAGTCTCCACAATGCGCGGCGTAGGATTCCCGGTCTTGGGAGCCAGCGACAATCCCTTGGTCACCACAGCCCCGAGGAGAGCCAGATCAAAGAACTCGGCAAACTCTTCGCCGTATGCAAAGGTTCCCGATGCGCTCATGACAGGGTTTTTCAATATGAGGTCGGGTGTAATCCTTGCAGAAGTATCCATATTCAGCTCCAGTTGATATCATCGGCCGCGAATACAGGACCTTCGCGGCATACCCTCTTGGTTCCCTTTCTTGTGCTTACGACACACCCGGCACACGCTCCGAACCCGCATGACATGCGCTCTTCAAGGGACAGTTCACAGTAAGCCCCCTTTTGTGCAGCCATCCGTGCTCCTTCTCGAAGCATGCCCTCGGGCCCGCATGCATACAGGATGATATCATCACCTTCAGGCATATCTGAGAGAAGATCTCTCAGGATATACGTCGCCAGCCCCTTGCATCCGAATGACCCGTCTTCAGTCGTGATGACATTGCGGGTGTTCGGTATCGATTGTATCCTTTCCAACAAAGGGAGATCACCTTTCGTCTTTGCCCCGAGGATGAACACCCCCTGTCGGACATGTTCCGCAAGAGCCAGCAAGGGGGGTAGCCCTGTTCCTCCAGCCATATAGATTATCTGTCCTGCAGCTCTCCGGCCGAACCCCTTTCCCAAGGGTCCGAGCACCCTCACCAGTTCACCGGCTCTTTTCCGCGAGAGCAGTCGAGTTCCGTAACCTTTAATTTTATAGAGTAATTCAATCTCCGAGCTTTTCTGCCCGAGTATGGCCAGAGGCCTCCTAAGAAACGGTTCGCTGCCCTGGCTTACCTGCACCATGACGAACTGCCCGGGATCCCCTCGAGGAACCTCACCCTCAAGCACGAGATGAAATGTGCCATCCGCCACCTCGACATTATGTGCGATGGCACATGTCACATCATGGGCCGTCTGTGGTCTTAAATCCTTCACCATAATAGCCGCATCCTCATCAGTATCTGAATAGTACCTATGCCAGGTGCTCACATGCGAGAATCCCATGGATGTATAGAGAGACCGGGCCTGAACGTTGGACCGTCTCACTTCGAGCACTGCACACAACTTGCCATGTGCTGCTGTTTCCCTCAAGATCTCCTGGATGAGCCTTCTTCCGATCCCCTTTCCCCGGCGATCAGGGTGAACCGCCAGGTTCAGAACATGAACCATGGAAGTCAGCCTCAGCGCAATGCAATATCCGATCACCACGTCATCATCCATGGCCAGGATTGCAATAGACCGCCCGTCCTCAAGGGTCGTCGCGAAAGTCTCCTCGTCCCACGGTGATGTGAAGGATCTGCGCTCGATGGCAACGACATCGGCGATGTCCTCAGGGAGCGCCGTCCGAACAATTATACGATCCATGTGAGCAGGAGCACCAGGCTGAGACCCAGGGCGAACATGCCTACATGCGACCTCCTGGGCATTTCCCGGGATACGAGGGCCGCCAGACCGATCAGCACGCAAGCGAAAGGAACGACAGGGAGCGAGGCGAGAACCGCATCAGGGAAAATCTTCCCGACGTGAATGACCATGACATCGGCAATCATGACACATGCACAGAGCGTCACAAGGGCAAGAATGAAAGACCGGAGGACCGCCTTGACCATGGCTTGTGATATCTTTTTCTCGGACATGCGTTCGTTTACATCCAAGAGCTCCTCGTTCATTGTCCGCAGCCGCATGTCGAGAGTCCTCCCCACGAGGGCTGCCGGCAGACAAAGGAGGATGGCCAATCCCGCCGCCTGAGACGGTGAAGCCCAAGACCCGGCAAGAACAGCCGCCGGGACTCCTACGGCGGTGCAGAAGCTTTCGTCATTGGGGAGATATGCACCAACGGGTGGTGCATTCAGCCACAGAAGCTCCAGGGAAAGGCCCACCAAGAGCCCGGCATGCAGATCATGCATGACAAGGCCGATCAAGGGACCCATGATCATGGGCCTGCTGATCATGAATTGAAACACGAAGACCCTGTCCATCCACAGAAGGGCGCCGGCGAGCACCCCGAGAAATCCGGTCAAGATCATAGATCTACCATATCAAGAATAGATCTCATGTCAATAAGACGCTCACGGGGAACGGATTGAAGCGTCACCTCAAGCCCTTTGTCCAGGAGTTCCCTGACAAGCCGGAGATCTTCGCGGTCGACCCAAACAGAATAGGAAATCTGCCTTGATTCAGTCGTGGACTTGTTGTTCCCGATGTTGAGCCGGGTGAATGGAAAACCCCCCACAAACAGACGGTGGGCATCCTTTATGCTGGACACGATGACAAAGATTCGTTTTTCATTGAAATCACAGTCATCCCTCAGTCTGAGGGCCTCATCCAGAGATACGATCCTGAGCTTTATCCTGTCGGGGATCGCCATGGACATGATGGTCTTCTGAAACTGATCGCCAGCAAGACCATCATTGGCAACGATGACGCCCTGGGCCTTCAGGTGAGGTATCCATGATTCAAGGATCTGCCCGTGAATGAATCTGTCATCCACTCTGACGAGCAATACATTCATTTTTCAGCCACATTCGTTGCGAGGATCTCTGAAGCGATATGGATATTCTTCGAGCCCCCTTCTTTCAACAAGCGAGCCAGTTCAGATATTTCCTTCCCTTTTCTCTTGGTAAGCGCTGTAATCACCATGGGGAGATTAACCCCGGTGATCACCTCGATCTTCCCATTCTCCAAAAATGACAGGCTGATATTGGACGGGGTGCCGCCGAACATGTCAGTAAGAATGATGACACCTTCACCCCTGTTCACTTCTTTGATGGATGCCTTCAGCAGCCTTCTCAGGTCATCTACGTCCGTACCCTGCACAAAGGAACAGGCTTTGAAGGCCTCTGTCGGCCCCACGATCATCTGGGCTGTTTCCTCGAATGCACGTGCAAGATCACCGTGCGCGACAACAATGATACCGACCATAGATTAAAACCTCCTCATACGATGTCACGATGCTTCAGCCTGCTTGGATACCCGGCATCCTCTATTGCCTGCCTGATCTCTTCCGCAATGGCTACAGACCTGTGCCTTCCGCCGGTACAACCTATGGAGATATTGAGATAGGACCTGCCTTCCTTCTTGCAGAGCGGAAGGATAAAACTGATGAGGTCCTTGAATTTCGAGAGGAATTGTTCATAGACTTCTGACGACCGCAGGAAGTCTTTTACCTCCCTGTCTGACCCGGTTTTATCCTTGAGTTCGTCGACGAAATACGGATTCGGGAGGAACCTGACGTCCATGACGATGTCGGAGTCCATGGGGATCCCCTTTTTAAAACCGAACGAACTGACCTCAATGTACATATCTCTGGACCGATCTTCCGTCGAGATGATCTCCTTGATCCTTGCTGCAAGCTGGTGAACATTGAGCTGTGAGGTGTTCACGATGAAATCGGCAATCCCTCGAAGCGGCGCCAGCAGGTCTACCTCTGCCTCGATGGCATCGAGCAGGTTCGGGTACGACTCGCTCAACGGATGCCTCCTCCTCGTTTCCTTGTACCGATTCAGGAGGTTTTCCTTGCCTGACTCCAGGAAGATGAGCCGTACATTCTCCGTCAGATTCCGAAGCTGGGCTATGAGCAAGGGGGCCTTCTGGGCAAAATATGGTGCACCTGCCCTGGCATCCATACATATACATACCTTGTGGATAGTGAAGGACGCCGACTCATAGAGCTCGAGAAACTTGTCCATGAGGTCGATGGGCATGTTGTCCATGCAGAAGAAGCCCTCATCCTCAATGGCCTTGAGAGCCGTCGACTTTCCGGACCCTGACAGACCGGTGATGACAAGTATGAATGCGTTCTTCATCTCTTCAGTCTATCCGTTTCCGAAACCACACAACACTCACTTAACTCATTGTTTTTATTATTCATCATTCCAGACACACCATCACATACGTCGGTACTAGATATAACTCATTTAGGTATCTGTCAATGCGCATGTTCTCTCCATGAGAACCATCACATGGTCAATCTGCACTCTTTTTACACACCCCTTCATCATCAGGCACCGAATATATCCACCGCGTCCGATGCACCACATCTCTCCTCTCTTCGAACCTTGCCCAAACATTCACCCAAAGGTATTCAGCTTACCCAAAGACTTTCCATAAAGATTGGTTTTTGAATTTCCGATGGGGTGTAACAGGGATGGCACATCCTCGGACTATCAAGCTCAACTGCCACAAAGGAGATATGGTATGGATGTTACAACCAGGTCATCGGGAGACACCCTCTATGTGAAGGTCACAGGAGCTGTGGACACTCCAGCCGCGGAACTCCTGCGTACCGAGCTCAACAAGATCGCTGGCCAGAAACCGAAGAAGGTCATAATGGATCTCGCCATGGTCCCGACCATGGGTTCTTCAGGCATAGGCAAGATCCTCATGTTCTTCAAAAGCCTTGACAGTGCAAAGGCGAGCTTCGAGATCAAGGGTATCCACGAAAATCTCTTCAACATCTTCAAAGCAGTGAAGCTGGACAAGCTATTCCCCATATCCATGAGGTGATGACAATGGAAATCATCATAGACAGGCAGGGTGCAATCGTTTGCAAGGGCAATCTCGTGGTTTCGGACATCGAGAACATTCATTCTTCTCTGGAGTCGCTCCTGGAAGATTCATCGCAGGTCATCACCCTGGATCTTGATGGGGTTGAGGAGATAGACATTTCAGGACTCCAGCTTCTGTACTCCCTCAAGAAAACATTCGATGCGGACGGTGCCATGCGCATCAGGGCAATCAATCCTGCCATTCGGGAAATCATCGAGATCTCGGGGTTCAGCATTGCCTTGAAGGAGGCCCTCCCATGATCAAGAAAAAGATCCTCGTGGTGGATGATTCTGCCACTCTGAGGGCATCCGTCAACTATACGCTGAAAGCCGCCGGGTTTGAAACGATCAATGCGGTCAACGGTGCGGACGGGCTGGAGAAACTCACCGATGCCCACAAACACGGTGATGTGATCGGCATGATCATCAGCGATATCAATATGCCGGTCATGGATGGCATCACCTTCATCAAAGAGGTGAAGAAAACACCGTTCAGGTACCTCCCTATCCTGGTGCTTACCACCGAATCCCAGGAAGAGATGAAGCTCAAAGGCAAGCAGGCGGGGGCATCAGGATGGCTCGTAAAGCCTTTCAAACCTGAACAGCTGGTCTATGTCACAAAAAAATTCATGAGGTAAGCCATGGCAATGGATGAACTCGTCAAGGTATTCATGGAAGAGAGCGAGGATGAGATCCGGGAGCTCGAAAACGGCCTCATCAAACTGGAAGAAGAACGCGGGGACGAAGATACCATCAACAGGGTCTTCCGCGCCGCCCACACCATAAAGGGTTCCGCAGGGCTAGTGGGATTCGAGAATGTCAGCAATTACACCCATACCATCGAGAACATCCTTGACAGGATCCGTAAAAAGGAACTGAGCATAACGAAAAAGCTCATCTCCACCCTGCTCACCTCCGTGGATTTTCTGAAAAGGATGATAGCCGCGGGAAGCGAAGGCGAAGAGATCGACAGCAAGGAGATCGAGGAATCCGTCCAGACTCTGAAGCGATTCTCCGGCACAGCACAAGGGACCGGCGATACACTTGAAAGCCAGAGGAAACCCCAGGAAAGAACCGGAGAAAAGGTGCTGTCCATCAACATGAAGTTCCGTGCGGACATCCTCTCCACCGGCCAGGATCCCATCATGCTCATACAAGAGCTGCGAGAATTCGGAGAGATCCTCGAGTCACGGGCCTTCACCGGGACGATCCCCGACTTCTACAATCTCGTGCCCACCACCTGTTATACATCCTGGGAGATCATCCTTCGCACGACCAGAACGATTTCCGACATAAACAACATCTTCATCTTTGTCATGGATGAAAATGAGATCGTGATCGTCGACATATCGTCACAATACAAGGAAGGTATCGATCTTACCCTGGCCGAAAAACCCATCGGCGAGATCCTCGTGGAAAAAGGATTCGTCAGGGAAGACGATGTCATGGAGACTCTGAGGGAGCACAAGACCACCGGTCAGGCTCTGGTGGAAAAGGGCAAGGTCTCCAAGGAAGCAGTGGAGAAGATGGCCCTCGCTCAATCCCAGAGCAGAAAGATAGCGAAATCGTCCACCATCAGGGTCGACACCGACAAGCTTGACAAGCTCGTGAACCTGGTGGGGGAGATGGTGATCTCCGTAGCCCGCATGTCCCAGTGCGCCAGCGAGGTGACCGATGCCTCCCTGACCCGTTCACTACAGGGGGCAACTTCCTCTTTGGAGCGGATCTCCCGGGATCTGCAGGAACAGGTCATGAGAGTTCGTATGGTTCCTGTTGAGGGCACGTTCAACCGTTTCCGCAGGGTTGTCAGGGACCTTTCCTTTGAACTGGGAAAGAAGATCGAGATCAAGATGAGCGGGACCGAGACCGAGTTGGACAAGAACGTCATCGAGCAGATCAGCGATCCCTTGAAACACATGATCCGGAACTCCATTGATCACGGCATCGAACCTCCCGATGAAAGGCGCCGCCTCGGCAAACCTGAGGTCGGAACCATCTGGCTCAAGGCATTCCAGCGCGAAGGCAACATCTTCATCGAGATATCGGACGACGGCAAGGGCATTGACAAGAAAAAGGTGCTGGCAAAGGCGATCGAAAAAGGTCAGGCTGATGCCGGCAGGTCTTATTCCGAAAAAGACATCTTCGATATGCTGTTCGCTCCTGGGCTCTCCACTGCCGAGAAGGTCAGCGAGCTCTCCGGCAGGGGAGTCGGCATGGATGTAGTGAAGCGGAACATAGAGGATCTGAGGGGGAGCGTGGAGATCTCTTCGGAAGACGGGAAAGGTTCCATCTTCCGCGTGAAGCTTCCGCTCACGCTGGCAATCATCGACGGCATGATGGTCAAGGTTGGAGATGAGGTTCTTACCATCCCTCTTTCCGTCATTGACAAGTCGGTGCGTCCCTCACGGACCGAGGTCAAAACCGTTGAAGGCAAAGGGGAACTCGTTGACATCAGAGGCGATTACCTTCCCCTCGTCCGTCTGTACCACCTCTTCAACCTGCCTTCCGAGAAGACCGATCCCACCCAGGCTCTTGTGGTGGTGCTCCATGGGGCTGACAGCAGGTTCGGCATCCTGGTGGACGATGTTCTCGGCCAGACCCAGGCTGTGATCAAGAGCATCGACAAGAACTTCAAGAAGATAGAAGGAACTTCAGGCGCGACCATTCTGGGCAACGGCAGGGTATCCCTCATCCTGGACGTACACAGCATCGAACGTATGGCGTTCCAGGCATGATGAGGCGCCCATGATGTTAGTGCATATGCGAAAGAAGAACCCATGAGCTTTTCATTCATGATCTTGAAGGACCTGGCGGTTGCGTCCTTGGAAGCAATCCAGGTCAACAAGTCAACACATTTGAAATTCTCCTATGGCTTCGAGGGTGACATGAATTATCGCACAGAGGAGATCACAGTATGAGCATACGATGGAAACTTCGCGAGAAGCTCACGGCCCTGATCCTTTCCGCAGGCTTGATACCGCTTGTTGTCGTTATCATCTATGTAGGCATAAGCATCAGCGGACATCTGAAGAACCAGGCATTCGAGTATCTCAAGGTGAAGGTGGATTCCTACGCCAGGATGGCCGAGGTGAGAAGCGCTTCCATCGAGGGTAACCTGGACATCATCAAAGAACAGCTCATGAAGTCCCTCAAGGCCGACCTCATCAAGGAGGCCGCCAAGGAAAAGTATTTCGACACCGGGTACCTTGCCATCTTCCAGCCCGACGGCACCTGTGTCTACCACCCGAAGGCGGAACTCCGCAACAACAAGACCCTTTACGAGACCTACGACTGGGTAAGGGCGGCCGTCGACAAGAAGCAGGGAAGATCGGACTACACCTTCGGCGGGGTCAGCAAGATAAGCTACCTTGCATACATCAAACCCCTGGACTGGATCGTCTGGGCCGCCGTCCCCTCATCCGAGGCCCTCGCAGCGGTCCGCAGCCTCCAGATGGAGCTCCTGATTTTCCTCCTCATCACCGCCATCGTCGTGGCCGTGCTCGGCGCACTCTTCGCCGGCAAGATAGCCAGGAGGGCTCGGGAGATATCATCCAGCATGATGGACATAGCGCAGGGCGAGGCCGACCTGTCCAAGCGGCTGCCGGTGAACTCCACCGATGAGGTGGGAGAGATCGCATCCTGGTTCAACACCTTCGTGGAGAACCTCGAAGAGGTCATCACCAGGGTGAAGGATTCCTCGCTCCAGGTGGATTCCGCCACCAAGGAGGTGGCCGCCGGAGCCCAGGGCCTCTCACAGGCCACCCAGGAGCAGGCATCGGCCATCGAAGAGGTGGCGGCCACCATCGAAGAGATGACCTCCTCCATCAAACACAACGCCGAGAACGCCACCGACGGCCGCCAGAAGGCCACGGAGATGGTGCGCATGGCCGGCTCCAGCGGAGAAGCCGCCCAGGAGCTCGTCCTCGGCATGAGCGAGATCTCCGCCGCATCCAAGAAGATCGGCGACATCATCGTCACGGTCAACGAGGTGGCCTTCCAGACCAACCTCCTGGCCCTCAACGCCGCCGTCGAGGCCGCCCGGGCTGGCGAGCACGGTAAAGGATTCGCCGTGGTCGCCGAAGAAGTACGGGCACTGGCCCAAAGGTCGGCGGAGGCCGCCCGCCAGATCAAGGCCCTCATCGAGGACACGGTGAACAAGATCGCCGCTGGCGACATCATGGTGAAGAAATCCGGGGAGTCCCTGGAACAGATCATCAGGCACATCCAGGACCTCTCCCAGGTCATGGAGGAGATCGCCGCGGCATCCAGCGAGCAGGCTTCAGGCGTGGACGAGCTGAACCGGGCCATCGCCCAGATCGACACCACCACCCAGCAGAACGCTTCCACGGTGGAGGAACTCGCCAGCACATCGGACAGCCTCAGCAACGAGGCCAAAGACCTGGCCGATACCGTGGACCGCTTCAAGGTCACCCGCGAGACCGAATCAACCAGGACAAAGAAATCCCCAACGAAAAAACAGCCCCAGCACAAAACACGCATGGAACCGGCAAAAACCGAAACAGTATCCGAATTCGAAGACGATTTCGAGGAATTCTAGAATGAGTCTATACACAGAGGAGATCACAGTATGAGCATACGATGGAAACTTCGCGAGAAGCTCACGGCCCTGATCCTTTCCGCAGGCTTGATACCGCTTGTTGTCGTTATCATCTATGTAGGCATAAGCATCAGCGGACATCTGAAGAACCAGGCATTCGAGTATCTCAAGGTGAAGGTGGATTCCTACGCCAGGATGGCCGAGGTGAGAAGCGCTTCCATCGAGGGTAACCTGGACATCATCAAAGAACAGCTCATGAAGTCCCTCAAGGCCGACCTCATCAAGGAGGCCGCCAAGGAAAAGTATTTCGACACCGGGTACCTTGCCATCTTCCAGCCCGACGGCACCTGTGTCTACCACCCGAAGGCGGAACTCCGCAACAACAAGACCCTTTACGAGACCTACGACTGGGTAAGGGCGGCCGTCGACAAGAAGCAGGGAAGATCGGACTACACCTTCGGCGGGGTCAGCAAGATAAGCTACCTTGCATACATCAAACCCCTGGACTGGATCGTCTGGGCCGCCGTCCCCTCATCCGAGGCCCTCGCAGCGGTCCGCAGCCTCCAGATGGAGCTCCTGATTTTCCTCCTCATCACCGCCATCGTCGTGGCCGTGCTCGGCGCACTCTTCGCCGGCAAGATAGCCAGGAGGGCTCGGGAGATATCATCCAGCATGATGGACATAGCGCAGGGCGAGGCCGACCTGTCCAAGCGGCTGCCGGTGAACTCCACCGATGAGGTGGGAGAGATCGCATCCTGGTTCAACACCTTCGTGGAGAACCTCGAAGAGGTCATCACCAGGGTGAAGGATTCCTCGCTCCAGGTGGATTCCGCCACCAAGGAGGTGGCCGCCGGAGCCCAGGGCCTCTCACAGGCCACCCAGGAGCAGGCATCGGCCATCGAAGAGGTGGCGGCCACCATCGAAGAGATGACCTCCTCCATCAAACACAACGCCGAGAACGCCACCGACGGCCGCCAGAAGGCCACGGAGATGGTGCGCATGGCCGGCTCCAGCGGAGAAGCCGCCCAGGAGCTCGTCCTCGGCATGAGCGAGATCTCCGCCGCATCCAAGAAGATCGGCGACATCATCGTCACGGTCAACGAGGTGGCCTTCCAGACCAACCTCCTGGCCCTCAACGCCGCCGTCGAGGCCGCCCGGGCTGGCGAGCACGGTAAAGGATTCGCCGTGGTCGCCGAAGAAGTACGGGCACTGGCCCAAAGGTCGGCGGAGGCCGCCCGCCAGATCAAGGCCCTCATCGAGGACACGGTGAACAAGATCGCCGCTGGCGACATCATGGTGAAGAAATCCGGGGAGTCCCTGGAACAGATCATCAGGCACATCCAGGACCTCTCCCAGGTCATGGAGGAGATCGCCGCGGCATCCAGCGAGCAGGCTTCAGGCGTGGACGAGCTGAACCGGGCCATCGCCCAGATCGACACCACCACCCAGCAGAACGCTTCCACGGTGGAGGAACTCGCCAGCACATCGGACAGCCTCAGCAACGAGGCCAAAGACCTGGCCGATACCGTGGACCGCTTCAAGGTCACCCGCGAGACCGAATCAACCAGGACAAAGAAATCCCCAACGAAAAAACAGCCCCAGCACAAAACACGCATGGAACCGGCAAAAACCGAAACAGTATCCGAATTCGAAGACGATTTCGAGGAATTCTAATGGGGAGTACACCCATGGCTCAGCAGAACGAAACGGCAAAGGCGCTATCAAACCAGTATGTGACCTTCCAACTGGGGATGGAGACCTATGGGATCTCCATCCTCAAGCTCAACGAGATCATCGCATATCAGAGCTGCACCTCGATCCCCAATGTGCCGAGGTTCATCAAGGGCGTGCTCAACCTCAGGGGAATCGTCGTCCCGGTCATCGACTTGCGCGAGCGCTTCGGCATGGAGATCAAGGAATACGACCAGTTCACGGTCATCATGATCCTGGATGTATCGGGGAGGATCATGGGGCTCGTGGTTGATGCCGTAAGCGATGTCATCACGCTGAACAAGGAGGACATCAAGCCTCGTCCGCATTTCTCTACCGGGGTAAGCACCGAATTCATCTTCGGCATGGGCATCAAGGACAACAAGTTCGTGATCCTCCTCGATGTTGACAGACTGCTCTCGGATGAGGAGCTTAATATGGTCGATGGCGTATGAATTCAACGCTGTGCGCGCAATCATACAGTATCTCCGACAAGGAGTTCCAACTCTTTCGGGAAATCATCTACCGGGAGACGGGCATCCACATGTCCGACAGGAAGAGAAATCTGGTTGTCGCACGATTGTCTAAAAGACTCAGATTTTTGAATTTAAAAAACTTTTCCGAGTACTATCAGTACCTGAAAGAAAGTTCCGATGCCGGTAACGAGATCATCAATCTCATCAACCGCGTCACCACGAACAAGACCGACTTCTTCCGCGAGAAGCATCATTTTGAGTTCCTTCATGACGAGGTACTTCCCACCCTCATTGAGGTGGCCAGAAAAGGCCGCGAGAGACGTCTGAGGATATGGTCAGCAGGATGCTCGTCGGGGGAAGAACCCTATAGCATTGCCATGACCGTGTCCGACGCCCTCCGGGAGGAAAGAGGCTGGGACATCAAGATCCTGGCGACGGACCTTGATACCGAAATCCTTTCCAAGGCGGCCCGGGGGGTCTATTCCAGTCAGCAGATCGCCCCGGTGCCAGTGAACTACATCACGAAGTACCTGGTCCGCACCGTCGAAGGGTATGAAGCGAGCAAGGAGATCAAAAACATGATCACCTTCCGCAAGCTCAACCTCATGGACCGTCTCTTTCCCATGAAGAGATCCTTCGACGTTATCTTCTGCAGAAACGTCATGATCTACTTCAACGAAGAGACGAAGTCGGACCTGGTACAGAAGTTCCACCTTCACCTCAAGGACATGGGGCTCATGTTCATCGGCCATTCGGAATCCCTCATGTCCATGAAACACCTCTTCAAGTTCCTGAAACACACGGTGTATCAGAAGGTGTAACATGTATAGAAGACACAGTGATAAATTCAAACGGACCATGGTGATCATCTATCCTGGCGAGTTCTATGTGAGTTCCTCGGATGTCATCGCCACGGTCCTGGGTTCATGCATATCCGTGTGCATCAAGGATACAAAGACCGGCATTGGCGGCATGAACCACTTCATGCTCCCCGGCGACGTGCGTTCCGAAGAGATGTTCCTTTCCGAGTCCGCCAAGTACGGTATGTTCGCCATGGAACAGCTGATCAATGAGATGATCAAAAAGGGAGGCTCCCAGAAACACTTCCAGGCGAAGGTGTTCGGAGGCGGACATGTCCTGAACTTCCGCAAGACCGACGGCAATGTTCCCGAGTCCAACATCGATTTCGTTCGCGCATTCCTGAAGATGGAACAGATCGAGATCGTGAAGGAGGATGTGGGCGGTTACGCGGGCAGGAAGATCCTGTACTTTCCCGATACCGCAAAGGTCCTGCTCAAGAGGCTCAAATCGACGGTCGACTCCCGGATCATCGAGGCGGAACAGGCATACAAGACCAAGCTCTTCCAGGAGAAGGAGAAACTCCATGCGGAAGGTGGCGAGCTGACCATCTTCGAGTGAGACGGATATGGAAAAAATAAAGGTATTGATCATTGATGACTCCGCCCTGGTGAGGAAACTCCTCAAGGATATCCTCGACTCCGACCCCGGGATCGAGGTGGTGGGAACGGCACCGGATCCACTCATTGCCATACGCAAGATCAAGGAACTCAAACCCGATGTGCTGACCCTGGACATCGAGATGCCCAAGATGGACGGCCTCACCTTCCTCTCCCGGCTCATGCGCTCATCACCCATGCCCGTTGTCATGTTTTCCTCGCTCACAGAACAGGGTGCAGATGCCACGGTAAAGGCCCTGTCGCTAGGCGCCATCGATTTCCTGGCCAAGCCGAAGGTGAAGATCAGTGAAGGAATAGAAGACCTGCGGATCGATCTCTGTTCCAAGGTCAGGGCGGCATCCTCGGCCAAACTGAAAAAGGCCGTCTCCCCCCCGAATCTCATCGTTCCCCCGAAGCTGGGCATGGATGCCGTAATCAAATCGGAAAGATTGATCTCCGTGCGGGATGGATCAAAGATCCTTATAATCGGCGCATCGACAGGGGGAACCGTCGCCCTCGAACAGATACTCAACAAGATGCCTGCCGATGCCCCTCCGACCCTGATCGTACAGCACATGCCGCCTGTGTTCACCAACTCCTTTGCAAAACGGGTCAACGGGCTTTCCGCCATGAATGTCATCGAGGCGAGGGACAATGACGAATTGAAGCAGGGTCAGGCACTGATCGCCCCCGGCGGCAGGCACATGATCGTCCAGAAGGGTCCCAAGGGATATTACGTGCGGGTAAAGGAAGGTCCTCCCGTGAACCGGCATATTCCCTCAGTGGATGTCCTTTTCAGGTCGGCGGCCAACACACTGGGACCCAATGCCCTGGGGGTCATCCTCACCGGTATGGGTGACGACGGGGCGAGGGGCCTGCGGGAAATGAAGGATGCAGGCGCCTTCACCATAGCACAGGATGAAGAGAGCTGCGTGGTGTTCGGTATGCCCAAGGTCGCCATAGAGATGGGCGGGGTGTCCAAGATCGTATCACTGCATTCCATCGCCGGCACCATCATGAACATGGTTCGAAATGAGAAGTGCTGAGAATCACGCTTCGTTTCCATGCATTGAGCGGCCATACGGGCCGGAACAACCATGAAGGTCATTCAGAGCATCCTCATCATCGATCCTGAAAAGTCCTCCGGAGAGCTTGCAAAGAGAATCTCCCGGAAAGGATATCGTGCACTGCACGTCTTCTCCCCCGGTGAGGGTCTTGTCCACCTGATGGAGGAAAAGCCCGACCTCGTCCTCGTCGCACTTGATCCCAAGGACGACACGGGGCTGAAGACCCTCAGACAGATTCACGGCAGCTGTCCCGGCGCCCTGCTCATCGTAGCCGCCGGCAAGGTTGACGGTTTCCTTGCCCTTGAATGCATACGCATGGGCGTCCTGGATTACCTCATAAGACCCGTCTCCGTCGATAAGCTCTTGGAATGTATCATACGGATTCAAGACCACCAGCGTTCCCTGTGTATCGGCATCATGCCTGATACCGACTGCGTCCTCAGTGAGCAGAAGGCCCTCCGGTTCGGTAACGATATAGACAAGCTCCCCTTTTTCATCAACCAGGCGGTCTTGAACGCCAGGGCCGTGTGTCCCGATGTGGAGATGCTCAAGATGGCGCTTGGCGAGATCCTCCTCAATGCCGTGGAGCACGGAAACCTGAACATCTCCCTGGAAGAAAAGGCCAGGGCAGTGAAAAAGGGATCCTTCGAGGAACTTCTGAAGCAGAGAGCGAAAAATCCAGATTATATGAACCGTGTCGTGACACTCCAGGTTTATATGGAGAGGGACACACTGGAATATATCGTCACCGACCAGGGCAACGGCTTTGACTACCGAAAAGAATTCAATCCCGATCCCCATGCACACATCGGAAGCGGTCTCGGCATCCAGATCGCCAAGAACTTCTTCAACCAGGTTATCTACGAGGGATGCGGCAACAAGGTGCGACTCATTTACCGCAGGGATACAGCCCCCGGCAGGGTGGCGTATCCTGCCCCCATGATACGCGACGATTTCATCGTCCAGCTCACCAAGACGTTTCCGTCCGGCCTCCTCCTGGTCTCGGATCTTGAGCGCATCATCATGTGGAACAGGAAGGCCGAGGAGATAACCTCCCTGAGGTCAAAAGACCTCATGGGCAAATCCGTCTCAGAGGCCCCCGGAGTCGTCAGGGACCTCCTCTCGAACAAGAGCCGGCAGGTTTCCCTGCAGACCGAAGATCTCAACGTACATACCATAGAGAAGACCCTGCACACGGTGGAACCGAAGGAGGGAGGCAGATATTCCGTTGTACTCTTCACTGATGTGACAGAGGAGATACGGCGGAAAGAGGATATGGAGCGTCTCCTCATGGAGAGCGCCGAGACCAGGGATCTTATGGAGGAACAGGCGGCCAGGCTGACCATAACCCTGGCAGAAATGGATGAGAAGAACGAGATCATCAGGGCGCAGAACCATCGCATGGTCAGCGAGCTGGAAATGGCCGCCCGGCTCCAGAAGAGTCTGCTGCCGGATACCTTCGAAAACCTCAACGGTGTGAGCTTCACCTGCAAGTACATTCCTTCCATTCATATCGGTGGGGACCTCTACGACGTAGTCGACCTGGGCGGAGGTCAGACCGGATTCATCATTGCGGACGTATCGGGACACGGCGTGGCCGCGGCCCTCATCTCGTCGATGTTCAAGATGAGCTTTCATGCACTTGCAGCCACAGTGGCAAGCCCCACCATCCTCATGCATATGCTCAACCGCGACCTGAAGCCGGTCCTCGACGAGGATTACATCACCGCCTTCTTCGTCCTGACGGACCGGTTCGGCAAGAACATTACCTACACGAATGCCGGCCACCCCACCCCCCTCCTCTTTAAGCGGGCGACCGGCGAAATCAAGGAGCTCGATACCGACGGTTTCTTCCTTGGTTCCTTCGAGGACGGCGGGTATGAGGAAAAGGCCGAGACAGGCATCGGGATGGGAGATGCCCTGCTCATGTATACCGACTGCCTCATTGAAACAGAAGATGCCGACGGGAATCAGTACGGCAAGGAGCGTCTCATCAAGTGTTTCAGGAAGGCCGTCCAGTCTCTGCGGGGAAACGAGATCATCGATGCCATTGAAACCGATGTGCGTTCATTCAACTGCAGGGATGCACTGGATGACGATTTCACGGTCATCCTCCTGGAGTTCTGGGAAGAGGTGAGCGCCGACACACCCATGCCGGCCGATGACGGATCGGGCGGCTTCGTGGAATTCTGATCATCCCCCCAGGTATGGATTGAAATATCCCCTCCGCAGGGGGATGCTCCCGATGAGATCCCGGATGCCGATGCCTGCCGGCAGGGTCTGCCCGAGCATGTTCAGGTATACGTCAGGATCGATGTTGAGGTTTCGCCACTGGATCATGTCCACACCTGTCTCCTCTATGAATCGTCTCAGTGCCAGCACTTCCCTGGGAGCATCGGTGAGTCCGGGGAACACGAACAGGTTCAGGGAGACGAATCTGCCCCTGCTCTTCATCACGCAGGCACTCCGGGCAAGGGCTTCGAAGGGGTACGTGGGCCGGAAATACGCCTCGTAGGTCTGCCTCCTGGCCGAGTTCATGCTGATACGCATGCTGTCGAGACCTGCATCGGCAAGCTCTGCCACCTTTTGGGGCAGGCTCGCGTTGGTGTTCAGGTTTATCGTTCCCTTCGAGGTTGCAGCCCTGATGAGCCTGATGGCCTCACGAATGGTATCTCCCACCATGAGCGGCTCCCCCTCACAGCCCTGGCCGAAGCTCACCACGGGATCGTCAACCGTGGAGATGTGTTTCAGCGCCACCTCGACTATCTCTTCCGGCCTCGGCACAAAGGCGATCCTCTCCTGGGGTGAGGGAGGCCTGTCGCAGGGTTGCTTCGAGATACACCCGACGCAGGAGGCGTTGCACGCCGGAGAGGTTGGAAGTGGAGCTTCTTCTCTACCCTGGAACAGATTGAGCGCGGCCGGGCAGCCGTAACACGTGGCGCAGTTCGTGAGGTGGTCCACGAGTCGGTTGCCGGGGAACTCGTTCCTCCATTGCCGTATCCCCTCTTCCACCCTCGCATGGTCGAACCTGTCGGGGTCCTGTCTGTGGGATGGGTCCGTCCTCATGGCCGTGGTCACGAACCCGTCTTTCCAGCCAAGGGCCGTGTAGGCGAAGAACGGGAGCTCTCCGGCATCACCCCGGCCTTCCCATGCCGCGAGGAACGTCTGCGTATGGGCGGCGGGGAGAAACGCAGCCACGGCAAACACGGGCTGCGATCCGTCATAGGGGTTTTCCCGCAGGACGACGATCTCCCCTGTGTCGGGGTCCATCCCCACGGGATACCGATGGGGCATGACGTAGAGTTGGGCGCCGGCAGGCAGAGGGATGGTGTCCTGTCCGTCGACGGGCACGAGGTAGTCTCCGCTTCGCCCGACCATGGCGAGGCCGGGGAAATCCATTATATTGCCTTTATCATCGGCGAAGACGAGGCTCGGGGCCGCTTCTATCATGGGCAGGACTTAGTCCATATCCTCTCTGAATGCAAGATGATCGTGAAAAGAAGATTCATGTTCCGTTGATCGTTTCAATTCAGGGTGTTATAGTAATAATGAGGACGATCCCCCTTGCGCGCAACAGGGAGTGAACGTGCGTATACCATGAAATTACAGAGCCGGCTTGTCATCGGGTTTCTGATCGCCACATGCCTCACCGCTGCCGTGGCATCGGTGGTGGGCATCACCATGATCAACAAGTCCACCCTTGACGAGGTCCAGCGCAAGGTCCAGCAGGACATCAACACGGCCAAGCTCGTGTACCGGCACAACCTGGAGCGGCTCGAATACCAGCTCCAGTTCATCGCCCTGCGGTCCCCCATCCACGACGCCATCACCAGCGGCAACCTCGAACCCCTCGAGGATCTCAGGGTGCTCATCAGGAGCGGGACCTTCGTGACCCCCGGGCACATGGAACTGGACATGCTCACCCTGGTGGACACGAACGGAAAGGTGATCTACCGCGCAGCCAATCCCCACGCCAAGGGCGACGTCATCCTCTGGGACTCCGTGGTGAGGACCTGCCTCAAGGAAAGGAAACCCGCGTCCTCGGCCATCATCATGCCCTACGACGTCATCCTGGCCCAGAATCCCAAGCTTGCCGAGAGGGTGAAGATCGGGATCGTGAAGACGGAGAAATCCGTGGAGATCAAGGAAAAGGTCCTCACCGACGGGATGGTGCTCAGGGCCGCCTACCCCATCATCGACAGACGCGGCAGGCTCCTCGGCGCCCTGGTGGGCGGCGTGCTGCTAAACCGCGATTACAGCATCGTCGACACCATCAAGGAGACCGTGTACCGTGCGGAGCGGTACCGGGGACGGGACATGGGTTTTGCCACCATATTCCTCGGCGGCGTCCGGATATCCACCAACGTCATGACCAGGGAGAACGAGCGTGCCGTGGGCACCATCGTCTCCAAGGAGGTGTACGACCAGGTCATCGGCCAGGGAAAGGACTGGATCGGCAGGGCATTCGTGGTAAATGACTGGTACATCAGCTCGTACACACCCATATGGGACATCGACAACAGGATCATCGGCATGCTCTATACCGGCATCCTCGAGGCGAAGTACCGCGACATGATGATGAGGACCGTTCTTATCTTCCTGGGTGTCACTGCGGTCGGCATGGTAATCGCCTTCTTCTTCTCCTTCCGGCTGGGCCAGAGCATCATACGCAGGATCAGGGTCCTCAACCGGGCCACCGAAGCCATTGCATCGGGAGACCTCGACTACCAGCTCCCGCCGGGCAGTTCATCAGGCTTCGACATGCTGGATCAGGCGTTCAACAACATGGCCCGCTCCCTGAAAGACCGCGACGACCGGCTCCAAAAGGCGTTCCAGCGCATAACCATCACCGAGCGTCTTGCCTCGCTGGGCCAGATGGCGGCAGGCGTGGCCCACGAGATCAACAACCCCCTGGGAGGCATCCTTCTCTACAGCAACCTCGTCCTCGAGGAGATGGACCCTGGAGACCCCTCCCGCCAGAACCTGGAGAAGATCATCTACCAGACCGAGCGCTGCAAGAAGATCGTTCAGAACCTCCTGGACTTCGCCAGGACACCCTCCGGAGACATGACCCGGCTGTCCATCAACGAGGTCGTCCTCACCTCGCTCAATCTGGTCAAGGACCAGTCCATCTTCCATGGCATCGAGGTGAAGACCGATCTCGCCGAGGGACTCCCGCTCGTCATGGGCGACCTCTCCCGGCTGGAAGAGGTCTTCCTGAACCTCTTCATCAATGCAACCGACGCCATGGGAGGAAAGGGAACGCTCACCATATCGAGCAGGCTCTCCAGCACCGGCGCAGTGAAGGTTTCCATCGGGGACACAGGCAAAGGGATAGACAAGGCATACCTTCCCCACATCTTCGAGCCTTTTTTCACCACCAAGGATCCCGGTCAGGGTACCGGCCTTGGTCTGTCCATCACCTACGGCATCATCCAGAAACACGGCGGTTTCATCGATGTGGTAAGCGAGCCCGGCAGGGGGACGACCTTCACCATCACCCTGCCGCCCGCCGGCAATCCGTCGACTGAAAATACCACGACGTCACGGGAGGAATGCAGTATTGGCTAAAAAATCCAAGCACATCCTGATCATTGATGACGAAGAGTCCATCCGTGACGGCTGCCAGCAGATCCTCACCCGTATGGGCCACGAAGTGGAAAGCACCGGTGAGGCGGAGCACGGTCTGCGTCTTGCTCTTGCAGGCCGCTTCGACCTCATCCTCCTCGATGTGAGGCTTCCCAAGATCGAAGGGCTCGAGATCCTGAGGATCCTGAAAAAGGAACAGGACATCTCGGCAAAGATCATCATCATTACGGGCTACGGTACGATCCCTCTGGCCGTGGAGGCCATGCGCCTGGGGGCGGTCAATTTCCTCACCAAGCCGTTCGGTGCCGGCGACCTGAGAAACGCGGTGAACGAGTGCCTGGAGACCACGGTGTTCAGGGAAAGGGAGGACTCCCTCGCCATGCTCATCGGCGGGAGCGACTACATGAAGGACCTCAAGGAGACGGTACGTCGCATTGCCCAGACCGACACCTCGGTACTCATCACCGGCGAGAGCGGCACCGGCAAGGAACTCGTGGCGCGGACCATCCACAACCTGAGCAGACGTTCCGGCATGCATTTCGTTCCCGTTGACTGCTCATCGCTGGTGCACAACCTCATGGAGAGCGAGCTCTTCGGCCACATCAAGGGTGCCTTCAGCGGCGCCGTCGAATCACGGGACGGGCGTTTCCAGATCGCCGACAAGGGTACCCTCTTCCTCGATGAGGTATCCAACATCAGCCTCGACATACAGGCCAAGCTCCTGCGCGTCATCCAGGAGCAGGAGGTCCCCCGGGTGGGAAGCTCCATCCCCGAGAAGGTTGATGTGAGGCTCATTACGGCGACCAACAAGGACCTCAGATCGGAGATGGAGGCGGGAAGCTTCCGGGAAGACCTCTTCTACCGGATCTCAGTGGTTCCCATCCACATCAAACCGCTTCGCGAGCATCGTTCCGACATCATCGAGATCGCTGGACACTACCTCGAGATCTACCGGGAAAAGCACAACTCCTCGGCGAGATACTTCTCCTCCGAGGCCGTGAAATCCCTGAACACCTATGCCTGGCCCGGCAATGTCCGCGAGCTGAAGAACACCATCGAACGGCTGTGCGTGCTGTGCGACCATGACGAGGTAACCTTATCGGACATCCTGTACTACGGCCAGGATACCCGGGCCAAGGCACCGGTGGTGGACTCCTTCTCCGGTAGGATGCGTCTGGTTGACGTGGAAAAGGACCACATTGAGAAGGCCCTGAAGCACTTCAACTACCACATGAACAAGACTGCCGGGTTTCTGGGCATAGACCGCAAGACTCTGCGTATCAAGATCAGGAATTACGGCATCGCCGTGAACGGCCACGATGGTACCGATGACGACTGAGGAGATCCCCTGAGGGACATCTTTCTCCACTGTGGGGAGTTTCACCCCATCCCGGTCACGTGCCCCCCTCCCTGGTGTTCTCATTATGGTCATCATTTCAACAGGTTGAAAAGTGGCATCCTCCTTGCTGTTCCTCCGGTACGAAATCCTTGAAGGAGGTACAAACAATGGACTCAAAAAGAAAGGTTCTGTTGATCGATGACGACAAGGATTTCCTCATGGCCACCAAGCTCATCCTGGAAAAGGGGGGGTATGAGGTCTTCCTGGCCGAGGACGGTAAATCAGGGATCAACATGGCGAAGTCCGTCACCCCCGACCTGGCCATCATAGATATGATGATGGAGACCTGGAGCGAGGGGTTCAACGTGGTATCGAGGCTCAGGACATCGGAAACAGGCAAGCAGATCCCGCTCATCATGCTCAGCGCCGTGGACCTGGAAGGGCCGTACCAGTCCTTCGAGCCGCCGGAGGATCTCCCCACCGTGGACCTGGTACTCCACAAACCCATCAAGGCGGACGACCTGCTCAGGTACGTGGGCAACCTCCTTCGGTGACGGTCCATGGATCATGCGGGGGCAGACCCTGCCCGGATCCTCATCATCGATGACGAGGAATCCATTCTGGATGGATGCAGGCAGGCCCTTGAAAAAAACGGCTATTCCGTAGTGACAAGTTCGAACGGTCATGAAGGCATAGGTCTGGCACGCTCGAACAAGCCGGACCTTGCCTTCATCGACCTGAAGATGCCGAGCTGCTCGGGCATGGACATCATCGAGCTCCTGTCAAAGGAGATGCCTGGCATCGTCCTCATCGTGATCACCGGGTATGCCTCCATCGTATCGGCGGTGGAGGCCATGAAGAAGGGTGCCTACGACTACCTGCCCAAGCCCTTCACCCCCGATCAGATCCGCGCCGTGACCAAGCGCGGTCTCGATCATCGTTTTCTCAAGATAGAGGCCGACCGGCTCCGTGAAGAGAAGGAGCGCATGGAACGGAGCTTCATCACCTTCGTGAGCCATGAAATGCGCTCCCCCCTGGTGACCATCATGCAGTACTTCGAGACGCTCAAGGTCATCGCCGACTCCGAGCTGAGCGAGTCCACCAGGGATATCATCGACCGCTGCGAAAAGCGGCTTCAATCCCTGCATGACTTGGTGGACCACTGGCTCGACCTCTCCCGCATCGAAGACGGGTCATTCTCCGAGGCGAAGGTCCCCCTGGTGATCACGGATATCGTGGACAGGAGCATCGAGGAACTCACCCCCCTGTGCCAGAGGCGTGAACTTTCCCTCGAGTCCTCGGGCAAGGCGGACATGCCCAAGATCCTGGGCGATCCGGAAAGTCTGCTGCGGGTCTTCACCAACATCATCGGCAATGCCACGAAATACACGCCACCCGGCGGCAAGATAACCGTGGTCATGGATTATGACGACTACTACACCTATGTGAGCATCTCGGATACCGGAGAAGGCATCCCGCCCGACAAGCTGCCGTTCATCTTCGAGCCCTTCTACCGGGCCAGAGGCAAGGAAGAACGTCAGAAAGGCTCCGGACTGGGCCTGACCTTTGTCAGGAAGATCATGGATGCCCATTCGGGCAAGATCGAGGTTGCTTCCAGGGAAGGAGATGGAACGACCTTCACGCTGAAGTTCCCGAGGCTCTACGAAATCTGAGGGGCCCTACCCACTCTTCCCCTTGAGGCCCTCCCAGGGTCGTGTGTTGTCGAGCAGATACTCCTCGCCGTTGTTGACCATGCACTCCCCGCACATGTGCACCATCTTCATGCTGGAGACCTGACGTACGATGAAGAGCTTCTGTGAATTCTGGCTGCACAGGAAACACCTGTCGGTATGGTCGTCATCGTGGAACCGGTAGCACTGCTCATCCATGTATACGCACTTCATGGGTATCTCCTGTCTCTACCTACCACAAAAGCGTCATGGGCGGCAACAAGGGCGGCATGAATATGGAATAAACACGTTATGGATATGCGTCTTCTTCCATGGTACTATCACAGGAATCCCGGGAGGCATCCATGAAGAAGGACTGGAACTACCTCTACTCCAAGACCGTGTATCGGAACCGGCTCGTGAATGTCCGCCAGGACAAGTATCATTTCCTGCCCAACAATATCATCAAGGACTTCACCGTGTTCGAATTGGGAGACTGGGTCAACATCATCCCGGTCACCGAAGACGGTCTCGTGGTGACTATCCGCCAGTATCGCCACGGCGTGCGGAGGGACACCCTAGAGATCCCGGGTGGGCTCATTTCTGAAGAGGATTCGAGCCCCATGGAGGCGGCCGTCCGTGAGATGACCGAGGAGACCGGTTACATCAGCACCGACGTGGTGCATATCGGGACCGTGGAACCCAACCCGGCGCTGCAGACCAACCGGTGCTACTCTTTCCTGGCCATGAACTGCTCTCTTGCGTCAGGCCAGTCGCTGGACCCTACCGAGTCCATCAAGGTAGAGCTCGTGGCAAAGGAAGAGCTCTCCCGGATGATCAAGGAGCAGAAGATCACCCACGGCCTCGTGGTGGCTGCCTTTGCGCACCTGCTCATCCATGAGGCCGGCGGGAAGGACCGGACGTAGACCGGTCTTCGGGAAAGATCCTGTTGTCCAACGCACCGAATTGCCTCGACAAATCAACGACGAATATGACTGACAGGGATGTTTCGCTCGCCCGGGCTGATCATCCCGTGATCACAGGCGAATTTCCCCTTGAGATCCCCGTGAGCATCGCATTATAATAGAAATATTCAAGAGGAGGTGCGACAATGGCTGGCGAGAAAAAACTGATCGGCAAGGTCACCCATTTCTTCAGCAAGATCAGTGTCGCGGGCATCCAGCTGAGCGACACACTGAAAGTCGGCGATAAGATCTCCATCGAGGGCGCAACGACGACCTTCGAGGAAGATATCGACTCCATGCAGATCGACAACAAGGCCGTCACCGAGGCGAAGGCCGGCGATCTCATCGGCATCAAGGTGAAGGACAAGACCCGGGCGGGAGACAACGTTTACCTCGTTGTCGACTAGCCCCTGAAAGGATTCGTCCTGAGCTAGTGTCTCTTCTGGTCCTTGGGGACTTTTTCCTCGAGGGCCTGTACATCCACCATCACCTTTACTGACGGTGTCTGGTTGTTTTTGAACCTTATCTTCGATGTGGAGGGGACGACCTTGACCGTGACGGTCTGAGGGGCTGTCATGTCTTTCAGTTCGATAGGTTCGGTGGCGATGGAGATCATGTTGACTGAAAGGGAAACAGGGGCAAGCACTGTAAGGTGTTGGGGATCCACCGTGATGTCCCTGAGCTCATACCCGTCCGGGACTTTCCCCACGGTGTCGACTGACACCCTGATGTCCCTGGGATAGAGATGGCGTGCCGTTATGGTAATGCGATCAGGCTTGATCTTGACCAAGGTGAGGTTCGACGGCACATTCACCATGTCGGCGGTGAGGCTTACCACCTGTCTGCCCTCCGACAGCGAAGAGAGATCAATAGAGATCTTGAGGCTGTTGGGGTCGAAAAGCCTGAACGCCTGGGAGGATCCCAGGAGAGTGATGGTGGCGTCCGTCACCCGCGACTCCTCGATCTCCCATTCCGATGATATCTTGCGGTATTCAATGGGTACGATGTAGTCCCTCTGGATTGATTCCTTCTGGTACCCGAACACGAACCACAGCCCGACGGCCAGGATGAGGGCTAGGGCCTTCTCAAGGGTGTTCTTCCGGAACCACCCGCCGGACAGTGGCGTGGTACGCTCCGGCTGTTTGCTCTGATAGTACTTCTCGATATAGGCACGCAGCTCGGCGGCGTTCTTCAGGATGATCATCTCTGCGTTCCTGGCCACCGATATGGTGCCGCGCTCTTCCGAAATGACGATGCACAGGGCATCGGAACGCTCTGAAAGGCCCATGGCTGCGGTATGCCGTAATCCGAACTCTCCGACCTTTTCCATGCTCGTAGACAGGGGAAGGTGGCACCCGAACTTCTCGATACGGTTGTTGCTGACGATGACCGCCCCGTCGTGTCCCTGGGAATGGGGATCGAAGATGCTCATGAGAAGGGGCTTTGTCACCACGCCGTCAAGGCTGTATCCTCCGGTCAGCTGGCGGTCCAGGGGGTCGTTCCCCTGGATAACGATGAGGGCGCCGGTTCTCTTTGATGCAAATTCCGCCACGCTCTCCACGATTGCGGAAACAGTGTTGTTGCCTGCTGCAAAGGATTTTCTGTGATTCCTCCCCAGCGACCTCAGGGTGGCAAGGCGCTCGAAGAACCTCCTGATATCTTCCTGAAAGATCACCACCAAGGCAATGATGAGCACGGTAAAGAAACTCTGGAGGACCAGGGTCGTAAGGTAGAGGTGGAAAAGACGTGCACCGATGTATATGCAGCCTAGGAGACTCATGCCGACAAACACGAACCGGGAGGTGGTGTGTTTGAACCATATGAGGATGACGTAGATGAGTGATGTGATAATGAGGATGTCAAAAAAGTCCTGCAGACGGAAGCTCTCAAAGAAGGAAAAGAACGCATCAGTCATGAATAAACCTATCCCCCGACATTTCCTCTCATGGAAAAAATACAGATGTCATAACCAACCCCAAGTAACCGCTGCTTTTGTAATATCGTGAATATCAATGGCGCGCAAGGGGAATAAGGGATAAGCTGGATGCGAAAAATCAGGGGAATGAAAAATCTTTCCTCTTCAACCCTGACGGTTTTTAAAAGGAAATCGTCAGGGTTGAAGAGGAAAGAACCCGGATACTGAACATTATCTTCATGCGAGACTTTTCCTGAACTCCTGGATTTCGACGACTCACTCAGGATTTATCGAGTGAGTCGTCGAAATCCAGGAGCCAATTTTCAAACACGACGAACAGGGGGGTTCTGCAGGATCTTCACCTCCCGGCATCACACCCCTCAGAAGAACCTCACCGCCGTCTTGACTGCCCGGTGGGCGCCCTTGTTCATGCTGACCTCGATGAGGTCCCGGTACCTGTCAATGGGGAAGCTGTGTGTGAGCATGTCCTCCACATGGACCTTGCCTGATTTCATAAGGTCGAGGGCGATTTCGAAGGCGTGCTTCCGCCCTGAGGGGGTATCGTTGTACCCATAGCCGTAGCAGCCTTTGAGGGTCTGGATCTTGAGCCACAGTGGCGTGGGGTCGAAGGTCGTCTTGTTGCCGATGCCCACGAGGCTCACCGTCCCGCACCCGGCCGTGACGATGAGCGCCAGCTGCAGGGTGTCCGAGTGGCCCACCGTATCGAAGACCTTGTTGAACCCGCCCTGGACGATCCGTTCCCCCAGCATGGGCTTGTACACCTTCGCTCCGGTCATCTTCAGGGCCGTCCCGATGATGTCTCCGGAGACCACGTGATCCGCGCCGGACCCCCTGATATAGTCCGCATTGAAGGCCGACGGCTCCACCACGGTGACGGCGCACCCGCTCCCGAGCCCCCTTATGGCCTTGACCACCATGGCGCCGATGACCCCTCCCCCGATGATGAGGACCCTGTCATTGTCCTTGGGCATGTTGTCGAGCACGGCCTGGAGGCCGACGGCCAGCGGCTCGGTGAGGGTGGCCGATTCGGGACTCACGCCCGGAGGGATGCGGTATACCTGGCTCTTGTGCACCACCATGTATTCGGCGAACCCCCCGCCGATATCCCTGCAGATGCCGGTGAACATACCCGGAGCCATGCCGCCTTCGGCGAACCGTTCGCAGTTCCCCGGCCTTCCGGCTTCACACACCGGGCACACCGGCGAGAGCCCCCTCGGGACGCAGCTCAACAGCGGGCTTACGGTCACCAGATCGCCCACAGCGCAGGTGTCCGCCGATCTCCCGGTCTCCACCACATCACCGCAGAGCTCATGGCCGAAGATGCAGGGAAAGGAGGTGAAGGGCGACGCCATGGGCGAGTCCTTCACCATGAGGAGGTTGAGATCGCTGCCGCAGAAACCGCACAGCCGCACCCGGATCTTCACCCAGTCCTGGTTCGGCAGAGTGGGTTCGGGGACATCCCTGAGACGCACCGTGGCGAAGGGACCCTCGAAGTAGTAATTCCTGCTGATCCGTCCCAGCACCTGCAGCGCGAGATAGTTCGGCACCGTGATATTGAAGAGGAGGGCCTTCATGGTGTCACTCCATCTTGAGGGCCTGGTAGAACAGCGGCGTGGCCGGGCTCGTTACCGTGGGATCGGTCATCACGTTGATGCAGGCGGGCTTTCCCGATTCGAACGCACGCTTGACCGCTGGGATGATGTCCTCGTCCTTTGTGACGAACTCCCCGTACCCGCCGAGGCCTTCCACCATCTTCTCGTAGTGCCGTTCTCCCAGCTCCGAACAGCTGAGCCGGTCGCAGCCTATGGAGAGCTCCTGGCTGTGCTTGATCATGCCCCAGGCCGTGTCGTTGTTGACCACGCAGACCACCGGGATATTGTGGCGCACCATGGTGTCGAACTCCATGGAATTGAACCCGAAGGAGCCGTCACCCTGCAGGAGGAGGACCTTCTTGTCGGGCCGGGCCAGCTTGGCGGACATGGCGAAGGGGATACCCGTTCCCAGGCAGCCCAGAAGCCCTGATGCTGTGGCCATGACCCCGGCCTTCTCCCGGGAAGTGAAGCCCACCAGACCGAAATACTGGGTGTCGCCGCCATCCACCACATACACGGCATCGTCTCCCACGACCTTCTGGATCTGTGCCACGAGCCGTATGGGGTGGATGGGGCTTGACGGTGAGGCCCTCAGCTTCAGCTCGGGGTCGATGAAGGCATTGCTCGCCGCACGGAGCGTTTTTATCCAGGTCCCGTGGTCAGCCCTCTTGATGAGCGGGAGCAGCTGGTTGAGCACGGAGGAGGCGTCACCCACCAGACCCACGTCGGCCTGCCTGTTCCGGTCGATCTCATGGGGGTCGATATCGATACGGATAACCTTGGTCTGCGGCGGGATGATGGCCCCGGACTGGAGGAGCCAGTTGAAGCGCAGGCCCACGGCGATGAGCACGTCCGCCTGGGTGATGCCCAGCTGAATCCCCACATTCCCGATATCCCACAGCGACAGGGGGTGGTTGTCCGGGAGTTCGCCCCTGCCGTAGTTCATGAGGATGAAGGGGATGCCGGAACGCTCGATGAACTGGTTCAGGGCGATGCCGCAGCAGCTGAGCCCCACCCCGCTGCCTCCCAGGAACAGGGGTTTCTTCGCCGCGTTGATGACCTCGGCGGCCTGCTTGAGATCCCAGTCGTCCGGATGGACCGTATACTTGCGGGCCTTGTGGGTGGGCATGGGTGCCTTGTCCAAGGGCACCTTGATGTTCAGGATGTCCGGAGGGAGCTCGAGGAATACCGGCCCCGGTCTCCCCTCTGCAGCATGCCGGAAGGCCAGAGTGAGGTATTCGGGAATCCGTTTGGTCTCGAAGCAGGTGGCGGACCACTTGGTGATGGGCTTGACCAGATCCATCTGGTTGATCTCCTGGAGCGCACCCTTCAGGTCGTCACGCAGGGGGTGCCTCCCGCACAGCACCACCAGAGGTGCATTGTCCAGGAAGGCGTTGGCTATGCCGGTCAGTGCATTGGTCAACCCCGGCCCTGCGGTTACCAGGCATACCCCTGTCTGTCCGGCGTAGACAGACCAGGCCTGGGCCATCATGGCGGCCGCCTGTTCGTGCCTCACGTCTATGGCACGTATCCCGTATTCCGTGAAGCTGTCCAGGATGGCCTCGATATGGCCTCCGGAAAGACAGAAGACTGTGTCGACACTTTCCACTTCCTTCAGATATTTCCCAACCAGATGACCGCCGGATATATTGGTCATGGACACCCCCTCTTCTCTTCTATTTTCCATCATTCCTGCGTTTGCCGACCCTGCCGCCCGTCCCGTGCCGCGGCCATACCTACATGGTGAGCTTCACCCCGTCGTTGAACCACTGGATATAATATGCCATCCCCTCAACCTTCACCTTGCCGTCCGCGGCCGCCATGAACGTCGCCTCGTCGCTGCCGGCAAGCATCACCTTGAACCCGGTGTTCGAGTCCGACCAGACGAGGGCGGCATCACACCTGTGATTGGCCCCGGCCAGGGACGACACCTTCCCCTTGTCGAAGACGAAGAGCCTTCCGTACTTCCCGTCAGCGGTCCTGATGAGAATCTTGAGCTGAACGGTGCCGATGTAGTTCCTGAACGCCTTGTTCGTCTTGGCGGCTCTCTTGAGCTTCAGGTACAGCACAAACAGGAGAAACGACAGCTTCATGGATACCCCCTTCACGGTAGTATGTGGAAACCGAGAATAATCCCTGCGGCATCATGCCGAACATTCAACCTCTTCCGTAGTTCTGCCGCACCCATGCCCCAATGTGCTCCATGGCTTCGGGGTACGCGACTCGTGTCCGCCATTCCAGTTCGTCCTTTGCCAGCGAGGTGTCGACGTCGTTGTCCCTGCCCACGATGTCCACGGACATGCGGGAGATCGGCGGCCGTATTCCCAGAGGGGTACAGACGAGATCCATGAACCTCCCCGCGATGCTCGCAGGGAGGTAGGGGATGCTGAGCGACGGCTTCTGGCCGATGAAATTGCCCAGGTCCGCGATGTACCGCTTCCACGTGACGTCCCAGTCGTCGCGCAGCTGGTAGGTCTTACCCCTGGCGATGTCCCTGGTCCCGGCCCGGATGATGCCATCCACGAGGTTGTCCACATAGATCAGGCTGGCGCTGTGACGCCCGCCGTCGATGAGCGGCATGGGCATGTTCAGCATCTTCTCGACGATGTCTTTCACCCAGACGCTCCCGGGTCCGGTCACATTCGCCGGCCTGATGACGGTGCAGCTGATCTTCCCGGTGTTGTGGAAGTTCCAGACGAGCCTTTCCGCATCGAGCTTGGCATCATTGTAAGGGATGCCGGATTTGAAGACAGGGTCGGATTCCCTGATGCCCTTCATGTGGCGGCCGAAGCCGATGGCTGCGATGGAGCTGATGTACACGAATCTGGAGGCGGTTCCGGATGCCTCCAGGAGCAGGTTCAGCGTTGCATGGTAGATGGCCCTGTAAAACTGTCCCCGGGTCCCCCAGTCCACAACCCTGCCTGCCAAGTGGAAAACGGCATCCGTTCCTCTGCAGACACCGCTGAGGGTCTCAGGTCTGGTGAGATCTCCCCGTTGCACATCGATGCCGAGCTTCTCCAGCCTTCCCGTATCCTCGCCGGGCAGCGCCAGCGCCCTGACCCTGCATCCCTGATCGATCAACTCCCTGACAAGCACCGAACCGATGAACCCGGTTGCCCCGGTAACCAGTGCATTCATTCCCCATCCCCCATGCAAGTATGTGTCATCTAAACCGCGAATGGAAAGAACTATTTCGGAAATAATATGAGTGGCAACTCACATTGTCAACATTAATATGAGTTGATACTCATATTTTTATTGACTCCCCGGCATCAGGGTATTAGGTTCGCATGAGATGGAGTAATCATGCGTATCCGCATACCGAAACAGAACCGCAGCAGGGAAAGGAAACAGCGCATCATGGATACGGCCCTTGCCCTGTTCGCACAGAAGGGGATGAAGGGCACGAGCTCGAACGAGATCGCGGGCAACGCAGGTGTGTCCATCGGGACCTTTTACAGCTATTTCGAGAACAAGAAATCCCTGTTCCTGGAGATCCTCGAGGAGCACCTCGACAACTTCGTCACCGGCATCTACACGCTCCAGCGTGACGACTCGATCACCATGAGGGAGAACATCCGGGGCCACATAGTCAAGGCCTTTGCCGTTTTCGACCTCCATACCTCGTTCCACAAGGAGGCCCTGGTCATGAAATTCACCGACCCGGACGTGCGGAGGCTCTTCGAAGAGGTGGAAAAGAAACAGCTTGTGATCATCTCCACACTGCTGGAGTACTACCGTACGGGCAGCACGCCGCGGGACCTGGAGGCCATGGCCAAGGTCATCCACAGCGCCGTGGAGAACGTGGCGCACTACGTGAAGTTTCTCGAATCGCCGTTTGAGAAAGAGCGACTCATCGAGGAATTGACCGAGATGATCTGCCGTTACGTGGAAAGCATCTGAAAGTGATGCTGGGGATTTAATTCAGTTTATCAGGTTTCTTGCCCAAACCGGCGTTTGATTTACATAACAATGAACACCATTGCTGATACTTTTGAAACCTAATCCATACTTATTCCCCAATATCATCAGACTCTTTTTAGAAAAAAGACTGATATGACCGTTTCGCGGAGAGGCATACCACCAGGTGATCCTGTTGTTCTGCCTGATATTCCCGTCCGTTGTCATGGTGGAAAACAATATCAGGCACGAATTGTCCATGAGCATGCATAAGTTGTTCATTAGCCGATTCACGTCAGGGACATGCTCGAACACCTCGAGGGCTGTTATGAAATTGAACTTCCCCAGTTCGTTGATGTCGATATCGTTGCGCGGGAATGGATCATACGATAGGGAGTCCCATCCTTTTTCCTTCAGCAGGGCGCTTAACTTTCCATTCCCACCGCCATAATCAAGGTGCTTAATCATACCTTTTTGTTGGCTGAAGAAATTCGAGATGACTTCTGCATTTGTCCGCGGCCTTACCTCCAGATAATCGGGGTCGACATCGATGTACCGCTCGTTATAGATCCTTTTCAGAAAATCATCCTCTGTCCATTGCCCAAATTCCGGGGCGAAGGTGAACGAACAATTCGGGCAATGGGTATAGTAGATGGGGATCCCGGAGATCGGCAGGTACTTACCCCTCGCTTCTTCACAGCTTTTATTGAAATCCACGACATCAAGCAATGCCGTCTCACTGCCGCAGATCTGGCATTTAACCTTTCCAGTCGTGATGTTATGCATGATCAATCTCTCTCCCCGCTGCCATGTTTTCTTTCTGGACGTTTCGGAAATGCCGTCATTATTTATTATTTAATTTTCAGGGAAAGGATAATTGCTTCACAATCTTCCGATCGGTTACCCCTTGGCTTTCCAGGCGCAGGGATCGGCAAGAAACTCAACAAGCGGCGTTTTGTTTTCAGTCAGGCGCTATTAGTTGTTGATTGTTATAAAAAAGACATCAATCCATAACATTCATCAATTAATGGTGGAGGCGGGGGGAATCGAACCCCCGTCCGAAGGCCTTCAACCAAAGGCG